>JAXHUH010000241.1:0-11231 GCA_034211175.1 Actinomycetota bacterium
GCGCCACCTTCGGGCGGCGCGGCCACGACGACCGCGCCGCCGCCGCCGGCCACCACCGCGCCCCCGACGACGGCCCCGCCGGCGGCGACCGGCGGTGACGGATCGGCGCCCTCCGGCGATGGTGGCGGCGGGGTGGCCGGCGCGAGCGAGCCGGCCGCCGACGGCTGACCCCCGCACCCGGTTCTGGCCCACGCTGCGGCCGATGGGCGGCGTCGGTGGTGGCCAGTTCGAGTGCCGTTCGGTTCTGGCGACCGCTGCGGGCGATGAGCGGCGTCGGTGGTGGCCAGTTCGGGGTCGCGTGGCGGCGGGAGCGCCGTGGGTGGGGCCTCCGTCGAGGAACCGCGCGGCTCGTCGCTGTAGCGTGTCGCGCCAGCCGATCGTTCCGGAGGGCCGTGACCGACCTCGATCAACTCCTCGTCGTCCAGGAGCAGGACAACGCGGCCGACGCGCTCGCCCACAAGCGGGCCAACCTGGCGGAGCGGGCCGTGCTCGCCGGCCACACCGCCGAGCTCGAGACCATCGACCGGGGCATCGCCGACGCCGAGGCCCGGCGCCACGAGCTCGCCCGGGTCCAGAAGCGCCACGAGGACGAGGCGCGCTCCGCCGAGGACCACGCCGCCCAGGAGGAGAAGAAGCTCTACTCCGGGACCGTCACCGGCGCCCGTGAGCTGCAGGACCTCCAGTCCGAGGTCGACTCGCTCCGACGTCGCCAGGCGGAGATCGAGGACCAGGTGCTCGAGGTGATGGTCGAGATCGAGCCGATCGACACCGAGCTCGCCGAGCTGCGCGCCCGACGTGAACCGCTGGCGGCAGCGGTCGACACCGCCACCGTGGCCCTCGCCGAGGCGGAGGCCGCGGTCGACGCCGAGCTGGCCGAGGTGAAGGCGGCCCGCGACGCCGCCGCGGCCGACGTGCCCGCCGACGCGCTCGACGCCTACACGAAGACCCGGCCGCTCTTCGGTGGCACCACGGTGGCCAAGCTGGTCGGCCGTGACTGCGTGGGCTGCCCGCTCGCCATCCCGGCCGTCGAGGCCGATCGCATCAAGAAGGCCCCGCCGGGGTTCGAGTGGTGCGACGAGTGCGGCCGCGTCGTCATCCACTGACGGCGACACCGGATCCACTGAGCACGACCCCGCCGTCGAGGCGCCCGTCATCGCACCTGCTGGGCGCGGAGCTGCGTCGGTGCCTCGGAGTACCACCCGCCCGCCGGGTACGGTCTCGGCGTGTTCTTCTGGTTCCTCGGCGTCTCGGTGGTCGCGGTGTGGCTGGTGTTCCAGTCACCGGCGCTCGACTACCGCGTCGTGATGCTCGGCTCCGTGCTGCCGCTGGTCGAGCTGGTCGCCGGCCGCCCGCTGTTCCTGCACACCCTTGCCGGGGCCGTCGTCGCGCTCGGGCTCGTCATGGCGGTGACGGTGCGGCGACGCCTGCTGCGCCGGCGCTGGTTGGGCATCCCGATCGGGCTGTTCGTCCACCTCGTCCTCGACGGCGTGTGGACCGACACGGCGCTGTTCTGGTGGCCCTTCGCCGGCCCGCTGCCCGACGAGGCCCTGCCCGAGATCTCCCGCGGCGTGTGGTCGCTGGCGCTCGAGGTCGTCGGCCTGGCCGCGGGGGTGTGGTGGGTGCGGCGCTTCCAGCTCACCGATCGGGACCGACTGCGGACGTTCCTGCGCGACGGCCGCCTCGGCCGCGACCTGGTGTCGTGAGCGCCGTGAGCGCCGTCACAGCCGCGCCGCCGGCTCGCCGACCGCATCGTGAGCGCCCCGGATGCTGATCGTCGTCCGCCACGGGCGGACCGAGGCGAACGCCACGCGACGCCTCCAGGGCCGTCTCGACCTCCCGCTCGACGAGGTCGGCATCGCCCAGGCCGCCGCGGTGGCGGCCCGCATCGGGCCCGTCGACCGGGTGGTGACCAGCCCGCTGCTGCGGGCACGCCAGACCGGCGACGCGTTCGAGGCCGCCGAGCGTGACGTCGACGAACGGATCATCGAGATCGACTACGGCCCCCTCGACGGCACACCGCTCACCGAGGTGCCGTCGTCGGTGTGGGAGTCGTGGCGGGCCGACCCGTCGTGGGCGCCGCCCGGCGGCGAGAGCCTGACCGCGGTCGACGAGCGCGTCCACCGGGCGCTCGACGACCTCGCCGCGGACGCCGCCGAACGCGACGTCGTCGTCGTGAGCCACGTCTCACCGATCAAGTCCGCGCTCACCTGGGCGCTCGGTGTCGGCACCGAGGTGACGTGGCGGACCTGGGTCGCCCAGGCCGCGATCATGCGCATCGCCATCAGCCCCCGGGGCCCGGTGCTGCAGACGTTCAACGAGACGGCGCCGCCGGTCTCGGGCTGAGCCCGCCCCCGGCGCTCGGTGCGGGCACCGGCCGCGATTCGGGCGGCGGTGCTCCGGTGGGCGCGGTCACCTCCGGGCCCCTCGACGACCGCAGCCCGAGGGCCACGCCGCCGCCGACGATGGCGACCCCGAGGAACGTCGCCGGTCCCGGTGCGACGCCGAGCGTGGCCCACCCGACGATCGCCGCGCTCAGCGGCACGATGCCGTTGAACAGGCTCGCGGTGGCCGGACCGAGGCGGCCGACGGCGGTGTACCAGAGCACGAACGCCACTGCGGTCACCGCCACCGCCAGGTAGGCGGCCGCGGCGAGCGCCGCGGCGTCGAGGGCCGCCAGCCCGCCGACGACGTCCTCGCGCACGACGCCGAGGACGAGGAGCTGGATGGCGGCGATCCAGCACGCGTGGACCGACAGCGACAGCGGCCCGAGACGACGCAGCACCGGCAGGGCACAGAGCGTGAAGCACACCTCGCAGCCGAGCGCCGCGGCCGAGATCGCCAGCCCGGTGCCGTCGGCGTGGCCCGTGCCCTCGACCACCGCGGCGCCCACCACGACGACGACCGCGGCGGCGACCACCCCGGGCCGTGGGCGGCTCCCGGTCATCGGCGGCGCGATGGCGACGATCACCAGCGGCGCGGAGCCGACGAACACGCCGGTGACCGCCGGGTCGGCGTGGGCGCTGGCCGCGACGAGCGCGACGTTGAAGCCGGTCATGCCGGTGGCCGCGAGCAGGAACAGCCAGCACAGCTCCCGACGGGTCGGTCGCACGATCGCCGTCCGGGTGGCCGCTGCCCACGCCGCGAGCAGTCCCGCGGCGAGGGCGTAGCGCACCGCCTGGGTCGTGAGCACGGCGTGGCCGTCGAGATGGCCGGACACGGCGACGGCCCCGCCCACCGCGGACATCGCCGCGGCTGCGGCGACGACGCCGGGCAGATCGATGCGTTGTGGTTGTTCGGACGGCACGTCGTCGGACGCTACGTCTGGAGCGGTCCGCTCAGAAGGTCCACATCGAGCCCCTGTGAGAGGACCACTTCCGGCTGTCCGGGCGCCGCGGAGCGAACGCGGTTCGGGACCGATGGCCTGAACATGGGACCTCCGGCGGTCCTACGGTGGCGGCATGGCCACCGCGTTCGACACCCACGAGGTCACCAACCAGCCGCCGCCCCTCGTCGGCCACGACGTGTTCGGCTCCGACGTGCCGCTGACCGAGGCGGTGGAGCGTCACGGGCCCCGGTGGGCGAGCGACGAGCTCACGGAGCTCGGCCGCGTCGCCGGTTCCGCCGAGGCCCAGACGTGGGGGCGCCAGGCGAACGAGAACCCGCCCGCCCTCCACACCCACGACCGGTACGGCAACCGGCTCGACACCGTCGAGTACCACCCCGCCTACCACGAGCTGATGCGGACCGCGATCAGCCACGGGATCCACGCCGCACCGTGGATCGACGACCGGCCCCACGCCCACGTCGCCCGCGCCACCAAGATGATCATCTGGTACCAGGTCGACGCCGGGCACACGTGCCCGATCTCCATGACCTACTCGGTCGTGCCCGCGCTCGCCGCCGAGCCCCACGTCGCCGAGGAGTGGGTGCCGCGCATCGCCAGCCGCACCTACGACCCCCGCAACGTCCCGGCCACCGAGAAGGACGGCGTCACCTGCGGGATGGCGATGACCGAGAAGCAGGGCGGCTCGGACGTGCGGGCCAACACCACGACGGCCCGGCCGGCCGGCGGTGGCGCGTCCGGCACCCCGTACCTGCTGACCGGGCACAAGTGGTTCTGCTCGGCGCCGATGTCCGACGCGTTCCTGATGCTGGCCCAGGCCCCGGGCGGCCTGAGCTGCTTCTGGGTGCCCCGCTGGAGGCCTGACGGTGGCCGCAACCCGGTCCGGATCCAGCGGCTCAAGGACAAGCTCGGCGACCGCTCGAACGCGTCGAGCGAGATCGAGATGGCCGACGCGTGGGGGCTGCTGATCGGTGAGGAGGGCCGGGGCGTCCGCACGATCATCGAGATGGTCAACCGGACCCGCCTCGACTGCGTGCTCGGCTCGACCGCCATCATGCGCCAGGGCGTGGCCCAGGCGACGTGGCACACCCACCATCGCAAGGCGTTCGGCGCGGTGCTCGACGAGCAGCCGCTGATGATGAACGTGCTCGCCGACCTGGCGCTCGAGAGCGAGGCCGCGACCGCGTGCGCGCTGCGCCTGGCCCGGGCGTTCGACGCCGGCAAGGACGACCCCCGCGAGTTCGCGCTCGCCCGGCTCGCCACCCCGATCGTGAAGTACTGGGTGTCGAAGCGGGCACCGGCCCACGCTGCGGAGGCGCTCGAGTGCCTCGGCGGGGTCGGCTACGTCGAGGAGACGGGGATGCCCCGGCTGTTCCGCCAGAGCCCGTTGAACGGGTTGTGGGAGGGCTCGGGCAACGTGATGTGCCTCGACGTGCTCCGGGCGATGGCCCGTGAGCCCGCGGCGCTCGACGCGTTCTGGGCCGAGGTCGAGCAGGCCGCCGGGGTGGACGCCCGCCTCGACGCGGCCACGGCCGGGCTGCGCAAGGAGCTGGGTGATCTCGAGGGGATGGAGAGCCGGGCCCGGCGCATCGTGGAGATGATGGCGTCGCTGCTGTCGGCGTCCCTGCTCGTGCGCCACGCGTCCCACGACGTCGCCGACGCGTTCTGCGCGTCGCGCCTGGCGGGGGACTGGGGCCGCGCCTTCGGCACCCTGCCGTCCGGCCTGTCGCTGCGGGCGATCATCGACCGCAACCGCCCCGTCATCGACGGCTGAGCCGCGGCTCCTCGCCGGCCGACGCCTCTGCGGCCTCCTCTGCCTTGAGGAGGCCGTCCTCGGTGATGCGGGCGCCGAGCACGAACTGGAGGAGGAACAGGCCCGAGGCCGCCGCGAACACGCTGCGCACCCCGGCGATCTCGCCGACGAGCCCGCCGAGCGCGGCCCCGATCGGCATCGTGCCCCACGCCAGCAGCCGGTAGGTGCTGTTCACCCGGCCGAGCAGCCGGTCCGGCGTGACCCGCTGGCGGAACGACACGGTCGGCACGTTCCACAGCTCGACCCCGAAGCCGCCGATCACGGCCGCTGCCGCGACGACGGCGACGTCGTCGGCGAGTGCGGGCGTCGCCAGGAAGACGAACACACCGAGCAGCGACGCTGCGAGCACCCGGGCCCGCCCGACGGCCGCTTCGATCCGACCGACGGCGAGTGCGGCGCACAGCGCTCCTGCCGCGAGCGCGAGGAACAGCAGGGTGAAGCCCCGCTCGTCCAGGCCCAGGGTCGATTCGTCGCCCACCGCGTAGAGCACGAGGACCGAACCCGTGGCCGACAGCGTCAGGTTGGAGATGGCGACCATGACGGCGAGCCGCAGGAGCAGCCGGTTGGAGACGACGAACCGCAGGCCCTCGCCGATGTCGCGGCGGATCGTCGTGGGTTGGGTGGGGTCGAGCCCGGCTCGGAAGTTGCCCCGCAGCCGCCACAGGACCAGCAGCGACACCGCCCACAGCGCGGCGGGCAGGCCGACGCCCGCGGCGAGGCCGACGGCGACGACGACACCGGCGAGGGGCGGACCGATGAACTGCTGTGCGGTGAGCTCGACGGCCTGGAGCCGCCCGTTGGCCCGGCTCAGCTCGTTGCGACCCACCACCTGCGGCAGCACGGTCTGGGCGGCCGTGTCGTGGAACACCTCGGCGACGCCGGTACCGATCGCGGCGAGGTAGAGCACGGCGATCGAGCCGTGGCCGCCGGCGACGACCGCGGCGGCGATCCCGACCATGACCGCCCTCCCCAGGTTCGCCGCCAGCATCGTGCGTCGCCGGTCCCACCGGTCGGTGTAGGCGCCGGCCGGTAGGGCGAGCACGAGCCACGGCAGGCTCCGGACGATCTCGACGCCGGCCACGACGCCGGGGGAGCGGCTGAACGTCACCGCCGCCAGCGGGAGCACGACCTTGAGCACCCCGTCGGCCAGGTTCGACAGCCCGAACGCTCCCAGCAACGTCGCGAACGACCGCGGCACGACCCCGTCGCCGCTCGTCATCCGCTGCTGCGTCGCGTCGGTCGGTGCGCTCTGCCCCATCGATTGGACACTATCCCAATCGATTGGAAGTCCGTCCACGTTCTCGTGTCGAACCGGCGTGGAGATCTGCGGCGCGACGTCGTTTCTCCACGCCAGTCCGGGTTCCCGGGGGCCGGTAGGGTCGGCGGCGTGGACGATCGGATCCCGGCCACCGCCGAGGAGGCCAAGGCCCTCGCCAACCCCGTGCGGATGCGGATCCTCCGCCTGTGCGGCGAGCAGGAGCTGACCAACAAGCAGCTGGCCCAACGGCTCGACCGGGACCCGTCGACGATCCTCCACCACATCCGCCAGCTCGTCGCCGCCGGGTTCCTGGAGCCGATGACGCCCCGACCGGGGCCGACGGGGGCGCTCGAGAAGCCGTACCGGTCGACCAACCGGTCGTGGCTCCGCGACCTCACCGGCGCCCAGTCGCCCGAGCTCCTGGCCGACGCCAACCTGGCGATGCTCGAGGCGTTCCGGGAGGAGCTGGTCGAGGCCGGACCGGCGAGCATCGTGTCCTCGTCCCGGTTCGTGTTCCACCTCGACCCCGACGAGCGCGACGCGCTCATGGCCAGGCTGCAGGCCGTCCTCGACGAGTACGTGCGCTCCGACGACGAGCGCAAGGCGGCGGGCAAGCCCGCCCACGGCGGGGTCCTGTTCGTCCACACCCAGCCGGACTGAGGTCCGGCCGGCCCGCTCGGTGCGCGGCATCGGCCTCGGCCGGTGCCCCGATGGTGATCAGGTGTCGGCGTCGGGAGCGCCCACGTTGGTCACCCGACCGTCGCGCCGAACCGCTCCAGCTCGCCGACCTGGCCGGCCGGGCCGGGGTGATCGTGCGGACCTTCACCCGCCGGCTCCGCGAGCAGGTCAGCACGAGCGCCAATCAGCAGCCGGCTCGGCGCCGGGGTCGACCATGGGCGGTTGCCCGCTGTTGCTGCGTGCGCATGGCACGTCGTCAGCGGTCGGCGTGTGGTGCTGGGTGGTCGGCGAAGAACACCCACAGCTCCTCGGTGGCGTCGAGCGCGCCGGACGGCGCGTCGGTGTCGAGCAGGTGCTCGGTGAGGCGCCGCCGCTGGCCGCCGGGCCATTGGTGGCCGGCGCCGTCGATGGTGATCAGCTCGACGGCCCGCCCGTCCGGGCAACCGGCCGACGTGCGGGTCATGTCCACGTCGACCACGCTCCGGATGTCGGTGGTCGGGGCGGCGCAGTCGGCGACGCCGCGCCAGCGGGCAACGACGTCCTCGACGGCCGGCCCGTCGAGGTCGAGGGGGACGTTGCCCTCGCCGCCGTTGTCGCGGCGGCCGGGGCCGCCGTCGAAGGGGACGCTCTCGTCGGCCGTGCCGTGGATGTGGAGGACCGACACCGGCGCAGGAGCGTCGCACTCACCGAGCAGGGTGGCGCCGACGGCGCCGATGGCCGCGAACCGGTCGGTGTCGCACGCCAGCCGGTAGGCCATCATGCCGCCGTTCGACATCCCGGCGACGGCGATCCGATCGGGGTCGATGTCGACGTCGTCGAGCGCGCCGATGTCGTCGAGGACCTCGAGCACGAACGCGACGTCGTCGACGTCGTTGGTGACCGACCGCCCGCAGCAGGCGTCGCTCACCGCCCAGGCGCGGTGGAGGGCGTCGGGGAAGGCGACGGCGAACCCCTCCCGGTCGGCCACCTCGTTCCAGCCGTAGGACCGCTCGGCCTGGCGCCCGCTACCGCCGCCCCCGTGGAGGACGACGACCAGCGGCAGTGGTGACCCGTTGTCGGTGTCGGTGTCGGGTGGGAGGTGGAGCCGGTAGGTCCGCTCCGCGCCGTCGACCTCGATCGTCCGCGCCTGCGTGGCCGCCTCGTCGGCGTCGGCGTCGGCTCGCCCGCACGCGGCCGCGGCGAGCGCCAGGCACCCCAGTGCCACGATCCACCACCGCGTCGAACCCGCATCCCGACCGATCCGCTGTCCCGCTCGCTGCCCCATGGCCCGAGCGTGGCGGCGGATCGTGTGAGCAGTCTGTGAGCCGATCACGAGCGCCGACCGCCTCGCCGATGGGTGGGAGACCGCGAACGGGTGGGTGGTCGAGCGGACCTGTGCCGAGCGACGGTTCGCCCGGATCGCCGACGCGTGAGCCATTGCCCGGCTCAGCCCATCCAGAAGCCCTTGCGGTGGGAGACGCCGAGCACCTTGCGGCACACGAGACAGAACCAGAGGTGGGCCTTGCCGAGTGATTCGGCCATGTCCTGGCGGTACACACCCTCGAGGGGGTGCTCGCAGTGCGGGCAGATCGGTTGTACCCCGTCGGTGGGGACGTAGATCGGGAGGCGCTTGTTCTGCGGTGCTCTGGCCATCGGCCGACCGTAGCCGTCGACCCGCACCGGGCCACGAGCCGGTCAGCCGGTGAGCCCGGCCCGGTGGGCGAGGATCGCGACCTGCACCTGGTTGCTGGCGGCGAGCTCGTCGAGCAGATGGCGCGTCGCGGTGGCCTCGCTCAGGTGGCGCGTCGCCGCAGGACGCCTCGACGCGCTCGGCGCCATCGCAACCCTCATCGCGTCGTCGGCTGGGGTGCGTCGCCGGGGCTCGCTAGGCGAGGGTGGCGTCGAGGTGCTGGAGCAGGTCGTGGGCGGCCAGCTCGACCTCCTTGTGGCGCCACTGGGCGGCCCGGTAGCGGCAGGCGATGAGGCCCATGCGGTGGACGCGGCGGAAGTCGCCGTAGACGAACGCGTAGCGGGCCTTGGTGTGGTCGGTGGCGCCTTCGGTGAGCCCGAGGTGCCAGGCCGCGTAGTCGTCCCAGGAGTGGCGCTCGAGGTAGGCGTTCTCGTCGTCGGACCGGGGCTGGGCGTCGCCCCAGTCGCTCTCGATGACGTACTGGCGGGCGTCGATCAGCTCGTAGGCACGCTCGATGCCGGCGTCGTGACGGTGGTAGGTGGCCATATCAGGCCCGGTGGGTCGACGTCGGCGGCATGCGTGGGCTCTACCGCCGCGGCTGGCCCCGGAAACCTCGGGTCCGCCCGGGGCGTCAGTAGATGGTCTCGCGGAGGCGCAGGGGGTAGGCGGCGTCGTAGGCCGCGCCGTCGTACTCGCCGGACGTGATCAGCTCCATGATCTGGCCGACCGACGGCAGCTCCTTGGGGTCGCGGTGGAGGTCCGCGTCCCACAGCTTCGAGCGGACGAGCGCCTTCGGGCACTGGGTGTACACGGAGGTGGTCGTGACGACGATGGCGGTTGCCGGGACCTTGCCCTGCATCGTGAAGCTCTCGAGCAGCTCCGGGTCGGTCGAGATCTCGGCGGTGCCGTTGACCCGGAGGGTGATGCCGACGCCGGGGACGAGGAACAGCAGGGCGATGCGGGGGTCGACGACGAGGTTGCGGAGCGTGTCGAGCCGGTTGTTGCCCCGGCGGTCGGGCATGATCAGCGTCCGCTCGTCGGCCACGCGCACGAACCCGGCCGGGTCACCTCGAGGCGTGCAGTCGAGCCCACCCGGCCCGACGAGGCGATGACCACGAACGGCGACGCGGCCACGTACTCCATGTGCAGCGGCGTCAGGTGATCGATCTCCTTGGTCACCGCGGCCGGCACCACCTCCCCGTACCGCGCCTCGAGCTCCTCCAGGGTCTTGATCACCGTCACCCGGCCGATCGTAGGTTGGCGGTCTGACACGGTCGACGGAGTTCGGTCAGGCGCGGTCGTTCAGTCCCGAACCGCGGCGATGCCGTGCAGCTTGTCGCACATCCAACGACACGCTCTCCAAAGGCTGCCTCCGGCTGGGGCCTCCACGTCGCGAACCCACGCGGAGCAGACGTGCGGTGAGTTCGGCTCCGCGATTCGTGCCGGGTGGCCTTCTTCCTCGACGCCAATGCATGCGGCCGTCGTCGAGCACGTTCGGGTCTTGTCGCAGCGTCGCACAGCGTGGTGACGCGGCGACGTGTGCGACGAGCGGGGGTCGCTGCACACGCGTGCTACTGGCATGATGACCCGGATGGGCGCATCACCGACCGCCTCGCTGACGCTTGCGGGCCTTCGGCAGGCACGCGAGGAGATCGCAGGCGTCGCCTCGCGGCGCGGGGCCTCGAACATTCGCGTGTTCGGCTCGGTGGCTCGGGACGAGGCGACAGCATCGAGCGATGTCGACCTTCTGGTCGAGCTGGAGCCGGGCCGCAGCCTCGTCGACCTCGGTGGGCTGGTGATGGATCTGGCGGAGCTGTTGGGCGTCGACGTGGACGTGATCACCGAGGGCGGTCTCACGCCGCGCATGCGCGCACGAGTTCTCGCTGAGGCCGTCCGCCTGTGAGGGACGACGAGGCCCGCGTCCTCGACATCGTCGAGACGTGCGATCAGCTCATCGATCACATCGGCCGCGATCGAGCGCGGTTCATGGCGGATCCCGTCGCCCAGGCGGCGGCGCAACGGTGGCTCGAGATCATCGGCGAGGCTGCGGCCAGGCTGTCCGATGAGTTCAAGGCTTCGCACCCGGACGTTGCGTGGCGCGACCTCGTCGGCACGCGGAACGTCCTGGCCCATGGCTACTTCAACGTCGACCACAGCATCGTCTGGTCCGCAGTTGTGAAGGACGTCCCCGAGCTGCGCCAAGCGCTCGCCGGGCCGCGTCCTACAGGCGGCTGAGCACGCGCCCGAACGCACACGCGCTCGTCGGACGTGCCGGTTGACCCTGAGCAGGCAGCGTCTTGCGGCGGTCGGGGTGCGCGCGTCAGGGCGTCGGGCCCAGTGCACAGGGCCGGGTGGCGGTGAGTCGGCCTGTAGGCGGGGTTCTGTTCACGGGGCCCTCTCGGGACACCCGATCGGTGACCATCCATCTACGCGGCCCACCTGGGGACATCGGGCGGACTACCCGTCCCCT
>JAXHUH010000242.1:0-13267 GCA_034211175.1 Actinomycetota bacterium
GCGGCCGCGTCCCGCAGTCGCCGGTGGCTGGGCGGTCGGCGGGTGGGCGGTCGGTGCGTTCGCGCTCGCCCTCGTCGCCGCCGGCCTCGGCCGGGGCGCGATCGGGGCCGGGCGCTACGAGCCCGAGGACCCGTGCACGACGTCGGGGCTCGACGGCGTGAGCCTCCTCGCCGGCCCGGAGGCCGTCGTCCAAGCGGTCGGCCTCGACGCCCTGGCCAACGCCGCGTGCGGGCTCGACACGACCCGCGAGTGGCTCGTCCTCGCTCTCGACCCCGACACCGCCCTCGGCCCGGCGTCGACGATCCCCGAGGACGACATCGCCGACGCGCTGCGCGCCGGGGTCGACACCTCGCTCACGAACGCCGAGGAGGACGGCACCCTCCCGCCGATCGTCACCGGCATCGCCCGCGAGGCGCTCGCCGAGGTCGACATCCTCGAGTGGATCGAGGACCCGACCATCCCCAGTCCCGGCTGACTGCGCTCGCAGGGCGAGCTTTGTCAGCTTCGGCTGACCGCGCTCGCAGGGCGAGCTTCGGCAGCCTCGGGGACTGAGCCAGGCGGGCCGGGTTCAGAGCAGGTCGGCGTCCTTGGCGCTGGCGCTCGCCAGCTCCACGCAGCGGAGCATGCGCTCACGCAGGCCCTCGACGTCGACGCCCTCGGTGCTCTTCTGGCCCATCATGTAGCGGGCGTAGACGCCGTGGATGATGCACGCCGTCTTGAAGTGGTTGTACGTCTCGTAGAACGCCAGGTCCGACAGGTCGCGCCCGCTGCGCTCGGCGTAGTGGGCCGCCAGCTCGTCACGCTCGGCGAACCCGTCCGCCATCGTCGGGGCGTCCTCCTTGTTGGCCACCGCGTCGGACGGCCGGGCCCAGGAGTTCAGCGCGTAGGCGAGGTCGGCGAGCGGGTCGCCGAGGGTGCCGATCTCCCAGTCGAGCAGCGCCGAGACGGTGCCGTCGGGCATCACCATGCAGTTGTGGAGCCCGCAGTCGCCGTGGACGACCCGCGCCGGGCCCTGCTCGGGGATCGCCGCCGACAGGTTCTCGTAGAGCTGGTGGATGACCGGGTCGTCGTGCTTCGCACCCTCGGCCTGGCTGGTCCACGACCGGTACCAGCTCGACATCTGGCGGGCGACGTAGTTCTCCTTGCGGCCCAGCTCGCCGAGCCCGATGTCGTCGGGGTCGAGCGAGTGGAGCTTGGCCAGCGCCTCCATGAACGAGAACCCGAGCGTCCGCCGCGCATCGAGGTCGAGGTAGGCCTCGACCTCCTCGCGGGTGTAGATCGCCTTCCCCGGCACCACGCTCATCACGTAGAACGGCCGGCCGGTGACCGACTCGTCCTCGCAGAACGCCAGCGGCTCGGGCACCGGGAACCCGGTCGGGTGGAGCCCCGCGATGATGCGGTACTCCCGCCACATGTCGTGGGCCTTGGGGAGCAGCTCGCCCTGCGGTGGCCGGCGGATCACCGCTTCACGGCCCGAGCTGCCGACGATGCGGTAGGTCAGGTTCGAGTGCCCGCCCGGGAGCCGGACCCACTGCAGGGGCGGCTCGAGCGACGGGACGTGTTCGGCGAGATAGGCCGTGACCGCCTCGACGTCGATGCCATCGGGCTGTGCCGTCCCGCCGGGTGTGGCCGTGCCGTCGGTGTGTGCCTGGGTGTCGGTGGTGTCCATCGGGCCCCCTTCGCCGCGGAGCCTACGTCGCCGACCACACGTTGATCGAACGAGCGCTCAGAAGGCAGACTGACGGTGTACGTATGGCATCGGTCACGTGTTCGTCGCGAGTGACGGATCGTCGACCGCCCACCCACATCGACCGTGCCACCCGGGGGACGGAGGGGATGCACCCATGACCAGCACCATGGTGCCGAAGCGGACGCTGTCGGTCGACGAGATCGACCTGTCCGACCTGTTGAACTTCTGGACCCTGCCGATGGACGAGCGCGAGGGTGCGTTCGCCACGCTGCGCGAGCAGCGCCCGATCGCCCGGTTCTCCGAGCCCGACTACGGCCCGATCCCGCCCGGGCCCGGCTACTGGGCCGTGACCCGCCACGCCGACATCCTGGCCATCAGCCGGGACCCGGCCACGTTCTGCTCGGGCAAGGGCGCCACCCAGATCGGCGACCTGCCGCCCGAGTTCAACGAGTTCTTCGGTTCGATGATCAACATGGACGACCCGCGACACGCCCGGCTGCGCCGCATCGTGTCGCGGGGGTTCACGCCGCGGATGCTGGCCAAGCTCCAGGGCGGGGTCGAGTCCGCGGCGGCCGACATCGTCCAGGCGGTGCGGGAGAAGGGCCGGATCGACTTCGTCACCGAGGTCGCAGCCGAGCTCCCGCTCAAGATCATCTGCGACATGATGGGCATCCCCGACTCGGACTACCAGTTCGTGTTCGACCGCTCGAACGTCATCCTCGGCGCCGGTGACCCCGAGTACGTGCCCGAGGGAACCGATCCGATCACCGCGCTGCTGACCGCCGGCGGCGAGCTCGACGCCATGGTCAAGGAGCTCGGTGCCTACCGGCGGGAGAACCCGACCGACGACCTCACGTCGATGCTGGTCAACGCCGAGGTCGACGGCGAGAAGCTGACCGATCAGGAGCTCGGCTCGTTCTTCGTGCTGCTCGTCGTGGCCGGCAACGAGACGACCCGCAACGCCATCAGTCACGGCCTGTGGGCGCTCAGCCAGAACCCGGACCAGCGCCGGATCTGGCAGGACGACTTCGACGCCGTCGCCCCGACCGCGGTCGAGGAGATCGTCCGCTGGGCGAGCCCGGTCATCTTCATGCGCCGCACCGCCACCAAGGACACGGTGGTGAACGGCCAGGAGATCGCCGAGGGCGACAAGCTGATCATGTTCTACTGGTCGGCCAACCGCGACGAGGCCGTGTTCGAGAACCCGTACCAGTTCGACGTGCGCCGCACCCCGAACGACCACGTCGGCTTCGGCGGCCCCGGCGCCCACTTCTGCCTCGGCGCCCACCTCGCCCGTCGCGAGATCACGGTGATGTTCAAGGAGCTGTTCACCCACCTCCCCGACATCCAGGCCGCCGACGAGCCCGAGCGCCTGCGCTCCAACTTCATCAACGGCATCAAGCACCTCCCCGCCGAGTTCACCCCAGCCTGAGCGGCTGCGGGAGCGGAACAGGCAGCCTGAGCGGCTGCGGGAGCGGAACAGACAGCCTGAACGGCTGATCCGGTTCTGGCGCGCACCCATGGACATCCGGTGGTCGTGGGTGCGTGCCAGTTCCGTGGCCTCGCTTCGGTGAGGATCTCGGTGCGCAGCGCGCCGCCGAGGCTGCGAGGCTGTTGGTGTGAGTGTCCAGCCGTCCGGGGCAGCAGGCGACGTCGTCGAGTTCGCCCGTGAGGTCCTGGAGCCGGTGGTCGTCGAGCGGGGCTTCTCGGGCGGCCAGGGTGGGCTGGGCGGTGACGGTTCGGTCAACCTCATCTACTGCGCATCGGCCACCGAGTTGGTCCGACGATGGCCCCGGGCGTTCGAGCTGATCCCTGGCGCGGACCCGGGCCCGCAGCGGTGCGTCGACCTGATGATCGAGGTGACCGCCGACGGCCTGCTCCGACGGGCCGACCTCGAGGGCGCCACCGACCTCGGGGCGTTGGTCGATGCCGCCGGTGGTGACGGTCGGAGGCTCGCGCTCGACGAGCTGCGCAGCGTCGATCACCGGACGGCACTCACCCGCATCGCCGCCGCCATCGAGGTGCTCTTCCCGCTCGAGGGGAACGACTGACGCCGCCGGTCGACGGACCCGGGTCGGCCGGGGCCTCGGTCGTCAGAAGCAGTGGGCAGACGTGGAGCAGGTACTCGCAGCGGCGTGCGGTCGGGTGCGGGGTCGGGCCGGCGGCCGGTGCCTCATTCGGGACGATGGTCGACGGCGTGCACTCCCGGCAGGCCATCGAACGCTCTTCGGTCAGCGCTCACGACGGTGCGACCCGCCGCGGCTGCGGTTGCGGCGATGATGAGGTCGTGGGCGCCGCGAGGCCGGCCAGCAGCGCGAGCGGCGACGAGCAGGCTCGAGTGGTGGACCGCCACCGCCTCGTCGTACGGCAGGATCGGAATGGACGCCGCGACCTCGTCGACGTACGACTGACGGCCCGGGCGCTGGCGGGGGTTCGCCATTCGGACGCCGACCGTGCGCTCGGCCAGGGTGATGGCCGCAATTGCCACATCGTCGTCATCGGCGATCAGCGCGTCCAGCTCGGCGGTGCCTCGTTCGGCGTCGATGAGGAAGGTGGTGTCGAGCAGCAACAGGCTCACGGGCGGTCCTCGACCTCGAGCAGGTCGCGGACCGAGTCGAGGTCGTTCCTCCATCGGTCATCGGGGCGGTGCCGACGGAGGAGCGCCTTGGCGTCGACGCCACGCCCGCGGGTGACCGGTTCGATGTGGGCGACGGCCTTGCCCCGGCGCGTGATCGTGTAACGCTCACCGTCGTGTTCGACCGCGTCGAGGAGGTCGGCGAACTTGCGGGCGGCTTCCGTCGCCGTGATCTCGGACACGTGATCAGATTATCTGATTCGTGCATGCGGAAGGGGCCGTTCCCTCGGAGCACACGCGTGGCACGCACGACACCTCGAACGTCAGAAGCGGTCGGCGACGTGGAGGAGGTACTCGCGGCGGTCGAGCGGGTTGCGGTCGGTGCGGGGGCGGGTCGGTGGTGGGCCGGTGACCGGGGCGTAGCGCTCGAACGCCGTCTCGAGGACGGCCTCGCCGCCGGTGAGGCCGGGGAGGCGTTGGCGGAGCCGGTGCACGGCGGCGGCCGGGATGGTGCCCTCGAACGTGCACCGGTCGCCGCTCGCCGAGGCCGGTTCGGGCGCCGCCCGCAGCTCCGCGAGGGTCGCCAGCAGGACGCCGAGCGCGTCGAGCGGTGCGTCGAGCCGGAACCGGTGGACGGGTTCGTGGACGACCGTGCCGGCCCGCCGCAGCGCCGTCATCAGCACGAGCGGGGTCAGGTCGCGGAAGTCGGTGGCCGTGCTGGAGATGCGGTGGTCGAACGTGCCGCCCCGTCGGCTCTGGCGGGGCCAGTAGCCGGAGTGGGTGAGCGTGACCCGGCAGTCGGGCACCTGCCAGCCGGAGAGGCCCTCGGCCAACGTCCGGTGCACGGTCTCCTCGATGGCGGTCATGAACGCGGAGGGCAGGGAGCCGAGCTCGACGTCGAGCCCGAAGTGGACGCCGGAGCCGTCGGGCGCGGGCTCGACCCGGAGACCGACCGTGGCGTTGAACGGGTTGGAGGCGGTGCCGATCACCTCGTACGCCGAGCCCGTTCCGCGGACCCGTTCGACACAGATCGAGGTCGTGTCCCGAAACCTCACGCGGACGCCGAAGTCGTCGCGCAACGTGTCTCGCACGACCTCCTTCTGGACCTCGCCGTACAACGTGATCGACAGCTCCCGTCGGACGTCGTCCTGGCGGAGCCCGATGAGCGGGTCCTGCTCGGCGAGCTGGTCGAGCGCGACCCGTAGCGCACCCATGAGCCGGTAGTCCTCGGGGACGACGACCGCCTCGAGCGTCGGCGGGTCGAACCGGGCCGTCGGACGTCGTCCGTCCGCGACCTCGCCGAAGACGTCGCCGATGCGGACGTCGGTCAGACCGCGGACCCGCCCGATCTGGCCCGCCACCATCGATGGCGTCGGCGCCGCGGGCCCACCGGCGAACACCTCCAGCGCGGTGACCCGCTGGCCGGGGCTGTCACCGTCGCGCGGCAGTCGCAGCCGATCGCGAACCCGGAGCTCCCCCGAGAACAGGCGCACGTAGGCGACCCGCTCGCCGCCCGGGTCGCGTTCGACCTTGAACACCATCCCCTCGGGTGGACCGTCGGGTCGCGGAGCGGAGATCGGGAGCAGCCCGACGATGCCGGCCGTGATGGCGTCGATGCCGACGCCGCGGGCGGCCGAGCCGCCGAACACCGGGTGGACGAGGGCCGCACGCGACTGGGCCGCGAGCGCCGAGATGAGGCGGTCGCCGGTCAGGTCGGCGTCGTCGTGGACGAAGCCGGCGAGGACCGCGTCGTCGTGACGTGAGAGCACCTCGACGAGGGTTGCGGTGAACGCCGGGTCGTCGATGCCGTGCGCGACGAACGCCACGTCCGCGGTGCCTTCGTTGCGGGCGACACCCATGGGGACGATGTCGGGCGTGAGCGCCGCGGCGACCCGGTCCACGACCGTGCCGTAGTCGGCTCCGGTGCGGTCGAGCTTGTTGACGAACACCAGCGTCGGCAGCCGGAGCCGCCGCAGCGCACGCCACAGGACGCGCGTCTGGGCCTGGACGCCCTCGACGGCCGAGACGACGAGGACGGCCCCGTCGAGCACGGCGAGCGAGCGCTCGACCTCGGCGATGAAGTCCGGGTGGCCCGGGGTGTCGATGATGTTGACGACGACTGGTTCGTCGGAGCGAGGGTCGACCAGGGGCAGCGACGCAACCGCCGCCCGGATGGTGATGCCCCGGCGACGCTCCAGCTCCAGCGTGTCGGTCTGCGTCGTACCGTTGTCGACGCGTCCGACGGTGTCGATGACCCCGGTGGCGTGGAGCAGCCGCTCGGTCAGTGAGGTCTTACCGGCGTCGACATGCGCCAGGATCCCAAGGTTCAACGTTCGCACTGCACCTCATGTCCTCCGTGTGGGTGGCTCCCCTCTGGATGGACATGGGTGCTCGCATGCGACTCCCCCTGGGCTCGCTGGTCTCGCGCCGGCGCCCCGCCGACCGCCAGAACCCAACCACCGGGCGCGCCGGACCGGCAATCGAATATCCGGTGACCCGGTCGGGGAGGGGCGCTCGTGGCGACGCAGCGGTCGGCCCCGGACGGCCGGTGGTCAGTCGCGCCCGAGGATCGAGCGGGCGCGGGTGGGGGCGGTGGCCGGGAGGGTGGCGACGATGTCGGCGAGGGTGGCGCCGGCCAGGCTGTCGCGCCACGCCTGGTGGGCCTCGTCCATCTTCACGGCGAGGACGCACCGGTTCCGGCAGTCCTCCGGCGGCACGGCGCCGGCTCCCTGCTGGCGGATCTCGCGGCACTCGTAGGGCGATCCGGCCCCGTCGAGCGCCTCGACGACGTCGAGCAGCGTGATGTCGTCCGCGGGTCGGGCCAGGCGGAACCCGCCCCGCGGCCCGGTCGTCGCGGCGAGCATGCCCGCGCGGACCAGCGACTGCAGCTGCTTGGCCAGGTACGCGGCCGGCACGTCGTAGTACTCGGCGAGCTGGGCGGCCGACACCGTGGCCCCCGGTTCGAGCTGGGCCAACGTCGCCGCGCTGTGCAGCAGCCACTCGGTGCTCGCCGGGAGCTTCATGCCGCTCAGCGTATCGCGGACATTTCGGATCCGAGATATTGCGGATCGTTGATGTCCGAGATACGTTCGTCGTGTCCCGGCACGACCCGCCGGGACGACGGGTTCACCAGGAGGAGACGTCCATGCGCATCGCCGTCGCCGGAGCCACCGGCCGCATCGGAGCACTCGTCGTCACCGCGCTCGAGCGCGACGGCCACGAGGTGGTGGGCATCAGCCGCTCACTCGGCGTCGACCTCCTGACCGGCGAGGGGTTCGGTGAGGTGCTGGCCGGCGCGGCCGCGGTGATCGACGTGACCAACACGTTCGCGACCGACCGCGACGATGCCGTCGACCACCTCGGCACGATCACCCGGAACCTGCTCGCCGCCGAGGAGGCGGCCGGCACCGTCCGCCACCACGTCCTGCTCTCGATCGTCGGAATCGCGGGGGTCGACGGCAACGCGCACTACGCGGCGAAGCGCGAGCAGGAGCGGCTCGTCGCCGCCGGACCGATCCCGTGGACCATCGTCCCGGCCACCCAGTTCCACGACTTCGCGGCCATGGTCGCGAGCTGGACCGAGCAGGACGGCGTGGCGACGATCGCCCCGCTGCTCGTCCAACCGATCGCGCCCGCCGATGTCGCCGAGATCCTCGCCGAGGTCGCGCTCGGGGAACCGCAGGGGCGCTACGCCGACGTCGCCGGTCCCGGGACGCAGGACCTCGTCGACATGGCCCGCCGCACCCACGTGGCCCGTGGCCTCGAGGTGACGCTGGTTCCCACCTGGTCGGGCCTCTTCGACACGTCGATGGCGGGCGACGTCCTCCTGCCCGGCCCGGGAGCCCGGCTCGGGCCGACGACGTTCGACGACTGGCTGGCCCTCGGCGCCTCGTAGCGCCGGCGGCGGCTCAGCGTCGGCTGCCGAGCAGGGCGAGCAACCGGAGGATGGTCAGGTACAGCCAGATCAGGGTGAGCATCAGGCCGTAGGCGCTGTACCACTCGAGCCACGCCGGGGCGCCGGACGCCACGCCGGCCTCGATCGCGGCGAAGTTGAGCGTCAGGCTCAGCGCGGCGAGGACGATGGCGGCGATCGTGACGACGATCCCGATCGAGCGGAACTGGTCGGAGTAGAGGAAGTCGACGTCGAAGATCGACAGCATCCAGACCAGGAAGTAGAGCAGGCACAGCCCGCCGATGCCGGCGGAGACGCCGAACGCCATCTTCGCGGTCGGCCGGATGACCCGGCTGGCGTACAGGAACAGCGACACGGCGAGCACGCACACCGTGCCGAGCACGGCGGCCGAGACGATCCCCTCGGTCTGGGTGTCGAACATCGCCGACACCGACCCGAGGATGTAGCCCTGCAGCAGGGCGTACACGAACCCGGTCACCATGGCGTGGCGGGGGTTGACCGACGTGTAGATCCCCACCCCGAACGCCACGAACGACGCCAGCCAGAACCCGCCGGGGATCGTGACCGTCGTGTTGCCGTACCCGCCGACGGCGTCGGTGGCGGTGCCCGGGTCGACGGTGGCGTTCCAGCCGTAGGCGCCGGCGATGACGAGGGCGACGAGGAACAGGACGGTCTTGACGAACACGCCGGCCACCGTCATCGGCGCGGCCGCCGAGTCCGGCGACGCGAGCGCCCGTTGGATCTCCGGCTTGTCGAAGGCGGGGTTGCCGCCTCCCGACGGCACCATCGTCGCAGTCATCGTTCCGGGTCTCCTCGTGGCAGCGGGTCGGCTGGGACGACATCACGGGCGCCGGGGGTCGATCGCCGCGGGAGCGTAGCGCCGGACCGGCCCGCCCGCCGGTGGGCCCGACCAGGACGAACGTGCGTCAGGCGAGGGCGCGCACGAGGACGATCACCGCGACGAAGGCGGCGAAGGCGAGGATGACCGGGCGGGTCCAGCCGCGGTCGAGCCACGGGCGGACGGGCCGGGCCACCGCGATCCCGACGAGCACACCGGGGGCGAGGATCGCGGCGTAGGTCAGCTCCTTGAACCCGAGCTCGCCGACGAGCACCAGGCCGCCGATCGACAGCGACGTGCCGGCGACGGCCAGCCAGGTCATCGTCCCGCGGACCTCGGGCCCGCCCCGCCGTTGGAGCGCGAGCGCCATCGGCGGCCCGCCGATCGAGGTGGTCGTGCCCATGATCGCGGCGACCACACCGAGCCCGACGATCGCCCGGCGGTTCGGCTCGACGTGGAGCCCCGCCGCGCTGAGCCCGACCGCGGTGAGCAACATCAGGCTGAACACCACCGACAGGCTGCGGGTCGACAGCCCGGCCACCATCAGCGCCCCGATGGCGGTGCCCGGGACCCGACCGAGGGTGGCCCAGGCGACGAACGGGCGATCCGCGTGGGCCCGGTGCTCGAAGCCGACGATCGAGCTCAGCAGCAGGTTGGCCATGATGATCGGGCCCGGCACCAGGTCGGGCTCGACGAGCACCAGGATCGGGGCGGCGACGATGGCCACGCCGAAGCCGATCGCGGACTGCACGGCGGCGCCGCACGCGATGACCACGACGGCGATCGCGGCCTCGACGCCGGTCACCGCCGCAGGCGCCGGCGGGCGCGCCGGCCGCTCAGTAGCGGCCCTGCACGGAGAACAGCCGGCGGGGGTTGTCCCGCAGCATCGTGTCGATCTGGGCGTCGCTCACCCCGGACTCGCGCAGCATCGGCAGCACGTCCCGGCTGATGTGGAGGTAGTGCCAGTTCGGCATCGCCTTGGCGAGGTCGTCGGCCTCGCCGGGGATCCAGTCCAGGTAGCACGAGGCATCGTGGCTGAGGAGCAGCCGGTCGGCGTGGCCCCGCCGACACAGCTCGGCCACGACGGCGACCCGCGTGTTGGTCGGCAGGAAGCGGTCGATGCCGAAGCGGTCCATCCCCAGGTAGCTGCCGTTGGCCAGCAGCGCCTCGAGGTAGTCGAGGTCGTCGGTGTCGCCGCTGTGGCCGATGATCACCCTCGTGAGGTCCACGCCCTCGTCGAGGAAGACCTTCTGCTGCTCGAGGCCCCGCTGGGTCTCGGCGTTGGTGTGGGTCGTGATCGGCACGCCGGTGACGCGGTGGGCGCGTGCGACGGCGCGGAGCACCTTCTCGACATCGGGGGTCACGCCGGGCAGGTCGGTGGCGCACTTGAGGATCCCGGCCTTGATGCCGGTGTCGGCGATCCCGTTCGTGACGTCGCCGACGAAGTGGTCGACCATGGCCTCGATCGGCCGGCGGGCGTAGTAGTGGGGCAGCACCTCGAACGTGTACAGCCCGGTCGCGACGACGATGTTGAGCTCGATCTGGTCGGCGATCCGGGCGATGCGGGGGATGTAGCGCCCGAGGCCGATGGCCGTCGGGTCGATGATCGTGTCGATCCCCGCGGCCTTCAGCTCGGCGAGGCGACGCACGGCGTCGGCGACGCGCTCGTCCTCGTCGCCCCACTCGTCGGGGTAGTTCGCCATGATCTCGGTCGACAGCACGAACACGTGCTCGTGGGCCAGCACGTTGCCCAGCTCGTCGACCGGCAGCGGCCCCCGCGCCGTCTCGACCATCGCCGTCATGCCTCGTCCCCCTCGTTGTGTCCCCCGACGTCGAGGACGGACCCTACTCATGCGGTCCCGACGGAACCGAGAACGCTCGCCGGCAATGGGAGCATGGTCAACGGCATCCACCACCGCCACCCGGCGATCACGGCCAACATGGCGTCCACGCTCGACATCGTCTCGAACGGTCGGCTGATCCTCGGCCTCGGCGCCGGGTGGAACGAGGAGGAGTCGTCGGCCTACGGCCTGCGGCTCGGTCCGCTGGGCGAGCGCTTCGACCGCTTCGACGAGGCACTGATCGTCATCCGTCGCCTGCTCGCCGACGAGTGGACCGACTTCGACGGGGAGCACTTCACGATCACCCATGCCCGCAACGAGCCGAAGGGGCCGCAGCAGCCATTGCCGATCTGCATCGGCGGCACCGGGCCGAAGCGCACGCTGCGGGCGGTCGCCCACCACGCGCAGCAGTGGGACGCCGGTGGCTGGGACCGCCCGATGTGGGAACAGCGCAGCGAGGTCCTTGCCGGCCATTGCGCGGCGATCGGTCGTGATCCCGCCGAGATCCGCCGGTCGGTCCACACCTACGTCGATCCCGACACCGATCTCGCCCGCACACGTGACGAGGTCGCCGATCTCGCCGATGCCGGTGTCGACGTCGCCATCATCGCCCTGCGCCCGCCGCATCACCCGGCGATCCTCGAACGGGCCGTCGACGCGGTGCTGCCGGTGATCTGATCGGTCGGCCGGGCGCGGACGGGCCGACGCCCGGCCGGCCCGCCGAAGCGGACCGGGGATTGACCATCGCCGCTGCCGGACGCCGACCCACCGAGAGGATGACCTCGCCTCCCGGTCCCGGCGATGGGCCCTCGGTCCCGGCATCACCCGGTGGGTCGCGTCGGGCCGGCCGGAGTACGGTCCGCGGGCATGGAGCTCAGGGGGAAGGTCACGGTCGTCACCGGCGGGGGGAGCGGCATCGGCGAAGCCATGGCGCGCCGGTTCGCGACGGAGGGGGCGCAACGGGTCGTGGTCGCCGACCTCGACGGCGCGCGGGCGGAGTCGGTGGCGAAGGCCATCGGCCCGGTCGCCACCGCGGCGGCGCTCGACGTGTCGGACGAGGCGGCGGTCAAGGCGCTGGTCGACGAGACGCTGGCCGCGGAGGATCACATCGACCTGTTCTGCTCGAACGCCGGGTTCGCGGCCGGGGGTGGCGTTGAGACGCCGGACGACGTCTTCGACCGCATGTGGAAGGTCCACGTGATGGCCCACGTGTACGCCGCCCGTGCGGTGCTGCCGTCGATGATCGCCCGGCGTGAGGGCTACCTGCTGAACACGTCGTCCGCGGCCGGGCTGCTGAACCAGATCGGCTCCGCGCCCTACGGCGTGACCAAGGCGGCGGCGGTGTCGCTCGCCGAGTTCCTCGCCTTCACCCACCGCGACCAGGGCATCAAGGTGTCGGTGCTGTGCCCCCAGGCGGTGCGCACCAACATCCTCGCCGGTCGAGCGCCGCGCGAGGGCGGGTCCGCCGCGTCGACCGACGGGGTGCTCGAGGCGGACGACGTGGCCTCGGTCGTGGTCGAGGCGCTCGCCGACGAGCGCTTCCTCGTGCTGCCCCATCCGGAGGTCGCCGAGTACACGCGCCGCAAGGGCGACGACCGCGATCGCTGGCTCGCCGGTATGGCCCGGTTCCAGGCCCGTCTCTACGACGGCGTGCCGTCACCGGCGGACGCGCTCGGGCCCTGAGCGCGGGCGCCCGCAGGTCCCGGATCGATCGGTCCGGGGGCCGACGGACGGACCGGTCCGGGCGGTACTGTTTGATGCGAGCGGGCGAGGTCGGTGGCGGTAAGAGCGGATGTTGCGCTTCATTCGAGACTTCGTCGGCGTGGTGGCGGTCGCCTTGGCGGGTGCGCTCGGCGCGTTCCTCGTGTACGGGCTGGTGACGTCCGCGTCCGGGCCCGGAAACGCGTTCGACGTCGTGGACGGTGAGCTCGCGGGCGCGCGTCGCCCCGCGCAGGCGCCCACGGAGGACATCGAGCCGCCCGAGGTCGCGAGCGAGGTCGCCCTGGCCGAGGCCGCGCTCGTCGCATCGCCGCCCGAGGACGTCGACGTCGACATCCCGGCCGACAGCGACGACGAGGCCGAGGACGGGACCGGCGACGACGGCGACGATCCCGGCGACCGCGAGGACGCCGGCGCGTCGACCGAGGTCGCGGCGCCGACGACCGAGCGCCCGTCGTCGAAGGTGACGGCGACGCCGCTCACCGCACCGTCGACCACGACGACCGCGGCGCCCGGCCCTCGTCGCAGCGCCGACGTCCCCGGCACGACGTTCACCCCGGCCACGGTCCCGACCACGGCCGCACCGACGACCGCGGCGCCGACACCGAGGCGCCCGGCCACGACGCGTCAGTCGACCACGACGCGTCAGCCCACGACGACGGCGCGGCCGACGACGACGGCGCGGCCGACG
>JAXHUH010000243.1:0-16513 GCA_034211175.1 Actinomycetota bacterium
GGGGCTGGCGGTGCCCGCCCCACCCGGCCCGCGGCCGCGAGCCCGGTGGGGCTGGCGGTGCCCGCCGGCATCGCCGCGCTCGCCGCGGTCGTCTCGCTCGTGGTGCCGCCGACTCCGGCGACCGCCACCGCCGAGGCCCCCGGGACCGCGGAGGACCGCCGGAGGCTCCGGCTCGCGCTCGCCGCCATCGTCACGGGGGCACTCGGGCTGGCGATGATGCGGGTCGGTGCCGCGGACCTCGTGTTCATCCGGCCCCGGTCCGCGAGCACCTACGCACTGGTCGCCGCGGGTGCGCTCCTGGTCGCCTCCGCCGGCTGGCGGGCCGACGGCATACGCCGGGTCGCCGGCCTGGTCTGTCGATGGACCGCGGGGCAGGACCGGCGCCGCGGGATCGCGCTCGCCGCGCTCGCCGCGGTGTCGTGGCCCCCGGCGCTGCTCATGGCCGACCCCGACGTCGCGCTCGGCGCCGCCGCGGCCATCGGCTCGATCGCGGTGGTCGGCCTGTTCCTCGTCGCGCTCCTCACGCTGGTCCTCGCCCTGCGCTGGGCGGCGGACGCCGCGGCCGCGCACCCGAGGACCGGCCCGTACGCGCTCGCACCCGCGTTCGCGGCCCTCGGCTTCCGCCGCCTTCCGCTGCCCGCCGTCATCGGGGTGTGGCTCGTCCTCACGCCGATGATCCCCGACGCCGAGCGCTACGACGTCCGCCAGCTCGGCGCCGGCACGGCCAGCGCCCAGGCGCTCGAGACGACGACCCTCGCGACCGCGGTCGACCGGTGGGTCGCCCGCCAGGACCTCGCCCCGGGGGTGGCCGTGCCCGCGGTCGCGGTCGCCGCGTCCGGCGGCGGGATCCGGGCCGGCTACTGGACCGCCGCGGTGCTCGACTGCGCCGTCGAGGGCGAGACCCTGGGCGACGACCCGTGCGCGGCGCGAGGTGAGCCGAGCGCGGTGGCCCGCCGCCGCGACCGCCTCGCGCTGCTGTCGGGGGTCTCGGGCGGCGCCGTCGGCATCACCGCCTACAACGCCGAGGTCGGGCCGGGCTGGAGCACCGGCACAGGTGTGGTCGCGCCCCGCTGGTACGACGGCCGCCTCGACGCCGACTTCCAGGCGCCCGTGCTCGCCCGCCTCCTCTTCGGCGACGTCCCGTCGATGCTCGCCGGCACCGGTGCGGTCGACCGCGCCGAGGTCCTCGAACGGGCGCTCGAGGCCCGCTGGCCCGACGGTCGGCTCGGCGTCGGGTTCGCCGCCGGCCAGCGCAGCGGTGAACCGCTCACGATGCTGACCGGGTTCTCCGCCGCCAACGGGTGCCGCATCGCGGTGTCGGTGCTGTCGACCAACGCCGACCGTGGCGTCGACGACTGCGCCTCGTTCACCGACGCGCCCGGCGGGGCGCTCGACGCCACGATCGACCTCGGTGACCTGCTGTGCGCCGGCACCGACCTGCGCCGCTCGACGGCGGCCGTCCTGTCGGCCCGCTTCCCGTACATCAGCCCGGCCGGCCGGTTCCCGTCCGCGGGCTGCCACGGCACGCCCCACGTCGCCCACGTCGTCGACGGCGGCTACCAGGACGCGTCCGGGGCCGCGGTCGTCGAGGAGCTGTGGCCCGCGTTCGAGGAGGCGCTGCTGCGCCATCCCGCCGTCGTCGCCTCGGGCGCGTGCATCGTGCCCGTCGCGGTCCAGCTCGACAGCACCGAGGCGCCGTCGCCGCGCTCGGGCGACGTCCCCGGCGAGATCATCACCCCGCTGTCGACCTTCCTCACCGCGCAGCGCTCGATCGAGGCCGCCGCCCGCCTCGGGCTCATGTCGGCGTTCAGCGGCACCGTGAGCGGGCCGCGCACCGTGGCCGATCTCGCCGACCCGTTCCCCGGCGACCCCGCCGGTCCCGGCGGCGGTCGCGAACCGTCCCGACGTTTCGTCCGTATCGCTCCACAGGCACGGCCGGGAGCAACGGCGCCGCTGGGTTGGACCCTGTCGGACGCCGTCCGGGCCGACCTGCAGGACCAGTTGGTCGTGAACCGGGCGCAGATCGAACATCTGCGCGAGGTGCTCGACGGCGCTCACCTCCGTTGTGAGGCCCGCCCGTCGGACGCGGCCGCCGTGACGCCCGCCGCCGTCGGGACCGCCACGCCGGTCCCCCGGTAGCAGCGAATCGCAACACGAGCGCGCCTCCACGAGCGGGGCGCCACGGGACAGGAGGTCGAACGATGTTGGTGTGGATCTGTACGACGGCGCTGCGGCGCCGACGAGCGCTGGCGGTGGCGATCGCCGCCCTGGTCCCGGTCCTGGCGCTGCTCGGCGGGGGAGTGGCCGACCGCCTTTCCGTCGGCGGGCGCGCCGACCCCGGTGCCGAGTCGGTCCGGGGTGCCGAGGTGCTCGAGGAGACCTTCGCCGCGGGCCCCTCCAACCTGGTCATGACCGCCGAGGCCGTCGAGGGCCGGGTCGAGGACCCGGCGAACGTCGCCGCCGGCACGGCGCTCACGGAGCGCCTCGGCGAGGTCGCCGGGGTCGTCGAGGTGACGTCGTTCTGGTCGACGCAGGCCGTGGTGGCCGACGAGGCCAACCCGCTGCGCAGCGCGGACGGGCGCACCGCCATCGTCAGCGCCCGCCTCGCCGGCGGCGAGGCCGAACAGCAGGGGACCGTCGAGGCGGTCGCCGAGCTCGCTGTGGAGTTCTCCGATGTCGCGGCGCCCGATCTCGAGGCGCCCGCCCTCGATGCGCCGGCCCTGGATGTGAAGGTCGGCGGTGCCGCCGAGGTCGGCCGCTCCGCCGCCGAGCGGGCCGAGAAGGACCTCCACGTCGCCGAGCTGATCGCCACGCCGATCACGCTCGCCGCGCTCTTCTTCGTCTTCCGGGGCTGGCGCGCCGCCGTGCTGCCCCTCATCGTCGCCGCGCTCGCGGTGCTCGCCACGTTCGTGGTCCTCAGCGGCCTCAGCACCGTGTTCGAGATCAA
The DNA here is from genome assembly GCA_034211175.1 of Actinomycetota bacterium. Taxonomy (GTDB): domain Bacteria; phylum Actinomycetota; class Acidimicrobiia; order Acidimicrobiales; family CAIXPF01; genus JAXHUH01. The sequence goes on from JAXHUH010000243.1 coordinate 2,948, forward strand.
CGTGCTGGCGCTCAACCTGACGACGGCACTCGGGCTCGGCCTGTCGATCGACTACGCGCTGCTCATCGTCGCCCGCTACCGCGAGGAGCTGGCCGCCGGGCGCTCGGAGCACTCCGCGCTCGTCCGCACGATGCAGACCGCGGGCCGAACGGTCCTGTTCAGCGGGGCCACCGTGGCCGCGTCCCTCGTGGCCCTGCTCGTGTTCCCGGTGCCGTACCTGCGGTCGTTCGCCTTCGCCGGCGTCGCCGTGGTCGCCACCGCCTGTGCGGCGACCCTGCTCGTCGCCCCCGTCCTCCTCGCCTCCTGGGGCCGCCGACTCGGCACGGCCCGGGCCGGGGCCGACAGCGAGGGCGGCGGCGGGTTCTGGACCGTCCAGACCCGTCGCGTGGTCCGTCGGCCGATCCCGTGGCTCGTCGCCGTCATGGCCGTGCTGATCGTGGCCGGCCTGCCGTTCCTCGGCATCGAGCCCGGCAACCTCGGGGATCGGGTCCTGCCGACCGACGACCCCGCCCGCCAGGTCGCCGAGACGATCCGCACCGACTTCGATCCGGCGGCGCTCGACCCGGTCGCGGTCGTCGCCCCCGACGTCGCCCCCGCCGACGTCGCCGGGGTCTCGGCCATCGAGGCCACGATCCTGGCGACGCCGGGCGTGGCCCGGGTCGACGGCGTGCTCGGCACCGCCACCGCCGAGGGCCGCCTCCCGCCCGGCCCGGCCGCGGCCCGGTTCCGCTCGGCCGACGACATCACCACCGACGGCACCTGGTTCGAGGTCACCCTGGCCGACGGCCCGGAGACCTCGGAGGCCAACGACACCGTGCGCCGGCTGCGCACGAACCTCGACGCCTTCGACGGCGAGCTCCTCGTCACCGGGTCGACGGCCGCCACGGTCGACGCGGTCGACGGCGTGACCAGCCGGCTGCCGCTGGCGCTCGGGGTCATCGCCCTCGTGACCCTCGCGCTCCTGTTCCTCATGACCGGCAGCGTGGTCGTGCCGCTGAAGGCGCTGGTGCTCAACCTGTTCAGCCTCACCGCCACGTTCGGTGCGCTGGTGTGGGTGTTCCAGGACGGCCACCTGGCCGGGCTGCTCGGCGTGACCGCCACCGGCTCGCTCGACACGTTCACGCCTGTCCTCATGTTCTGCATCGCGTTCGGGCTGTCCATGGACTACGAGGTCTTCCTGCTCTCTCGCATCAAGGAGGAGTACGACCTCGGTGGCGACAACGACGCCGCGGTGATCTCCGGGATCGGCCACACCGGCCGGCTCGTCACCGCCGCCGCCGTGCTGCTCTCGATCGTGTTCGTGAGCATCGCCACGGGCACGACCGCCCCGGTGAAGATGACCGGCGTCGGCCTCACCATCGCCGTGCTCACCGATGCGTTCGGTGTGCGCGCGACGCTCACCCCCGCCCTCATGAAGCTCGCCGGGCGGGCCAACTGGTGGGCGCCGCGTCCGCTGCGGATGTTCCACCTGCGCTGGGGGCTGTGGGAGCACGAGCCGCTCCTCCTTCCCGACCAGCCCGGCCACGGTGCGACGTCCGGGGGACAGGCGCCCGACACGGTCGCGGACCGGGCTCCCGCAGCGTCCGGTGACGTCGACGACGCCTGGATCGGCGCCCACCACGACGGGGCCCTCCACGACGGCGCCCTCAACGACGATGCCCGTCACGAAGGAACTGCCGGCGCCGGCCACGCCCACGACCCCCGGGCGACCGTGCGGGTCTCCGCACCGCCTTCCGACCACCCGTCCACCCCCGTCCCGACCGGAGCCGACCGATGACCACCACGACCGTCCCCACCTTCCCGCCGGCGCACGCGCACGTCGCCCCGGCCGCCCTCCACGAGCGCCTCGCCACCGTCGACCTGCTCGCCGGTTGCTCGCGGCGCGAGCTGCGCATCGTGGCCCGCCACTGCGAGGACATCGACGTCGCGGCCGGGACCGTCCTCGCCCGTGCGGGCGACCAGCCCCTCAACGTCTTCCTCGTGCTCGACGGCGGCCTCCACCGCCGCTCGCCCGGCGGCGCCATCCGCCCGGTGCCGCCCGGGTCCGAGCACGGTGCGCTCGACCTGATCTGTGGCCAGCCCACCGAGGACGACCTGGTCGCGACGATCGACTCGTCGGTCGCCGTGCTCGGCGCCCGGGGGTTCAAGGTCCTGCTGCGCGAGCTGCCGCCGCTCAACTCGGCGATGATGGCGTGGCTCGCAGGGCGGGTGCGCGCCGTCGAGCGCGTCGCCTGAGCCGGCCCGGCGGAGCGCCGCGATCGCGGAACTCCGTACGGCGTCGACGCGGCTACCGACCAGACTGGTTGTGTGTTCGGTGGCGGGCGGGGATCTCCCGACCTCGTCCGCCGCCGGATCGCGTCCCGCCGAGCGCCCCGGGTGTCGGCCGCGGGTCGTCGTGCTTCGGCCGATCCCCACGCCATAGGGTCGCGTCCGACCGACCGCGCCGACGGGTCGGCCACGAGGGGGGATGTGTCATGGCCTGGGACTTCGAGACCGATCCCGAGCTCGCCGCCAAGATGGCGTGGGCCCGCGAGTTCGTCGACAACGAGGTGGTCCCGCTCGAGGGGCTGCCGAAGGCGATCCAGAACGACCGCGACAAGATCGACGAGATCACCGCGCCGCTCAAGGAGCAGGTGCGCGAGCAGGGCCTGTGGGCCACCCACCTGCCGCCCGACCTCGGCGGCAAGGGCTTCGGTCAGGTCGCGCTCGGCCTCCAGAACGAGATCCTGGGGCGCACCACGTTCGCGCCCCGCATCTTCGGGGTGAACGCCCCCGACACCGGCAACGCCGAGCTGCTCGCCCTCGGGGCGACCGAGGAGCAGAAGGAGCAGTGGATGCGCCCGCTGCTCGACGGTCAGCTGCGCAGCGCGTTCAGCATGACCGAGCCCCACACGCCGGGCTCCGACCCGACCCAGCTGAAGACCACCGCCGTGCGCGACGGCGACGAGTGGGTCATCAACGGGCGCAAGTGGTTCACGTCCAACGGGTCGAGCGCCGACTTCCTGCTGTCGATGGTCGTGACGAACCCCGAGGTCGAGGCGCTCCACCGCACCTCGATGTTCATCGTCCCGACCGACACGCCCGGCCTGCGCATCGTGCGCGACGTGCCGGTGATGTCGGAGCCCGACCACGAGACCGGCGAGCCCGGCGGCCACTCCGAGGTCATCTACGAGGACGTCCGGGTGCCCCACGCCAACCTGGTCGGCGGCGACGACGGCGTCGGCCAGGGCTTCGTGCTCGCCCAGAAGCGACTCGGGCCGGGCCGGATCCACCACGCCATGCGGTGGCTGGGCCAGTCCCGTCGGGCGTTCGACATGTTGTGCGAGCGGGCGCTCAGCCGTGAGGCCCACGGCGGCAAGCTCGCCGAGAAGCAGATGGTCCAGGACTGGATCGCGGAGTCCGAGGCCGAGATGCGCGCCGCCCGGCTGCTCACGCTGCAGGCCGCGTGGCACATGGACAAGTTCGGGGCGTCCCAGAGCCGCACCGAGATCGCCATCATCAAGTTCTGGGGCGCCAAGGTGCTCTTCAACGTGATCGACCGGGCGATCCAGGTCCACGGCGCGCTCGGTGTGAGCACCGACCTGCCGCTCGAGCACATGTACCGGGCCGCCCGCGCCGCCCGCATCTACGACGGCCCCGACGAGGTCCACAAGGTCACCGTGGCCCGCCGGCTCCTGAAGAGCTACGAGGCGGTCGCCGACCTCCCGACCGAGCACATCGCCAACCGCCGGGCCGCGGCCGAGAAGAAGTTCGGCGACTACCTGGAGCGCTGGGCCGCGAACGACCCCATGTGAGCGACGGGCGCGACGGGTCGACGGCGGGGGCGATCAGGTGCCCGCACCGCGGCCCTGATCGTCGCCACCCATGTCGTGGGCCGGGCCGGTGAGCTGCGCGAGCACCTGATCGCGCAGGCCGGCCGGGTCCACGTCGAGCGCGGCGAGCACGGCGTCGGTGACCCGGCTGCGCTCGGCGAGCACGGCCAACAGCAGGTGGGCCGTCGTCGCGGTGTCGTGGCCGAGCACCTCGGCCTCGGTGACCGCGCCCTCGAGCGCCCGACGTGCCGGCGCGGTGTGGACCATGTCGGGGGTCGGGGCCTCCCGGCCGGCGGCATCGAACGCCCCGACATGGCGGGCGAGGACGTCGCGCCGGGCTCCGACGGCGTCGAGCACGGCGGCGGCGACGTCACGGTCCGGGTCCTCGTCGAGCAGCGCGAGGAGGAGGTCGACGGTGCCGACGTCGGCGCGTCCCCGTCGTGCGGCCCCGGCACCCGCCCGGGCCAGGACCGCTCTGGTCGGCGCGCCGAGGGCCGACACGAGCGGCGACCCGCCCGGCAGCGCGGGGGCCGGATCGGCCGTCGGGATCGGCGGGGCCGGCTCGCCGCCGCCGCTGCGAGCCGAGAGCCGGCCGCGGCACAGGTCCCCGGCGACGCGCACGTCGACGCCCGACGTCTCGAGCACGACCGCAGCGAGGTGGCCCTCGGTCGCCAGGAGCGCGGCCAGCACGTGCACGGGCTCGGCGCTCTCGTCACCGTGGCGATGTGCGAGGCGCACCGCGGCCTCCAGCGCCCGTCGGGCCGGGCTCGTGAGTGCGTGGAGCCGGTCCGAGGGCTCGTCGTCCGCGCCCCGCATCCGCGACAGCAGCCGGGCGGCGTCGGCGGCGGACGAGCCGGTTGCGTCGAGCGCGTGTGCGGTGACGGCGTCCTTCTCGACCAGCGCGAGCAGGAGGTGCTCGGTCCCCGGGGTCCGGTTGTGCGCCCGGGCCAGGTCCCGGGCGAGCCCGGCGACGTCGACCGCGTGCTCGTCGTAGCGGCCCAGGTACCACTCGGTTCGCGACGCCCGTTCGCGGGCCCGGTCGTCGCGGTGGGCGCGATCGGGGAGCGGTCGTTGCGCGGGGAGGTCGGCGAGCCCGGTGGCGGTCCGGCGCGCCTCGTCGAGGTCGACGCCGAGGTCCGCCAACGTGGCCGTGGCGGCGTGGTCCTGTCCGGCGAGGAGGGTGAGCAGGAGGTCGCCGACCCCGGCCCGGTCGTCCCCGCGCGCTCGTGCGTGGGCGACGGCCTCCTCGACGACCCGACGGGCGGGATCGGTGTAGCCGGGCACGGCGTGATGCCCGGCGAACGGCTCGTCGGCGGGATTCGGCGTGGCCGCCGTGTCGAGCCGGCGCCAGACCGCGTGATGGGACGCGACGGGGGCGAGCACCGCCGAGCCCAGGCCGTCGGCGTCGAGGAGCAGCGCCAGGAGAAGGTGCTCCGTGCCGACCCGGTCGGCGCCCCGCAGCCGCATCTGCCCGACGGCGTCGGCGGTCGTCCGCTGCGCCGATGGGTCCAGGTGGTCGAACGGGGACATGGCCTCGCTCATGATGGTCGTCGTCCCCCGCAGGGTTGGGCGCAGCTCACGTCACCCAGTCTGACGGGCCGGAGTCGTCATGTTCGACGAGGCTTCGCCGCAGGTCGGAGCTGTTCTGATGTCGAACGTCATCGGATCGTAAGGTGTCGGCACCCGACATCGTTACCGTGTGGCGGGCGGGCACGTGGTCGGGAGCCGCCTACGGGCGTGTGGCCCCCGACCCTCGTCGGAGGGAACCCCACATGCACCTGTCCCGCCCCCGAGCCGTGGCTGCTGTCGGTGTGGCCGCCGTCTGCGTCGCCGGCCTGACCGCCGCGGCCGCCACCGCCGACGCCGAGACCGCGTCCTCGAGTGTCACGGCGTCGCTCGCCGCGCTGTCGGACCCGTCGAGCGCCGAGGCCCCGGTCGCCGCCGCCTCGACCCTGACGTGGTCGGACGAGTTCGACGGCGCCGCCGGCACCCCGCCGGACCCCGCCAAGTGGGGCTACGACCTCGGCGGCGAGGGCTGGGGCAACGCCGAGCTGCAGTCCTACACCGACAGCACCGACAACGCGGCCCACGACGGCGACGGCCACCTGGTCATCACCGCCCGTGAGGCCGAGGCCGGCCTCGACTGCTGGTACGGCCCGTGTGAGTACACCTCGGCCCGCCTCCTCACCAAGGGCACGTTCACCCAGGCCTACGGTCGGTTCGAGGCCCGGTTGAAGATCCCGGCCGGCCAGGGGATCTGGCCCGCGTTCTGGATGCTGGGCGACGACATCGATGCGGTGGGATGGCCGGCCAGCGGCGAGATCGACATCATGGAGAACATCGGCCGGGAGCCGGGCATGGTCCACGGCACGCTCCACGGACCGGGCTACTCCGGCGGTGGCGGTGTCGGCGCGGCCTACCTCCACCCCGACGGCGGTGCGTTCGCCGACGACTTCCACACCTACGCGGTCGACTGGTCGCCCACCGAGATCACCTGGTCGGTCGACGGGGTCGAGTACTCGACCAAGACGCCGGCCGACGTCAGCGGTGACTGGGTGTACGACCACCCGTTCTTCCTGATCATGAACGTGGCCGTCGGTGGCACCTGGCCCGGCTCGCCCGACGCGTCGACCGTCTTCCCCCAGGAGATGGTGATCGACCACGTGCGGGTCTATGCGGAGCCCGGGACCCCGACCGACGAGCCGACCACCCCGGAGACCACGGTCCCCGAGACGACCGTTCCGGAGACGCCGACCACGGTCGCCGACCCTGACACCCCCACCCCGACGACCGGGATGCCCGACGGCACCGCCGACCCCGACGCCTGCCCGCCGAAGGACTGACGGCCCCGTCTCCCCGACGAGCCCGATCCTGCGTGCACCGTCGACCGCCGGTTGTCGTTCGTGCATGCAGGATCGGGTTGCCCGGTCAGGGTGCAGCCAGCTCGACGCTGAGGATGCGGTCGTCGCCCTCGCTCGGTTGGCCTCGGCCGTCGGTGTTGTTGGTGACGAACCAGAGCGTGCCGTCCGGTCCGCCGAGGACGGTCCGCAGGCGCCCGTACTCGCCAGCGAAGTGCTCCTCGGCGCTGGACGGGTCGGCGGTGGGGATGGAGCGGAGCACCTCGCCGCGGAGGTTGGCGATGAAGATCGTCTCGCCGACGACGGCGAGGCCGCTGGGGCTGGCCTCGGACGTGGTCCACTGCTGCACGGGGTTGACGAGCTCGTCGGACTCCTCCCCTATGCCCTCGACGATGGGCCAGCCGTAGTTGCGGCCGGCCTCGATGACGTTGAGCTCGTCCCAGGTGTTGTCGCCGAACTCGGACGCGTACATCGTGCCGTCCGAGCCCCAGTCCAGGCCCTGGACGTTGCGATGGCCGTAGCTGTAGACGAACGACCCCGCGAACGGGTTGTCGTCGGGGACCTCGCCGTCCGGGGTCATCCGTAGGATCTTTCCGGCGAGCGAGTCGAGGTCCTGTGCCGCGTCGGCCGTGCCCGCATCGCCGACGCTGGCGTAGAGCATCCCGTCGGGGCCGAGCGCGATCCGGCCGCCGTTGTGGAACACGTTGGCCGGCAGGCCGTCGATGATCGTCGTGCTCTCGCCGAGGCCGAGCCCACCCGCCTCGCCGGTCAGCTCGTACCGCTCGATGCGGTTGCCGTCCCCGGCGGTCGAGTAGACGAACAGCCCGCCGTCATCGCCGACCGCGAGGCCGAGCAGGCCGCCCTCGCCCCGGGCCGAGACGCCGTCGACGGTGCCGACCGGGCGGGTGGTGCCGTCGTCGAGGAGCTCGAGCACGTCGGCCGAGTCCCGCTCGCTGATCAGCACGGCGTCGCCGGCGACCGCCACCGACCACGGCGCGTCCAGCCCGGTCACCACGTCCGACGGCGTCCCCGTCGGTACGACCGCTCCCTGCCCGGACGCGGTCGTCGACGTGGGGTCGCCCGGCGCGGTGGTGTCGGACGACGGCGTGGTCGACGACGACACCGACGAATCGGGAGGCGCCGTCGAGGACGACGATCCGCCGTCCGCGTCGGCGGCGGTCGTCGGCGCGGAGGTCGTGCCGTCGTCGCCGCCGCACGCAACGGCGAGCGCGGCTACGGCGGCGATCGCGGCGAGCCGGGTTGCTCGGGGCGAGAACATCGGGATGGTGGTTCCTCTGTCCGATGGGGGTCGTTGCAGCCGACGCTAGGTGCCGGACGTTCCCTATCTCCGAGGGCTCCCGGCGCCCACCCCGCCCGCCCCGCCGCCCCCGAACCCGTTCTGGTCTACCGCGGCCGCGCTGCGACCTGGTCGTTCGCGGGGTGCGATGTCGACCAGAACGAGATGGGGCGCGGGTCGGGCCAGCGGTGGTGAGGTGAAGCGGTGGTCGGGTGACGCTGCGGTCAGATGAAGACGACGACGCCGAGGAGGGCGGTGGCGCCGCAGGCGCGGGCGTCGGTGAGGACCCGCTCGACCGAGCGGAGGGACCCCTCGATCAGCATCGGGCGGTGGCTGCCGCCGTCGCCGGCCCACGTGACCCCGGCCGACGCCGGCGGCTCGTAGACGGTCGGGCCGTCGGTGCGCACGACGCCGGTGGCCCGCACCGACGCGTCCTCGGCCGGGCGGACCTCGACGTCGCGCACGAGCTCGAGCCGGTCGACCGTGCGGCCGAGCTGGCGGGCCCGGCGCTCGGTCGCCGAGAACAGCACGACGATGTTGCCGGTACCGGCTTCGCCGTCGGCGCCGCGATCGACGGTGGCCACGGTGGCGTCGAAGTTCACGCCGCGGGAGGAGAACGCGGCCGCGATCGTGGTCAGCGCCCCGGGCCGGTTCTCCGCGTGTGCGGCGAGGACCCAGCGGCGCTCGTCGCTCGAGGTCGACGCGGCGTCGGTCACCGCAGCGCTCATGCCGCGGCCCGGTGGTCGGCCCGGGCCGACGCGATCCGCCCGGCGACCGTGGCCGCCGCCGCGTCGAAGCACGCCAGCTCGTCGTCGTCCATCTCCGGGTCGATCACCCGGGTCCAGCCCGACGGGCCGATCACGACGGGGACGCCCATCACCGTGTCGCACCCGGCGAGCTCGCCGTCGAGCAGGACCTGGCCGGCGACGACGATGTCGCGCCCGTCGAGGATCGTGTCGAGCAGGTCGACGGTGGCGTTGGCCGTGCCCGCCGCCGTCTTCGCCCCCGACAGGTGGGTGGCGAACGGTCGCAGCGACGCCCGCAGGTCGGGTGGCAGGCGGTCGACCTGGCGGAACGCGTCGGCGACCCGCCCGCTGGTCAGCAGCTCCATGACCGCGCCTTGCTCGGCTCGGCGCCGTTCGTCGTAGTCGGCCGCCGTGCCGCCGGCCCGGAGCCGCTCGACGTGGTCGGCCCGCTCGCCGGGGTCGAGCCCGTGGATCCGCACCGTCGACCACAGCGGCACCATCGCCTCGCCGTGCTCGCCGACGACGAAGCCGGAGACCCGCTGGCGGCGGATCCCGAGCGACGAGGCGATCTCCCGGCGGAACCGCAGCGTGTCGAGCCACGCGCCCATGCCGATCACGCGATGGCGGTCGAGCCGCTCCGCGAACGTGGCCACCCCCAGCTCGACGGGGTTGGACACCACGACGACGACCTCGTGGCCGCTGCCCCAGCGCTCGATCGCCGCCGCGTAGCCGTCGAACACCGCCAGGTTCTGGGCGGCCAGCGCCGCCCGGTCGACCGGCTGGCCCGGCTTCGCGGCCACCGTCCCGCCGGCGCAGACGACGATCACGTCGGCCACGACCTCCTCGGGCCGCAGGGCCACGTCGAGCGCCGGCGCCACCTCGTCGTAGGCATCGATCAGGTCGGCCCGCATGCCCCAGGCCGCGTCGGCCGAGCGCCCGCCCTCGCGGCCGACCAGCTGGAGCCGCGACGTCGTGGGCAGCACCTGCTGCTCGATGAGCTGGGTGGCGAGCTGGCGGCCGACGTCGCCCGTCGCGCCGAGGATCGCAACGTCCATCACCCAACGGTAGGCGTGCGCGGACCGGCCCTCGGCGACGGGCGCGTGAACTCTCGAGCCCGGGGCGGCGCGGGTCGTTCGCTGTCTTGACCACTGACCAAACCAGTGGTTTAGTCAATGACCAAGAGACGCGAGCCGGGAGCATCGGTGCCGGATGAGAGCCAGTCGTCGATGAGCGAGCCCACGGAGCCGCAGGCCGCGCCGGGGCAGACGCGGGGTGGGCCGGGCGACGGCCCGCCGAGAGCCACGGGCACGACCCGCGAACGCATCCTCCGGGCCGCGGCCGACCTGGTCGGCGAGCTCGGCGTCGGCGCCATCACGACCCGGGCGGTGTCCGAGCGGGCCGGCGTCAACAACGCACTCGTCCACTACCACTTCGGTACGAAGGGTGCGCTGATCGTCGAGGCGCTCGTGGCCGACATGGGCGACTGGATGGCCGAGCCCGAGCGGACCCTCGCCGACGCCACCTCGGTCGGCGCCGGCGGTGCCGCCCAGGTCCGGTGGCTCGCCGGTCTCGACCCGGAGGACCCCCGCACCCGGATCCTCGTCGAGCTCACCGCCGAGGCGCTGCGGGACCGGGCGATGCTCCCCGTCGTGTCCGGCGCGCTGCGCGACTTCCGCGAGGGGCTGAAGCCGACGCTCGCTGCGCTCGCGCCCGGCGCCTCCGCCGAGGAGATCGACGGCCTCGCGGTCGTACTGGCCGCGCTCCTCGACGGGCTCGCGTTCCACCGGATGCTCGAACCCGACCTCGACCTCGAACCGGCGGCTTCGGTGCTCGCCCGTTGGCTCCATGCCCCGGACGATCACGAACCACCGAGCGACGAACCCGCGAGCGAGGCCGAGTCGCGGAACCGCCCCGGGCCCGAGGACCACCGCGAACCCCGGCACGACGGACCCCACGACGACCAGGAGAGGACCCAGGAATGACCGCAGACCGACCCGGCGAGGTCGTCATCCGCGCCGACGGCCTGACCAAGCGCTTCGGCTCGTTCGAGGCGCTGAGCGAGCTCGACCTCGACGTGATGCGCGGCGAGGTCCACGGCTTCCTCGGCCCCAACGGCGCCGGGAAGTCGACGACCATCCGCATCCTGCTGGGCCTGCTGCGGGCCAGCGGCGGGCGGGTCGAGCTGTTCGGCCGCGACCCGTGGACCGACGCCCTCGAGCTCCACCGCCGCCTCGCCTACGTCCCCGGCGACGTGCCCCTCTGGTCCGGGCTCACCGGCGGCCAGTGCATCGACCTGCTCACCCACGCCCAGGGGAGCCGCTCAGCGCCACATCGCGAGGCGCTGATCGAGCGCTTCGACCTCGATCCGTCGAAGCGGGCCCGCGAGTACTCCAAGGGGAACCGCCAGAAGGTGGCGCTCGTCGCCGCGCTGGCGGTCGACGTGGAGCTGCTGATCCTCGACGAACCGACCTCGGGCCTCGACCCGCTCATGGAGCAGGTGTTCCAGGACGTCGTCCGCGAGCGCCGCGACGAGGGCTGCACGGTGCTCTTGTCGAGCCACATCCTCGGCGAGGTCGAGGCCCTCGCCGATCGGGTCTCGATCATCCGCTCGGGCCGCCGCGTGCGGACCGGGACGCTGGCCGACCTGCGTCGCGACACCCTCGCCGCGGTCCATGCGGTCACGGTCGACGAACCGGGGCTCGACGACTCGACGCCCGGGCTGTCGGGCCTCGATATCGCCGGGGCCGACGGCATGTTCACCACCCACGTGAAGGTCGACTCGGACCACCTCGACGCCGCGGTCGGTGAGCTCCACCGGGCCGGGATCCACACCCTCACGGTCACGCCGCCGAGCCTGGACGAGCTGTTCCTGCAGAACTACCGGGCCGACGACGGCGAGCTCGACGGCGACCGGGACGGCGGCGCCCACCAGGCGGAGCCCCGCGACGAGCGGCTCGGCGAGCGACAGGACGTGGCGCCATGACCTTCGTGACCAGTGCACAGGTCGCCTCCGACGTGCAGTGGCGGTTCCGGCACCGCAACGTCGTCATCTGGGTGCTCGCCGTCGCCGCGACGTTGGCCGCGACCGCGATCGGCGTCGCCCGCCTCTACGACACCCCGACCGAGATCCAGGAGTACGCCGACTCCGTCTCCAGTGGCGCGCTCTACGCGATCAACGGCAAGTTCGAGGGGATCAACACCCTCGGCGGTGTCATCCAGGACGAGTTCGGGTTCCTCGCCTCGTTCCTGTTGCCGCTGATGGGGCTGGCGATGATGGCCGGCCCGACCCGGGGCGAGGAGGAGGCGGGCCGCCTCGAGCTGCTCCTGGCCCGGCCGGTCGACCGGCGGGCGCCCGTGGTCGGCGCGTTCGTCGTCACGACCGCCGCACTCGTCGCCGTCACGGTCCTGATGGGCTTGGCGATGGGGGCCGCCGGCGTGCCGTTCTGGCGAGGGATGCTCTACGCGGCCTCGCTCGGCGCGCTCGCGTACTGCTTCGCCGGCATCGCCGCGGTGGCCGCCCAGCTCGTGCGCCACGCGCGGGGCGTCTACACCGTCGGGTTCGCCGTGCTGGTCGCGGCCTACGTGCTGCGGGGCGTCGGCGACACGATCGACCTGTGGGTGGTATGGCTCTCGCCGCTGGGCTGGGCCGAGAAGGTCGACGCGTTCGGGCCCGCCCGCACCTGGGCCCTGGCCATCCCCCTCGTCGTCGGGACGGCCGGGATCGTCACCGCCGCCGCCCTGGCCGGGCGCCGCGACGTCGGCGACAGCACCCTGCAGTACGGCATCGGCGGCCCGTCGGAGGCGAGTAGCTGGCTGCGCCGCCCGATCGGGACCGCGGCATGGATCCATCGGGGGTCCCTGCTCGGCTGGATGGCGGGCGCGTTGGCGTTCGTGGGGATGTTCGGTGCGCTCGCCCAGCAGGTCGTGGACGCCATCGTCGAGAACGCCCAGCTCGCGGATGCGCTCAACACGTCCACCGAGAACCCGGCCGACGGGTTCTTCGCCATCACGCTCGTGTACCTGGCGCTCATCGCCATCGGGTACGTCGCCGCCGCGTTCGCGGTCCTGCGGCGCCAGGAGACGGACGGTCACCTCGAGCCGATCCTCGCCGGCTCCGTCTCCCGCATCCGCTGGTTGGCGACCCAGTACCTGGTCATCGGCGTCGGCCTGCTCGCCATCCTCGCTGCCGGGACCATCACGTTGGCGCTCACCGCGGCGGCGTCGCTCGGCGAGTCGGGTGTCATCGGGGACCTAATCGTGGCCGGGCTCGCGTACGTGCCCGCCGTGGCGTTCGTCGCCGGGATCGCCGCCGCGCTGTTCGGCCTGCGCCCGCAGCTGTTCCCGCTCGTGTGGGCCGTCGTCGGGGTGATCGCGTTCATCGCGTTCCTCGGCCCGGGCCTCGAGCTGCCGATGCTGGTGCGCAACCTCTCCCCGACCCAGCACGTCGGGAACCCGCCCGACGGCGACGTCGAGATCTGGGGCCTGGTGATCATGTCGACGCTGGCGCTCGTGCTCGGCGCGATCGGCATCGCCGGCCTCCGGGACCGGGACGTTCCCCAGCCCTAGGCCGCGCCGGGTGCGAGCACCTCGCACGGCGTGAGGGCCCGGCGTAGCGTCGGGGCATGGACGACTCGCCGTCGACGGCAGCGCACGTCCGCCGTCCGGCGCTCGTGGGAGCAGCCCTCGTCCTGGTGCTCGACGCCGCCATCGCGGTGCCGCCGCCGTGGACGATCGCGGTCGCGCCGGTCGCGTTCGCGGGGGCGGCCGGTCGAGGCGTCGAACCCGAGGTCCGGGCGGTGGCGTTCGCCGCCGGCATCGTCGCCCTGTTCGCGGCGGTCCCGCTCGGGCTCCCC
>JAXHUH010000244.1:0-19594 GCA_034211175.1 Actinomycetota bacterium
GTAGGTGGCCGGCGAGCTGCGCCGCGAGCCGCGGATGGCCCCCTGGTCGACGACCACGACCCCGGCGCTCGCCGGGATCGACCCGTGGATCAGCGAGCTCTTGCCCGACCCGGCGACCCCGGTGACGACGCACAGCACGCCGAGCGGCACGTCGACATCGACGTCGGCGAGGTTGTGGGTGCTGGCACCACGGATCTCGAGCGCACCCGACGCCGTGCGCACGTCGCCCTTCAACGCGGCGCGGTGGTCGAGGTGGTGGCCCGTGACCGTGTCGCTGGCCCGGAGGCCCTCGACCGTCCCCTCGAAGCAGATCGAACCGCCCGCGGTACCGGCGCCGGGGCCGAGGTCGACGACGTGGTCGGCGATCACGATCGACTCCGGCTTGTGCTCGACGACGAGCACGGTGTTGCCCTTGTCCCGCAGCTGGAGCAGCAGGTCGTTCATGCGGGCGATGTCGTGCGGGTGGAGCCCGATGGTCGGCTCGTCGAACACGTAGGTCACGTCGGTGAGCGCCGAGCCGAGGTGGCGGATCATCTTCGTCCGCTGGGCCTCACCACCCGACAGCGTGCCGGCGGGCCGGTCGAGCGACAGGTAGCCGAGCCCGATCTGGGTGAACGAGTCGAGGGTGTGGGTCAGGGTGTCGAGCAGCGGGCCGACCGACGGCTCGTCGAGACCCCGCACCCACTCGGCCAGGTCGCTGATCTGCATGGCGCAGGCATCCGCGATGCTGATGCCGGCGATCTTCGACGAGCGTGCCCCCTCGCTGAGCCGGGTGCCGCCGCAGTCCGGGCACGGGGCGAAGGTGGCGGCACGGTCGACGAACTCACGGATGTGGGGCTGGAGCGCGTCGCGGTCCTTCGAGAAGAACGACTTCTGGATCTTCGGGATCAGCCCCTCGTAGGTGGCGTTGAAGTCCTTGAACTTGATCTTGGTCGACTCGTGGTGGAGAAAGGCGTGCCGCTCGGTGTCGGTGTAGTCGCGGATCGGCTTGTCCGGGTCGACGAGGCCCGACTCGGCGATCTGGTTGACCGCCCAGCCGCCGGCCTTGTAGCCGGGGATCGTGATGGCGCCCTCGTTGAGCGACTTCGTGTCGTCGTAGAGCTGGGCGAGGTCGATGTCGGGCACGGTGCCGAGGCCCTCGCAGTGGGGGCACATGCCGCCGGTGATCGAGAACGACGCCTTCTCGGTCCTCGTTCCGTCGCCGCGCTCGACGGTGATCGCACCGGCACCCTTCACCGACGGCACGTTGAACGCGAACGCCTTCGGTGAGCCGATGTGGGGCTCACCGAGGCGGCTGAACAGGATGCGCAGCAGGGCGTTGGCGTCGGTGGCGGTCCCGACGGTCGAGCGGGGGTTGGCGCCCATCCGCTCCTGGTCGACGATGATCGCCGTGGTGAGCCCCTCGAGCACGTCGACCTCGGGCCGGGCCAGCGTCGGCATGAACCCCTGGACGAACGCGCTGTAGGTCTCGTTGATCATCCGCTGCGACTCGGCGGCGATCGTGGCGAACACCAACGAGCTCTTGCCCGAGCCGGAGACCCCGGTGAAGACGGTCAGCCGACGCTTGGGGATCTCGACGCTGACGTCCTTCAGGTTGTTCTCCCGCGCCCCCTGCACACGGATGAGGTCGTGGCGGTCGGCGGGGTGCGAACCCGTTCCCGGAGCGGCCGGCGGGGTCTCGTTCGTCGTGGCCATGTCTCGTTCGTGCTCCCTCTGCTCCGTGGATCGGCCCGCATCGCGCCGGCGGTTCGTCCCGCCGCCGGCGACTCGCGGCGAGGGGTGGACGGATCGGGCGTCCCGGGATCATCGCCGGTGCCCGCGTCGGCGGCGGCGATGCCGCGTCGCGCCGGCGGCGTCTGCCTCAGGGGAGCTGCTGGATGCGGACCATGTTGCCGGCGGGGTCGCGCACGGCGCAGTCGCGGACGCCCCACGGCTGGTCCGTCGGCTCCTGGACGATGTCGGCCTCGCTGGCCTGCAGCTTCTCGAACACGCCGTCGAGGTCCTTCGAGGCGAGGAGGAGGCTGGCGTAGGTGCCCTTGGCCATCATCTCGGAGATGACCCGGCGCTCCTCGTCGGTGATGCCCGGGTCCGCTCCCGGCGGGTTGAGCACGACGTTGACACCGGGCTGGTCGGGCGGGCCGACGGTGAGCCAGCGCATGCCGTCGTAGCCGACGTCGTTGCGGAGCTCGAAGCCGAGGGTGTCGCGGTAGAAGGCGAGCGCGGCGTCCGCGTCGTCGTGGGGGAGGAAGCTGGAGTGGATCGTGATGTGCATGTCGCCAACCTAGGAACGGCCCGCCGCGGGTGCTTCTCGATTCCTGACCGGTCGCATGACCCGCCTCGCGATGCACGGCGGGATCCCGGCGGCCTCGTCCGCGAACCGCTCGCGATAGGCGCTGGGCGACACACCGACCAGCTCGGTGAACCGGGTGCTGAACGTGCCGAGCGACGAGCAACCGACCGTGAAGCACACGTCGGTGACGCTCAGGTCACCGCGCCGCAGCAGCGACATCGCCCGCTCGATCCGCCGGGTCATCAGGTAGCTGTACGGCGGTTCGCCGTACGCGGCCTTGAACTGCCGGCTGAGGTGGCCGGCCGACATGTTGGCGCCGCGGGCGAGCGCCTCGACGTCGAGCGGCTGCGCGTACTCCCGGTCGATCCGGTCGCGCACGCGGCGCAGCACGGCGAGATCGTTCAGCCGCTGGTCGGACGCCCCCTGGCCGGTCATCCCCGCGATCGTGCCACGGCGCGCCGACCTTGCCCAGCTGCGCCGGCCGTCGCCGGACGCGCTCCGGCCGGCGGCTACTCAGGCCGGGGTTGCGGCGCCCTCCAGGCCGACGGCCTCCGCAAGGAGGTCGACCGACTCGAGCCGGCCCGCGGCGTCGGTCGCGTGGTGGACCACCATCAGCTCGTCCGCGCCGCAGCGGCTGCGGAAGTCGTCCAGGTAGGCCCGGACCACGTCGCGCTCACCGACCGCGGTGTAGGTCATCATCTGGTCGACGTGGGCGCCCTGGGGGGAGGCGAGGATGGCGTCGACCTCGGCGTCGGTCAGGCGCCGCTCGACGCTGCGGCCGAACAGGCTCCGGGTCCGGGCCCGGCGGGTGCGCTCGAACTTGGCCCGGGCCGCCTCCTCGGTCTCGGCGATGGCCACGTTCACCCCGGCGATCACGTAGGGCTCCGCGAGCTGGGCCGACGGCTCGAACCGGTCCCGGTAGAGGCGCACGGCGTCGTGGAGGGCGCCGGGCGCGAAGTGGGACGCGAACCCGTACGGGAGGCCGAGCTTGGCGGCGAGCTGGGCGCCGAACAGCGACGAACCGAGGATGTACAGCGGCACGTGGGTGCCCTCACCGGGGATGGCCCGAACCCCGCTGACCCGGCTCTCGTCGCCGAGGAACGCCTGGAGCTCGAGGACGTCCTCCGGGAACCGCTCGGACGCGGCCGGGTCGCGCCGCATCGCCCGCCAGGTGATCTGGTCGGTGCCCGGCGCCCGACCGAGGCCGAGGTCGATCCGATCGGGGTGGAGCGTGGCCAACGTGCCGAACTGCTCGGCGATCACGAGCGGCGAGTGGTTGGGCAGCATCACGCCGCCCGAGCCGAGGCGGATGCGGTCGGTGTGGGCGGCGACGTGGGCGATGAGCACCGAGGTGGCCGACGACGCGATCGAGGCGATGTTGTGGTGCTCGGCGTACCAGATGCGCCGATAGCCGGCGGCCTCGGCCCGGCGGGCCAGCTCGACGCTGGAGCGGAAGCTGTCGGCGATGGTCTCGCCCTCCCCGACGGCGGCGAGGTCGAGCATCGAGTACGCCGGCGAGCCCGTACCGGTGGCGGTGGGGGCGGAGGTGGACGTGGGTGCGGTCATGGGCGGTCGGCCCTCCCGATTCGGGGTTCGTGCGTTCGTGGTCGCCCCGGCGCCGTCAGCCGGGGTCGGCGTGCGGCGGCGGGGTGGCGGGACGGGTGTCGGCAGCTCGCTCATCGGTCGGCCTCCGGGCCGGCGCCGTGGGCGCGCAGGAACGTGTCGACGCCGGCCGCGACCGCCGAGGCGAACGCTGCGTCGTCGACCCGACGGGTGCCGAGGCGGCTCAACTCGGGCAGCTCGGCCGTGATCAGGGCCATGAACTGCTTGGCCGCGAGGTGGGGATCGGCCAGCCGCAGTCGTCCGGCGTTGGCGAGCACGGCGAGGCGGCCGGCGAGGGCGTCGACGACCGGATCGACCGCCCGCCGGTGGACGGCGTCGACCAGCTCGGGGTCGCGGACGACCTCGGCGTGGATCAGGCGGGCGAGCGACTGGGCGCACGACGAGCGCTGGCAGTCGGCGAGGTCGCGGGCGATGGCGTGGAGCCCGGCGCGCCACGTCGACTCGCCGGTGTCGACGCCGCGCTCGGGGCACAGGAGCGCGTCGGCCGACTCGGTGTGCACCCGGGCGGCGGACTCGGCGATCGACGCCCGGAACAGCTCGTCCTTGGTGCCGAAGTGGTTGTAGATCGTGGGTTTCGACACCCCGGAGCGGGTGGCGATGGCGTCGACGCTGGCCCGCTCGTAGCCCTGGGTGGCGAACACGTCGGCCGCGGCGTCGAGGATCGCCCGGCGCTTGTCGAGCCGGCCCCGCAGGCGCTCGGGCGCCGCGGCCGGCCGTGCCGGTGCGCCCTCCACGCCGGCGGCATCGGCGGCATCGGCACGGCCGCCACCGGTCGTCGATGCGTCGGACGTGACCATTGGGGTCACGTTACCTTTACCGGCCGGTTTGGTTTCCGTGCCGTCGACGGAAGCCGGCTCGTCCCCCTCGCGCCGCCATCGGGTCGCCCTGCGACGCGGGAGAGCCCGCGGTCAGGGCGCCGTGTCCGCCGTCATCGCGGCGTTGCCGAGCTCGAGGCGGAGGCCGTCGTAGCGGGCAACGAAGTCCTGCTGGCCCTGGCGGTAGTGGAGGTCGACGGCGTCGGCGGAGCCGGCCGGCCCGTCGAGGCGCACCACCAGCACGAGCTGCCAGGCGGGCTGCTCGCCGTCCTCGTCCTCGGGCGGCGAGCCCGGGATCTCGAACCCGTCGACCGGCGCCAGCGACGGGTCGGGCTCACCGTCCTCCAGCGAGATCCCGCCGTCGTCGGCCCGCACGACACGTGCGTCGAGGAGGGTGACGCCGGCGGCCTCGGCCAGCTCGACCCGTTCGAGCGTCACCGGGTCGTCGCTGGCGTTGGGCGCGAGCCACACGCCCCACTGCACGACGTCGCCCGCACCGTGGGCCGTCGACGACACCAGCTCGGCGCGGTCGGTCCGCCCCTCGGCCAGCGGGCCCGGGGTCGGCGCCTGGCGGCCCGGGAACCCGACGACCGAGAACACGAGCAGCAGCGCCAAGCCCAGGAACCCGGCGAGGAGCGCACCACGCGACAGTCTCACGTCAGCGAAACGTACCGCGGCGCGGCCACCCGGAGCGGCCGGTTCTCGATGGTGCATCGCCGCCGGGATCGGCGACGATGGTTGTCATGTCCGATGCCAACGACCGGCGGCCCGACCGGCTCGGGCCGTGAGCGGCAAGGTCACCCCCGCGGTCACGGCGGCCCGGCGGGCGAAGATCGACTTCCGCGTCCACGAGCGCGACACCGGCGACCTCGACGACGAGCTCGGCTACGGGCCGGCGGCCGCCGTCGCCCTCGACGTCGACCCGGCCCGGGTCCACAAGACCCTGGTCGTGCGGATCGGCGAGCAGCTCGCGGTCGCGGTCGTGCCCGTGCACCGCGACGCCGACCTCAAGGCGGTGGCGGCCGCGCTCGGCACGAAGAAGGCGACGATGGCCGAACGGGCCGACGCCGAGCGGTCCACCGGCTACGTCATCGGCGGGATCAGCCCACTCGGGCAGCGCAAGCGCCTGCCGACGGTCGTCGACGAGGACGCGCTCGCCCACGACACCGTGTTCATCTCCGGTGGCCGCCGCGGCCTCGAGATCGAGCTCACCGCGAGTGACCTCATCGCCCTGTGCCGCGCCGCGGTCGCCCCGATCGCCACGGGCTGACCCGACGGTCGGCGCGGTCGGGGCGCACCGGCCCGGGCGGCGCACCGCTACGGTCTCGACCATGTCGGAGCGGACCTTCACGGTCGGCGAACTGGCCGAGACGATCGCCAAGGCCGTGCGCGCCGCGTTCCCCCGGCAGGTGTGGATCCAGGGCGCGATCCAGTCGTTGCGCCGCCATCCCAACGGGCACGTGTACTTCCAGCTCGTCGACCCCGGCGAGCTGGGCCGCCACGTCGACGCCGCCATCGACGTGGCGCTGCTCGCGCCTCAGCGTCGGGACGTGAACGCCGTGCTCAAGCGCAGCGGCGGGGTGCGGATGGACAACGGCATCGAGATCCGCATCCGGGGCACGGTCGACCTGTGGGCCCGCGCCGGCAAGGTCCAGGTCCGCATGACCGGGATCGACCCGGAGTTCACGCTCGGGCGCCTCGCCGCCGACCGTGAGCGGCTGCTCGCCGCGCTCGCCGCCGACGGGCTCCTGGACGCCAACCGGTCCCGACCGCTCGGTCCGGCGCCGCTGCGCATCGCCGTGATCACCTCGGCCCACAGCGCGGCGGAGCGCGACGTGCTCGGCGAGCTCGAGGCGAGCGGGTTCGGCTTCGAGGTGACCTGCATCGACACCCGGGTCCAGGGCGCCGACGCCGGCCCGTCGATGCTCGCCGCGCTCGAGACCGCGCAGATGCTCGGCGTCGAGCTCATCGCCCTCGTCCGCGGTGGCGGTGCCCGCACCGACCTCGCCGCGTTCGACGACGAGGGCCTCGCCCGGGCCATAGCGGCGTCGACGGTCCCCGTGTGGACCGGCATCGGCCACGAGATCGACGAGAGCGTCGCCGACCGGGTGGCCCACACCTCGTACAAGACCCCGACGGCCTGCGCCGCGGGGCTCGTGCACCGGGCGCGGGACCACCTCGGCCGCGTCGACGACGGCGAGCGCCGCCTCGTGCAGCGGGCGAGCGCGATCCTCGGCGAGGCGACGGCCGGCCTCGACGCCACCGCCCGGCGCCTCGCCCGCGAGACCGACGGCGCGCTGGCCCTCGCCGACCAGCGGATCACGGCGGCGGCGACGCGGCTCGGGCGGGAGGCCGCGGTCGCCACCCGGGAGGCGGAGGCCCACCTCGATCGCAGCGCCCGCCGCCTCGGCCGCGACGCGCTCCGGGGCGGCGACAGGGCCGGCCTCGTGCTGTCCGACCGCGCCGAGCGGCTGGCCCGCGCCGCGCCCCGACCGCTGCTTGACGCCGAACGGGAGCTCGACGCGCTGGCGACACGCGTCGCCGCGCTCGACCCGGCGCGGGCGCTGGCCCGGGGCTGGTCGATCACGCGCGACGATCGTGGGCGCGTGCTGCGCCGGCCCGACGAGGCGCCCGAGGGCACGGCGCTCATCACGACGCTCGAGGGCGGCCTGCTCCACAGCACCGCCCGGACCCCACCCGGAGAACGACCTGCCGATGACGATGGCTGACCCCGGACCCGACGACGATCCCGGCACGAGCACCGATGGCGCGGCCGCCGACGGGGCGGGCGGCGCCGGGGCGACCGACGCCACGATCGGCTACACCGACGCCATCGCCGAGCTCGACGAGATCCTCGCCGAGCTGGAGGGCGACACGGTCGACGTCGACCGCCTCGCCGGGCTCGTGGAGCGCGGCTCCGCGCTCATCGGCCTGTGCCGCCAGCGGATCCGGTCGGCCCGGGTCCACGTCGAACGGGTCGTGGCCGACCTCGACCGCCTCCCGGGCCTCGACGTACCCGCGCCAGGGCGCTCCGAGGCGGACGACGACGACGCCATCGGCGACGATGAAGAGGGACTCTTGCCCCAGGTAGAACGCCGTTCGGACGACAACTGACCTTCACGACGTGGGTTAGCCTCTTGTCGACCGCCCTGGCGCGAGCCGCCCGCCGACCGGGGACCGAGGACAGGAACGACCGTGAGCAACCCACCCGGCCGAGAGGCGACGCTGCCGAGCGATGGCGCGTTGCTCAACGATCGCCTCACACAGGCCCTCGGCCGTGCGCAGCGGTCCGATCGGCTCGTCGCGGTGATCGCCGTGTCCTACGGCACCGTTCCCGGCAGCTCCACCACCGATGACGCCGCCGGCCGGACGCCGACCGAGGCGCGTCGCCGGGCGGCCGACATCCGCACCGTGGTCGTCGCCCGGCTGGTCGAGGCCCTGCGGCCGGCCGACACGGTGGCCGTCGTCGCCGACGGCGACCTGGTCGTCGTCTGCGAGGACCTGGCCGACGAGCTCGAGGCGGTCGCCATCGCCGAGCGCGTCGTGCGGGCCGCCAGCCGGCCGGTGTCCGAGCGGGGCACCGAGGGCATGATCCGCAGCTGCGTGGGCATGGCCATCGCCCTCCCCGACAGCGACGGCAACCAGCTCGTGGCCGAGGCCCGCACCGCACGCGACCACGCCTGCCAGGGCGACGACCTGGTCGGCCTGGCACGCCCGGTCGCCCCACCGGCACAACGGCGGCTCTCGGCGGACCGCGAGATCCGCCGGGCCATCGAGCAGGACGAGCTCCGCCTCTGGTACCAGCCGACGGTGTCGCTGCGCACCGGACGCCTCGCCGGCTTCGAGGCGCTGCTGCGCTGGCAGCACCCCGAGCGGGGGCTGCTGCCGCCGTCCGAGGTGGTGCCGGTCGCCGAGCGGACGGGCACGATCACCGAGGTCGGGGCGTGGGCGATCGACACCGCGTGCCGCGAGCTGGCGTGCTGGCAACGGCTCGGTGCCGCGGCCGACCTGTCGGTCAGCGTCAACCTCTCGGCCCGCCAGCTCGACGACCCGACCCTGCTCGAGCGCGTCCGCCACGCAGTCGAGCACGCCGCGATCAGCCCCGAGCAGCTCACGCTCGAGCTGACCGAGTCGGTGCTGCTCGACGAGTGCGAGAACGCCGACCTGGCGCTGGCCGACCTCGCCGGGCTCGGCGTGATGCTGGCGGTCGACGACTTCGGCACCGGGTGGGCGTCGCTCGCCTACCTCCACCGGTTCCCGGTGCACGCGGTGAAGGTCGATGCCTCGTTCACGTCGAAGCTGGTGAGCGACCCGGGCGCCGCCGCGATCACCGAGGCCATCGTGAACCTGGCCCACGCGCTCGATCTCGTCTGCACCGCGGAGGGCGTGGCCACGGCGGAGCAGCTGGCGGCCCTGCGCAGGCTCGGATGCGACCGGGCGCAGGGCTTCCTCATCGGTGAGCCGATACCGGCCCAGGCGGCGTGCCGGCTGATCACGGCCGACCGCCGCTGGTGAGCCGCTGGCACCCGGCGGCGTGAGCCGCCGGAGCCGGCCGGGCTAGGCCGTCGAGTAGCGGCGGAGCGCGGCGCCGAGCGACATCGTCGTCACGCCGAACTCGTCGACCACCGCGTCGAGCCACGGCGGACGCGAGAACGCCGCCACCACGAGCGGCGGGTCGACCTTCGAGCTCTGCACGGTCATGCGGGCGAACGTGGCCGCGTAGTCGGCGGGGCGCACGTCCTGGCTGAGCTCGGCGAGGGCGAACGGGTCGGGCGGCACGACCGCATCGGGGTCGACGCGCACGATGTTGGCGGTACCGGGGCTCGGGCCACCGCCGGCGATGCCGGGGCCGTCGAACAGCACGGCCCCCTTGACCAGGTCGGGGCGGGCTCCGGCGATGAGCAGCGCGACGTAGGCGCCGATGCCCCGGCCGAAGATGGTGGCCTCGCCGAGGTGGGCGAGCGCGGCGTCGGCGTCGCCCATGAGCAGCTCGACCGTGTAGCCGCCGCCCTTGGGGATGGTGGAGGCGCCGTGGCCGGTGAAGTCGAGGCCCCACACCGGGCCCCGCCACGACTCGAGCGCGGCCGGGACACGCTCGGGCGTGCGCTCGCCGAGGCCGTGGAGGTGCAGCAGCGGGCGGCCCGTGCCGTCGCGCAGCCGGTGGAGCGCCAGGGTGACCTTGTTGTGGCGGAGGACGACGTGGGCCACGCCGTTCGCCTCGACGGCGGCCGAGGGGCCACCCGTGCCGTGGGAGTGCGACAGGTCGCTCACGAGAGGAACTCCAGCACGAGGTCGGCGACGAGCTTCGGCCGTTCGATGTGCACGAAGTGGCCGGCCCCCTCCAGGGGGACGAACCGGGCGCCCGGTGGCAGGTAGGGCTCGACGTCCTCGGGCTTGGAGCCCCAGCCCATCTCCTCGGGCTCGAGGCCGAGGACCCCGAGGACGGGCACACCCACGCCGGGCAGGCGGTCCATCGACCACTCGGGTCGCCACGGGCCCATGCCGCCGAAGCGCATCGACGCGTCGAGCTTCCACCGCCAGCCGTCGGGGTCGTGGCGGGCGCCGACGCTCACCAAGTAGCGCAGCCACGCGGGCTCGAGCCGGGGGTTCATGCGGGCGCGGCGCTGCGCGAGCTCGTCGAGCGAGCCGGCCTTGCGCTGGAGCTCGGCCGTGCGGCGCCGGTGGTCGAGCCACGCCACGGTGTCCGCGCCGAGCTGGCGGGTGCGCTCGTGCTCGGCGACATCGGGCGCCTTGCCCTTGCCCGGGAGGCCGTCGAGGTTGATCAGGTGGGAGATCCGGTGGGGCGCGGCCTCGGCGAGCTGGAGCATGAGCCCGCCGCCCTTCGAGTGCCCGAGCACCGGGATCGGGTCGTGACCTAGGGTGTCGAGCACCGCCACTGCGTCCCGGACGTCGGCCCCCCAGCTGTACAGGGCAGCGTGCTCGGAGTCGCCATGACCCCGTTGATCCCAGGCGACCGCCCGCCAACCCTCGGCCGCGAGCAGCGGCGCGAACACCGAGTAGGTGCGGGCGAAGTCGAAGCCACCGTGGGTGAGGAGGATCGGCGGGTCCGCCGCGTCACCCCACTCGTGGACGGCGAGGCGCAGGCCGGCGACGTCGATGTCGTAGCGACGGTCGGGCGGACGGGCCCCGGGGTACGTGACCTCGTCGGACGGGTCCTGCCCGCCGCCGGGCGCCGAGGGTGGAGCGGTGGCATCGGACACGGCCGTGCACGGTACTCAGGCGGGCGGGCCGGATGCCCATCGAGCCCGCGCGACAACCCTTCGTCGGATTTGCATCAAGTGACCACGAACGGTGCAATGGTGAATTCTCTCAGCGGTCACTAGCATGCACTGCACACGTTGCTGCCACCCAGAGGGTGCGCAAGCTCACCCAGTGGGGGCTGTGAGCACATCATGACCGACACCCACGCGCACAAGCCGAGTACCGACCCACCCGTCGAGCGCCGCGAGCCGGTGGGCGCCGAGCAGCGGGCCAAGAAGCCGCGCCCGGTGTCGCCCATCACCTCGATCACCCCGTCGGAGGCCGCGACCGCCCTGCGGGCGCTGCCGTTCGGCGGCATGGACGACAGCACCCGGTCGCTCCGGCTGCCGGCACCGGTCCAGGCGACGATCTCCCCCGTCGTCGCGGCCATCCGGTGGGGCACCGTGATGTTCGGCCTGATCTTCGCCGCGGACGAGGCGAGCAACGGCCTCCTCGACCCGGTGGTCACGCTCGGCATCGTCCTGTTCGTCACCACGTGGCGGACGTTGCGACCCATACGGCTCGGCTCGACCGACATCCGCCACCGGCTCCTGGCGCTGACCGACACCCTCGTCGTCGGGATCGGCGTCGGGATCAACGGCGCCTTCAGCTCCGGCTTCGTGTTCTGCGTGCTCGCCGCGGCGACCGTCGGCGCGTTCGGCTGGGGCATGGCGACCGGCCTCGTGCTGATCGTCGCCGGCGTGGGTGCGATCTGGGCGGGCACGCTCATCGCCCAACCGTTCACCGACGTGCTCACCGGCGGCGGCGAGCGTGACGAGGCGATCGAGTTCGTGCTCAGCAGCCAGGACTCGGCGCTGACCATCGCGTCGTTCGCGCTGACCGTGGGCCTGGTCGCCTTCGCCCGGGCCCGCCTCCTCGACGCCGAGACCCGCCGCCAGAGCCTCACCGGCCGGGTCGACATGCTCGTCGAGGCCAACGACCTGCTGCGCATCCTCAACCAGGTCGCCCGCACCCTGCCGACCTCGCTCGACCTGCGCGAGGCGATGGACAACGCCCGCGACCAGATCCGCGAGGCGTTCGGGGCCGAGGTCGTGGCGCTGGTCGTCAAGGACGAGCAGTCCGAGGAGTGGATCCCCCAGATCACCGACGGCTGCGCGCTGCGGCCGTCGTCGACCGCGGAGGACCTCCCGCCCCAGCTCGCCGCCGCGCTGACCAGCACCGGTCCGCTGCTCAAGAACGACCTGGCCGACGGCGCCACCGGGGTGTCGCCCCGCTCGGGCAGCGGCGTGTACACGGCCGTCCGGGCCCGGGAACGGGTCATCGGCGTGCTCGCCGTGGAGCACCCCGAGCCCAACCGGTACGGCCAGCGCGACCGCCGCATCATGGACGGGCTCAGCGAGGTGCTGGCGCTCACGGTCGACAACGCCCGCTCGTTCCGCCGTCTTCGGACGCTCGGCGCGGAGCAGGAGCGCTCCCGGATCGCCCGCGACCTCCACGACCGCATCGGCCAGTGGCTGTCGTACATCAGCTTCGAGCTCGAGCGGATCATCACGACCAGCGGCGAGCCCAACAGCGAGCTCGAGGACCTCTACGGCGACGTGCAGACCGCCATCGACGAGCTGCGCGAGACCCTGCGCCAGCTGCGCAGCGGCGTCACCGAGGACAAGCCGCTGGCCCTCGTCGCCCGCGAGCTGGTCGAGCGGTTCAACCAGCGCGGCGGCACGCTCGCCACGTTCACGGTGACCGACCCGGCGGAGCGGCTGCCGGTGCCGGTCGAGAACGAGCTGCTGCGGGTCCTCCAGGAGGGCCTGTCCAACGTCACCAAGCATGCGGACGCCACCCGGGTGGACGTCGTCTGGGACGTCCGGGGCGGAACCGGGACGCTCACCATCGCCGACAACGGTCGCGGCTTCGACCCCGAGCGGGGGATCCGCGACAGCGCCTACGGGCTCGTCGGGATGCGTGAGCGTGCGGACGTGGTCGGCGCACGGCTCACCGTGCGCTCCACGCCCGGCAAGGGAACCCAGATCACCGTACGGGCGGGAGCCGCCGTGGAGGAACCAGCCCAGTGATCCGCATCCTGCTCGCCGACGACCACAAGATCCTCAGGGACGGCATCCGCCGCGGCTTCGAGTCCGCCGGCGAACAGGTCGTCGCGGAGGCGTCGACCGGCGAGGAAGCCATCGACATGACGCTCGAGACGAAGCCCGACGTCATCGTGATGGACATCTCGATGCCGGTCCTCGACGGCGTCACCGCGACCCGGCGCATCAAGGAGCAGATGCCCGAGGCCCGGGTCGTCGTGCTCACCATGCACGACGACGTCGACAAGACCCGCAAGGCGCTCGACGCCGGCGCCCGGGCCTACCTGTCGAAGGGCAGCTCGTTCTCCGAGGTGCTCAAAACCGTGCGGGCCGTCGCCGGCGGCGAGACCGGGCTGACCCCCGAGCTGGCCGACTCGATGCTGCGGGCGGCCAAGGACGTCCTGGCACCCGACGCCGAACCGCTGCTGTCCGAGCGGCAGGTCGAGATCCTCCAGGCGATCGCCGACGGATCGACCACGAAGCAGGTGGCCCGGGAGCTGGGGATCACCCAGAAGACCGTGCACAACCACCTGAACGCCATCTACCGCCGCCTCGACACCCAGAGCCTGACCCACGCCGTGCTCAGCGCGGTGCGGCTCGGGATCATCGAGCTCGACTGATCAGCCCGCCGCCCGGACCATGCCCACCGCTGCGACCGCCACCAGCCCGAACACCAACCGCCCGACCCCGTCCCATCCGCCCGCCCGCACCGGTACCACCCGGGCCCGGAACCGCCCTCCGGGACCCGTCCCCCCGCCGGTGCGGGCCTCCCACCGATCGGGAACCACCACATGAACAGCCTGTTGGTCAGTGGCCCGACGAGGGCCCAGGAGCTGATGCGGTTCGTCACCGCGCTCGTCATCTCCTCCGTGGTCACGTTGCTCGGCACCGTGCCCCTGCTCATGATCGCCCTCGACAACCAGACGGCCGTCTGAGGCGGCGCCCGGGACGCCGGCGACGGCCGCGTCCGATGGCATCACCGCCGCGGGGAAACCGGCGCACGAGTTGCGAACCGGCCCGGGACGGCTGTCCACTGGGTCGGTGACCGACGTTGTTGCCGAGGCAGCTCGGCGGCGGACCTTCGCCATCATCTCCCACCCCGACGCGGGCAAGACGACCCTCACCGAGAAGTTCCTCCTCTACGGAGGCGCGATCGCCGGCGAGGCCGGCTCGGTGAAGGCGCGCGGGGGGCGGCGCTCCGCGACGTCCGACTGGATGGAGATGGAGCAGAAGCGGGGCATCTCGATCACCTCGACGGTGCTCCAGTTCCCCTACCGCGACCACGTCGTGAACCTGCTCGACACGCCCGGTCACCGCGACTTCTCCGAGGACACCTACCGGGTCCTCGCCGCGGCCGACGCCGCGGTGATGGTGCTCGACGCGGCGAAGGGCATCGAGCCCCAGACGCTCAAGCTGTTCGAGGTGTGCCGCCAGCGCGGCCTGCCGCTGCTGACCTTCATCAACAAGTGGGACCGCCCGGGCCGCGAGGCGCTCGAGCTGATCGACGAGATCGAGTCGCAGATCGGGGTCGTCCCGACGCCGGTGACGTGGCCGGTCGGCATCTCCGGGGACTTCCGGGGCGTCGTCGACCGTCGCGCCGGCGTCTACACCCGGTACCTGCGCACGGCCCACGGCGCGACCATGGCCCCCGAGGAGGACCTCGACCACGACGCCGCGGCCGCCGCCGAGGGCGAGGCGTGGGACGCGGCCGCCGAGGAGCTGGCCCTGCTCGACGAGGTCGGCGCCGACGTCGACATCAAGACGTTCCGGGCCGGCGAGACCACTCCGACGTTCTTCGGCTCCGCGCTCACGAACTTCGGCGTCGGCAAGCTCCTCGACGCCGTCGTCCAGCTGGTGCCGGCGCCCGAGCCCCGCGTCGACGTCGACGATCACCCCCGACCGATCGACGCGCCGTTCTCCGGCTTCGTGTTCAAGGTGCAGGCGAACATGGACCCGGCCCACCGCGACCGCATCGCGTTCATGCGGGTGTGCTCGGGCCGCTTCGAGCGGGGCATGACCGTCACCCACGACTCGACCGGCAAGCCGATGTCGACCAAGTACGCGCAGCAGGTCACCGGGCGCGAGCGCGACACGGTCGACGAGGCGTTCCCCGGCGACGTCGTCGGCATCGTCAACGCCAACGACGTGCGGGTGGGCGACACGCTGTGGGCCGACGAGGCGGTCACGTACCCGACCATCCCGAGCTTCGCCCCCGAGCACTTCGCCCGGGCCCGGGTGACCGACACCGGCCGCTACAAGCAGTTCCGCAAGGGCATCACCCAGCTCGACGAGGAGGGTGTCGTCCAGGTCCTGCGCGACGCCGAGCTCGGCGACCAGCTCCCCGTGCTCGCGGCCGTCGGCATGCTCCAGTTCGACGTGGCCGTGCACCGGCTCGAGAACGAGTTCGGCGCCCCGGTCGAGATCACGCCGACCAGCTACCGGATCGCGCGGGTGACCGACGAGGAGAGCGAGCCCGAGCTGGCCGCGATGCAGGGCGTCACCGTGCTGCGCCGCTCCGACGGCACCCGCCTGGCGCTGTTCGAGAGCGTCTACTGGCTGCAGCGCCTCGAGGCCGAGCGTCCCGAGCTGCGCCTCGATCGCCTCGTGGCCGAGGGACTGAAGGGCTGAGCGGGCCCGAGCCGACCCGCGGCCGCCACCGGCGGCACCCGACGCCGCCGATCAGGTCGAACCGACGAGGAACACCGGGCCCTGGGGCGTGACCAGCTCGCTGCGGCCCATCTCGATCGCCTCGCGCCCGCCGATCCGCAATCGGAACCGATCGGCGTCGTCCCGCAGGCGCAGGGTGAACCCGAAGATGCAGCTGGAGCCCCAGCTCCGCCCGTCCGATAGCGTGGCGCGGTCGATCACGCGGCCGTCGGCGGAGGCCAGCACCACGGGCGCACCGGGTCGGAGGTCGACGGCATCGGCGCGGCCGGTGCACGGCCGGTCGTCGCCGAGCCCGGCGTAGCCGGCGTCGAACAGGGTCAACCGCCCGTCGAGCTCGACGTCCGCGGTGACGTCGAAGTCCTCGGCATGGTCGGGACAGAAGTGCTCGACCCCGATGCGGTCGGCGCGATCACCCTGCGCCGGCTTCCCGGCGTCGAGGCCCGAGCACACCGCACGGGCGTTGTCGACCGCCGGGTCGAGCGCACCGAACTCGCCGTACACGTCGGCGGCCCGCAGGGCGCTGATGTAGCCCCGCCCCACCCCCGGGCTCTTGCCGCGGGCGCCGAGCAGGGTGACCGACCCGGTGCTCACCACCAGCAGCGCGCACGAGAGGACGACCCGTCCGACCCGGCGGCGACGCAGCGACGGCGGTCGGGTCACGGCCATCATCACCTCGATCGGCGACCGCGGGGCAGCGTCGGGCGGTTCGGGCCGCGGCACCGACGGCCAGGCGCGGTCGTGCTCCGTCGACGGGCCCGTGGGCCCCGTCCGCGATCCGCCCCACCGCCGGCGCCCGCGCTCTGAACCAGCCGCGTTCATGACCCTCCCAAGGGCCCCGGCCGGTCGCCACGATCAGCCGGGTCTCCTCGCCCGCCTCATGCACCGGTCTCGGCGGAGCCCCCTTCGCCGTGGCCGGTCGTGCTGTCTCGCCCTGCGTCACAGCTCTGCACCATCTACGCATCAGCTGCACCGCCCGTTGAGTATGCCCCAGACGGGGGAAGGAAGCGACCCGTCGGCGCGAACGATCGGTAACGACGTTCGGTCGCCGACGCCCGACGAGCGTTCCCGGCGGGCACCCAGGTCCCGGACCCGACGGCCGTTCAGAGCTACATTCGCCACCATCGCGGGCTCGCAGATGTCTCACCGACGGACGGTCACCCTGATCGCCCTGGCCGTGACGACCGCTTCGATCGTCACGGCCGGGGCGATCGCGGCCGCGCGGGATCAGGATCGGGGCGGCGACGAGCGGGCCGACGGTGGCACCGACCTGAGCGTCACCCCGATCGACGACGCGGCCGACCCGGCGTCCGGGGACGGGGCCGCCACCACCGTCCCCGCGGCCCCGACGACCACGACGCGACCGCCCTTCGACGGGTTCGTCGACCCGTTGTCGGCGGGCGAGCCCTACGGCGACACGGTCGAGGGCGTGCTCACCTTCCGGGGGAACCCGACCCGGACCTACTACGGCGACGGGCCCGTGCCCGACACCCCGACCATCCGATGGCGGTTCCCGGAGACCGGCGGCCTGTGCGCTCCGGCGCGGGGCGACCCCCAGGTCCGCTGCGGCACGGGTTGGACGGGCCAGCCGTCGGTGTTCGAGCGGGACGGCCGCACGTGGATCACCTTCGGCGCGTACGACCGGGCCGTGCACGTCCTCGACGCCGACACCGGCGAGCGGATCAAGCCCGACTTCGTCACCGGTGACCACATCAAGGGCTCGGGCACGATCGACCCGGACGGCTACCCGCTGCTCTACATCGGGTCGCGCGACGACAACCTGCGGGTGCTGGCCCTCGATCGCGACGAGCTGGTCGAGCTGTGGCGCCTGCCGGCGTCGGCGGTGTCACCGACGCTGTGGAACGACGACTGGGACGGCGCCCCGCTGGTGGTCGGCGACTTCCTGATCGCCGGCGGCGAGAACAGCTGGATCCACGCCGTCCGCCTCAACCGGGCCTACGACGCCGACGGCCGGGTCAGCGTCGACCCGGAGCTGGTGTGGGCGGCGCCGGGCTGGGACGACGAGCTGCTCGCCGCCCTGCCGGACCGGACGGTCTCGATCGAGACGTCGGTCGCCATCTCCGGCGACGTGGCCTACGTCGCCAACTCCGGCGGGCTGGTGACCGGTTGGGACCTGGCCCCGCTGCGCAGCGGCGGGGACCCGACCCGGGTGTTCCGCTTCTGGACCGGCGACGACACCGACGCGTCGGTCGTGGTCGACGAGGACGGCTACCTGTACGTCGGCTCGGAGTTCGAGCGGGGCCTCGCCCGGGCGCGCGAGGTCGGCCAGATCATGAAGCTCGACCCGGGACGGCCCGACGACCCGCTGGTGTGGTCGGTCGACGACGCCGCGACGAACCCGGCGGGGATCTGGGCGACGCCCGCGATCCACCGGGACCTGGTCATCGTCCCGACCAACGGCGGGCGCGTCCTCGGCCTCGACCGGGAGACGGGCGCGCAGCGGTGGAGCTTCACGCTCCCGGGCCCGACCTGGCAGTCACCCGTCGTCGTCGACGATGTGCTCCTCCAGGGCGACTGCGCGGGGACGCTGCACGCGTACGACGTGTCGGACACGACGATCCGGCCGCCCGAGCTGTGGGCGCTCGAGCTGGGCGGGTGCATCGAGTCGACCCCGACCGTCTGGGACGGGCGGATCTACGTCGGCACCCGCATCGGCGCGTTCTTCGCCATCGAGTGAGCGCGGCACGGACCCCGGCCGACGACGGATCACTCGGCCACGGCGCCCGCGGGCGCCGTGGCCTCAGCCCACCCTCAGATGCGCTCAGTTGGCCTCGACGGCGGGACGACCGGTGGCGGCCCCCACGGTGAGGCACAGCTCCTCCAGGGCCGGCTCGAGGCGGCCCCAGTCGCCGGTGGCCATGAGGTCGAGCTGAAGGCCCAGCAACATGGCGTGGGTCTGGGTGGCGAGCGCGGCGGCGCTCTGCTCGGACAACCCGGCACGGCGGAAGCGGCCGGAGAGCACGTCGGTCCACTGGCCGACGAAGGTGTTGGCGGCCACCCCGAACAGCTCGGGCTGACTGCGGGCGAGCGTGACGCCCTCGACGAGCATGCGGACGAGACGCAGGTTGGCGTCGTCGCGCAGCCAGTCCCAGTAGAGGCGGACGAGGCGAACGGGCGTGACGTCCGGGTCGGCGTTGACCCAGTCCTCGATGATGCCGAACTGGCGCTCGAGGGCGTGCTCGACGGCGGCGACGACGAGCTCGTCCTTCGATCCGAACTGGTAGGTGAGCGTGTAGGTACTGGTTCCGAGCGCCCGGGCAAGGGGTCTGAGCGACAGCTCCCCGAGTCCGTTCTCGCCGATGTAGGCGAGGATCTCGTCCAGCAACTCCGTGCGACGGTGCGGGTTGGGACGACGTCCCATGGCGTGTACCCCTCGGCGTGGCGGCGGCGATGGTCGGGGGAGCATGCTAGTCGGCCACGGGGAGTGACATGCACCTAAAACGGCGATCCACCAGGATATCTTCGTGACCTGCACATCCTCACCTGGGGGCTTGCCACCCGTCACGCAGCGTGAAAGTCTGGTGGTTTCTGGTTCTCGGGGTCTCGGGGCTGGTCGCGGACCTCCAGCCAGCCGAGGTATGCCGTCGCCGAGCACACCGCGACGAGGACGATGAGCGCGGTGACGAATCCATCGGCGACGTCGGCGACGACGCCCGTCACCACCGGGCCCGCCACGCCGCCGATCTCACCCGCAGTGAAGATCAGCCCGCCCGCGATCCCCATGTTCCGGTCGCCGACCCCGGGGGCGCTCATCACGAGCAGCGTGAGGACGGCGACCGTCGCCCCCCGCATCACCCCGACGAGGACGAGCCCCGCGAGCCGCGGCGGCCCCGGCCCGACCGCGAGTGCGACGAGGCCCACCGCCCCGAGGACGA
>JAXHUH010000245.1:0-27887 GCA_034211175.1 Actinomycetota bacterium
GGTCGCTCGACGAGCCGCCGAGACCGGCCTGGTGGCCATGTGCGGCCACACCCGCAGGTTCAACCCGTCCCACCAGTGGGTCCGGCGCCGGATCGTGTCGGGGGAGCTGCAGCTCCAGCACCTCGTCGCCGAGACCCACTTCCTGCGGCGGACCAACACCAACGCCCTCGGCGAGCCCCGCTCCTGGACCGACCACCTGCTGTGGCACCACGCCGCGCACACCGTCGACCTGTTCCTCCACCAGAGCGGCGGCGAGGTCGTCGAGGCCCACGCGGTGGCGGGGCCGCCCCATCCGGAGCTCGGCATCGTCATGGACCTGTCGGTCCAGCTGCGGGCCGACACCGGCGCCATCTGCACGGTGTCGCTGTCGTTCAACAACGACGGCCCGCTCGGGACCACGTTCCGCTACATCGGCGACACCGGCACCTACGTCGCCCGCTACGACGACCTCGTCACCGGTCGGGGCGAGCCGGTGGACGTGTCCGGCGTGGCGGGGGCGTCGGACGGGCTCGAGCTCCAGGACCGCGAGCTCGTCGCCGCCGTCACCGAGGACCGCGAGCCCGAGGCGTCGGTGGCGCGGGTGCTGCCGTGTTACCGGGTGCTCGACGACCTCGCACGCCAGCTCGACCGGAGCTGACCCCGGCGGGCCGCCCGCGGCGCGTCCCGGTTGACAGCCCTCGGCCCATCCACAACGCTGATCACTGGACGGACAACTGTCCGCTAGGTGACCACTGGGGGAGCGAGGGGGACCGACGGTGACGGACACGAGCGCCGGGCCCGTCCCGGTCGAGCACACGACGGGATCGGGCACCATCAGCATGTTCCGGCGGGGCCAGGGCCCGCCGCTGCTCGCGCTCCACGCCGCCGGCGGCGCGGGGGAGTGGAACGAGTTCCTGGAGCTGCTGTCGGCCCACCACGATGTGATCGCGCCCGACCATCCCGGCTTCGGCCGCAGTGACGACCTCCCCGAGGTCGACTCGATGGCGCGGCTCGTCGCCCACTACGTGCGGCTGCTCGACGACCTCGGCCTCGACCAGGTCGACGTCGTCGGCGCGTCGTTCGGCGGATGGATCGCGGCCGAGCTGGCCAGCACGGTGCCCGACCGCGTGCGCCGGCTCGTGCTCATGGCCCCCGCCGGGCTCGACGTCCCCGGCGCCCCGCCGGCCGACCTGGCCACGATGACGCCCGAGCAGATCGTCAAGGCGCTCTACCTCGACCCGCTCGCCGCGGTCGCCGTCCTGTCGGTCCCGCCGACGCCCGAGGCCACCGCCCGCGCCGAGCGCGACGCCCGGGCGTTCGAGCGCTTCGCCCGCTCCCCGTTCCTCCACAACCCCGAGCTGCCCGGACGTCTCGCGGCGATCACCGCACCGACGCTCGTGCTCGCCGCCGAGGAGGACCGCATCATCCCCCGGGCCCACAGTGAGGCCTATGCGGCGGCCGTCGACGGCGCGGTGCTCGACGTCGTTCCCGGATGCGGCCATGCGCTCTACTTCGAGCAGCCGGCCGCGGTCGCCGAGGCGGTGCTCGGCTTCCTCGCTGCTGCGGTGCAGCCGTCATGAAGGCCGCGGTCACCGACCGGCCGGGTGTCGTGACGGTCGCCGAGCGACCCGAGCCCCCGGCGCCGGCACCCGGCGAGACGATCCTTCGCATCGAGGCCGTCGGGATCTGCGGCTCCGACCTCCACCTGTACCGGGGCGACCTCGGTGAGTCCCACCACGGGCTCCTGCCCCGGGTGCAGGGCCACGAGGTGTCGGCCGTCGTCGAGGTCCCGGACCCGGCCGGCCCCGCGCCCGGGTGCGCCGAGCTGGCGGTCGGCGACCGCGTCGTCGTGTGGCCCGTGGTCGGCTGTGGTCGATGCCGGATGTGCGCGGGCGGGCGGGCCAACGTGTGCCGTGACCTGGCGATCATCGGGGTCCACCGCGACGGCGCGCTCCAGGAGCTGGTCGCCGTGCCGACGGCCAACGTCGTCGCGGCCCCCGGCCTGGCCGCGTCCGAGGCGGTGCTCGCCGAGCCGGCGTCGATCTCGGTGCACGCCGTGGAGCGGGGCCGGGTCCGGGCGGGTGAGCGCATCGTCGTGCTCGGCGCCGGACCGATCGGCGCGACCGCCGCCCTGGCCGCTGCCGCCCGTGGCGCCGACGTCGTCGTGGTCGACCCGGTCGGGTCGCGCCGCGACCGGCTCGCCGCCAACGGGTTCGAGGTCACGGACCCGGGCGCCGCCGACCTGGCCGAGGTGCTCGCCGGTCGCCACGGGAGCGACGGGCCCCACGTGGTGATCGACACGACCGGCCGGGCCGACGTGCTCGCCACCGCGATCGAGGTCGTGGGCCACGGCGGGCGGATCGTCGTCGTCGGGTTGACCGCGGAGTCCGCGCCGCTCGGCCCGGGTGCGCTGCCCCTGAAGGAGCTGGACGTCCTCGGGGTGAGCTGCTGTCACCGGGCCGAGCTGGCGGCCGCGCTCGACCTGCTCCGCGACCACCGCACGTTCGCGTCGACCCTCGTCAGTCACGTCCTGGCGCTCGACGAGGTCGGCGACGCGTTCGAGATGCTCGACCGCAGCCCGCACGAGGTCTCGAAGGTGCTGGTCGATCTGCGTGACGACGCGTCCGGCGCCGCCGCCGCCACCACCACCACGTCGGTGGCGGCGACCGGGGTCCCGACGTGAGCTCCGACGGCGCCACGCCGACACTGCCCGAGCGGCTGTCGATGGACGGCCGCCACGTGGCCGTGACCGGCGCCGCGAGCGGCCTCGGCCTGGCCATCGCCGAGGGCCTGGCCCAGTGCGGGGCCCACATCACGCTGATCGATCGTGACCGCGTCGGCCTCGAGCGGGCCGCCGCTGCGTTCGAGGGCGTCGGCGGCGGCGTGTTCACCGCGTGCTGCGACATCAGCGAGCCCGAGGCGATCGAGGGCGTGCTCGCCGACGCCGACGGTGTGGTCGGTCGCCTCGACGCCGTCTTCGCCAACGCCGGCATCGCCGGGGGCCCGGCGATCAGCGCGGAGGGCGGCCACCTCCACGACCTCGACTGGGCCGACGTGCACGGCGCGGTGTCGGTCAACCTGCTCGGCACGCTGGCCACGATCCGGGCCGCGGCGCTCGTGATGCGCCCGGCGCGGCGGGGCAGCATCGTGGTGACCGTGTCGACCGCCGGGCTGCGGGCCGACTCGATGGTGGGCTACGGCTACAGCGCCTCGAAGGGGGCGCTGGCCAACCTCGTCCGCCAGGCGGCGGTGGAGCTCGCGCCGGCCGGGATCCGGGTCAACGGGATCGCCCCGGGCCCGTTCTTCACCAACATCGGCGGCCCGGGGCCCATCGAGCCCGCGGTCGAGAAGGCGAGCGTGGGCCGACACGGTGCTGCTGGCCCGCATGGCACAGCCGGCCGAGATCGGCGGGCTGGCCCTGCTCCTGGCGTCCGACGCCTCGTCGTTCATGACCGGCACGATCTACCCGGTCGACGGCGGGGCGATGGCCGGTGCGTTCGGCCGGGCCTGAGAACCGGAGGGCCGGGATGCGCGACGCGCACCCCGGCCCGTGGTTCCGGCTCCGGCGGGGGCGGTGCCGGGGTCGGATGCGTTCGGGTCGCTCAGCGGGGTGAGCGGTCGCTCGGCTGGTAGAGGGTGCCGAGCATGAACCCGTAGATCAGGTGCCACACCAGGACGCCGGCGGGGAGCTTCCATCCGTCGGGCCCGCTGAACGAGAAGAACCCGTAGCCCTGGTCGGGGACGTAGGCGTAGGGCACCAGCACGCCGATGCTGATGATCGTCATGGCGACGCCGTAGACGAGGCCCTTCGCGATGTTGCCGGAGTGGGTGTCGGGCAGCGGCAGCGACGGGCGGACGAACGCGGCGTAGAGGATGGCGAAGACGATGCCGTTCAGGAAGTGCAGGGACTGGCCGGTGAAGAACGACGCCGCGCTCCCGAACGGCTCGGCCGGTGAGGCGAGCACGCCGTTGTAGAGGGGCCACGGCAGCACCGGCAGCCCGACCGCCGGGAACACGTAGCCGAAGTACGTGCCCATCTGGGTGGCGATGAAGCCGACGAGCGCGATGGCGCCGATGGGGTGGGCGTCGACCCACTCGTACCAGCGTCCCCAGGCCACGGCGAACCCCGAGCGCGTCGGCGTGCCGAGCTCGGCGCGGCTGTGGTGCACGGAGATGTCCGCCGAGGCGGTCGCCCGTTCCCCGGTCATGGATGCATCGGTCATCGGTCCCCCCGGACGATGGCGAGTGTACGTACAGCGGACAAGTTACCACAGAGCGGGCAGACGGCCAGGGGTGTGCCCGGTGGGCGCGATGGCCTGCGGGGCGGGCTCACGGTGTCCCCGCGACCGGCGGCCGGTAGTCGGTGTTGCGGTCGACGGTGAGGTAGATGTCGTTGCCGACCGGGTCCTCGAGCTCCTCGGCGAGGTGGCCGAGCAGGCCGGCGCAGCGGGCCAGGAGCGCGAACCCGCGCATGACCCCCATGGGCAGGCCGAGGTCGGCGAGCACGGCGCCGCACACGCCGGCGCCGTTGAGGGGCAGCGTCTTGCCGAGGATCTCGGGGTGGACCCGGCCGATGGCGGCGAACAGCTCCAGGTGCGGTCCGAACTGGCCCTCCCGGCGGGCGAGCGCGAACAGCGCCGGCGTGCGGGGGTCGCCGTCCTTGTGCACCGGGTGGCCGAGGCCGGGGACGAACGCACCCTCCGCCCGCCGCCGGGACACGACGTCCCGGGCGACGTCGTCCCACGCGTCCTGGTCCGTCGGGAGCGCCTCCATCGCCTCGATCGTGCGGTGGAGGAAGTGGGCCGAGTCCTCGGTCACGCCGAGGAACCGGGAGCCGCCGCCGAGCAGCCCGGCGGCCAGCGCACCCTGGATCGAGTCCGGTGCGCTGAGCAGGGTGACCCGGGCCGCGATGGCGGTCGGCGTGAAGCCGTGGTCGGCCAACGCGACGAGCACCGCCTCGAACATGACGCGCTGGGACGGCGTCGGGCGCTCCTTGGCCACGAGCCAGAACGCCAGCTCGCCGAACGTGATCTGCCCGAGCAGGTCGTCGGCGACGTCGTGGCCGAGCAGGCTGATCGTGTGGAGGTCGGATGCCCCGATCCCGGTGCGGAAGCTCGGGGTGCCGTTCGCGCTCGGACCGGTCGTCGGGTCGGTCGTCATCGCAGCGCTCCCTCATGTCCTGAGCCCAGCGGGGACTCCAGCCACGCCCGGATCTCGTCGGTGTGCTCACCGAGCAGCGGCGGCGGCAGGTCGTGGCGGACCCGGGCGCCGCTGAGCGAGATGGGGTTGCGCACGAGGTCGACCTCGCGGTCACCCGTCCCGGTCGTCACCCGGGGATCGAGGCCGAGGCGCTCGGCGAGCTCGACGCCTTCGCGGATCGAGTTGATCGGCCCGCACGGCACGCCGGCCTTGTTGAGCGCGATGAACAGGTCGTCGGCCGACCAGTCGGCCAGCAGCTCGACCAGCACCGGGTGGAGCTCGGCCCGGTTGGCGGTGCGGTCGGCGTTGGCCCGGAAGCGCTCGTCATCGGCGAGGTGGCCGGCGCCGAGCACCTCGCACAGCGCCCGGAACTGGCCGTCGTTGGCCGCGGCGATGATCACGTCGCGGTCGCGGGTCGGCATCTGCTGGTACGGGTAGACGCTCGGGTGCTCGTTGCCCATCCGCTCGGGCACGACCCCGCCGGCGGTGAACGCCCCCGTCTGGTTGACCAGGCCCGACAGCGCGGACGACAGCAGGTTGACCTCGACGTGCTGGCCCTCGCCGGTGGTCGCCCGCTGGTGGAGCGCGGACAGCACGCCGATGGCGCCGTGGAGGCCGGTCATGACGTCGAACACCGAGATGCCGGCCCGGAACGGCGGCCCGTCGGGCTCGCCGGTGAGGCTCATGAGCCCGGACACGGCCTGGACGACGAGGTCGTAGCCGGGCAGCCACGCACCCTCCGCCGTGCCGAACCCGCTGATCGAGAGGTAGATCAGTCCGGGGTTCGCCTCCCGCACGGACTCGCGGTCGAGGCCGAACTTGGCGAGGGTGCCGGGCCGGAAGTTCTCGATGGCGACGTCGGCCCGCCGCAGCAGCTCGCGTGCGAGGTCGGCGTCGGCCGGGTCGCGGAAGTCGAGGACGACCGACCGCTTGTTGCGGTTGATCGACAGGTAGTAGGTGGACACGCCCTCGTGCTCGGGCGGCATCCAGGTGCGTGTGTCATCGCCGGCCGGGCTCTCGACCTTGACTACCGTTGCGCCCAGGTCGGCCAGCAGCATCGAGCAGTACGGGCCGGCGAGCACACGGGACAGGTCCGCCACGAGGAGCCCGTCGAGCGGGCCCCCGCCGTCGGCGGGCGTCGGGTCGGTCGGTTGGGCTCCGGGCATCGGCGTTCTTTTCCGTGAGAGGACGGGATTGGGGCATGGCAAGGCGCGAAGCCGCCGAGGGCGGCAGGGTCGAGTTCGTCGAGGCGCTCGCCCGTGGGCTCGACGTGATCCGGGCGTTCGGTCCGACGGCGATGGAGCTGACGGTGAGCGACGTCGCCGCCCGCACGTCGCTCGCCCGCCCGACGGCGCGGCGGCTGCTGATGACGCTCGAGCAGCTCGGCTACGTGCGCTCCGTCGACGGCTCGTACACGCTGACGACGAAGACGCTGGAGCTGGGCACGTCGTACATCGCGGCGCAGGGGATCTGGGAGATCGCCCGGCCGCACATGGTGTCGCTCGTCGCGAAGACCGGTGAGTCCAGCTCGATGTCGCAGCTCGCGGGCAGCGACATCGTCTACACCGCCCGCGTGCCGGTCCCGAAGATCATCGCCATCTCGGTGCGCATCGGCACGCTGTTCCCGGCCGTCGCCACCTCGATGGGCAAGGTGATGCTGGCCGACCTCGAGCCCGACGAGCTCGACGAGGTCCTCGCCATCCCGTCGAGCTCGGGCATCGTGCCCAAGGTGACCCCCGAGCGGGCGGAGCTCGACGAGTGGCTCGAGCGGGTGCGGACCGACGGCTGGGCGCTGTCCGACGAGCTGCTGTCGGTCGGGATCCGATCGGTGGCGGCGCCCGTGCGCAACACGGCGGGCCGGGTCGCGGCGGCGATGAACGTGACCGTCCACGCCGCCGAGACGTCGATCGAGCGGCTCACCGGCGAGTACCTGCCGCTGCTCCTCGACGCCGCCGGCGACGTGACGCGCGAGTGGGCCAACCTCGACCTGTTGCCGACGATCGACCCCGAGCGCCCCTGACCGCACCGACGGCGACCGACCGGCGCAGCTGGCGCGCCGCGGCCGCCGGGTCGTCATCGGTAGGTGTTGTTGCTCGTGTGGTCCCCGGCGAGCCAGCGCTTCAGCGTCTCGTGGGCGTCGGTGGCGCGCAGCTCGTTGATCTGCTCCGCCTCCGGCGTGTCGACCGTGAACTCGAGCAGCATGCCGTTGGGGTCCTCGGTGTAGAGGGAGCGGCAGTAGCCGTGCTCGAGCACGAACGTCCCGTCCGGGTTCCAGCCGGCCTCCTGGAGCCGCTTCTCCATGTCGGCCTGGCCCTCGGCGTCGACCTTCAGCGCGATGTGGCGGAACGGCGACGGTGCCAGCGCCGGGTCGAACAGCTCCTGGTCCTTCTCGTTCGCGAACTGGAAGAACGCCAGCGCGCTGCCGTCCGCGAGCCCGAAGAACGTGTGGCAGTAGACCCGCACGTCGCCGAAGAGCTCGTCGGCCTCCGACCACGTGGCGATCAGCGGGAACCCGAGGATGTCCTCGTAGAAGTGCCGCGTGGCCTCCTGGTCCTTGGTGACGTACGCCGTGTGGTGCAGGCGCTGCGCTGGTGAGGTCGTCGGCATCGGTCTCCCCCTCGTTGCTGTGCCGGCGCGGCCCACCGGTCCCCGGTCGATGACGTCCGCGGTGTCCGTCGTGCGGTGTCCGTTGTGCGGACGACTTGCCGCTGTGCGTACCGTAGCGACACGTCGGGTGGTCGGCAAGCGTCATCGAGTGCCGTCGATGCGGGCTGTGCCGTGACCCTTGACACGTTCGGGGGCGGCGACAACACTCCCTTCGGGCACGTGTCCGCTGTGCGGTCACACATCTGATCGGGCGGTTCGCCGGCGGCATCGACGCTGCGAGCCGCACCCGACCGGTGCGTGCACGAGCCCGGGGGACGACACCGAGACGGGGGAGCCACGATGACGATGACGGCAGCCGCGGGCGGCCGCGAGGCCGATGCCGGAGCACCCGACGATCTCGTCGCCGCGGCCCGGGCCCTGGCTCCGACGTTGCGGGCCAACGCCGACGCCGGCGAGGCCGCCGGTCGCCTGGCCGACGAGGTCGTGGACGCACTGCACGGCGCCCGGCTGTTCGGCATGTGGGTGCCCGAGCCGCTCGGGGGCAGCGAGCTCGACCCCGTGTCGTCGCTGAACGTCGTGCAGGCGCTGGCCGAGGCCGACCCGTCGGCCGCGTGGGTGCTCATGGCCGCCGCGCTCGCCACCGGCACCGGCGGCGCCTACCTCGGCGACGAGGCCGTCGCCGAGATGTTCTCCGGGCCCCGGCTGCCGGTCGTGGCCGGTCAGGGCACCAGGCCCGGGACCGCGGTGCGCGACGGCGACGGCTACCGGCTGTCGGGCTCGTGGTCGTTCGCCTCGGGGATCCGCCACGCCCAGTGGATCCACACCCTCGGCATCGTCGAGGACACGGGCCAGCCGCTGATCTTCGTGCTGCCGGTGGAGCGGGCCGAGCTCGTCGACAACTGGGACGTGCTCGGGCTCCGGGCGACCGGCAGCATCGACTACGAGATCACCGACGTCCACGTTCCCGCGGCGTTCACCCACGAGGGGCCGACCGAGGAGCCGCTGCGGGGTGGCGACGTGTTCCGCCTCGGGATCATGCACTTCGCGCTGATCGGCCACTCGGGCTGGGCGCTCGGCGTGACCCGGCGCATGCTCGACGACCTCGCCGAGCTCGTGCACGCCAAGCTCGGCCGGCCGGGGACAATGGCCGAGAGCGCCACCTTCCACGCCGCCTACGGGGAGGCCGAGGCCAAGTGGCATGCGGCCCGGGCACTCGTCCACGACGTGTGGGACGACATCGACGCGACCATCTCCGCCGGCGGCACGCTGAGCCACCACCAGCGCACCATGGCCCGCCTGGCGCTCTACCACACGACCTGGGCGGCCGAGGAGATCAGCCTCGCCGTCTACCGGGCCGGTGGGACCACGGCGCTGCGGTCGGGCGCGCTCCAACGCCACTTCCGCGACATGCACGCCGGCACCCAGCACGTGACCTCGGCGCCCGCCGCCATCGAGAACTGCGGACGGGCCCTGGCCGGCCTCGCGCCCGGCCACGAGTGGCTGTACATGAACCTGGTCCCCTCCTGAGACCGGTGGTGGGCGGTGGGTGATCGCCCCGCCGCCGGATCGGGACGGTTCGGTCGGGCCTCGGGTGAGCCGGTGCGCCGAGAACGACGCACCGGCGGGCGGCGATCGTGCGCGGTAGCGTCGCCCGACCATGGGGGAGCTGACGCACGTGATGATGGTTCGGGCGCGGAGGACGGGCCGATGAGCGGGGCCGGGCGGGCCGCGCTGGTGGCGGCGGCGGACCGGTTCGTCGACGACCTCGGCGACGGCGTGTCGCTCCACGGCGCGCCCGGAGGGGTGCGCTGCACCGTGAACGGAGCCGAGTACACCCCGGGCGCACTCGCCGACCTCGCCGGCGTGGTGCGAGCCCAGCGCCCCGTGGTCGACACCGATATGGGCCGCGCCCTCGTCTTCGCCGTGGTCGAGCCCGCCTCGGGCCGTCCTCCCGCCATCGTCGGCGCCCGCCTCGGTTTCGACGCCGCCGCGCTCGTCGAGGTCGAGCTGCTGGTGTGCCGCGACGGCGAGGCGTCGGTGTTCGCTCCCCATCGCCTGGTCGACGAGCACCCGTGCTTCGCCGAGCCCCTCGCCGCCGGGCCGGTTGAACGGGACGCACTGGTCGCGGTCGCCGACGGCTACTTCGACGACCTCGCGAACGACACCGCGCACAGCTCGTTCGCGTCCGGGTGCCAGCGGATCGAGAACGGGTTCAAGACGACGTCGTCGCGCCACGTGGCTGACGGGGCCAGCACCCCACGGCCAGCTCGCGCAGGGCTGGTTCGGCTACATCACCGGCGTGCGCGGGCGCCGGTACCCGGTCGTCGATGGCGAGCGCGGCGTCGTCGGCGCGGTGGCGTTCCTCGACATCCCCGGCACGGCGACCCATCTCGACCTGACCGACGGTCGCCGGATCGAGCTGGGCGAGCGCATGCGCTTCGGCCGCAGCACGCTGCTGTTCGAGCGGTTCAAGGTGATCGACGGCGACATCGCGTGGATCGAGGCCGTGATGGTCAACCTCCCGCTCGGCGCGCCCCACGGCTGGGAGCCGGCGCACACCTGACGCCCGGGTCGCGCCCCACGCTCACCCGCCGCCGTCGCCCCCACCGCCGTCACTGTCGCCCCCGCCGCCGTCCCCGCCGTCGCCGCCGCCCTCGGCGCCACTGATCACGCTGCCGCCGCTCGATCCGACGGACTGCTCGAACGCCATGAGCCCGCCGAGGTCGAGCCCGCCGTGGGAGGAGGGAGGAGCCATCGAGCTCACCCGGACGTCGTGCGCCCACCGGTCGTGCACGCCGAGCGCCACCTCCCACGCCGCATGCGGGCGTTGCCACGGCGGCGGCTCCGGATCGTCGGACCGGGCGGGATCGGTCGACCGACCGTCCGCCGTGCGCCCGAGGAAGCGCTCGAAACCCCGCAGCTGCAGCAACACGGAGGTTCCCGCCGGGGTGTACCGCGTGAGGCGTGGCCAGCTGATGACGACCGACGCCGCGATGGCGACGGTCGACCCCGTGAGCGCGGACGCCGCGATGGCGGGCACGCCGAACGGCTCGCTCGGGTCCGCGACGGACCACAGGACCACCGCCAGCGACACGGACAGGACGAGTGCGACGGCCGTGGTCACCGTGATCGTCCGGCGGGTCGTCGCCCACAGGCCCGAGGCGCCGCGCCAGTGGCGGATCGCCCGCGTGACCTGGCTCGAGGCGGTGCGGAGGCCCCGGTGATGACGGCCGAGGAACAGTGCGCCGTGCTCGAAGATCGTGCCGACGGCGAGGGGAGGGGTCGTGGGCGGATCGGGGTTCCGGTGCAGGACGGGGGGCACGCGCCCACGCCCGGCCTCGATCCAGCCCCGTTGGATCCCTTCGAGGAGCCACGCGCCCATCACCCGCTCCCGGCGCGCGCCCAGCAGCATCGCGGCGTGCCCTGGGCGTAGGTCGTCCGGAGGTGCCCTCCGCTCCGCGACGAGGGCATCGAGCTCCTCGGCCACCAGCCGGGGAGGACGCTGGTCGGCCGATGTCGCCACGGTCGCGTCGCCATCGGCGGGCTCTGGCTCGCCGATCGCGTGCCGTCGGAGGGCCCGGCAGATCGCCACGCTGCCGACCAGGAACGACGCTGCCGCAACCCCGATGACCGTGGCGGTCTCCGAACCAGGTGCAGCGCCCGTCTCCACCGTCAGGTTCCACAGGAGGGCCGGGATGCAGACGGCGACGAGCGCCGCCGCTCCCCACCGGATGAACGCCTCCGCGGCATCTGCGAGCTCGTTCGGTGGTGGTGACCCCACGGCGCGTTGACCCTCCTCCCACAGGCCGGCGGACCGGGACCGAGCGCACCGG
Organism: Actinomycetota bacterium; assembly: GCA_034211175.1. GTDB lineage: Bacteria > Actinomycetota > Acidimicrobiia > Acidimicrobiales > CAIXPF01 > JAXHUH01. The sequence goes on from JAXHUH010000245.1 coordinate 11,619, forward strand.
GCGGCCGGTGGGGCGAGTCTCACATCCGGACGTACTCGTAGTCGACCGGCTTGCGGTGGATGCCCGACGACGGCGGGGCGACCCAGCCGGCCATCTTGCCGGGCTCGGTGATGCCGACCATCAGCGACTGCACGTGGGCCCGGTCGGCCGCGCTCGGCAGCCACGCGTCCTCGTTCGCCGCCCACTCCGACTCGTCGACGAGGCGACCGTCGGGGCTCACGCGGTGGCCGCGGAACGAGCCGACGTTGCGGTGGAAGCCCACGTGGGGGAGGCGGAACCGGACGTCGCTGCCGGCCTCGGACAACGTGCGGTTCCAGCGGTCGACGCCCTTCTGGCAGTCCTCCGCGTAGTCCTCCCGCAGGGTCTCGTTGAGCGCGGCGAGCTGGGTGACCTCGCGGGCGCCGATGGCCTCGTCGCCGCAGTCGGGAACGAGGCGGTGGAACGACGTGAGCTGGTGGTCGTCGTCGCGCCGCTCCTCCTGGAACCGGCCCTTCAACCCGGCGGCGAAGTAGTTCGCCGCGTTGGTCGACGTCTCGGCGCCGAACAGGTCGAGTGACACCGAGTAGTGGAAGTTGATGTACTTCTGGAGGACGTCGAGGTTGATGCCCCCGTGGGGGTGCACGTCGTCGGTGTCGTGCTCCTTCATGAGCTCGACGGTCCGTTGCACGACGCGCCCCACGCCGGTGGCGCCCACGAACATGTGGTGCGCCTCCTCCTTGAGCATGAAGTCGCACGTCCGCGACAGCGGGTCGAACGCCGACTCCCGCAGCGAGGCCAGCTGGTACTTGCCGTCGCGGTCGGTGAAGTACGTGAACATGAAGAACGACAGCCAGTCCGGCGTCTCCTCGTTGAACGCGCCGAGGATGCGCGGGTTGTCGCTGTCACCGGAGTGCCGTTCGAGCATCTCGTCGGCCTCGTCGCGCCCGTCCCGGCCGAAGTAGCCGTGGAGGAGGTAGACCATCGCCCACAGGTGGCGGCCCTCCTCCACGTTGACCTGGAACAGGTTGCGCATGTCGTAGAGCGACGGGGCGGTGAGGCTCAGGTGGCGCTGCTGCTCGACCGAGGCGGGCTCCGTGTCGCCCTGGACGACGATGAGGCGCCGCAGGTCGGACCGGTACTCGCCCGGCACCTCCTGCCACACGTCCTCGCCCTTGTGGTCGCCGAACGCGATCTTGCGATCGGCCTCCGGCTCGGCCAGGAAGATGCCCCAGCGGTAGTCGGGCATCTCGACGTGGCCGAAGTTGGCCCAGCCTTCGCGTCCGACGTCGATCGCGGTGCGCAGGTAGACGGGGTTGCGCTTGAACGCGGAGGGGCCCAGCTCCTCCCACCAGCGGATGAACTTGGGCTGCCACTGCTCGAGCGCCCGCTGCAGGCGGCGATCGTGGGAGAGGTCGACGTTGTTCGGGATCCTGGCGTCGATGTCGACGACGGCCATGGTCACACCCTCCGCTTGTCGTAGTCGGGACGGGAGCCGGTGCCGAAGCGGCGCAGCGCGCCGTCGGGGCCGACCGCGTTCGGTCGCTGGAAGATCCAGTTCTGCCAGGCCGTGAGCCGGGCGAAGATCTTGGTGGTCATGGTCTCGGGGCCGACGAAGCGGTAGTTGGCCTCCATCCCGGTGAGGGCGTCGGGGCTGAAGCTGCTCCGCTCCTCGAGCGCCAGGCGCACCTCGTCGTCCCAGTCGAGGTCGTCGGGGGTGAACGTGACGAGCCCGGTCTCGGCGGCGTCGGCGGCCAGCAGGTCCTTGCCCACGACCGCGGCCGCCGCGTCGTGGGCGGCGTCGCGACCCCAGAAGCGCGTCGCCAGCCGGGTCAGGTCGTTGGCCATCGGGTACCAGCCGAGGTTGGCGGCCGTGAGGCGCAGGGTGGCCGGCGGCGGGGGATCGTCGAGGTCCTCCCAGGTGCCCTCGAGCATGAAGCTGCGGTCCGCGGCCAGCGCCAGCTCGGCCAGCGTGCCCGCGAAGCAGCTGCCCGGCTCGACGAGGGCGACGAGCGATCGGGAGGACACGTCCAGGCGGCTGAGCGTGCGGGCCCACAGCAGGCGGACCTCGCGGACGAGCCAGTGGTCGGCGTCGTTGCCGAGCACCGCCTCGGCCTGCGCGACCCGCTCGGGGTCGCCCTCGGTGCGGAACACCCAGGTGCCGACGGTCGCCTCGTTGAGGCGCAGGTGGAGGACGGCGTCGTCGAGCTCGCGGGCGGCCCGCAGGATCCACGCCCCGGCGCCGGCCGCGAACAGCTCCTCGCCGGTGGCCGGTTCCGTTCCGGTCGGTCCGCGCACGGTCAGGGTCGCGGTGCCGGCGTCCCGGTCGATCGTTGCGTCGAGCGTCGACCAGCGGATCGTGTCGCCGTCCACGTCCCGCTCGATGGGCGAGAGCTCGATGCCGGTGGCGTCAGTGGGCCGGTCCGACTCGGCGGCTCGGGCCAGCGCCCGCTCGCGCACGACCTCGTCGAACGTCGAGGCCGGTGCGAGGTGGTCGACCAGGCCCCAGGCGACCGCGGTGTCGCCGCGCACGCCCTCGGACCGGGTGGCGAAGGCGTCGGCCAGGTCGCGCCGCACGTGGCGCTTGTCCACGACCCGGGTGAGCCCGCCGGTGCCCGGGAGCACGGCGAGGAGCGGGACCTCGGGCAGCGACACCGACGAAGACTTGTCGTCCACGAGGAGGATCTCGTCACAGGCGAGGGCGAGCTCGTAGCCGCCGCCCGCAGCGGTGCCGTTGATGGCGGCGATCCAGGTCTGGCCCGAGCGGGCGGTCGCGTCCTCGATCCCGTTGCGGGTCTCGTTGGTGAACTTGCAGAAGTTGACCTTGTGCTCGTGGGTGGCTCCGGCGAGCATCTGGATGTTCGCGCCGGCGCAGAAGATCTTGTCGAGGCCGCCGGTCACCACGACGGCCCTGACCTCCGGGTGCTCGAACCGCAGACGTTGCACGGCGTCGGCCAGCTCGATGTCGACGCCGAGGTCGTACGAGTTCGTCTTGAGCTCGTAGTCGTCGCGCAGGCCGCCGGCCGGGTCGACCGCCATCGTCAGCGTCGCGACGGGCGGGTCGACATCGAGCCGCCAGTGGCGGTAGCGACTCGGCTCGGTGCGGACGTCGATCGTCGCGTCGGTCACGCCATCCCCTCTCACGCGCCGGCCGTGCCGGCGGCGCGTCCCCCTGTCGGCGTAATTCTACGACTCGACGTCGTCCCGTCAAGCGAACGTAGAACGTAGGCGCCCAGCAGGCGCCGATGGTCGGCGGCGACGAGAACCCGATCGACCCGGCCGGCGTCGTGGCCCATCGTGGCGGGATGCGCGATCCACTCGAGGGGGTCACCGACTCGGGCACCATCCGCACCGGCGCGGCCCTCCACCGGGTCGCCGCGCCGTACCGTCCGGTGCTCGCCGCGGTGGTCGAGGCGGTCGCCGCAGCCGATCGGCGCGCGTCGGTGCTCGTCTACGGCTCGGTCGCGACCGGGCAGGCGCGGCCGCCGGGCTCGGACGTCGACCTGCTCACCATCGGGCTGGCCCCGGACGACGCCGCCCGGATCGGCGCAGAGCTGTCCGAGCGCTACGCGTCCCTGTGCCGGGGCGTCGAGATCGGCGCGGGTGGTCGCGACGACACGGTGGGCGACAGCGACGAGGCGTACGGGAACCGGGTCTTCCTGCGGCACTACTGCGTCCACCTCGCCGGCCCCGAGCCGGAGGTGGCGGCTGTCGGGTTCCCGGCCGATGCACGTGCGGCCCGCGGCTTCAACGGCGACCTCGCCGGCCACGCCCGCCGATGGCGGCACGCGGTGGGTGAGGTCGCGCCCGACGAGCTCGCCCGCCGTGTCGCCCGCAAGACCCTGCTCGCCGTCGCGGGCCTGGTCAGCGTCGCCGATGGCACCTGGACCACCGACCGCGACCTCGCGGCTCGCCGCTGGGCCGAGCTCGAGCCCGGCTGCGCCGACGAGCTGGCGCGCCTGGCGGCGTGGACCACGACCGCAGCGGGCACGTCCGACGACGAGGTCGCCGCGGCGCTCGACGGCATCGTCGAACAGGTCGTGGCCGCGTTCGACGAGCGCATCGGCCTCTGGCCGGAGGCCCGGCTCACCACACGGCGACCGCCCTGAGCGTCGTGCCCCGGGCTGCACGGGTGGGGCCGGGCGGCGGTTGTCGCCGGCCGAGCGCCAGACGTACGCTGAATCGATCGCCGTGCGTGACGAGTCTGTAGAGCTTCGGATGCCCGCGTCGCTCGCGCCCGTCCTCGGCGCCCGGCGCGACGGCAGCGCGAGCGTCGACACCGCCAGCGGGCTCCTGATGACCCTGATGGGCGAGTTCATGTTGCCGCTGGGCGGCACCGCGTGGACCCAGACGATCATCGGCCTCGCCGAGCGGCTCGGCGTGCGCGACAAGGCCGCGCGCCAGGCGCTGGCCCGGACCTGCGACCGGGGTTGGCTCGATCGCGAACGGGTCGGGCGCCAGACCCGGTGGATCCTGACCGACCACGCGACCGAGCTGCTCGAGCCCGGTGCCGAGCGCATCTACGGGTTCGGTCAGGACCGGCGGCCGTGGGACGGCTCGTGGCTGATGCTGCTCGCCTCGGTGCCCGAGCGGGACCGCAACGTGCGCTACCGGATGGGCCTCGGGCTCAGCTGGGCCGGCTTCGGTTCGATCGGCCAGGGGATCTGGTTGTCGCCGTGGGTCGACCGGGAGTCGGTGGCCGTGGAGGTGCTGCGCGACCTCGGCGTCGAGGCGACGTCGTTCCACGGCTCACTCGGCCAACTCGGTGACGCGCCCGATCTGGCGGGCCGGGCGTGGGACCTGCCCGAGCTGCGCGGCCACTACGAGCGGTTCCTGGACGACACCGACGCGTTGACCGGCCGCCTGCCCGACGGCGGTGATGCGGCGGCCGAGCTCGCCGCGCTCGTCCACCGCTGGCGCCGGTTCCCGTTCCTCGACCCCGATCTGCCCGACGCGCTGCTGCCCGACGACTGGCCCGGGCCGGTCGCGGCCCGCCGCTTCGCCGACCTGCGGGCGTCGCTGCTGGCCGGGGCGCGGACCTGGTGGACGGAGCACGAGTCCGCCCTGGACCCCCGCCGGGCCGCGTCCTGATCGGCGCGATCGGCCGGGCGTGATCGCCGCCGACGGCTGGCGGCGTCGCGCACGTCCGATCCGGCGCCGATCGGCCCTGGTCCCGGCATCCCGATTCCCGGACACTCGTGCGCGAACGGTGCCGGGGTTCGTTCCGGCGGGACGCAACCAGGGGGAACGCGATGTCGGGCCTGATCGACGCCGAGGTCGCCGCCGCGATCGACGCGGCCGTGCTGGCGTGGCTCGCGACCGCCGACGCCGACGGCGCACCGAACGTGTCGCCCAAGGAGGTGTTCGCCGCGCTCGACCGGGATCGGGTGGTCATCGCCCACATCGCCTCGCCGCGATCGGTGCGCAACGCCCGTGCCAATGCCCGTGGCTGCCTGGCGCTGGTCGACGTCTTCCGCCAGCGGGGGTGCAAGCTCACCGGTGGGCTGCGGGTCGTCGACGTCGGTGACGAGGGCTTCGACGAGCTGGCAGCGCCGCTGCGGGCGCTGGCCGGTGACGCGTTCACCGTCCGCGCCGTGTTCGAGCTCACGGTCGAGTCGGTCGCGCCGATCGTGGCGCCGAGCTACGTGTTCCGGGCCGACGAGGTCACCGAGGCGTCGATGGTGGCCGACGCGATGCGCACCTACGGGGTCCGCCCCCTCGGCCGGCCCTGACCGCCGACGATGCTCAGGGCCGGGTGAGCCGGCCTTCGAGGTGGTCGCGCTCGACCGCGTTCGAGGTGAGCGCCAGCGCACGTTCGAGCGCGGCGTCGGCCTCGACGTGGCGATCGAGGCGCCGCAGTGCCTCGGCCCGGGTCGCCCAGAGCAGGTGGTACGTCGGCAGGTCGATCGTCTCGAGCACGTCGAGCGCAGCGGCCGGGCCGTCCAGCTCCATCACCGCGACAGCCCGGTTGAGGGCGACGATGGCGTTCGGTCGCAGGGCCAGGAGGTGGTCGTAGAGCGCGACGACCTGGGCCCAGTCGGTGTCGGCGGCGGTCGGGGCGTCGGCGTGGACCGCGGCGATCGCCGCCTGGACCTGGTAGGGCCCCGGAGCGTTGCGGGCCAGGCACCACCGCACGAGCTCGTGTCCCTCGGCGATCAGCTCGTGGTCCCAACGTGTGCGGTCCTGGTCGGCGAGACGGACGAGCTCGCCGTCGGGCCCGGTGCGGGCGGGGGACCGGGCGTCGGTCAGCAGTAGGAGGGCGACCAGTCCGACCGCCTCCGGCTGGTCGGGGAGCAGCTCGACGACGAGGCGGCCGAGACGGATCGCCTCGGCCGTGAGCGTCGGTCGCAGGAGGTCGTCGCCCGCCGTCGCGGTGTGGCCCTCGGTGAAGACGAGGTAGATCGTCGCCAGGACCGGTTCGAGGCGCGCCGGGAGCTGGTCGGCGGTCGGGATCCGGTAGGCCATGTGGGTGTCGCGGATCTTGCGCTTGGCCCGGCTCAGGCGCTGGCCCATGGTCGGCGCCGGTACGAGGAACGCCCGGGCGATCTCCTCGGTCGTGAGCCCGCACAGCAGCCGCAACGTGAGCGCGACCTGGGCGTCGGCGCCGAGCGCCGGGTGGCAGCACAGGAAGATCAGCCGCAGCTGGTCGTCGGGGACGACGTCGAGGTCGCCGAGGTCGAGCGGGGGAGGTGGCGACGGGTCGACGAGCGCGGCGGCTTCTCGCTCGCGTGCGTCGCGGATCGACTCGCGCCGGAGCCGGTCCAGGGCCCGGTTGCGGGCCGTCGTCGTGATCCACCCGCCCGGGTTCGGCGGGATCCCGTCGCGGGGCCAGCGCTCGGCCGCGATCGCGAACGCCTCGGCGACCGCGTCCTCGGCGAGATCGACGTCACCGAGGACCCGCACGAGCGTGGCCGTGCACCGTCCCACCTCCCGACGGTGGAGCGCGGCCAGCCCGTGCGGGTCGGCGCTCACACCGGTGGGCCGTCGAGGAAGGGCCGGACCTCGACCGGCCACAGGCACGCCTCGGACCCCTTGCGGGCCCACTCCAGGGCCTCGTCGAGGTCGGCCGCCTCGATGATCGTGAACCCGCCGATCTGCTCCTTGGCCTCGGCGTAGGGCCCGTCGGTCATCGACACCTGCCCGTCGGTCGCCCGCACGACGGTGGCCGACGCAGCGTCGGTGAGCGCGCCGAAGAACACCCACGCCCCTGCGGCCTTCAGCTCCTCCTGATGGGCGGCGACCCGGTCCATCACCATCCGCGCCTGCTCCGGCGACGGCGGTTCGGCGCCCTCGGTCTGGAACACCGACAGCAGGTAGCGGGGCATCAGAGGTCGAGGCCCAGCGCGGCGACCGGCCGGGCCGTCGACATCTGCGGCGGCTCGTCGACCAGGGCCCCGAAGCCGGCCATCGCCTGCTGCATGGCCTCGCTGCGCCCGTGGGCCTCCATCGACGCCTCGTCGGCCATGAGTGCGAAGAACCAGAACCGGTTCCCCTCGCCGCGGTGGTACGAGTAGATCTCGACGCCGGGCTCGTCGCGTGCGGCGTCGACCATCCCGCCCAGCACGCCCTCCATCTCGTCGGCCCTGCCCTCCTGGCACGTGAACGTGCCCATCACCGACATCTTGCTCATCGTGGTCCTCCTCGTCGGCCGCAGCCTCCGGTCACGTCGGCCGGACGGCCGACACCACTACCACGAAGGGCCCCGTCGATTTCGACACACGCTCGTCGCCCGGCCGTGGGCCGGTGCCCGGGTCGGCTCGGGGTGAGCGCGGCACGCACGCGAAGGAGCCGGGCCCGCGGGCCCGGCTCCTTCGAGAGCGTCCTGCTGTCGCGCGGTCTGCCGGTCAGCTGAAGATCTTGGCGATCGCCTTGAACGGTGCCGTCACGACGGCGACGACGGCATCGATGGCGTGGTGGATGACCGACATGTTCCCTCTCCCTGGTCGGATGGCTCGCCCCGGCCCTCCTGTACCCCGTCGCGCCGAGCCACGAAACCGGGCTGGCGACGTCCGGTGTCAGCCGCTGCGGGAGAGCCGCCGGGTGAGGTGCTCCCAGGCGCCGGTCGACCAGAGTGCCCAGGCGACGAGGATCGGCTGGAAGAACAGGCGGACCAGCCGGGCCCGGTCGCTGTCGAGGCCGAACGCGTCGGTGCCCTCGACGTACTGGGCGATGTTGCCGGGGAAGATCACGATGAAGAACGCCGCGGCGACGAGCCCGACCGCGACGCGGCGCCGGGGGAGGGCGACGAGGGCGGTGCCGAGGGCGATCTCGACGACACCCGACGCCAGGACGACGAGGTCGGCGTCGACCGGGAACCAGTCGGGTACCTGGGCCTGGAACTCCTCGCGCTGGTGGGTGAGGTGGCCGACGCCGGCGAACACGAGCGCGGCGCCGAGCAGCAGCCGCAGCGCGGTGCGGAAGCGCCCGAGGCCGTCGCCCGTGACCCCGGAGACGGCTGCGGCGGCTGCATCGGTTCCATTTGCCATGTGGTCGAGAATATTGAACACGATGGAATCGTGCAATGGGGCGCTCGACACGCCTGGCCCGCTCGGCCCGGATGGTCGCGCTCAGCCGGCCGTGGCGGTGGGCCACGGGCGGCCGTCGAGGCCGTGGTCCCGGGCGACGATCGCCGCCTCCCCGCGGGTGGCGACGTCGAGCTTGCGGAGGATGTTGGCCACGTGGAACTTCACGGTGTGCGGGCTGATCGCCAGCGCGTCGGCGATGTCACGGTTGCGGTGTCCCCGTGCCACCTCGGCCAGCACCTCGCGCTCCCGGGTGTTCAGCGTGGCGAGGGGGTTGGCGTCGGCGGAGACGAGCGGCGCCAGCGGCAGCTCCGCGGTCGCCGACGTTCCCCAGCCGGCGACGCTGTCGATGTCGAGCGTGCCGCCGAGGGCCGCCACGCGCTCGGAGGTGTGATGGGTGGCGAGCGAGGCGGCCGTGAGCTCGCCCGGGCCGTCGTCGCGCACCGACACCGAGAGCGCATCGGTACCGGCCGACCAGGCGACGCGCAGCCGGGACGGGCCGCGCTGCTCCAGCAGGACGAGTGCGAGACCGCGGGTCACGGCCCGGGCGCCGTTGGCCACCTCGGTGGCCAGCACCCGGGGACGGCTCGGCGCCACCAGCTCGAGCGACACCCCGGCGTGGCGGCACAGCGACCGCAGCTCGTCGCCGAGGCGCTCGAACGCCGCTTCGGCCGGGATCTCGCCGAGCGCCCGGTCGCGCTCGCCCACGGCACGCAGCTCCACCAGCGCCGCCGACGCCGCGGCGGTCGCCGCCGCCCGGGCCGCGGCGTCGTCCAGGTGGCGTGACCGCAGCGGAGCGAGCACCGCGGCGAGCGCGGCCTCGTGGGCCTCGCTCATCTCGCTGATCGTGCGCGCCCGCTCCTGGGCGGCGGCCAGGTTCTCGACGAGGCGCGCCGGTTCGGTCTCGTCCGCGCGGCTCGCGTAGAGCTCGGCGACCACGGCGCACAGGCCGGCGGCGACCGCGGCCGACCGGTGGTCGGGCGCCTCGTCGATCTCGATGACGAAGAGCGATCCGATGGCGGCGCCGGTGCGGGGCGCCGCCGGGCTGGCGATGGCGAGCACCTGCCGCTCGGCGCCACCGACGGTCGCGGCGAGGACCGTCCACCCGTGGGCGCCGACGGTCTCGGCGATCCGGGCGAGCTCCGCACCGCTGGCGGCGACCGTGCCATCGAGCTTGATCGGCGCCCGCGGGCAGTCGGGCGTGAGGGCGGCGAGTGCCCGTCGCCGCGGGCCGGGGATCACCACGTCGAGCTCTCGACGGAGCGCGGCCAGTGCTTCCGGGCGGGTGGCGGCGACGAGGCGTGCGGCGGCGGCCGCGACCCACGCGGGGTCGATGGCGCCAGCCGGGTGCGCCGCCACGGTCGTGATCGAGCGCGCCGGTGCCGCTGTGGCGGCGCCGGCGTCGGGGTGCGCGTCGTGCGCGGGCTCGGCCATGGCGAGACGATAGCCCTCGCCGGCTAGCCCGGGGACCTGCCCGAACGGCTAGGTGGTTCAGCCGGACGGCCAGGCGTACCGGAGCGGCGCAACGGGGAAGGCTGCGGGGAGCGCTGGAGCATCTGTTCGACCGATCTCACGGAGACGTCACCATGACCACGACCGATCAGCACCTTCCCGAGCACATGCGGGCCGTCCGCTTCGACGGCTACGGCGGCGTCGACGTGCTCGACATCCGCGACGTCCCGGTCCCGGAGCCGACCGAGGGCCGCGTCCTCGTCCGGGTGCGGGCGACAGGCATCAACCCCGGCGAGATGTCGATCCGCGAGGGCTACATGCACGAGCGGTTCCCGGCGACGTTCCCCTCCGGCGAGGGCAGCGACCTCGCCGGCGAGGTCGTCGCGGCGGGGCCCGGCGTGACCGGGTTCGCGCCCGGCGACGAGGTCCTCGGCTGGTCCGACGAGCGATCGGCCCACGCCGAGTACGTGACCGTGCCGGCCACCCAGCTCGCCCGCCGACCCGACGGCCTGTCGGTCGAGCAGGCCGGTTCGCTCTACGTCGTCGGCGCCACGGCCGTCGCCGCGGTCCGGGCGGTCGACCCGCAGCCGGGCGAGACCGTCGTCATCTCCGGGGCGGCCGGCGGTGTCGGCGTGCTCACGACCCAGCTCGCGGTCGCCACCGGCGCGACCGTGATCGGCATCGCCGGCGAGGCGAACCACGCCTGGCTCCGTGACCGCGGCGCCGTGCCGGTGTCCTACGGCGACGGCATGGTCGAGCGCATCCGGGCCGCGGCACCCGACGGGGTCGACGCGCTGATCGACCTGTTCGGCGGCGGCTACGTGGCCCTCGCGCTCGACGAGCTCGGCGTGAAGCCCGACCGGGTGAACACGATCATCGACTTCGCCACCGCCGCCGAGCGCGGCGTCACGACCGAGGGCAACGCCGAGGGCGCGGACATCGCCAACCTCGTCGACCTCGGCGAGCGCATCGCCGCCGGCGAGCTCGAGCTGCCGATCGCCGCCACCTACCCGCTGGTCGAGGTGCGGGCGGCGTACACCGAGCTCGCCCGACGCCACACCCACGGCAAGATCGTGCTGCTGCCCTGACCGCGGGCCCGAAGTCGAGCCTCGTCGGCTGGTGTTGGCACATGGCCAGCTCGTACGCTGCCCCGACATGGGGGGACGACGGTTCACGCACCCGGTTGCGGGTGACACGTTGGCGACGATCGCGGCCCGGGAGGTCCCGGACCTCGAGGGGGGAGCGGAGCAGCTGCTCTCGTGGAACCTCCACCTCGCCGCCCGTGCCCCCATCGGCCCGCCGGGCTCGGTCCTGGCGAGCGACATCGTGTTCCTCGAGCCGCCGCAGCCGCGGTGAGCGACCCCGAGGCGACCGCCCGGATCAGCCGGGCGACGATCGTCGGCGGCCACGACGGCCGCGCCGAGATCCTCGTCGAGCTGACCTACCCGAACGGCGGCACGACCACGATCTCGCTGGAGGAGGAGGCCTGCACGGCCTCACTCGACGCCGCCGGCGTCGCATCGCTGGACGACCTCGTCGGTCGCCCGTGGACCACCGTCCTGCCCGCTCTCGCCCACCAAGGAGCGCCCCATGCTCGACCTCGTCATCCGTGACGGCCTGATCGTCGACGGTTCCGGGCTGCCCGGCCGTCGCGGCGACGTCGGCATCCGCGACGGTCGCCTGGCCGCCGTCGGCGGCCGTCTCGGTGAGGCCCGCAGTGAGCTGAACGCCGCCGGGCGGGTCGTCGCTCCCGGGTTCATCGACCCGCACACCCACTACGACGCGCAGCTGTGCTTCGACCCGTACGCCTTCCCGGCGATCGAGCACGGGGTCACCACCGTCGTGCCCGGCAACTGCTCGCTCAGCCTCGCCCCGCTGCGCTCCGAGCAGCGCGACGCGTTCAGCGCGATGTTCCGCCTGATCGAGGAGATGCCGAAGCAGACCTTCGACGCCGGCGTCGACTGGCGGTGGGGTGAGGGCTTCGACGGCTGGCTCGACGCGCTGGTCGGCAACATCGCCCTCAACGTCGCCCCGCTCGTGGGCCACTCGGTCCTGCGCATGTTCGTGATGGGGCCCGACGCCCAGCAGCGGGCCGCGACCAGCGACGAGGTCTCGGCGATGGCCGACGTCCTGCGGGCCTGCCTCGACGCGGGCGCGGTCGGCCTGTCGACCAGCTTCGTCGACATCGACGAGACCTACCGGCCGGTGCCGAGCCGGTGGGCCGACCGGGGCGAGCTCGACGCCCTCGCCGCCGTGCTGGGCGAGCGCGACAAGATCCTCCAGATCGTCCACGAGTTCTACGACGCCGACCTCACCGTCGCCCGCGTCGCCCAGCTCGCCGATCTGTCACGTCGCCACCAGATCACGACGACCCTGTCGCCGCAGTTCCACTCCGACGCCGCCCCGGCCACGGTGCCCGCGGTGATGGAGGCGGTCGAGGCGGCCCGCGCGTCGGGCGCCGCGGTGTGGCCCCAGGTCCAGACCCGCCCGATCGACATCAGCTTCACGCTCGACCAGCGCAGCCTGATGCTGCTGTCGATGCCGAGCTGGTGGAAGGTGGCCTCGCTGCCCGACCACGCCGATCGCGTCGCCGCGGTGAAGGACCGGCGCGAGGCGCTGGTCGCCGAGATGGACTCGCTGGCCAAGCGGCCCAACGGCGGCCTCGGGGCCGGCGGGTTCGTGGTGCGCGAGGTCATCAACGACCACAACGACGACCTCGTCGGCCGCTCGATCGAGGACATCGCCACCGAGCGCGGCTGCACCCCCGGCGAGGCCGTGGTCGATCTCGTCGCCGACGAGGACCTCGGCACCTGGTTCATCCGGGAGAACATCGGCCACAACAACTCGCCGGTGATCGGTGAGCTGCTGGCCGACGCGAACGTCCACATCGGCGCCTCCGACGGCGGCGCCCACGTCGGTTCGTTCTCGACGTTCGGCGACACCGGCTACCTGTTCAGCGAGTTCGTCCGGGGGACGGGGTCGCTGTCGGTGGAGCAGGCGGTCAAGAAGATCACGCTCGACCCGGCCACGATCTGGGGCATCGAGGGGCGCGGGCTGCTGACCGAGGGTTACGCGGCCGATGTCGTCGTCTTCGACGCCGACACGATCGGACGTGGCCCGGAGATCGCCTCCGACGACTTCCCCGGCGACGGGATCCGCTGGATCCGCCGCCAGGAGGGGGTCGACACGGTCATCGTGAACGGCGAGGTCACCTGGACCGACGCCGACGGCTACGCCCCCGGCGCTCGCGCCGGCGCCATCGCCACCCGCTGACCCCACCCCGACCCCGAACTGGCGGGGAAATCCGTCAGCGCGCAGAGCAGCGAACCGCGCCAGAACGATCTCGGACTGGTCTACCGATCTGACGCCCACGGCGCAGATCGGTAGGCCAGAACGTCGTCGGGGCGGGGAGGGTGGCTGACGGCGGGACCTTCGGCACTGGCCGGGCGGGTGATCAGGGACGAACGTGATCGCGACGCGGTCGTTCGGTGCGGTCGCTCAGGTCGACCGCCGCCCGGTCCCACGCCGGACGGCCGCGCCCTGGGAAGGGAGCGGCCGATGTCCATCACCGCCGAGCGAGGCACCCGGGCCGCGGCTCCGGGCACACCGAGCGGCGCGGGCCCGACACGTTCGGCACTCGCGCTCGATGTCAGCCACCTCACGAAGCGCTACGGCCACCGGACCGTCGTCGACGACCTCAGCTTTACCGCGCAGCCGGGCCGCGTCACCGGCTTCCTCGGGCCCAACGGTTCGGGGAAGTCGACGACGATGAAGATGCTGCTCGGGCTGGCCTCGCCCAACGGGGGCCGGGCCCTGATCGGCGGGGTCACCTATCGGGAGCTGCCCGAGCCGGCCCGCACCGTCGGGGTCGTGCTCGAACCGAACGCGTTCCACCCCGACCGCAGCGGACGCAACCACCTGCGGGTGCTGGCCGACGCCACCGGCATCGCCGCGGCCCGGGTCGACGAGACGCTCACCGCCGTCGGCCTCGACGCCGAGGCCGCCGACCGCAGGGTCGCCACGTACTCACTGGGCATGAAGCAGCGCCTGTCGCTCGCCGCCGCCCTGCTCGGTGACCCGCCGGTGCTCGTGCTCGACGAGCCGGCCAACGGGCTCGACCCGCGTGGCATCCATGCCCTGCGCGACCTGTTGCGGGCCCGCGCCCATCGGGGCCACACCGTGTTCGTGTCGAGCCACCTGCTCGGTGAGATCGAGCACCTGGCCGATGACGTCGTCGTGATCGACCGGGGCCGGCTCGTGACGTGCGGGGTGGTCGAAGAGCTGCGGCGGGCGGCATCGTTCGTCCGCACGTCGTCGCCCGACGTCCTGGTGAAGGAGCTCGAGCTCGCCGGAGCGACGGTCGAGCGGCCCGAGCCCGGCGCCCTCGTCGTCACGGGGATCTCGATGGACGAGATCGGCGTGCGCGCGTTCGCGGCCGGCGCCGTCCTCCACGAGCTGTCGGCCCACGCCGGGTCGCTCGAGGAGCTGTTCCTGGCGTGGACCGTCGACGGTGAGGCGGTCGACGAGGAGGTGCTGCCGTCATGACCTGGCTGGCGTTGGTGAAGGCGGAGCTGCGCAAGCTCCGGACGACCCGGATGCCGTGGGCGTTCGCCGTCGTGCTCGCGGTGATCGCCGTCGTCAACGGCATCGCCGTCGTCGCCGGCACCGACATGGACGGCTCGAAGGCGTTCATCGCCACCGCGGCCGACCAGCAGTCGATGATGGCGTTCGCGGCCAACGCGCTGATGATCGCCGGCCTCTTCGGCGCGGTCGTCACCGCACGCGAGTACGGGCACGGCACGGTCGTGCCGATGTACCTGGCCGAGCCCCGGCGGGTCCGGGCCGCGTCGGCGCAGCTGGCGGCGACCGCCGTCGGCGGCGCGGTGCTCGGCCTCCTCGGCGCGGCGATGACCATCGTGGCCATGGCGGTGACCCTGCCGACGACCGACTACGGGTTCCTCGTGTCGGCCGGCGGCGTCACCCGGGTGCTCGCGGCCGCCGCGTTCTCGGGTGCGGCGGGAGCGGTGCTCGGCGCCGGCCTCGGTGTGATCGTGCGCAACACCGGCGGCGCGGTCACCGGCGCGGTGCTCGTCCTGGTGGTCGCCCCACCGCTGCTGGTGCAGCTGGCGAGCGACACGGCCTCGTGGGTGCCGTCGACGCTGGCCAACGTCGTCTCCGGCGTGACGTCGGAGGTCGGTGTGGTCGCCGCGCTCGGCGCCATCGCCGCCTGGGCCGTCGTGCCCGCCATCGTCGGCCTCTGGACCATCGAACGCCGCGACGTCGTCTGACGTCGCCGCCCGCCCCACGCCCCTTCACCGAACCCGTTTTGGCCAATGCCGCCGATCCACCCGTGGCCTGTATCGTACGTCAGCTCAGCGCCTAGCCGCCCCGGTTTCGTGGTGAACGGGCTGTCGGCGACTGCCTCCTCGACGTGGGGAAGTTGGGGCGATGTAGGAGTCGTTCAGCGACCGGGGGCTCACCGGCCGGTACGGTGAGGGAGGCCGTGACTGACGCTAGACGTGGATCACCACCGGGGAGGGCGTCGGGCTCGTGTCACAGGTCGTGCGCCTGGGTGAACCGCCTCGACCCGGGAGGTGCATTCGCCGACGACCCTGGTCATGGGCGGCCGGAGTCCGGGCGCCGATCTCGTCGCGGCGCTCCGGCGGCGCGCCATGGCAGTGAAGGCAACGAACGGCCGCCGGCTAAGCCTGGCCACCGTCCTGATCGGCGAGGACCCGACCTCGGTGACCTCCGTGCGCATGAAGCAGCGGTGCTGTCGCAACGCCGGCATCGACTCCCGCCACCGTGGCGTTGGGGGCTGCGACGACGACCGTCGAGGCCGCCGTATCGGGCCTGCAGCTCGACCATGGGGTCGACGGCATACTCGTCCAACAGCCCACGCCCGTCTACGAGCACGGGCGGCCGCTTTTCGAGGCGATCGGCCCGGCCAAGGACGTTGACGGCGTGACCCTCAGCTCGTTCGCGTCGATGGCGTCCCACGTGGACGGCGACGTGCATCCTCGCTCTGAAGGTGGGACGGTCCGAGCCAGCTGTTCGGATCACGCCAAATGGCACTCATTGCTGGTCGCTGAGTCTCAGATGTGCATCTGTGAGATCGCTCCCGAAGTGCCTATACGTTCTCTCGGCGAGGAGATAGCGTTCGTGTCGGCTCATTGACTGTTCGGGATCCTTGTCCGGTGCTAGCCCCGAATGGTCATGGCGAATGTGATTCGGTGATGTGCGGGTGCGCGGAAGAGCCCTTCTGAGCTGGGAAGATGTGGGTTGTCGAGATCCACAAGCTCCAGAACAGAAGGGCTCC
>JAXHUH010000246.1:0-16829 GCA_034211175.1 Actinomycetota bacterium
GATCAGGGGGCCGACGAGACCCCGCGCCGGCACCCACCGTGGGAGGCGGAGCCCGCCGGGCAGCTCGCGCTCGACCACGCCCGAGGCGGCCACGGCCCGGACGGGAGCACCGACCGGTCGGCCGCACCCGTGGCAGTAGGTCGCGTCGGTCGCCGGCCGGGCGCCGCATGCACACGTGGTCGGCTGCAGCGATGAGACCACCGTCACAGTCAACCACGACGGGTGATGCCGCTTCAGTCGCTGCCGTGCCGCCGACGGACGCCCGTCGACACGAGAACCGCTCCCGGAGCTTCGTCCGTAGGGACGACGTGCCCCGGTACCGCCACGATCTCCCGCAGTTGTCAGCCGCCGCCTTCCTCACCGACGGCGGCATCGAGACGACGCTCCTCCACGACGACGGCCTCGACCTGCCGTACTTCGCGGCGTTCCCGCTGCTCGTCCGTCGGGCGGGGCGGGACGCGTTGCGCCGGTACTTCGACTCGTACGCGGCGCTCGCCGCGTCGTTCGGGACCGGCGTCGTGCTCGAGACGCCGACGTGGCGGGCGAGCCGGGAGTGGGCACGGCTCGTCGGCTACGACGACGGTGCGCTCGCCCGGGCCAACCGCGAGGCGGTCGCCCTCGTCGAGGAGGTGCGCCCGCGCCACGAGACCGACGCATGCCCCGTCGTGATCAGCGGGTGCATCGGGCCCCGCAGCGACGGCTACACGCCGCTCGAGATGATGACCGCGGGCGAGGCCGCCGACTACCACGCCGCCCAGATCGCCACGTTCGCCGACACGAGGGCCGACCTGGTCACCGCCATGACCATGACGTATCCGGCCGAGGCCGTCGGCATCACCCGCGCCGCCCGGGAGGCCGGGATGCCCGTCGTGATCTCGTTCACGGTCGAGACCGACGGGAGCCTCCCGACCGGCGAGTCGCTTCCCGAGTCGATCGCCCTGGTCGACGAGGCGAGCGGCGGCTACCCCGCCTACTACATGGTGAACTGCGCCCACCCGACCCACTTCGCCCACGTGCTCGACCGCGGGGACGTGCCCGCCGGCCGGCTCCGGGGCGTGCGGGCGAACGCGTCGGTCCTGAGCCGCGACGAGCTCGACGAGGCCCCGGAGCTCGACCGCGGCGACCCGGCGGACCTGGCGGCGCGCTACGGCGAGCTGCGGCGACGCCACCCGTCGCTCACCGTGTTCGGCGGGTGCTGCGGCACCGACACGGCCCACCTCGGCGCGATCGCCGACGCGGTCGGGGCTCAGCCCCGACCGGTGGGGATGAGCACCGCGGGCCACTGACCGTCGGGCAGCACCACCGGGATCTCGGTGGTGGCACCGGTCGCCGCGTCGACCGCGAGGATGCCCCGGGCCACGGGCACGAGCACGAACCGGCTCGTCGCGTCCCACACCACGGTGCCGGCATCGATGGCCACCGCGACCTGCTCCGACGCCTCCGGCTCGACCGCGGATGCCCCGCCGTCGAGCTCGACGATGGCGCTCGATGTCGGTCCGGGCGCCACCACCATCCGGCGCCCGTCGGGTGAGACCACCGCGTCCTCGCCGCGGGCCAGGTCGGAACGTCGCGGCGGTTCGACCCCGGCCACCCGGTCGACCGTCCCGTCCGCCCGGGCGACCACGAGCCCGCAGCCCTCGAACGTGCACGACGACAGGACCGCGACGTCGGCGGCGCCGCCGAGGAGCCGGCCCGTGGCCAACCGCTCGAACCCGCCGTCCGCGCGCCGCAGGTGCAGCTCCCCGCTCACCGGGAGATGGACCAGCAGCCCGGCGTCGCTCACCCCGACGGGCACGTTGAGCCCGTCGATGACCCACGGTGGGGGCGGGTCGAGCTCGCCCGGCTGCGTGAGCGGGGTCAGCGTGGTCGCCGCCGTGGAGAGGCTGTCGCCGCCGTCCCACGACCAGAGCCGATCCGCGCCGACGACCGCCCGGCCCTCGCCGAAGAGCACCGTGCCGCCGCCCGGCTGACGGACCCGCATCGTGCCGTCGTCGTCGGTGATCACCAGCCCGTGGGGTGACGCGAGGACGGCCCGGGCGTCGGCGTGGATCGCATCGTCGGACGCCGAGGTCGAGGCCTCTCCCAGCGTGACCGAGACGACGGAACCGTCGCCGGTCACGACATCGACGACACGGCCGCGGAGCCCGTCGGGCACGACCGACCCACCGGTCGCCTCACCGGTCGGCCCTCCGCTGGTCGCGTCGGACGGGCCGGACCCGGTCGTGGCGTCGGCGGGCCCCACCGAGGTCGCGGTCGTGTCGCCCTCGGGCACCGACGTCGGGGTGCGGTCCGCGCCCGAGCCCACCTGCCACCACAGCAGCCCACCGAGCGCGGCGCCGACCAACGCGGCCATCCATCGGCGGGCCGACGGCGCGGCGGTGGGGGCGGACGGACCGGCGGCCGAGGGGCGGTCACGTCGGGGCGCGTCCGTGTCGAGCACGAGGTCCACGGTCGGGGTCGGGCGCGCCGAGCCGCACCACGGGCAGAACGCGGCATCACCCGGGAGGTCGCGCCGGCACGCCTCACAGCGCACTGCGGTCGCCGGGCTCATCGCACCACCGGGATGACCGCCGCCACCGGCGTGCCGGTGGGGAGGGTCACGTCCACGATCGTCACCCCGCCGAGGAACGCATCGAGCAGGATGATGCCGTTCGCGCCGCCGGGCAGGAGCACGTAGCGCCCGGACGGGTCCCAGGCCGGCGGTCCGAAGCCGTCGCCCGGCAGCTCCTCCAGCGGGCCGGACCCGTCGTCGCCGGCCGACCAGGTCACGGTCACCCGACCGGTCGCCAGGTCGAGGATCACGGCCTTGCCCGAGGCGGCGTCGACGACGACCGCCCGCCGGCCGTCCGGGGAGACCGCGACGTCGCCGCCACCGAGGAGCATCCGGGTGACGGTGTCGTCCGCGGCGACCCGGTCGCCGTTCCACCCGACGATCTCCACGCCGCAGTCGGGCGCCTCGCACCCGACGACGAGCATGCCGAACGAGCCGACGCTGCCGGCGCGCGCGACCACACCCCGGGCCACCAGCTCACGACGGTCGGGATGGAGGATCCACAGCTCCTGGGTGCCGACCAGGCGGGCCAGGACGGACGGGGGGTCGGTCGTGAGCACCCGCAGCGGTGTCACGTCAGGTGGCAACGACAGCGCGATCGGCGCGGCATCGGCACCCTCCGGACGCTCCAACCCGGCGCTCGTGAGGGTCCGCGGGCCGTCGGGGCCGGCGACGACGGCCGGCGGGGCCCCGGAAGAACCCGACTCCCCGGAGGTGTCCGCGGTCGGGACGAGCAGGTCGCTCTCGTCGAGCGCCCCGACGGGAAGGGACCAGGCGGCGCCGCCCTCGAGGGTCACCAGCGTGCCCCAGAAGCCGACGTCGACCGAGGTGATGCTCGACGCCCGGGACACCGCGCCGTCGCCCAGCAGATCCTCCGCCGGGGTCGGCTCCGGCGCTCCGAGCACGACGTGGTAGGTCGAACCGTCGAGCGAGCCGTCGACGAGGAGCACGTCGAGGCCGCGCACGTCGAGCGGGACCTCCCCGGCCGCCGGGCGCACCGAACCGGACGGGTCCGACCGCTGCGACGTGCCCGGCCCGGAGGTCGTCTCCGCGGCGGCCGGACGGTCGTCGAGCCCCGGGATCTCCGGCCCGTCCGTGCGGTCGCCCATGTCCCAGGCGGTGACGGCCATCGCGCACGCGGCGACGAGCGCCCCGGCCCCGGCGCCGGCCAGCAGCCGCCGATGCCTCCGGTTCGATCGGTCCACGATCGCGCTCGCGCTCGTCGGCTTCGGGGGCGCCGCGATCTCGCACCCGCACCGGTGGCAGTACGTCGCGCCGTCCACCGGACGCGCGCCGCACCTGCCGCAGTTCCGCCATGACCCGCCCCGTCCGATCCTTCGACGCTACCTGCGCAACCGATGAACCGACGCCGCGGCTGCGGTGTCGTGCAACCAGGTTCCGGAAAGCAGAATCTGCTCTCTGGCCGACGGCCCGCGCACGGCCGCGGGCCCGTCGTCGTTCGGACGGCTACGGTCCTCGTCGTGGCCGCGAACGCGCCCCGCATCGGGCTCCTGATCCCGTCGTCGAACACCACGATGGAGCGCGACTTCCACCGCTTCTTCGGCGACGATGCGCACGTCCACACCGACCGCATGTACCTCGGTTCGGTGACCAGGGCCGCCGAGGAGGCGATGCTCGACGACGAGGTCCTCCCGGCGGCCCGCCGCATCGCCACCACCCGCCCCGACGTGATCGTGTTCGGCTGCACCTCGGCCGGGGCGATCCGCGGCGTCGGCGCCGACGATCGGATGCGGGCGGAGATCGCCGAGGTGACCGGCACCGCGGTCGTCGGCGTCACGCCGTCGATCCGCGACGAGCTGGCCGGCAGCGCCGGCGTCGCCGTGCTCACGCCCTACGTGGACGACCTGACCGCGGCGGTCGCCGACTCGGTCCGGGCGTTCGGGCTCACGGTCACCGCCACCCGCTCGCTCGGTTACGAGGACAACCTCGAGATCGGCGCGCTGACGCCGGCCCGGATCCGCGACGCGGCGACCGGGTTCGACCCCGCCGGGGCCGAGGTCCTGTTCTGCTCGTGCACCAACCTCCGGGCCATGGAGGCGATCGACGACCTGGAACGGGCCACCGGCCTGCGGGTCCGCTCGAGCAACGAGGTCACCGCCGTGCGGGTCGCCCACGTGCTCGGACTCCGACGCGGGCGCACCGGCGCCGTCCGGACCGGCGGGCCCACGACGTCGACGCCGCAGCCGTAGCCGTCAGCGGGTCGCCGTGGCGAACCGGCGCCTCGCCCCGATGGCCGCGACGCCGAGCGCGAGCAGCGTCGCGCCCGCCGAGACGAGGACGTCGAGCGGGGCGCCCGACCTGGCGAGCATCGGCGGCGCCGACACCGGGCCGGCGGTGGAGACGTTGCCGACGACGCCGAACTCGTCGACCCAGAACCAGCCCGACCGCTCGACGGCGGCGTCGTTGTCGTCGACGCCACCGATCACCAGGCGGTGCGAGCCGCTCGCGATGTCGGCGGGCACCGTCACCTGCTGGCTGAAGGCCCCGTTGGCGTCGACGGTGCCGGTGGCGAGCACGCGAGGCGTCGAGAACAACGTGAGCGTGTAGGTCGACCCGGGCTTCAGTTTCTCGCCCCGCACCGTCGTGACGGTGTCGCCGGTCGACAGGTCGGTGCCCGTGCCGAAGCCGAGCTCCAGCTCGACGGCCGCGGTCGGCGCCGCCGCCACGGTGCCGGTGATCGTGGTCGAGATCGACCCCTCGCTGTTCGTCGCCGTGATCGTGACGCTGAACGCACCAGCCGTCGTCGGCGTGCCGGTGATCGCCCCCGTGGCGGCGTCGAGCACCAACCCGGCCGGCAACGCACCCGCGGTGACCGAGTAGGTCGGCGCCGGGTTGCCGTCGGCTGCGACCCCGTCGGTCGACGCGGTACCGACCCGCAACGCACCGAGCGTCTCGTCGGACCACGCGGCCGGGGCGGTCGGCGCCGCCGCGACGCTGCCGGAGAACGCCCGCTCGATCGAGCCCGACCCGTTGGTCGCGGTGATGGTGAACGAGAAGTCACCGGCCCCGGTCGGGGTGCCGGTGATCGCGCCCGTGTTCGCGTCGAGCACCAGCCCGGCCGGCAACGCACCCGCGGTGACCGCATAGGTCGGCGCCGGGCTGCCGTCGGCCGCCACTCCGTCCGAGAACGCAACGCCGGCCACCAGGGCGCCCAGGGTCTCGTCGGTCCAGCTCGCCGGCGCCGAGCCCGTGGGCAGCGGCGTCGCGAGGCAGTCGGTGAACGAGAGCACCTCGACGTCGGTGGGGTTCTCGGCGGTGATGTCGAACGAGCCCGAGCCGCCGAGCTCGAGCGTCGACTGCGTGGTGAACACGGTGCCGTAGAAGCCGTTCCCCAGGTAGTGGACGATGCCGGGCCCGGTCGCCCGGAACGATCCCGTGTCGTGGAGGGTGCGCACGAGCGCGTTGCCGCTGTCGAACTGCTGCAGGGCGTACGTGCCCGGGTCGCTGACGCTGTCGACGAAGGCGAAGTAGTCGCCGTCCGCGATGTCGTCCTCGCCGAGCGCACCGGCCGGTGGGTTCGCGCTCTGGTACGGGCGCTTGGCACCGCTGACGTTCAGCATCCGGTCGACGCCGAGGGTGCCCGAGTAGTTGTACTGGACGTCGAAGACCTGCCCGGCGCCGAACCGGCAGTCGAGGAGATCGCTCACCTGGGCGGGGGCCCCGCCGGCGGGCGACGCGACGACGAGTGACGCGACGAGGCCGACCAGGAGGGCCGGCAGCGGGGCGAGCAGGCGGGGGAGTCGGGACGTCGGCGCTCCTGGGAACGGGTGCTCGGGCGCAACCCAATGGGCAACGGTCGACCGCTGGTCGTTCTGAAGCGCCTGGTCCGACCAGGCGCGAGACTCGGGCTCCGATGCGCATCACGGACATCCGGACCCGGCGCTTCGCGCTGCCGCTCGACCCGCCGTTCGTCGCCGCGTGGGACCCGACGCCGCGCCGCACCTTCGAGGCGACGATCGTGGTCGTCGAGACCGACGAGGGCCTCACCGGGGTCGGTTCGGGCGACACGATGGACGGCTTCGACGCCTACCGGCACCTGTTCGTCGGCCGGGACCCGATGCGGATCGCCGACCACGTCCGCACGCTCGAGACCGTCACGTTCCACGGCGGGCGGTACTGGCCGCTCGAGGCTGCGCTGTGGGACATCGTCGGCCAGGCCTGCGGCCAGCCGGTGTCGGTCCTGTTCGGCAACGCCGCCGACCGGCTGTGCGCCTACGCGTCGACCGGTGCGGCCCGCTCGCCGGCCGAGCGGGCCGAGGTCGCGCTCGACCTGCAGGCCGAGGGGTTCCGGGCGATGAAGATCCGCATCCGTCGTGACCGCCTCGCCGAGGGGCTGACATCGGTGCGGGCCGTACGGGACGCGGTCGGCGACTCGATGGACCTGATGGTCGACCTCAACCAGGCGTGGCGGATGCCGGGCGACATCGACCCGTCCCTCGACCCGGTCGCGGTGCGCCGGATCGCCGACGAGCTGGCCGAGCTCGGCGTCCTGTGGTTGGAGGAGCCGCTCGACGGCAACGACTTCGCCGGGCTCGCGGCGCTGCGGGCCGGGTCCCGGGTCCGCATCGCCGGCGGGGAGATGGTGCGCACCGTCGGTGAGCTGCTGGCGCTGCTCGACGCCGATGCGCTCGACGTCTACCAGCACGACGTGGTGCTGGCCGTCGGGTTGTGGCGGGGCCGGATGGTGGCCGAGCTGGCCCGGGCCCGCAACCGCTGGTTCACGCCCCACACGTGGTCGAACGGCCTCGGCCTGGTCGCCAACCTCCACGTCGCCGCCGGCGTCGGCGCCGGGCCGTACCTGGAGTTCCCCACGACCCGCCGACCTGGAACCCGGCACGGCGGGACTTCATGCTCACCGAGCCGATCGGGGTCGACGCGGACGGCTACGTCCCCGTGCCCCGACGGCCCGGGCTCGGTGTCGACGTCGACTGGGACCGCCTGGCGTCGCTGGAATCGGACGGTTGAGGTCCCGATCGGCGGGGTCGGGCCCGGGCCGCGACGGTGGCGACACCCGCGCCGAGGTGCGGCAGCTACGGGCGGCGCCGTCAGCCGACCGGGCGGCGGACGCGCACCCGGGTGATGCGGCGGCCGTCGGTGGCCTCGACCCGCAGCTGGTGGCCGTCGACGTCGACGACCGTCCCGGGGTCGGGCACGGCGCCGTGGGCGGCCAGGACGAGCCCGGCGATCGTGGTCGCGTCGTGCTCGCCGAACTCGAGGCCGTGGTCGTCGCGCAGCTCGGCGAGCGTGACGTCACCGGCGATCGTGGCCGAGCCGTCGTCGTTGTCGACGTACTCGTCGGTCGGCGGGCCGACCTCGTCGTCCATGACCTCGGCGATCAGGTCGTCGAGGGTGACGAGGCCGAGGGTGCCGCCGTACTCGTCGACGACGAGGATGGCGTGGGTCTGCAACTCCCGGAACCGCTCGAGCAGCCGCTCGCCGGTGGCGGTGGCGGTGACGCTCGGCAGTGGGCGCACGATGTCGGTGAGCGCCGGGGTGCCGCCGCGGTGGGCCCGGATCACGTCCTTCACGTGGAGCATGCCGACGACGTGGTCGAGGTCGCCGTCGACGACCGGGTAGCGGCTGCGGGGCGAGGCGGCGATCCGGGCGGTGATGTCGTCGGTGGTCGCCGTGACGTCGAGGACCTCGAGCTCCGAGCGGGGCGTCATCAGCTCCTCGGCCCGGCGCTCGTCGAGGTCGAAGATGTTGTGGATCAGCTCGCGCTGCAGCGCACCGAGCTGGCCGGACTCGGCGGCCTCGTCGGTGACGATCTCCAGCTCGGCACTCGTGTGGAGCGACAGGCTCTTGTCGGGCTCGGGGATGCGCAGGAGGCGCAGCAGCCCGAGGGCGATCGTGTTGAGCACGTGGACCATCGGCCGGAACAGGATGCTGAACAGGCGCATGACCGGGTTGATCCGCAGGCTCACCGCCTCCGGCGCCTGGAGGGCGAGGGCCTTCGGGATCATCTCGCCGAGCACCACGTGGAGGTAGGTGATCGCGCTGAGGGCGACGATGAACCCGACCGTGTGGGCCGCGGCGTGGGACAGGCCCCAGTCCTCGAACGGCCCGTAGAGCCACGACGCGACCGCGGGCTCGCCGTACATGCCGAGGCCGATGCTGGCCAGCGTGATGCCGAGCTGGGCGACGGCGATGTAGCCGTCCTTGCCGGTGGGGCGGTCGAACACGTCGACGAGCCAGCGGGCGACCCGGCTGCCGTCGTCGGCCAGGGCCTGGAGGCGGCTGCGGCGGGCGCCGACGAGCGCGAACTCGGCGGCGACGAACACGCCGTTGACCGCGACGAGCAGCACGATGACGAGGATGGGGAGGACGACGTCGGCGATCACGACGGCTCCGACGACTCGTCTTCGGGCAGGTCGAAGCTGACCCGGACGACGCTGGTCTCGTCGATGACGTCGACCCGCAGCACGATGCCGGTGCCGGCCACCCTGGCCTCGTCGCCGACCACGGGGAGGCGCCCGAGCTCGTGCCACGCCAGCCCGCCGACGGTGTCGACGTCGGCGAGGGGCGTGCGCAGGTCGAAGCGGTCGACGAGTGCCTCGACGAGGACGTCGCCGCGGACGGAGACCCGGCGGCCGGTGACGATGACCGGCTCCTCCTCCTGGTCGAACTCGTCGAGGACCTCGCCGAAGATCTCCTCGACCGCGTCCTCCATCGTGACCAGGCCGACGACCGAGCCGAACTCGTTGACGACGACGGCGCAGTGCTCCGACTCGGACCGCAGCCGGGCCCACAGCTCGGGCACGGACAGCATCTCGGCGACGTCGGGCACAGGGTGCATGATCTCGGTGACGGTCACCCCGGGGCGGTCGGCGGCGCGCAGGAACAGCTCGCGCAGGTCGACGATGCCGACGATGTCGTCGCCACCGCCCTCGACCGGGAACCGGGTGTACGGGCTGGCCGCCACCCGCCCGAGCGCATCGCCGACGGTCTCGTCGCCGACGACGGTCACGAGCCGGCGTCGGGGGGTCATGATCTCGCGGACGACCCGGTCCTCGACGTTCAACACCCCGGCGAGCATGTCCCGCTCCGAGGCGTCGATCAGCCCACCCTCGGCGCTGGCCCGGTAGAGACCGGCGAGCTCCTCCGGCGAGTGGACGTGGGCGTGGCTGTGGTCGCTGCTGAGCCCGAGGGCCCGCATCAGGGCGAAGGCCGAGCCGTTGAACACGGCGACGAGCGGCCGGAACAGCCACTGGCTGATCCGCATGGGCACGAGCGTGGCGAGGGCCAGGCGCTCGGGGTAGCGCAGCGCCGCGGTCTTGGGGAGCAGCTCGCCGAGCACGACCTGGAGGGCGGTGATGAACACGAGGACGAGCACGATCGAGATGGCCTGGCCGCCGGAGCCGAACACCGGCTCGAGCAGCGGCGTGAGCTGGGCCTGGCCGTAGGCGCCGGCGACGAGGCTGCTCAGCGTGATGCCGATCTGGCAGGCGGCGACGTAGTTGTCGAGCCGCTTGGCGTCCTCGAGGATGGCGAGCAGGCCGCGGGCGGACGCGCTGCCGCCGTCGGCGCTCTCCTGGACGCGGGACCGGCGCGACCCGACGGTGGCGAACTCGGCGGCGACGTACAGCGCGTTGAACGCGACGAGCACGGCGAGCGCCACGAACGTGATGACGAGGCTCAACGGATCAGATCGGGAAGTGCGAAGGTCTCGGCAACAGGAGCCGAAGCGTAGCCGCTGCCGGCGGGTTGTCGTCCTGGCGCCGCGCGAACCGCCGCGGACCGGAACCGTTTCGGGCCCCGCAGGGCGTCGCGGTTACGTTCGCCCCAGCATCGGATGAACAGCATCGGATGACAGCATCGGATCGCAGCACCGGGGGGAGCAGCAGATGGACGAGCTCGTGGGGAAGACCGCCGTCGTGACGGGGGCGGGCTCGGGGATGGGCCGGGCGTTCGCCGAGCGCTTCGCCCGGGCCGGGATGAACGTCGTGCTCGCCGACGTGGAGGTGCCCAACCTCGAGACGGCGACGAAGGCCGTCGAGTCGTCGGGCGTCGAGGCGCTGGCCGTGCCGACCGACGTGAGCGACGCCGCCGCGGTCGAGCGGCTGCGCGACGAGGCCGTCGGCCGGTTCGGCGCCGTGCACGTGGTGTGCAACAACGCCGGTGTCGGCGGGTTCCGGGACACGCTCGAGACCTGGCAGTGGGTGATCAACGTCAACCTGTGGGGTGTGGTCCACGGGATGCGCACGTTCCTGCCGCTGCTCCAGGAGCAGAACGAGGGCCACATCGTGAACACGGCGTCGATGGCCGGGATCATGCCCGGTTTCAGCGCCTACAGCGCGTCGAAGTGGGCCGTGGTCGGGATGAGCGAGGGCCTGTTCAGCCAGCTGAAGGCGGCCGGCTCGGCCGTCGGCGTGTCGTGCCTGTGCCCGGGCTTCGTGCGCACGGCGATCCTCGACAGCGAGCGCAACCTCCCCGAGTGGGCCGCGCCGCCCGCGTTGGCCGACGACGCGCCGACCGACCCGGCCCGGGAGATGATGGCCCAGTTCATGCGGGACTCGATCGCCTCGGGCCGCCCGCCCGAGGAGGTAGCCGACCTGGTCCACGACGCCGTCGTCAACGGCACGTTCTGGATCTTCACCGATCAGCGCATGGTCGACGCCCAACGCCCCCGCCTCGAGGCCTCCTCGCCGGCACCAACCCCGAGCCCTGGTCCCTGATGGCCGCCGACGGCTGATCCGGTGGGCGACGAGCCGTTCCGTCCCTGCGGACACGACGTGGATGGCGAGCCGGCCCCGGTCGTCGTGCTGGGTCCCGGTCACCCGACCGTCACCGACGTGGGTGCGCCACCTGACACTGCCGTCGGCGTCGTCGACCCGCACCAGGTCGCCGTCGACGGTCCGTGCGACGAGCGCCCGGCCATCGTCGACGTCGAGCACGTGGAGCAGCCCGGCGTCGAACGCCTCGGTGGGGCTGTCGAGGTCGGTCGTCCACACCGGCTCGCCGTTCCGACGGTCGTAGGCCCGCAACGAACCGCCCGTCGGGTCCACGCCGACGAGCGGGCTGTTGGTGACGTCCATGAGGACGACGAGGTCGCCGATCGTCACCGGGTCGGCCCACTGCCACTCCGTCCCCTGCCGGCCCTCGGCGGTCCAGTGGACCTCGCCGGTGGCCGGGTCGATCGCGCGCAGCAGCGGAGCCCGGTCGTCGCCCTCGACGCCGAACGACGACCGCAGCAGCCAGGCACCGTCACCGAGCGGGGTGAAACCGGCGTCGCGCTCGGCCTCGTCCCGCTCGAGGCTCCATTCGATCGCGCCGCTGGCGGGCCTGATCCGGTGGAACGGACCGTTGGTCACCTCGACGTAGACGCCGTCCGGCCCGCCGTGGAGGAAGGTCGCCGCTCCCCCGGTCTCGACGGTCCAGACGACGTCGAGACTGGTGTCCGACACGGCGGTGATGCGGGTGTTGCCGGTGCGGTTGACCACGACCCCGGCGTCCTCGAAGCGCATCGGGCCCCAAGGAGCGCAGTTCCCGCACCCGGCGAGCTCGGGCCATCGGGATGCCAGCACCTCGCCGTAGCGGGACCCGAGCTCGATCGGACGGAGGTCGAACGCGTCGAGTGATGCGTCGAGGTCGAGCGACGACTCGACGGCGACCGACAGCAGCTCGTCCGGCCGGCAGAAGCGCACCGTGCCGCCGTCCTCGACGACGGCGCTCCCGAGTCGGTTCTCCGTCATGCCGTCCTGGTCGGCGCAGCGCTCGAACCGGACCGTGACCGTCCCGGCCGGCCCGTCGACGACGAACGGTGCGGGCGCCGGCCGCTGCGTGAGCGTGCGGAGACCGGTTCCGAGCTCGTGGGGGACGCTGAGTCGGAACCGCTCGCCCGTGACCAGCCGGACGTCGAAGACGGCGGTGCCGTCGCCGACGACCAGTGGCAGTCCGATCACCTGGCCGACCACGCCGTCGGGCACCAGGATGGCGGTCCAGAGCTCGTCGAGTGACACACCTCCCCCGGCGAGCTCGCGCCATCCCTCGCCACTCGGCTCGGCGATCACCGACGCCGCGGGCCCGTCCTGCCCGCACCCGACCCAGAAGCCCTCGGGGGCGACGCGCATCGGTTCCCCGTCGGCTGCCTGATCGGCGAACACGATGACGCTCTCGCCGGACGGTGCGCCGTCGATCGGGCCGGGACCGGCCAACCGGATCCGCACGGGCGAGCCGAGGCGCTCGACGTCGATGCCGGCGGCGTCGAACACCCGAACCTCGGCGACCGCGCCGTCGACGTCCGGCGTGATCGACAGGACCTCACCGCGCACGACCACGTCGACGGCTGCGGCGAGGTCGGCGGGCGACGTCGTCGGTCCGTGGTCGATGTCGGGCATGCCGTCACGGAGGCGGGCCACCGTGGCGTCGAGGTCGCACCCGTCCGCCGGCGCCGGTCCACCGGGGGATCCGTCTCCGTTGCCCTCGCCCGGCGACGGTGTTCGGGGCCCATCGGCCGACACCGTGACGTCGTCGTCGACCGGGGAGCCGACGATCGCCCGGACGACGGCTACCGATGCGACGGCGACCACGAGCACGGCTGCGGCCGCGGCGAGCACGGCGTGCCGGCGCCGCCGCGCACCCACTCGCGGACCGTCCACCGGCGAGCGATCGCCGGCGCGCACGCGGTCCCACACGTCGGGGACGGGAACTGCGTCGAGGGTCGCGAAGCGCTCGACGAGGCGCGGGTCCAACGGCTCGGCGCGTTCGTCAGCGGCCATCGGAGTCCTCCATCGTGACGCGGAGCGCGGCGTGGGCGCGGTGGAGCTGGACCCGTACCGCGCCGGGCGAGGTGTCGAGCAGTGAGGCGATCTCGGTGGGGGTGAACCCGCCGACGTAGCGGAGCACCACTGCGGCCCGCTGCTGGGGCGAGAGGTCCTGGAGCTGGGAGATGAGCTCAGCCGGGCCCCAGTCGAGCGCGGCGACGACGGCGGCCGAACCATCGAGCTCGACGAGGTGCGAGCGCTGCTCGAGCATCCCCGATGCGATCCGGAAGGCCGAGCGCCAGACCCAGGCCTCGACGTCACGGATCGCCAGGCCGCGGCGCAGCGCTTGGCTGAACGCCTCCGCGACGGCATCGCTGGCCAGCTCCGGGTCCGCCCCGAACGCGAGCAGCGCCCGCCACAGGCGCGGGTGGATCCGCCGGTACACGGCCTCCACCCGATCGACGGTCACGTTCCCCACGACAGCACAGGGGCCCGTACCGCCCGCAGCGTTAACAGCCGCCCGGCATCGTCAGGAACGGGGCGCGCCGGTGCGGCCGAACACGTTGGTGGTCGGGCTCGGCCGGGCAATGCCGGAGTGGGTTCATATTCGCCGGTGCCAGGTGGTGCGGCGGGTCACCGGATCGCGGACGATGCGGAACCGGTGTTTCTGGCGGTGGTGCCACCTGCAGCGACATCGCCCGTTGGCTTCGTCGGTGTGGCCGCCGTCGTTCCAGTCGTGGACGTGGTCGGCTTCGCAGCTCCGGGCGTCGATGTCGCAGCCCGGCCCGTCGCAGACCCGGTCCCGGATCGACAGCAACTGGCGCAGCACCCCGGTGAACAGGCGTTGGGCTCGCCCGTAGTTGATGACCACGCCGGGGGATCG
Organism: Actinomycetota bacterium; assembly: GCA_034211175.1. GTDB lineage: Bacteria > Actinomycetota > Acidimicrobiia > Acidimicrobiales > CAIXPF01 > JAXHUH01. The sequence continues at coordinate 14,159 of JAXHUH010000246.1, forward strand.
GAACACGACCCGCCGGACGTGGCCCTCGACCGCGGCGGCGACGGCGTTGGCGGGGTGGACGACGGTGCCGTCGTGCAGCTCGCTCCTTCCCTCGGCCGGGTGCTCGTACGGTGCGTCGGCCTGGCGCTTGAGCTCTTCGGTGAAGGTCTCCTCGTCGATGTGGATCACGACGAGCGGTTCGGGTCGTTTGCCGTCCTTCGGCGCGGTCTCCGCGCGGTGGGCCATCTCGACGAGTGCGTCGGCGCGTCGTTGCGGCGCAGTGCGCCACAACTTGTCGACCGACGCCGCCTCGGTTCCGAACTCGGCGACACAAGCGGCCCAGTCGGCTTCGAACAGCTCCTGTTCGATACGGCGCAAGGCTTCGTTGAACGCCGCGAACCCGATCGCATCGAGCGTCGCGTCGACCTTCCCACAGCCGTCCAGTAGCTTCGACGAATGGCAGGAACGTTCTTCCTGGCCCGGGTTCGGGTGCGGGTCCTCGTCCGGTTCGGTGCGCTGCTCGAAGTACTCGACCGCCTTCGCGAACCCGTCGTAAGGCAGATCGCAAGCCGCGCCCACCAACAGCTCCTCCGCCTCGGTCACCACCTCGGCACGTCCCTTCGAACGAGCCTTCGCGATCCGCTCGACGTGCACAGAGCCGATCTCGCCGTCGGCGAATGCCTCGGCCGCAACCGGCAGGTCCCGCAACTTGCGGCTCAGCGCCACACGCCGCTGGGCCACCGGCTTGTACTCACGACACTTGTCCGCCAACCACGTCGCTGCGCTGCGGTAGCCCGACAGCGCCCACTGCCCCGACGAGTCGAACCGCCCCAGCACCGTCGCCTCGACCGACTCGAGCCGCCGCCGCAACCCGGCCAGCTCCACCACCGCGTCACCCAGCTCGGCATCGACCAGATCCGCCGCCGTCTTCGAAGCGTGCGCTACGGCAATCTCGAGTTGATCAAACCGAGCGTCGGTCACCGCCGGCGACGCGAGCATCGCCCTCAGTTCGTCGACTGCACACACCACAGCATCGAACTCATCGATATCACCATCGACAGCGAGCCGCCGCACCGCCTCGATGATCTCCGCCGCCCGCATGCGACAAATGATAACAAACCGAGCGTCATGGTTCGAACCGAATCACGAGGTTCTTCAAGTCTCACATAGCGCGTTGAGAAGAACACATCACCACGGAACGTGCCACACCAAACACATCAAAGGGCAATCGACACGACTACTTGCAGCTTCAGCGAGTGTCAACGCACGTGCGTCGCGCGCCGGACCGGCGATGCGCCGAAGACCGCTCGCCTCCAGGATGGATCGGGGCCGGCCTCTCCCGACCCGGAACAGTTCCAGCTACGCGGTACCGACCGATGGCGGAGCCTACGTCGAGCCAGCGAGGCGCTCGGCCCAGCGCGTGAAGGTCGCTGCGTGGTCGGGGTGCGCCTCGGCCAAGCGTTCCAGCACGTCGACGAGGGAGGGCCGCTCATGCGGGAACACCTGCTCGGCTGCTCGGGTGAACCGCGCCTCGGCGGCGTCTGATTCACCTCGCAGCGCAGCCGCCACACCGAGGTAGAAGGGTGCGATCGCATCCTCGGCGTCGAACGCCTCGTCCATCGCGGCAAGCAGCTCAACGAGTTCGACGTCAACGCCCACCGCGGCCTCAGCGAGGAGCTGCCGGCGGGCACCGGTGTCCGCTAGCTGGTATGCCGCCTCAACGCCGTCGGTGCGGGCGACGTGGTGGAGCGCCCGATGGATCGGGTCGCCCTGCTTCCGCACGAACCCCGCGGCGAGGTCGGTGAGCAGCACGTCGGCATGCTCGGCGAGGTAGGCGGCCGAGCTGTCCCAGTCCGGCGCTGCGATCCACTCGTTGAGTGCCTGGACGGTCGTCTGGGCGGCGAGCTGGGCTCGCAGCGCCCGGTATGCCTGCTCGACGCCGTCCCGGCGGCACTGGTGCAGGAGGACACGGTGGAGGCGGAGCCGACCGTCGTTGCCGGGGTTGGCCTCGATGAGCAGCTCGACGGCGGCCTCGGCGTCGTCGTGGAGCAGGTCGGGGGCCAGCGCCTCCGACTCGTCCCAAGTAGGCGTCTGGACCCAGGCGACGACCTGTTGGACCACGGCCTCGGTCGGTGGCTCGGCCCAGAGCCAGAGCGGCAGCGGCGGCGTGGCGTGCTCGCGGACCCGACGGGCGATGTTGCGCGCGCCGGCCATGGCAACGGTGTCACCCGCCTCGTCGAGCAGGCGGGCGGCCTCGATGGCGTCGCGGCACGCATCGACCGGATGACCGGCATCCTCGCGAGCGTCGGCCCGGCGTCGGAGCACCGTGCCGACCGGCCACGGGCCATCGAGGCGTTCGAGCACCTCGGCGAAGGCCCGCTCGCCGCGTTCCGCGTTCTGGTTGTGCAGCACCCAGACCGACGTGGCGAGGTTGGCCAGGTACGCCGCCGGGTTCGCGTCCGCCAACCGCCGGCGAATGGCGACCGCCTCCTCCGCCGTCGCCAACGCCTCCTCCCGACGACCCACCGCACTCTGCCGGTTCGCCAAGTTGTTCACCGACATGGCGAGGTCGGCCAGGTACGCCGCCGGGTTCGCGTCCGCCAACCGCCGGCGAATGGCGACCGCCTCCTCCGCCGTCGCCAACGCCTCCTCCCGACGACCCACCGCACTCTGCCGGTTCGCCAAGTTGTTC
>JAXHUH010000246.1:16929-24318 GCA_034211175.1 Actinomycetota bacterium
ACCGACCCGGCGAGGTCGGCCAGGTACGCCGCCGGGTTCGCGTCCGCCAACCGCCGGCGAATGGCGACCGCCTCCTCCGCCGTCGCCAACGCCTCCTCCCGACGACCCACCGCACTCTGGAAGCTCGCCAAGTTGTTGAGTACGGCGGCAAGGAACGGCGCGTACGTGTCCTCATCGGACGCTGCGAGCTTGCGGACGATCTCCGAGAGCCGCAGGCTGCAGCGAAGCCCGAGCTCCGAAATCACCAGATTGGCCGGAGGAAGGCGATCGCTCGCAGCCGTGAGCACGTTGGGAGTGAGCGGGAGCTGCATGATGGCGTCTCCCAACGTTGCAGCAAGCGTCTCGCCCCCGAACAGGCGGTCGACGTCGATGGTCCCGCTGGCCTCGTCTACGGCGCGGTCCACGAGCTGGACGAACTGAGCGTCACCGACCTGCGCCATGACCTCGACGAAGTCCCCCGGATGGTCAACCGTTGCCCGGGACAGGAGCACGAGCGCACGGCGCAGCGAGATCGTCGGTCGGTCGGTGCCGAGGGCGGCCGTCAGCACCTCCGGCCGGTCGACCAGTGCAGTGGCGACGAGGTGCTCGCCGACGCGGTCGGGTTCGATACCGCCGAGCCATGCGCCGCCGGCCTGGTGGTAGAGGCGGTGACAGGCGAGCGCCAGCTCGCGTCGGCGTTCACCAGTGGCGTCGGCCAGGCCGGGCACGAGGCGGAGCAGATCGGTGGCCTCGTCCTCGCTCTCGGCGCCGAACAGCGTCGCCGTGGCCACGACCCGCCGCTTCAGCTCGTCGGAACCGTCGAGGCCCGCCCAATACCGGCTCTCGTGCTCGACCAGCGCGTCGAGCAGCCTGAGGCCTGACAGGCCGCTCCCCTCGCCGGCCGCCGCGAGCGACGCCCGCATGAGCACGGCCAGTGCGTTGTCCCACTCCTCGCCGTCGAAGTCCGTCACCCGTCCAGGTGCCGCATCCGGCGGGATCGGCACGCCTCGGGCTGCGCACAGCGCCTGGACACCGGCGTCGAACAAGCCCCGGCACTCCCGCGGATTGAGCTGCTCGTCGTCGAGCTCAACCAGCCCGGCGGCCTCGTCCCAGCCGTCCTCGACCAGCTCCGGGAACAGCGACCACCACCCGCCCCGCACCGGCCGCCGCCGGGCCAGCAACAGCACCCGCACCCGGGCCCCGTCGGACGCAGCGGCCTCTAGCCGGCGCACGACGTCCGCCACTTGGGCCGGCCGGGTCTCCGCATAGTCGACGACCACCAGCCGGTTCGTGCCGAGCGCCTCGAGGACTTCGAACTGCACCGGCTCGAAGTCGTCGTGCAGGAACCCGGACACCCAGGTGTCACCGACACGGCGGCACAGCTCGACGGCGAGGCGCGTCTTCCCCGAACCGCCCTGGCCGCCGATCAGGAGCACGTCGATGAGCGACTCGCTCGTGCACCACTCCTGGAACTCGCCGAGCAGACGATTGCGCCCCACCAGCGGCACGACGGCGCGGCGGGCTTGCAGGAGAACGGTCGGGGTGCGTCGCCGCGGTTCCGGCGGAAGGGCATCGGTCGGCGAGCGCAGTGGCAAGGGGCGGTGTCGGCCGTCGTACTCAATGTGGATGTCACCGCTGATGACCTGGGCGATCACGCCCTCGTTCACGCCGACGGACGGGCTGAACGGCCCGGTGGTCATCAGGCGCTGCCCCGGTTGAACGTGATCGGGCCGGAGATCTCTTGCGCGATCACGCCCTCGTTGCGCTCGACACGCACGTTCATCGCCGCCGTCGAATCAGTTCGCTCGGGGACCGGAAGCTCGCTCAACGCCTTGAACAACTTGTGCTGCAGTTGTTCTGCAGTCTCGAACCAGTCGGCGGTCAGATCGCTGTCGAGGACCCGCTGCCGGAACGACGCCTGGCGATCGTCGGTTGATTCGCCCCGCCGCAGGTAGGCCAACCGCGTCAGCCCGGCCGTCGTGGCGTCATCCCACTCGAGCTCGCAGTACGAGCGGTCGGGGCGGTCGCGCGTCGGGGATCCGTAGTCGAGGCCGAGGATGGCCACGAACACGTCGCACTCCTCGACCTTCAACCGGTCGTTCGCCGTGGGCGTCCGGTCAGCGGCGCTGAACCAACGCATGTCGACCGGAACCCAGCCCGCCTCATTGCAGGCCTCGATCGCCGCGCCGGCGAACGCGTTGGACGCCGTCGTGTGACTGATGAACACTCGCCCACCCGCTGTGGCGCTCATGGCGCACAGCCTATGCGCTACTCCATACGCCGCGTTCTGCGAATCTCCGCATTCGGGAGATCACAGCAACGCATCAATCGGCGGCGACCAACTCCGCGAAGCGGGCGGCGAGCTCGGTGTAGTTCTTGAAGCGGTGGTAGCTGGGGGCGGCCGGGGACAGGAGAATCGTGCCGCCTGTCGCTGTGACGTGGCGCGCGATGGCGACGGCGTCGTCGATGCCGTCGGACTCGTGGAGCTCGACGTCGGCGCCGTCGGGGGCGGCGCGGACCGCGGCGGCGACCTTGGCGCCGGTGTCGGGCATGGTCACGACCGTCACGGCCTTGCCCCACCGGGCCAGCGCGGCACCGAGGTCCGTGTAATCGATGCCCCGGTCGAAGCCGCCGACGAGGAGCGTGACCGGGTCGGGCAGGAACACCTCGACCGCGGCCGCGGTCGCCTGGGGGACGGTGGCGAGGGTGTCGTCGACCCAGCGGACGCCGTCGCGCTCGGCGATCACCGTCTGGCGATGCGGGAGCGGCTCCCAGGTGGCAACGGCCCGGGCGAGCTCCCGGGCGCACGACTCCACGTCGACGCCGAGCAGCTCGAGCGCGGTGACCGCACCGGCGAGGTCGTGGCCGATGTGGGAGCCACGGACGGGCGTGCCGGCGGTGTCGAGCAACGGTGGGGTCTCACCCCGGCACAGCGCGGTGCCGTCGGCCCACCAGCCCGGCGGGGTGCCGAACCGCACGACCCGGCCGGGCACGGCCTCGTCGCTGACCGTGGTCGTCCCCACCGCGACAGCGAGGTCGGGGCGGTGGGCGAACAGGTTCAGCTTGTCGGCCACGTAGCGGTCCCAGCCGCCGTGCCAGTCGAGGTGCTCGGGCCACAGCGACGTCAGCACCCCGACGCTGGGCGACGCGGTCACGTCCGCGGCCTGGTAGCTCGACACCTCGACCACCCGCACCACCTCGGCCGGGATCTCCTGGTCGAGCAGCGGCAACATCGGCGCGCCGATGTTGCCGGCCAGCACCGCCGGGCGCCCGACCGCATCGAGCAAGGCAGCGATCAGCGACGCCGTGGTGCTCTTGCCCTTGGTGCCGGTGATCCCGACCACCGGCACGTCGACCGAGTGGGCCAGGAACAGGCCGGTGCTGGTGGTCATCGTCGCCGGCCCGACGGCGAGGGCGGCGACATCGGGACGGTAACGGCTGATCCCGGGCGAGCGGACGATCACCTCGGCATCGCCGAGCGCAGCCCGCCCGTCGTCACCGCCGCGGAGCGGCACCTGGGCGCCGTCGTCGGTCGCCAACACGTCGGCGGCGACCACCCCGTCCTCGACCACCACGAGGTCGGCGGGGCGGCGGCGAGCGATCACGGTGGCGGCGGCCCGGCCCTCGAGCCCGGCGCCCCACACCGCGACCCGCCTACCGGTGAGGTCGGAGAGCAGCATCGAGCACGGCCAGGTGGGCCGGGGACACGTCGTGGTCGTCGGAGAGGCCGAACACCTCGGCCCGAGCGGTCGCCTCGTCGACCAGCGGGGCCGAGCGCTCGGCCAGCTCGGCCAGGACACCGGCGCTCGCCCAGTCGACCCGCTTTGCCGCAGCGACGGCCGCGAAGCGGGACTCGGAAGCCTCACCCACGCACTCGAACGGCTTGTGGCCGTCGAGCTCGCACAGCTCGGCGAACCCGGCCCGCTGGGTCGGGTCGTCGAGCAGGTCGGCGCCGAGGATGGCGGTCACCTCGGCGCGGGGCAGGAACGGGGCCAGGCCCAGGGTCACGAACCGACACTTGTCGCAGTTGCCGCACCACGAGGTGGCCCGGTTCTCCTCGCGGATGGCGAACACCCGATTGCAGCTCGTAAACACCGGGTGGTACTGCGGGAGGCCGGCGAAGATGGCGAGGATCCCCAGCTCCGACACCGGTCGCAGCACCGACCGGTAGCCCAGCTCCGGGGTGACGTGGGTGGCCACGAGACCGGCGAGCAGGACCTCGAAGTCGCGGCCCTTGCTCCACTGGTGGTTCACGCCGATCCCGTCGGCGACCAGGTTCGGCGCGGACGCGGAGCGCTCGTTGGCGAACAGCACGTCGTCGGCCCCGACGATCAGTGCGGTCGCCAGCGCCAGCAGCGACACCACGGCAGTGACCGGCACGTGGCCGTTGATGGCACCGTGGTCGTTCAGCGCGATCAGGGCCGGGTCGATGCGGCGCCGCACGTGGACGGCCTCGACCCCGGCGACCTCGATGGTGGCGTCGATCGGGCGGTGGCGGCCGACGGAGAACGCCAGCGGCTCCCCCGCACCGGCGGCGCGGGCCACCTCGAGCGCGACCGCCGAGTCCTTCCCGCCGCCGACCGGCACCAGCGGACGGTGCGCCAACACGACACCGTCGACCGGCGAAGGGTGGACGATCTCGGCGGCCTCGATCACCGGCTCGTCGTCGAGCGGCAGCCGGTTCCGCCACCGCAGCTCGGCCAGCCCGTACCGGTAGAGCCGGGCGACGAGGTCGAGCTCGGCGGCGGTCGCCGGGCGCTCGATGGTGACCCGGGACGCCAGCGCCGCCTTGTGGTAGCTGACGCCGGCGGCAAGGTGGAGCAGGTCGAGCACCCGGCCGAGCGCGGCCCTCCGGGGCGCCGGCAGGTCGGCGAACGGCGGCAGCTCGACGACCTCGGTGAAGGTGTGGGTGTCGTCGAAGCCATAGCGCAGGGCAACGGTGCCCGATGCCGGGTCGACGTCGACGCCGAGGTGGCGGAACGTGCGCACCGACGACGGGGTGAACGTGGCGGTCATGCCGGCACCGGCATCGCCCCCGGCGGCGGGGCGGCCAGCGCGCCGATGTGGCCGGCGACGGCGGCGTAGTCGGCCCAGTCGAGCCCGTCGACCGTCGGCGCCGGGCGTGCGGTCACGCCGTCGACCAGCTCCCCGGCCCGACACGCGGCGTCGACCGCCGGCCGCAACCGGTCGGGGTCGAGCCACGGGGTCAGCACCCCACGACGATCGGGTCGGGCGACGGCCAGCGCGGCGACCAGCGCCACGGCCCCCCAGTTCGAGGTGCCGGCGACGACGAGGTGGTCACAGCCGACGGTGCAGGCGATGGCCTCGCCGTGGGCCACCGATGCCGCCACCACGTCGGCGGCGAGTGCACCCATGCCGAGCTCGTTGCCGCCGTCACCGACGGCGATCGAGCACCACGGCCCGCCGTTCAGGACCCGGTGCACCGGTGCGGTGTGGCGGGCGAGGGAGCGGCCCCGCATGTCGCGGGGATGGCCGTCGGCCGACGGGCCGACCCGCTCGACGGCGACGACGGCGCCGACCCCGGCGGCCCGGTAGCCGCGGACCAGCTCGTCGACCGGCGTGCCGGGCCCACCGGGACCGGCGGCGACGTGGACCTCGGCCGCCACGCCGAGGCGGGCGAGCAGCGAGCGGACCGCCGGCGCACACGGGGCGTCGGTGCAGATGGCGACAGGTGAGCCGAGCCCACCGAGCGCGGCGGCGAGCTGGACCGCGCCGATCGGCCCGTCGGTCTCACAGGTCGGGTGGCGGGCCGCACCGACGAGGAAGCCGGTGACGATGACGACCGGGCGGGGAACGACACCGGCCAGCGCATCGGCGGCGTCGGCCAGCGACCCGCGCACGCCCGAGGCGAGGCGGGCCGTGCCCCGACCGGCGTCGGTCGCGGCGAGGTCCTCGATCCGCTCGATCCTGGCCAACGAGCCAGGATCAGTGCGCGCGACCGCTCCGCTCGTGAGCCCAAGTGCGCCGGCGGTGAGTTCCACTGCCATCAGGGACGCGAGGCTATCGACCGCCGCGACTGCGGAGAGGACACCGGCGCCGGGCGGGAGCGCAGGGCATGCCGGGCGCTACGGTCCCCGACCCATGGGCACGCCCCGTCTCGACATCACCGGCCACCGGGCGACGATCACGCTCGATCGTCCGGACAAGCGGAACCGGATCGGCAACGACGACCTCGAGGCGCTCGCGGTCCACCTCGATCGGATCGACACCGACCGCGAGGTGCGGTCGCTGGAGCTGCGGGCCGAGCCACCCGTCTTCTGCGCCGGCTACGACCTCGGTTCCATCGGGGGCGAGGCGCCGCCGGTGTCGTTCGCCGAGCTGTGCGACCGTCTCGAGCGGGTGCGGGTGCCGTCGATCGCGGTGATCGAGGGGGGCGTGTACGGCGGGGGCGTCGACCTGCTCCTGGCGTGTGACCTGCGGATCGGGACGCCGGCCGCCACCCTGCGGATGCCGGCGGTGCGTCTCGGCATCCAGTACTACGCGTCCGGGCTGCGCCGGGCGACAGCCACCCTGGGGCCGGCGACGGCCAAGCGGCTGTTCCTGCTCGCCGAGCAGCACGATGCCGACGCCCTGCACCGCCTCGGCGTGCTCGACGAGCTGGTCCCGTCCGAGGAGCTGGGGTCGGTGGTCGACGCCTGGACCGACGCGCTGGCCGCCGGTGCCCCGGGCGCGGTCGCCTCGACCAAGGCGGCGATCGCGTCGTTCGCCCGGGGCGACGGCCACGAGCCGACCATCGACGAGGGCCACCGGGCCAGCATCGCCAGCGCCGACCACGCCGAGGCCCTCACCGCCCGCGCCGAACGCCGCGACCCCCGCTTCACCGGCACCTGACCCACCCACGACCCCGTTCTGGGCATCACATCTGCCACGGCGTGGTCGGATCCGATACCCAGTTCGGGGTGGTTGCGGTCCTGCGGTTCGGCGGAGCGGCCCGGGCGGGGGTGCAGGCGGGGGGTCGGGATCCCGATGAAGATGCGGGGGCACCGGTACCCGGTGTTCGCTGCGATGATGATGCGCCCGATACGGTTCGATCGACCGAGAGGAACGAGACCGACACCATGGCCAAGACGCCTCCCATCGACGCTCCGCTGCGCAAGAACGAGAAGGTCATCGCGACCGAGGACCTCCCCCGCGTGCCGGAGGGGACCACGGGTGTGGTGAAGCTGGTCAACGGGTTCACGTGGACCCGCTACTGGGTCTTCTTCGACAACGGCGTCCAGATGGGCTCGATCGACGGCTCCAAGCTGGTGCGCGCCGCGCACTGGGAGGAGTACAAGGTCCGCCGGGTCGAGGAGGCCGAGCGACGCGAGCGCGAGGGCGAGGCCGCAGCGACGGCCGCCGCCGAGGCGCCCGCGGAGACCGCAGCGGTCGACGACGGCAAGCCCAAGG
>JAXHUH010000247.1:0-20641 GCA_034211175.1 Actinomycetota bacterium
AACGCATCGGGTTCGGGTTCCGGTCCTTCCGCAACTACCGCATCCGAGTCCTGCTCTACGCAGGCCGACCCAACTGGACCCTCCTCGACCAGATCACCCCCGCCGAAATCCGATGAGCCCGATATCGACCGCTCACCAGCGATCTCCTACCGTTCATCGTCGGGTGACGACCGTTCGTCGACGGGCGCTCGTCACCGTTCGCGTCGACCACTACGTTGGCTCGCCACGTGCTGTGCCGTTCGTCACAGCGCAGGAGCCGGGGGCGAACGCCCGACGTCGACCGTGGACGGGGGGACGAGTTGGAGGTGGTCGACGGCGACGCCGAAGCACCATCGGCGACGGAGCCGGACGCCGGTTGGGTCAGGGCGCTCGACGCCGTCCGCCGGGTGATCGAGCGCATCTCCGGGCTCGGCGGGGCGATCGCCGCCTACCTCGTCGTCGCCATCTTCGTCATCGGCATCCTCAACGTCGTCCTCCGCTACTACGGCCGGGCCCAGGGCACGACGCTGGTGTCCAACCTGTGGGTCGACGCCCAGTGGCAGCTGTTCGGCCTGCTCTTCCTGGTCGGTGTCGGCTACGGCGTGCGCGAGGGGGTGAACCCCCGGGTCGACTTCTGGTACTCGAACTTCAGCGAGAGGCGGCGGGCGCTCATCGACCTCATCGGCCACACGGTCCTGCTCGTGCCGTTCTGCTGGATGGCGGTGCGGCTCATGTGGCCGTTCGGCATGGCGGCGCTCGGCCGGCGCACCACGGCCGACGGCACGTCGTGGGAGACGTGGCGGGTGTGGGAGATCTGGGAGGAGTCGAACAACCCCAACGGCCTCCCGCTCGGGCCGATCAAGTTCATGATGGTCATCGGGTTCGCCCTCTTCGGGCTCCAGATCGTGGCCGAGATCATCAAGCGCATCTTCGTGCTCACCGGGCGCAGCGAGCTCGCCGGGCTCAGCACCACGAGCGGCATCCAGAGGATCGAGTGATGGACCTCGGTGTCGTCCTCGCCTTCGCGATGTTCGCCGTCTTCCTCGGCATGCTGCTGATCGGCTACAACGTCGCCTTCTGCTTCGCCGGCACGGCGATCCTGTTCTCGTTCATCGGCCACCTCCTCGGCGTGTTCGACCCGTCGGGGCTGAACCTGATGCCGAGCCGGTGGTTCCCGGCGCTGTCGAACCAGACGTTGCTGGCGGTGCCGTTCTTCGTCCTCATGGGGGCGATCCTCGAACAGAGCGGCATCGCGGAGCGGCTGCTGCGCGCCGTCGGCCTGCTGATGGGGAACCTCCGCGGCGGCATCGCGCTCGCGGTGATCGTCGTCGGCACCCTGCTCGCCGCGGCGACCGGGGTCGTGGCCGCCACCGTGATCGTGATGGGGCTGCTGTCGCTGCCGACCATGCTCCGCTCGGGTTACGACCACGAGCTCGCCACCGGCGTCATCGTCGCCTCCGGCACCCTGGCCCAGCTGCTGCCGCCGAGCCTCGTGCTGATCCTGCTCGCCCAGCAGATGAACATCTCGGTGCTCGGCCTCTTCCGCGGCGCGCTGCTGCCGGGGCTGCTGATGGCCGGCCTCTACGCCCTGTGGGTCGTCATCGTGTCGATCCGCCACCCGGAGCGGGCGCCGGCGCTGCCGGCCGCCGAGCGCACGCTGACCGGCGGCGCGCTGGTGCGGGAGATCGTCGTCTCCGGGGTGCCGCCGCTCCTGCTGATCGCGGCCGTCCTGTACGCCATCTTCGGCGGCATCGCGACGCCGTCCGAGTCCGGTGCGGTCGGGGCGCTCGGCGCGCTGGTCCTGGCCATTGCCTTCCGCTCGTTCAGCTTCCCGATGCTGATGCGGGCCGCCCGCTCGACCGCCGACATCGTCATCCTCGTGATGACGCTGCTGTTCAGCTCGTCGTTCTTCGGGCTGATGTTCGAGCGCCTCGGCGGTCAGGCCCAGGCGACCGAGTGGCTGAGCGGGATCGGCGGCGGCAAGTGGGGCTTCGTGATCGTGGCGATGATCGCCGTGTTCCTGCTCGGCATCAACCTCGAGTTCCTCGAGATCACGTTCATCGTCGTGCCGATCTTCGTGCCCGCCATGCTCGCCCTCGGCTTCAGCGAGGCCGACTTCATCTGGTTCACGGTGCTGATGGCGATCAACCTGAACATGGCGTTCATCTCGCCGCCGGTCGGGTTCTCGCTCTTCTACCTCCAGGGCGTCGCCCCCTCGGAGGTGCGCACCGCGAGCATCCACCGCGGCGCGCTGCCGTTCATGGGGATGCAGATCCTGGCGCTCGTGTTCGTGATGGCCGTTCCCGGCGTCGTGACCGTGCTGTTGTGACCCGGGCCGCCGCGGCCCATCGCGCTCGTTGCTGACATCCGACCAACGTCAAGGGGGGAAAGGCCATGGAGGACGAGCTCGGGATCGCCGCACTGAACCGACGGCGCCTGCTCGGCACCGCGGGAGCTGCGGGGGCGCTGCTCGCCGGAGGGTCGCTGCTCGCCGGCTGCTCGGGCGACGACGACGACACCGACGCCGCACCGAACACGACCAGCGGCGACGGCAGCGACACCACCGGCGGAGGGGGCGGCGACAACGAGACCGCGGTCGACCTGGTGCAGGACGACCTGCCCCAGATCGACTGGGAGATGACCACGAGTTGGCCGGCCGGTCTGGCCACGCTGTTCGGCACCGAGGACAACGGCGTCGGCGCCGTCGGCTTCGCCCAGCTCGTCGGCGAGCTCTCGGGCGGGCGGTTCACGATCCAGGCGTTCCAGGCCGGGGAGCTGGCCGGCGCGCTCGAGGTGATCGACGTGCTCCAGTCCGGGGCCGTGCCCGCCGGCCACACGGCGTCCTACTACTACAACGGCAAGAGCCCGGCGTTCGCGTTCGGCACCGCGGTGCCGTTCGGGCTCACGTACCGCCAGCAGTTCTCGTGGCTCTACTACTACCGCGACGACCAGGGCCGGAGCGGCCTCGACATGCTGCGCGAGTTCTACGCAAACGAGTACAACGTCATCAACTTCCCCGCCGGGAACACCGGCTGCCAGATGGGCGGGTTCTTCAACCGGGAGATCACGTCGCTCGACGACCTGCAGGGCATCGTCATGCGCATCCCGGGCCTCGGCGGCGAGATCATGACCCGCCTCGGCGTCACCACCCAGAACCTCGCGGGCGGCGAGATCGCTCAGGCGCTGCAGACCAACGCCATCGACGCCGCCGAGTTCGTCGGCCCCTACGACGACAACACGCTCGGTCTCGGCGAGGCCGGCGACTTCTACTACTACCCGGGCTGGTGGGAGCCGGGGGCGACGCTCGACGTCTTCGTCAGCCTCGACGCCTACAACGAGCTGCCCGACGAGTACAAGGGCATCCTCGAGATCGCCGCCCAGCTCAGCTACCTGCGGATGATGGGCTACTACGACAGCATCCAGCCGTACGCGCTGGCGGAGATCGAGGCCGACGGCGCCGAGCTGCGGGCGTTCCCCGACGACGTCATGGCCGCCGCCCAGTCGGAGGCCGAGACCCTGCTCGACGAGCTCGCGGCGGAGGACCAGAACTTCGCCACGATCCTCGAGCACTGGCGCCCCTACCGCGATGCGGTCCAGCCCTGGCACGGCACCGCCGAGCTGTCGATGCTCCGGGCGGGTGCCGGCGAGTAGCCGGGTCGGCCTCGTCGCCGCGCTGCTCCTCGCGTGCACGACCGACACGGCCGCTCGTGACGCCGCTCGACCGGGTGCGCCGGTCCCGCCGGTCGAGGGGTGGCCCGAGGTCGTGCGCCTCGAGGTCGAGGGGTGCGGCGATGCCCACGACACGTCGGGGGTGGCCACGCTCATCGGGGATGGGCTCGCGGTCACCGCCGGCCACGTCGTCGCCCGCGGCCACCACATCGTGGCCTCGGGTGACCGGCCGGGCCGCGCCGTCGGGGTCGTTGCGCTCGACCCCCGGCGCGACCTCGCGCTCGTCCGCCTCCACGAGGCGGACGGCCACGGGGACCCGACCGGGGGGTGGGCCCTGCCCGGCCCTCCCCCCGGCGGTCCGGCCCCGGCACGCACCACCGCCGAGCCCGCCACCGTCAGGCACGCCACCGAGGAGACCACCTCCGGCGCGACGGTTACGGTCGACCGCGCGGACCGCGGCACGGTCGCCGCCGTCGTCGTCCGCACCGTTGCGGTCGCGATCGCCGACATCGATGGCTCCGGCCGCCACCGGCGGGACGCCATCGAGCTCGCACCGACCGTGCCGCTCGAGCCGGGCGACAGCGGGGCGCCGGTCGTCGACGCCGACGGCCGGATGGTCGGCCTGGTGTTCGCCGTCTCGACCAACGGCACGGCAACCGCGTGGGCGACGGCCGCCTCCGAGATCGAGCGGTTCGTCGACGACGCAGAGCTCGCCGGCTACCGCTGCGACCCGGGACGGTCCAGACTGGTCGGCCGGAACGCCGACCAGCCGGACTACCGCCGCGACCCGCGACGGTCCAGACTGGTCGGCCGGAACGCCGACCAGCCGGACTACCGCCGCGACCCGCGACGGTCCAGACTGGTCGGCCCGTGAGCAGCCCGCCGACGACCGACCGACCACCACACCTCGTCGGGCTCTACGGGGTCCTGGCGGGGACGCTGATCGTCTCGACGATGCAGCTCTACGCGCCGACCGTCCTCGCCGCCGACATCATCGACGACCTCGGCGTGTCCCGGGCCCAGATCGGCTGGATCGGCGCCGCCAACACCGCGGTCGGCGCAGCGACGGCGCCGTTCCTCGGCCGCCTCGCCGACCGGATCGGGGCCCGCCGCTCGCTCACGTTCTGCTGGCTCGCCGGGGCCGTCGGCCTCGCCCTGACCGCGGCGGCATCCGTCTACTGGGCGCTGGTCGTCGCATCGCTGGTGGCCGGGCTGCCCCAGGGGATGGCCAACCCGGCGACGAACAAGCTCATCGCCGACCGGGTCCCCCTCGGCCGGCGCGGCCTGGTCACCGGCATCAAGCAGTCCGGCGTCCCGGTGGCGCTGTTCCTCGCCGGGGCCACTCTCCCGGCCGCGACCCGCATCGGCGGCTGGCGCAGCGGCATCTGGGCCTTCGCCGCGCTCGCCTTCCTCGTCGCGCTCGCCGTGCCCCGCCTCGTCGGCCGGCCGGAGGAGGCGCCGCCCGGCGAGGCCGAGAACGGAACGAAGGGAACGAAGGGAACGACCGGCACGAACGGCCCGGCCGGGGACCTGCCGGCGCCGCCCGTCGTCACCGAGGTCGCGCCGGGTGACCTCGACCGTCTGCCCGGCTTCGTCCACCGGGTCGCGCTGTACTCGTTGCTGCTCGGGACCGCGACCGGGGCGGTGAGCCGCTTCCTCCCGCTCTACGCGTCCGAGGAGCTCGGCTACTCGACCACCGCCGCCGGGCTCCTCGTCGCCGTGCTCGGCGCCCTCGGCATCGCCGGGCGGGTGCTCGCCGGCCAGCTCGCCGAGAACCGGGTCGGCACGTTCCCCGCCTTGCGGGCGATGGCACTGCTCTCGGCGGTCGCCGGCGTGATGCTGCTCGTCGCACCGTCGGTCGGCGCCTGGCTGCTGTGGCCGCTCGTGCTCGTCGTGGCGTTCAGCATGACCGCGTGGAACTCGGTCGCCATGCTCGCGGTGCTCGCCAACCTGCCGATGCGGATGACGGGCCGGGCCGCCGGCGTCGCGCTCCTCGGGTTCCTGGCCGGCATGACCATCGGTTCGCCGTTGGCCGGCTGGACGGTCGACGCCACCGGCAGCTACGTGGCTGCGTGGACCGGGGTCGTCGTCCTGTCGCTGGCCAGCGCAGTGACCGTGCGGGGCCGTGCCACCCCGGATTGACGCCACCCGGTAATTCGGTCGACCTCGCGGGCCGCCGTCGAGTTCTGTACGGGACATGACCGCACCCCACGTGCAGGCCCTGATCTCGCGAGCCGCTGACCCGGCCGCGTTCGACGTGGCGGTCGCCGTGTGCCGGGCGGATGCCGGCCGCCGCGACCCCGGTGACCCGCTGCCGGGCCCCGACGAGCTCGAGGGCGAGCTGCTCGTCGTCGCGCCCGACCGCATCCGACGCGTGTGGGTGGCCACCCTCGACGGCGCGCCCGCCGGCCTGGCCATGGCGACCGGCCGCTCGACCGACACCGGTGATGTCCGCATCGCGGAGGTCGACGTCCTCGTCGACCCGGGGCTGCGCCGCCGGGGTGTCGGATCCGCCCTGATGACCGCGGTGGTGTCCGAGGTCGTCGCCCTCGACCGCACGTCGATCATCGGGTACCCGGCGGCGGATCTGTGGGCCGAGGAGAGCGCCGCGTTCTGCGCGCGCTACGGCCTCACCGCACGCCAGGAGGAGCGCTGCTCGCGGGCCCGGGTCGCCGACATCGACGAGTCGCTCCTCGACCGGTGGCTGGCCGAGGCGGCCGACCACGCGCCCGGGTACCGCGTCGTGCAGTGGGCGGGGCCCTGCCCCGACGACCAGCTGCTCGCCCGCTGGTGCGACGCGGAGGCGGCGATGGGCGACGCACCGCTCGACGACATCGACTACCAGCACCACACCCGCGACCTGGAGGCCCAGCGGGCGGCGGACGCAGCGACCGCGGCGCGCGGTCACATCTCGTACTGCACGCTCGCCCTCGCCCCGAACGGGGACGCTGCCGGGATCACGGAGCTGTCGGTGCAGGTCGACCGCCCCCAGATCGGTCACCAGGGCGACACCGGGGTGCTGGCCGCCCACCGGGGGCACCGACTCGGTCGGTGGCTGAAGGCGGCCAACTGGCGACAGGCCCGGGCCGCCCACCCGGAGCTGGCCGTCATCGAGACCTACAACGCGCAGTCGAACCCGTGGATGCTCGACATCAACGTCGCCATGGGGTTCCGTCCCCACCACGTCTACGTCGCCCACCAGGCGCCGGTCGACACCGTCCTCGCCGCCGTCGAGGGACGCGCCGCGGTCGGCTGAGGCCGACAGCCGGAACGCTCGCGGCCGTGTCCCGTTCGTCCAAGCCGCGCACGACCGACGAGTCGTACGTTCCCGGGTATGGCAACGGAACCGGCTCTCGTCCCCATCCTCGTGTGCGCCGACATCGAGTCCGAGCACGACCACCTCGTCGAGGTGTTCGGGTTCGCCTCGGGCGGGCTCCACCGGCTCGACGACGGCACGGTGGTCCACGGCGAGGTCCGCCACGGCGACGCCGTGATCTGGCTCCACGCCGTGGCACCGGACTTCGAGCTCGACACCCCGTCCCGCCTGGCGTCGGCCCACGGCGGGCTCTCGGTCCGCGTGCCCGACGTCGACGACCACTTCGCCCGGGTGAAGGGCGCCGGCGGGACCATCGAGTACGAGCCGACCGACCAGCCCTACGGCCTGCGCGAGTACGGCACCCGCGACCCCGAGGGCCACCACTGGTGGTTCGCCACGCCCCTCCCCTGACACCCGCCCTGACCCGTTCCGGGTTCCCGGCGCCGTCGGCGACCAGCGCACTCACCTCGCCCCGGAACCCGGAACGGGGCGTCACCGAGCAGCGGCGGCGAACCAGGACGGCGAGTGTCCGGGTTCGGGCGTAGCGTCGGCGGGCATGCGACCCGATCCGACCGCCGCAGCACCCCGGACGACGTGGGCACCTCGTCGATGACCGCGGCGCCCGCGGTCAGCCGCGACCAGGTGTTGGCCTACCGGGCCCGGGCCCAGGGGCTCGACGGGGCGCACGGCGCGACCGACCCCGCGGCGCTGGCGATCTTCGACCTCGGGGTCCAGGACTCCCCCGCCGGCACCGCGGCCCACAGCGTCGCCGTCCGCCTGGCCGAGCGGCCCTCGGATCCCGACGACCTGCGGGACGGTCGGCGGTGGCTGACGACGTGGGCGATCCGGGGAGCACCCCATGTGTTCCGGGTCGGCGACGTTCGGGCCATGGCGTGCGCGACATGGCCGGGCGACGCGGCCGATGCCGCCGCCCGCCTCGCCGGCTACGGCGGTGGCCTGCGCAAGCGGGACGAGGACGCGCTCGACGCCCTGCGCACCGCGGCCGAGGGCATGCGCCGCGTCGTGACCGACACGATGGCCAAGGGCGACGCCAGCCGCGCCGCCACCGAGGCGCTGCCCGGGCTGTGCGCGGAGCCGTGCCGGTCGTGCGGGACGACCCACATCAGCGACCAGCTGATGCGCCTGGCCACGCTTCCCGCCGGGCTCGCCCTCGACCCCGACGCCGCCCCGGTGACCCTGCGCCCGATCCCCGGCTGGGCCGGCGTGCCCGACCACCAGGAGGGCGCCCGGGACCTCGTCCGCGCCTACCTGGCGCTCCACGGACCGGCCACCGCGAAGGAGGTCGCCGCCTACCTCCAGACCACCCAGGCGCCGGTGAAGGCGGTGTGGCCCGACGACCTCGCCGAGGTCACGGTCGACGGACGGCGGGCGTGGCTCCCGGAGGAGCACCTCGACGACCTGGTCGACGCACCCGCACCGGAGCTGGTCCGCCTCCTGCCCCGCAGCGACCCGTGGCTCATGGCCCGCGACCGCGAGCTGCTCGTGCCCGACGCCGCCCACCGCAAGGCGATGTGGCCGACGCTCGGGTTCCCCAGCGCCGTCCTCGTGAACGGCGAGGTCGCCGGCACCTGGCGGACCAAGGCGACGGCGAGGCGCCTCGACGTCAACGTGTCGCTGTTCACGCCCATCACCTCGGCGACCGGGCAACGAATCGAGGAGGAAGCCGGCCTCGTCGCCCGTCTTCGCGGCCTACCGGACGTGCGGGTGCGGATCGACGCCTGAGGTCGTCGCCACCGCGACCACCCCACACCCCGAACGGGCGTGGTTCTCTGCTCTGCGCGCCGTCGTTTCCACCCGCCAGTTCGCTCACACCAGCGACACCAACCCGAACTGGCGCGGTTCTCTGCTCTGCGCGCCGTCGCTTCTCCCCGCCAGTTGGTCAGGGCTGCGGCGGCGGGGTGGTCGCCGTACGATCGCGGCGTGGAGCACGACTGGGTCGAGTGGCACCGCCGGTACGACGACCCGACGAGCACGCTGTCGGCCCGGCTCGCCGTCGTCGTCGACCGCCTCCGGGCCGCGTTCGACGCCGCGCCGCCGGGACCGATCCGCGTCGTGTCGCTGTGCGCCGGCGAGGCGCGCGACGTCTGCGGTGCGGTGGCCGACCATGCCCGCCGGGTCGACGTCGAGGCGTGGCTCGTCGAAGCCGACCCGATGCTCGCGACCCGGGCCGCCGAGCGGGCGGCGGCGATCGGCCTCGCCGGACGGGTCGCGGTCGGCGACGCCGGGTCCCTCGCCACGTTCGCCGACGCGCCTCGTGCGGACGTCCTCCTGCTGTGCGGCATCTTCGGCAACGTCGCCGAGGACGACATCCGGACCACGATCGATGCCACGCCGATGTTGTGTGCCTCGCCCGCCACGGTCATCTGGACCCGCCACCGCCGTCACCCGGACCTGACCCCGGCCATCCGGGCCTGGTTCACCGACGCCGGCTGCGAGCCGGTCGCGTTCGTGTCCCCCGGCCCGAACGAGTTCGCCGTCGGCGTCGAGCGCCACCGGGGGCCCAAGCTGGTGCGGGCCCACGACGGTCGGCTCTTCCGGTTCCGCGCACCGGCGTGAGCACCGACCGGGAGCCTCCCCGCTACCTCGCCATCGCCGAGCAGCTCCAGACCGAGCTCGACGCGATCGGGCCCGGCGGCCGCGTCGGCTCGGAGCGCAGCCTGGCCGAGCGGTTCTCGTGCCAGCGGATGACCGCCCGGCGGGCCCTCCACCACCTCGAGACCGCCGGGGTCGTCTACCGCCGCGACCGTTCGGGCTGGTACCGCACCCCGGACCGCCTCGACCACGACCTCCTCGGCGGTCGACCGCTCGCCGAGCTCGTGGCCGAGCAGGGCCGCGAGCTGCGCACCGAGGTGCTGACGGTGGACGGCGCCGAGCCCCGGTCGGGCCGGAACGGCTTCGTGTTCCTCGGGCGGCGCCGGCGCGTCCTCGACGGGCGGGCGATCGTCGCCGAGGACCTCCACGTCGCCACGCGGCTGGGCACCGCGTTCGCCGCCGCCGACCTGACCGACTCGACCGGCTCGGTGCTCGCCCGCCTCGGGGTCGAGGTCACCCGGGAGGACGTCGAGGTCGTGCCGACCGCGGCCGAGCACGACTGGGTCACCGCCGCGCTCGGCGTGCGCCACGGGAGCCCGGCGCTGGAGGTGACCCGGCGACGGTGGAGCGGCGACGAGCTGGTCCAGGAGGACGTGGAGTGGTGGCGGGCCGACGCCGTCCGCCTCCGCGTGTCGGTCCGACCGGGGCCACCCGCCGGTCGCCCCGATGTCACCGAAGGTTCGCCTGACCTGCGGCCTGACGACGAGTAGCGTCACTGGTAGATACCAGGAGCCGGATACCGGACACACACGACGAGGCCGGAGAACCATGACCCTTCTGACCGCGGCACACCGACGAGCCTGGGACGAACGTGGCGTGGTGGTCCTGCGCGACGCGCTCGACCGGGAGACGGTCGAGGACGTCACCACCTGGGCCGGCGAGGTCGAGGCGTGGTCGACCGGGGCGGACGGGCCCGGGATGCACCACTTCGAGGCGACCGACGGCGGGGTGCGGGTCGCCCGCTCGGAGGACTTCGACCCCCACCACCGCCCACTGTCCGACTTCGTGCGACGCGGCCTGATCGCCGACGTCCTCGCCGAGCTGCTCGGCGAGCCGGCGGTGCTGTTCAAGGAGAAGATCAACTACAAGCACCCGGGCGGCGGCGGGTTCGCTCCCCACCAGGACGCCACCGCCTATCGCTTCGTGGACCGCCACGTCTCGGTGATGGTGCCGATCGACGCGGCGACGACGGCCAACGGCTGCCTGTGGTTCGCCGACGAGCACGTCGATCGCGTCCTCCCCCACGACGCCGGGCGCATCGACCACCTCTGGGTGGAGGCAGCGACGTGGGTGCCGGTGGAGGTCGACCCGGGTGACCTGGTCGTCTTCGACTCGCTCGCCCCCCATCGCAGCGACACCAACGACACCGACCGGTCGCGCCGGGCGATGTACCTCACCTACAACGCGGCGTCGGCGGGCGACCTGCGCGACCGGTACTACGCGGACAAGCGGGCCACGTTCGCCTCGACCGGCCCGACCGGCTCGTCGGGCAACGTGCTCCTGTCGATCAACGACGACTTCCTCGGCCGCCCCGTCGCGGCCCCCGGAGGTGAACGACCGTGACCGACGCGATCGCCGAGCTCACCCGCCTCTACCGCTCACCGGCCGCCCACGAGCTCTACGACGAGGCCGTCACCGAGCTGGCCCATGCGCTGCAGTGCGCCGAGCTCGCCGCCGCGGCGGGTGCCGACGACGCCCTCGTGGTCGCCGCGCTGGCCCACGACGTCGGCCACCTGCTCACGGCCCGGCCCGACGACACCACCCACGAGCTGGTCGGCGCCGACTTCCTGGCCCGTTGGTTCCCACCGGCCGTCGTCGGGCCGGTCGCACTCCACGTCGACGCGAAGCGCTACCTGTGCGCCACCGACGCCACCTACCACGCCACGTTGTCGCCGGCGTCGGTGGCCAGCCTGGTCGGCCAGGGTGGCCCGATGGACGACGCCGAGCGGGCGGCGTTCGAGGCCGCGCCCCACGCCGAGGCCGCCGTCCGGTTGCGGCGGTGGGACGACGACGCCAAGGTCGCCGATCTGCCGACCCGGGACCTCGAGGCCTTCGTGCCGCTGATCGAGCGGGTCCTCGGCGAGTGACCACGGGGCCGGCCCGGGTCGCGCTGGTCGTGCTCGACGCGTTCTGCAACGACGTCGTCTCGCCCGGGCTCACCCCCACCCTGTGGCGGCTGGCGACCGCCGGCGGGCGCCACCCGCAGGGCGGGATCGCCGAGCTGACCGCCGCCACCTACCCGAACCACGCCACGTTCGTGACCGGAGCGTCGACGGTCGAGCACGGCATCGTCGCCAACCGGGTGCTGCGCGACGGCGCCTGGGTGCCGGCGTCGACGGTCGGCCCGGCCCGTCCGACGCTGTTCGACCGGTGCCGCGCCGCGGGACGCACGAGCGCCGCGGTCGTCGGGGACGGGTACCTGATCGGGGTGTGCGGCGCCGGCGCGGCCGACGCCCACTGGCCACCAGGCGGCGAGCTGCCCGACGACCTCGGCCGCAACGCGACCGGCTACGGGCGCGACGCCGACGTGATCGAGGCCCTCGCCTCGGTGGGCACCGACCCGGACCTCCTGCTGGTCCAGCTCGACGAGGTCGACGCGGTGCGCCATGTCACGGGCGCCCGGGGCGACGACGCGCTCGAGCAGCACCGCCGCACCGACGCCGCGCTCGGCGACCTCGTCGAGCTGCTGGCACCCCGCTGGGACGAGACGGTCCTGCTCGTCGTCAGCGACCACGACCAGGAGGACCTCACCGACACCGCCCCGATCGACCTGCGCGTCGGTCTCGCCGCCGCGGGCCACGACGTCGGGGCGGGTGCCGGCACGCTCGCCGTGGCGAGCCAGGGCACCGCGGCCGTCGTCATCGGCGACGTGGTCGACGCCGTGGTCGACGACGTGCTCCTCGGCATCGAGGGTGTCGCCGGCGTCGCCACGCTGGCGCCCGACGTCCGCGTCGTGTGGGGCCCGCCCGGCCAGCGGTTCGGTCGCCACGCCGGCCCGCTGGCATCCGAGCACGGCAGCCCGCGCACCGCGACCCAGCTCGCGGTGGTCGCCGGCGGGCACCCCGCCGTACGCGGGCTCACCCGACAGCTCGAACGACGCCGCCCACCGGCGACGGTCTGGGCCGCCTGGGTCGCCGAGCTCCTCGATCTCCCGCCCGCCGGCTGAGCGGCGGGGCCTCCGGCCGTTCACCCGACCGGTGGTTGCGCAGGTGTCGCGTGCGGCGCGAAGATGAATGATCATTCATTCATGGCCCGCGAGCACGGGAGCACCGCCATGAGCTGGACCACCAACGACATCCCCGACCAGAGCGGCCGCACGGCCGTCGTCACCGGGGCGAACGGCGGCCTCGGCCTCGAGACCGCCAAGGCGCTGGCCGGCGCCGGCGCCACCGTCGTGATGGCCGCCCGCAACCAGGACAAGGCGGCGCGGGCCCGGGACGAGATCGCGGCCGCCCACCCGGACGCGTCGCTCGAGGTGGTGGCGCTCGACCTCGGCGACCTCGCCTCGGTGCGCACGGCGGCCGACACGATCCTCGCGGCGCACCCGACGATCGACCTGCTCGTGAACAACGCCGGCGTGATGGCGATGCCGGAGCAGCGCACGAAGGACGGCTTCGAGATGCAGTTCGGGGTGAACCACCTCGGCCACCACGCGCTCACCGCCCACCTGCTCCCCGCGCTGCTGCGGGCCGACGCCGCCCGGGTCGTGACCGTCACCAGCACGGCCCACCACACCGGCCGCCCCGTCGACCCCGACAACCCCCACCTCGAGGGCACGTACTCGCCGTGGAAGGCGTACGGCCAGGCCAAGCTGGCCAACTACCACTTCGCCCTCGGCCTCCAGCAGCAGTTCGAGCGGGCCAGCGCCTCGGCGGCGAGCCTGCTCGCCCACCCCGGCCTGTCGAACACCGACCTGCAGTCCCACACCGTGGCCGAGGGTGGCGCCGGCCTCTCCGGCAAGATCGCCCACCTGATGTCGTCGAAGACCGGCATGTCCCCGGCGAACGGCGCGCTCCCCCAGCTGCGGGCCGCCACCGACCCGTCGGCACGGGGCGGGCAGTTCTACGCTCCCCGCTTCGTGAACAACGGCCCACCCGTCCGCCGCCCCATCCTGCGCCGCTACAAGCTCCAGGACGCGATCGACACGCTGTGGGAGGTGTCCGAGCGCGAGACGGGCGTGACCCTCGACGTCGCCGCGGCGAAGGCCGCGCTCGCCGCGTGACCCCTCCCCGCGACGGCGTCGACCGGGCCGCCGCCGTACGGGCCGCGCTCCGCCGCCTGGTCGCCGCCCGCGGGTTCCACGGCACGTCGATGGGAGCGGTGGCCAAGGAGGCGGGCGTGGCCACCGGCACCGCGTACGTCCACTACCCGTCGAAGGACGAGCTCGTGCACGCCGCCTACCTGGAGGCCAAGCGCGAGCTCGGTGATGCCGCCGCGGCCCGGGTCGATGCCGCGGCGCCGGCGCGGGCCCGGTTCGAGCAGCTGTGGCTCGGCGTGTACGACCACCTGTGCGCCGACCCCGGCCGGGCGCGGTTCCTCCTCCAGGTCGAGGTGTCGCCCTACGGCACCGAGGCCCACGAGCGCGCGCTGGCCGTCGCCGACGACCCGCTCGTGGCACTGGCCGCGGAGCCCGACCTGGCCGGGAGGCTCGTCGACCTACCGCCGCTCGTGCTCTACGACCTGGCCGTCGGGCCGATCGTGCGGATCGCGGCGGCGGGCCACGAGCCCGAGCGCGCCGCGCTCCCCACGCTGATCGAGTCGTGCTGGCGGGCCATCACCCGCTGACCCGCCGGCCCGCCACGGACCGAGCCGGCCCCGGCCCTACCCCGACGCGACCTCGTCGCCCGAGGCAACCGACTTGGCCCACCGGTAGTCGGCCTTGCCGGCCGGCGAGCGGACGATGGCCGACTGGAACACGAACGCCTTCGGCACCTTGTAGCGGGCGATGTGCTGCTCACAGGTGGCCCGCAGGGCGTCGGGGTCGGGCGTCGCGCCCTCACGCAGCTGCACGACCGCGACCACCTCGGAGCCCCAGCGCTCGGAGGGGCGGCCGCACACGACGCAGTCGTACACGTCGGCGTGGTTGCGCAACGCGGCCTCGACCTCCTCGACGAAGATCTTCTCGCCGCCCGAGTTGATCGTCACCGAGTCGCGCCCGAGCAGCTCGATCACCCCGTCGGCCCGCAGGCGGGCACGGTCGCCCGGCACCGACCAGCGGTTGCCGTCGACGGTCGGGAACGTCGACTCCGACTTGCGCTCGTCGCCCAGGTAGCCGAGCGGGATGCGCCCGCCCTTGGCCAGCCAACCGTCGCCGTCGTGGCCGGCGTCGAGCACCTTCTCCATCGTGTCGTCGAGCACGACGCTGCCCGGCGCCGGCGTGAACGTGCCGGTGCTCGCACCCGTGTCCTTGGTGCTGACGTGACTCATCTGCCCGCCGGCCTCCGACGAGCCCACGCCGTCGACCACCATCACCGCGGGCAGGTGGTCGAGGAAGCGGGTCTTCAGCGGCGCCGACAGCGCGGCGCCGCCGCTGAGGATGATGGCGAGCGACGACAGGTCGTACGGGCGGCCCTCGGCGCGGCGTCGGTCGAGCTGGTCGAGGAGCGGCTGGCCGAACGCATCACCGACGATCAGCAGGAACGAGATGCGCTCGCGCTCGACGGTCGACCACACGTCGTCGGGGTCGAGGGTCGCGGTGTTCGGCTGGATGACGACGGTGTGGCCGCCGTGGAGGGCCCGCAGGGCGATCCAGTGGCCGGCGCCGTGCATGAACGGCGGCGACGGCAGGAACCGCATCCCGCCGACGGTCGCGGCCTCGACCACCGCGTCGAGCGACTCGAACTCGGAGCCGTCGTCGCGGGCGAGGCCGAGGGCGGAGACGCCGATGTCGGCCTGGCGCCACAGCACGCCCTTGGGCATGCCGGTGGTGCCGCCGGTGTAGAGGATGTACAGGTCGTCCGGCGACGGCTCGACCGCCGGCCGCTCGGGCGACGCCGCGGCCAGCGCGTCCTCGTAGGCCACCGCGCCGGGCAGGAGCTCGGCGCCGGAGCCGTCGTCGACCTGGATCAGGACCCGCAGGTCGGGAAGGTCGTCGCGCACCTCGGCCAGCGTCTGCGCGAACGCGCCGCTGTAGACGATGGCGGTCGAGCGGGCATCGGCGAGGAGGTAACGCAGCTCCTCGGCGACGTAGCGGTAGTTCACGTTGAACGGCGCGACCCGAGCCTTGTAGGCGCCGACCATCGCCTCGAGGTACTCGTTCCCGTTGGTCAGGTAGAGCGCGAGGTGGTCCTGGCCCGACTCCCAGCCCTCGAGCTCGGAGCGCTCGGTGTGACAGCCCAGGCCCTCGCCGACGAGGTGGTTGGCGAAGCGCCGGCTGCGCTCCGCGAACTCGGCCCACGTGAACCGCTTCTCGCCCCACACCACGCACTCGCGGTCACCCACCGCGGCAGCGACGGCCTCGTTGACCTCACCGAGGTTGAGCTCCACTTCCCCTCCTGCATCCCCACTGACGAGTCCACCACGCTCGCCGCTGCGTGGCTCTCGAACCAAAACGGCCGTTCGGGAACGCGTCCGACCCAATCCGCTCGTCCCCCGGCAGACGCGGCGCTACCGTTCTCGCCAGCGAGGCGCGGATGGGGACGAGTACCGGCGTCGGCGGCCACGAGCGATCCGGGGACGGTGTGAGCCCGGAGGTGACGGAGGAGACACCCGATGTACGACCCGGTTCCCGCCCAGGTCGACCTCCCCGCGCTCGACCGCGAGGTGCTGCGCTTCTGGCGGGACGACCGCACCTTCGAGCGCAGCCTCGAGCAGTCCGAGGGCCGCCCCGAGTGGGTGTTCTACGAGGGCCCGCCGACGGCCAACGGCATGCCCGGCGCCCACCACATCGAGGCCCGGGTGTTCAAGGACGTGTTCCCCCGCTACCGCACGATGACGGGCCACCACGTCGCCCGGAAGGCGGGCTGGGACTGCCACGGCCTGCCCGTCGAGCTGGCGGTCGAGAAGGAGCTGGGCTTCACCGGCAGGGCCGACATCGAGCGCTACGGCATCGCCGAGTTCAACGCCCGCTGCCGCGAGTCGGTGACCCGCCACACCGACGCGTTCGCCGAGCTGAGCGACCGGATGGGCTACTGGATCGACCTCGACGACGCCTACCGGACGATGGACGCCGACTACATCGAGTCGGTGTGGTGGTCGCTCCAGCGCATCTTCGAGCGGGGCCTGCTCGTCGAGGACTTCCGGGTCGCGCCGTGGTGTCCCCGCGACCAGACGGCGCTGTCGGACCACGAGCTCGCCCAGGGCTACGAGGACGTGGTCGACCCGTCGGTCTACGTGCGCTTCCCGCTGACGTCGGGCCCGCTGGCCGGCACGGCGTCGCTCGTCGTGTGGACGACCACGCCGTGGACGCTCGTGTCCAACACCGCCGTCGCGGTCGACCCCGACGTGACCTACGCCGTCGTCACCGCCGATCGCCCGGGCATGACCGACGACCCGAACGGCCCGACCGACACCGCCGTCGGCGAGCTGCTGGTCGTGGCCGAGGATCTGGTGGCGGCCGTTCCCGGTGTCGAGCTCCGCCCGACCGGGCGCACGTTCCTCGGCCGGGAGATGCAGGGCTGGACCTACCGGGCCCCGTTCGACCTGGTCGAGGTCCCCGACGCCCACCTCGTGGTCCCGGCCGGCCACGTCACCACCGACAGCGGCACCGGCCTCGTCCACCAGGCACCGGCGTTCGGCGCCGACGACCTCGCCGCCTGCCGGGCCCACGACCTCCCGCTGGTCAACCCCGTCCGGCGCGACGGCACCTTCGAGCCCGACGTGGCGCTCGTCGGCGGCCGGTTCTTCAAGGACGCCGACCGGCCGCTCGTCGACGACCTGCGGGCCCGTGGCCTGCTCGTCGCCGAGGAGCCCTACGAGCACAGCTACCCCCACTGCTGGCGGTGCCACACCGCGCTGATCTACTACGCGCAGCCGTCCTGGTACGTGCGGACCACGGCGATCCGCGACGAGCTCCTGGCGGAGAACGAGCGGACGACGTGGCACCCGGCGACGGTCAAGCACGGCCGCTACGGCGACTGGCTGCGCAACAACGTCGACTGGGCGCTGTCGCGCAATCGCTACTGGGGCACGCCGCTGCCGATCTGGCGCTGCCCCGACGGCCACCTGACCTGCGTCGGGTCGCTGACCGAGCTCGGCGAGAAGGCCGGCCGGGACCTCTCCGACCTCGACCCCCATCGGCCGTACATCGACGAGGTCACGATCGCCTGCGACCACTGCGACGGGACCGCCACCCGGGTGAGCGAGGTGATCGACGCCTGGTACGACTCGGGCTCGATGCCGTTCGCCCAGTTCGGCTACCCGCACCGCGACGGTGAGGAGTTCGAACGGCAGTTCCCGGCCCAGTTCATCTCCGAGGCGATCGACCAGACCCGCGGCTGGTTCTACACGCTGATGGCGGTCAACACGCTCGTGTTCGACCGCTCCGCCTACGAGACGGTCGTCTGTCTCGGCCACATCCTCGCCGAGGACGGCCGCAAGATGTCGAAGCACCTCGGCAACGTGATCGAGCCGATCCCGCTGATCGAGCGCCACGGCGCGGACGCGGTGCGCTGGTTCATGGCCGCGGTCGGCTCGCCGTGGTCGGCGCGGCGGGTGGGCGATCAGGCGGTGCAGGAGGTCGTCCGGAAGGTCCTGCTCACCTACTGGAACACCGTGGCGTTCCAGTCGCTCTACGGCCGCGCCGCCGGCTGGGCACCGTCGGCCGACGATCCCGCTCCCGCCGACCGGCCCGTCCTCGACCGTTGGTTGCTGTCGGAGCTCAACACGCTGGTCGATGCGGTGGACGACGCCATGGACTCGTTCGACACCTTCGAGGCCGGGCAACTGCTGAGCACCTTCGTCGACGACCTGTCGAACTGGTACGTACGGCGCAGCCGGCGCCGGTTCTGGCGGGGTGAACCGGCCGCGCTCGCCACGCTCCACGAGGCGCTGCGCACGGTCACGCTCCTGATGGCGCCGCTGACCCCGTTCATCACCGAGCGCACCTGGCGGGACCTGGTCGTCACCGTCGAGCCCGACGCCCCGAGCTCGGTCCACCTCGCTGCGTGGCCCGAAGCCGATACCTCGCTCGTCGACCCCGGCCTCTCCGAGCGGATGGCCCTCGCCCGCCGCCTCGTCGAGCTCGGCCGCTCCGCGCGGGCGGGCTCCGGCGTGAAGGTGCGCCAGCCGCTCGGCCGGGCGCTGGTGTCGGTCCCGGGCCTCGCCGAGCTCGGCGACGACGTGGTCGCCGAGATCGCGGCCGAGCTCAACGTCGAGGCGATCCGCC
This sequence comes from Actinomycetota bacterium, assembly GCA_034211175.1. Taxonomy (GTDB): domain Bacteria; phylum Actinomycetota; class Acidimicrobiia; order Acidimicrobiales; family CAIXPF01; genus JAXHUH01. The sequence goes on from JAXHUH010000247.1 coordinate 18,903, forward strand.
CGCTCGCCGAAGCCGACGGCGAGCTGGTCGACACGACCGCCAAGGCCGACTTCCGGGCACTGGGCCGCCGGTTCGGGCCCCGGGTCCAGGCGGTCGCGAAGGCGATCGCCGCCGCTGACGCCGCCTCGCTGGCCGCCGCGCTCCGGGCCGGTGGGGCCGCGACCATCGAGGTCGAGGGCGAGGAGGTCACCCTCGGCCCCGACGAGGTCATCGTCACCGAGTCGCCTCGCGAGGGCTGGGCGGTGGCGACCGACCCGGGTGCGACGGTGGCGCTCGACCTCACGCTCACCGACGAGCTGCGCCGGGCCGGCACCGCCCGTGAGGTGGTGCGCCTCGTCCAGGACGCCCGCAAGCAGAGCGGCCTCGACGTCTCCGACCGGATCGCGCTCCGCTGGGTCGCCGACCACGAGGACACGGTCGCCGCCCTGGCCGAGCACGGCGGGTTGGTCGCCGACGAGGTGCTGGCAGCGGAGCTCGCCGAGGGCCCCGCGACCTGGGCCGACGCCACGCCGTTCACCGACGAGGCGCTCGGCCTGACGTTCTGGCTGCGCCGCACGGAGCCGCGGGCCTGACGTCGCGCACCCCCGGGCCGGTCGCCCCGCCGGGCGCTGCGCGATTGCGCGACGCCGGCGCGGTTCGATCTTCGAACCGCCCCGTCGCGGTCGGCGCAGTACGGTGCGGAGATGGCGAGCTACGGCCAGTACTGCCCGGTGGCGAAGGCGACCGAGCTGCTGGGTGATCGGTGGACGTTGCTGATCGTGCGGGAGCTGATCTACGGGCCGATCCGGTTCTCCGACATCGAGCGGAACCTGCCCGGCATCTCACGCTCGACGTTGAGCCAGCGCCTCAAGCGCATGCAGCGCGACGGGATCGCCACCCGCGACGACGACGGCGCCTACGTGTTCACCGAGGCCGGCGAGGCGCTGCGACCTGTCGTGGCGACGCTGGGCGAGTGGGTGACCCGCTGGGTGCTGGCCGACCCGACCCGCGACGAGGCCGACCCCGAGCTGCTCATGCTCTACATCTCCCGTCACGTCGAGTCCGACGAGCTGCCCGCGGGGCGCGTCGTCATCGAGTGGCACTTCACCGACCAGGGCCGGCGCATCTGGCTGACCCTGGAGCCCGACGACGTGTCGGTGTGCGTCGAGAACCCGTGCCTGCCCGTCGACCTGTGGGTGAGCGGCGACACCCTCGAGCTCTACCGGGTGTACCTGCACCGCTGCACGCTCGACGACGCACTCGCCCGCGGCACCGTGGAGCTGACCGGCCTCGCCGAGATGCGCAGCGGCTTCCGCCGCTGGATCCGCTGGAGCGACTTCAACCGCCCCGACGCCCCACCGCTCACCGACCAACGAGCGGGCTGACCCACCGCAGCTCCGGGAACCGGGCGACGTCGGAGTCGGCCGAGATCATCGTGAGCCCGTGCTCGATGCACAGCGCGGCCCTGGGCACCTTCCCGTTCTGGACCGCGCAGACTGCCACCCGTGGCACTCAGGCGGGACCAGTTCGGGAACGCCCGGTTCTGGACCGCGCAGACTGCCACCCGTGGCACTCAGGTGGGACCAGTTCGGGAACGCCCGGTTCTGGACCGCGCAGACTGCCACCCGTAGCACTCAGGTGGGACCAGTTCGGGAACGCCCGGTTCTGGACCGCGCAGACTGCCACCCGCGGCACTCAGGTGGGACCAGTTCGGGAACGCCCGGTTCTGGACCGCGCAGACTGCCACCCGTAGCACTCAG
>JAXHUH010000248.1:0-7989 GCA_034211175.1 Actinomycetota bacterium
CTGGAGCGCGGACGCGTTGCGCTGGCCGGCCGCCCGGTTGATCGCCCGCAGCGACACCCCCTCGACCGAGTGCTCGGCGAACAGCTGCTCGGCGGCGCGGATCAGCTCGGCCCGCGCCCCGGCGGTCGCGCCACCCGTCCCGTTCCTCGCCGACCCCGTACGGGGCTCGCCGCTCATAGGACGTGGAATGGTACCGAGCCGCCGGGGCGCAACCGTTCGCTCAGCCGCCCGCCGGTGTCGGGGCGCCCGCGTGGGACTGCCCGTTGTGGCGGGCCAGGGCCTCGGCGTAGCGGGCCCGGGACTCGGCGATCCGGTGCGGCAGGTAGCCCTTCGGGAACACCTCGTCACCGGGCTCGTGGCGGCCGAGCACCTCGCGGGCCAGCGTCACCTTGTGGACCTCGGTCGGGCCGTCGGCGAGGCCCATGTGGAACGACTCGCCGATCATCCACATGAACGGCATGTCGTTGGTCAGCCCGAGCGAGCCGTGGACCTGCAGGGCCCGGGCCGCCACGTCGTGGAGCACCCGCGGCATCTGGGCCTTGACCGCGGAGATGTCGCCCCGGACCCGCTTGTAGTCCTTGTACTTGTCGATCTTCCACGCCGTCTGGAGGACGAGCAGCCGGAAGCTCTCGAGGTCGATCCACGAGTCGGCCACCATCTCCCGCACGAGCTGCTTCTCTGCCAGCCGCTCACCCTGGGTGCGGCGGCTCACCGCCCGCTCACACATCATGTCGAGGGCTCGCCGGGCCAGGCCGATCGCCCGCATGCAGTGGTGGATCCGCCCACCACCGAGGCGGGTCTGGGCGACGACGAACGCACCACCCTGGTGGCCCAGCATGTTCTCGGCCGGCACCCGCACGTTCTCGTAGCGCAGGTGGGCGTGGGCACCGTCGCCCGGGGCCTCGTCGTGGCCGCCGATGGCGTAGTTGCGCAGGTTGGTGATGCCGGGCGTGTCCGCGGGGACCAGGAACATCGACTGCTGCTGGTACGGCGGCGCGTCCGGGTCGGTCACGACCATCACGATGAAGAAGCTGGCGTGGCGGGCGTTCGACGAGAACCACTTCTCGCCGTTGATCACCCACTCGTCGCCCTCCCGGACGGCGGTGGTGGTGAACACCTTCGGGTCGGCGCCGCCCTGGGGCTCGGTCATCGAGAAGCACGACACGATCTCGTTGGCGAGCAGCGGGTGGAGGAACCGCTCCTTCTGCTCGTCGGTGCCGAAGTGGGCGAGGATCTCGGCGTTGCCGGAGTCGGGTGCCTGGCAGCCGAAGGTGATCGGGCCGCACCTCGGCTGCACGATCGTCGGCACCTGCGCGACCGGGAGGGGAACCGATGGAGTCCGTTCAGGGGAGGGGCGCGGTGATCACGGGCGGCGCCAGCGGCATCGGCTTCGAGACGGCCCGGCGCCTCGCCGACCAGGGCGCGAAGGTCGTCCTGGCCGACATCGAGAAGGCCGCGCTCGACGGCGCGGTCGAGCAGCTGCGGGCGACCGGTGCCGAGGCCCACGGGGTCGTGTGCGACGTGGCCTCGCTCGAGTCGGTCACCGCCCTGGCCGACGAGGCGTTCCGGCTGCTGGGCAAGGTCCACATCGTGTTCAACAACGCCGGCATCGGCGTGGGCGGACCGATCGCGGAGATGACCCACGACGACTGGCGGTGGACGATCGACGTCGACCTGTGGGGGCCGATCCACGGGGTCGAGGCGTTCCTGAACCGGATCATCGACCAGGGCGAGGGCGGCCACATCCTGTTCACGTCGTCGTTCGCCGGGCTCGTGCCCAACGTCGGTCTCGGCCCGTACTGCGTGGCCAAGTACGGGGTGGTCGCGCTGGCCGAGGTGCTCCAGCGGGAGATGCGGGAGCACGAGATCGGCGTGTCGGTCGTCTGCCCGATGCGGGCCGCGACGAACATCGACGACTCGGCCCGCAACCGCACGCCCGAGTACGGCGCCCCGGAGAGCGCCCACCTGCCGACCGAGGACGAGGTCGAGGAGCAGAACTACCTCGGCCGCACGCTGCCGGTCGAGGAGGTCGGCCGGCTCACCGTCGAGGCGATCCTGGCCAACGAGCTCTACGTCCTCACCCACCACGAGGCCCGCGGCCCGGTCCGCCGCCGCTTCGAGCGGATCGACCGCGCCTTCGCCCGCGTCCCCGGCGCCGACACCGCCTGATCGTCCCCAGCCATCCTCCGATCCGAACTGGTCCCACCTGAGTGCCACGGGTGGTACGCGGTGGGGTCCAGAACGGTGGTTGTTGCGAACTGGCCCCACCGGAGTGCCACGGGCGGCATTGTGCGGGGTCCAGAACGCGATAGTCGAAGCTCCCGGCGCCACGCCCAACGGTCAGGCGGTCCGGACCCGATTCGTTTGCTCCGGTCACGCGGGGGAAGCGGGCGAACGTGTCCGCATCCACCACCCGAGCGACTCCCGCAACACACCGCCGTGGAGCCACCGTCACGTCCACCGTGCCCGACCTCGTCGGACCGCCGTCCGCCGAGGTCGACGTGTCCATCGTGGTCCCGACCTTCAACGAGCGCCGGAATCTCGGCGAGGTCGTCGACCGGCTGGATCGCGTCCTGGCCCGCCGGGTCGCCAGTCACGAGATCGTCGTCGTCGACGACGACAGCCCCGACGGGACCTTCGACGAGGCGGTCGAGCTCGCCGGCGAGCATCCGAGCCTGCGGCCGGTGCGGCGGGTCGGCCCACGCGGCCTCGGGTCCGCAGTCGTCTGCGGCTGGGCACGCTCGTCGGGACGGGTGGTCGGCGTCATCGACGCGGACCTCCAGCACCCGCCCGAGACCGTGGTCGCGCTGCTCGACGCCGTCGACGACGGCGCCGACCTGGCGTGCGCCAGCCGCTACGTGCGTGACGGCGACACCGCGGGCTGGCCGCTGATCCGGCGGACGATCTCCCTGGCGGCTCGTCTGACGACCAGAGCGATCCTGCCCGGCGCCCCGCGGCTCGCGGACCCGATGAGCGGGTACTTCGTCGTTCGACGCGCGGTGGTCGAGGGCGTTGCGCTCACCCCGGTCGGCTACAAGATCCTGCTCGAGGTGCTGCACCGGGGCGCGCCCACCGAGGTCCGTGAGGTGGCGTACCGGTTCGGCCGGCGGCGCCACGGCGCGAGCAAGGCGACGCCGATGCGCTACGTCGAGCTCGTCCGCCATCTCTGTGCCCTGCGCACCTCGCCGCAGCCGGTGCCCGCGCTCCCACCGCATGTCGACGTGTCGCGCGGCGCGGCTCCCGTCCGGAGCACGCCTGCGCCTGCCCGCGACATCGTCACCCTTCCCCGACCGACCTGACACCACAGGAGGAGACCAGCATGAAGCTGACCCGCACGGCGGCTGCCGCCGTCATGAGCCTCGGACTCATCGTTGCCGGATGCAGCGACGACGACGATGACGAGGGCACCGTCACCGAGACGGTCCCGGCCACGGAGACGGAGACGGAGACGGTCACGGAGACCGAGACGGTCGAACCGACCGAGACCGAGACCGAGACGGAGGTCGTCGAGACCGAGACCGAGGTCGAGACCGAGACCGAGACCGAGTTCGAGGAGGACGCGGAGAGCGACGAGACGATCGTCGACGACACCGGCCTCGACGAAGAGCTCGACGAGTAGCGCACCGCATCGTGCGCTCCTCGTTCACGGGGGGAGGACCGCGCCTCGTGCGCGGCCTCCCCCCGATGCGCGTCGTGGTGGGTGTCCTGGGGGCCGTCGCCGTGCTCGGCGCCGCCGCGGCGCTTCGTCTGGTGCGCCTCGGTACACCCGATCGCCAGTACTTCGACGAGGTCTACTACGCCGAGGACGCACGCGAGTACATCGAGCGTGGCGTCGAGACCATCCGCGCCGTCCACCCGCCGCTCGCCAAGTGGATGATGGCCGGAGCGATCGAGGTGGCCGGGTTCGACCCGTTCGGTTGGCGGCTGGCGAGCGCGCTCGCCGGGATCGCGGCGGTCGCTCTGGTCATGGGTGCCGCCTGGTCGCTGCGGCGCTCGATCGTCGCGGCGCTCGTCGCCGGCGTGCTCGTCGCCGTGGACGGCCTGAGCCTGGCGATGAGCCGGATCGCCATGGTGGACGTGTTCCTCGCGCCGCTCGCGCTCGGTGCCTTCCTGGCGACGGCGGCGGAGGTCGAACGGGTCCTCGGCGCCGACGGGGACGAGCGCCGGCCGCCGGCGGCGGGGTGGTGGCGACGTCACCGTTGGTGGCTCCTCGCGGGGGTGTGCTGCGGAGCATCCGTCGCGGTGAAGTGGTCCGGCGCGGCACTGTTGCCTCCCGTGGTCGGCTGCATCGGCGCGGCGCATGCCGTGGCGGCCCATCGCCGGGGTCTCGGCGTTCGGGCAGCGCTCGACGCGTCGATGCTCCTGTCGGCACTGCTGGCCTTCGCGGTGGTCCCGGCCGCCGTGTACGTCGCCTCCTATGCCGGGTGGTTCGCGAACTACGAGCACACGACGGCCGGTCGCGCCCGGTGCGGGGAGACGCCGTGCGACGTCGGTCCGGACCGGGTGCTGGGCGACTGGTGGCACGAGCAGGTCGACATCGTGGAACGGCACGGGCGACTCGTGCCGACCCACCCGTACCGGTCGGAGGCGACGAGCTGGCCCCTGGCCCGCCGGCCGGTGCTGATGTACCTGGAGGCCTGTCCCGAGCGGCCGGGGACGAGGCCGGCGCAGGAGCGGCCGTGCTCGGTGCGTCCCGGCAACCAGGCGCGCATCTACGGGCTACCGAACCCCGTCGTCTGGGCAGCCGCGTTGATGTCGGTGCCGGTGGTGGTGTGGCGTGCCCTTCGACGACGCCGGCGCACCAGTGCGCTCGTCCTCACCTTCCTGGTCGCCCTCTATGTGCCGTGGCTCGCGTCGCCGATCCCGGGCTACCTCTTCTACATGACGCCGATCGTGCCGTTCATGGCGCTCGCCGTCGTCGAGGCGACGTTCGGGTGGAGCCGATGGCGCCCCGGAGCCGCAGTGGCGGCAGTCGTCGCGGTCGCGGCGGCGGGTGCGCTCGCGTGGTACTACCCCGTGCTGACCGGTGTCGAGCTGCCCGTGTCCGCCGTGGAGGCCCGCCTGACGTTCGACTCCTGGCGCTGAGCGGCCGTGCGGAACGCGTCGACGCCGATCCACAAGAGGGCTGCGGCCCGCAGCAGGACGAGCACGGCGAGGGCGTCGTAGGTCGGTGCCGGCGAGAAGCCGGCCCGGCCGCCCAGGAACAGGAGCTCGACGACGTAGGTCGCCGCGTCGATCGCGAAGAACGCGACGACCGGCCGGGTCGCCACGGGGACGAGCGCGACCAGTCCCGCCACCCACAGGCTGTACTGCGGTGAGTACACCTTCGTGGTCACGAGGAACCAGCACACGAGCGGCAGGACCGTTCGCCAGCGCTCGCCCGGGGCGACCCACAGCACGCCGGCCGTCATGATCGCAGCGGCGCCGGCCAGGAACGCGGCGGCAGAGGTCCCGTTGGGGTCAACGGCGCCTGCGCCGACGTGGCCGAGCGCAGTCCAGATGCTGTTCCAGTGTGCGCTCCGTTCGATGCTGAGCTCGTAGAAGCGCCACCAGCCCGCGGGTGCCGCGAACGCGACGGGCAGGTTCACGAGCGACCACGCTGCGGCTGCGGCCGCGGCGTGACGAACGGCTCGCCGCCGCTCGCCCCGGGCGACGAGGTCGGCCACGACGACCGGGACGAGGACCGCCGGGAACAGCTTCACGGCGGCGCCGAGGCCGGCGGCGATCCCGGCGGCGCCGTCGTGGGATCGGCGGCGCAGCTCGATGCCGGCGACCAGGGCCAGCACTGCGACCACGTCCCAGTTGGTGAACAGGGACGTCACCACCACGGGCGCGATCGCCCAACGCAGCTGCCGGCCCCTCGACGCCCCCGACGTCGCGACCACGACGAGGACGGCCACCGCGGCCAGCGCGTTCAGCAACGCGTTGACGTTGAAGAACGCGACGACCGGTTCGCCTGCTTCGCTCGCCAGGGTGGCCGTGACGTGGATCTGCGCACCGATCAGGACGGGGTACTCGAGGTCGGCGTCCAGGTACGGCACCGCGCCGTCGTCGAGGCCTCGGCCGAACCACAGCGGGGCCATGTCGGTGTAGCACGCCCACCGGAACTGCTCGCCGCCGGTCCACGTGCCGTCGCGCAGACAGCTGAACCTCGCCGCCCAGCCGAAGGCCATGAGCACCGCGAGCGCGACGAGCGCCACGGCCGACAACCCGCGGCCGCAGGTGCGCGCCGCGACGGGGGGCGGCACGGCGGCTGCAGGTCGCCCGCCTTCGGGCTCGGCCCTACTCAGCCGATGTCCCCTCGGGTGGGCCGATGACCGGCTTCGTCACGACGATCTCCCGGGTCGGCAAGCGACTGGCACTTCCCGACCCGGACGCTGCGAAACGCCGGGCAGGTCCGTGCGGTCGGTCCTCAGCGGTCTGTGGTCACGGCGGCCCGCGACCCGTCGCGGTCGCCGGTGTGCCGAGCCCCCCTCAACCGATGGGGCGGATCAGCGGCTGGGGAGGGCGTGGAACCAGGTGAGGTCGGTGGCGGCGACCGTGCCGATGACGAGGATGGCCGGGGAGGGGACCGGCTCGTCGCCCAGCTCGGCGAGCTTGCCCCGCCAGACGTGCTGGTGGTCGTAGGTGCCCCAGTGGACCCACGCCGCCGCCGTCGACGGGTCGAGCCCGCCGGCCGCCAGGTCACGGGCGATGTCGGCGGCCCGTGACGCACCCATCAGCACCACGATCGTGCCGCCGACCTTGGCCAGGGCGTCCCAGTCGGCCACCTTCCCGCTGGCCGGGTCGGCGTGGCCGGTCACGAACGTGACCGACAGGGCCTCGTGGCGCATCGTCACCGGGATGCCGGCGTAGGCCGGCGCCGCCACGGCGGAGGTGATCCCGGGGACGACCTCGAAGCCGACGCCGGCGGCGGCCAGCGCGTGGGCCTCCTCGCCGCCACGGGCGAAGACGAACGGGTCGCCGCCCTTCAACCGCACGACGAACTGACCGGCGCGGCCCCTCTCGACGAGCAGGGCGTTGATCTCGTCCTGGGTCATCGTCGGCCGGCGGGGCTCCTTGGCCGCGCTGATCCGCTCGCAGCCCTCGGGCACCAGGTCGAGCAGCTCGGGGTTCACGAGCCGGTCGTGGACCAGGACCTCGGCCCGGCCGAGCAGTGACGCGCCCTTCACGGTGATCAGGCCCGGGTCACCGGGCCCCGCACCCACGAGGTAGACGGTCATCGGGCCCCTCCCGGCTCCGGCTCCCTGGTGGCCTCACGGACCCGCCGGCGGGCCTCGGCCCGGCTCACGGGCCGGTTGGCCCGCGCCCAGTCGGCGAGCGCGGCCCACCGGCCGCCCTCGAGCTCGGCGACCCGGTCCCGCAGCGCCGACGACAGCGTCGGGCTGGCCCGGCCGGTGTCGACCGAGAACGTGACCGTGCCGGACCGGTGGACGGCGGGCAGGCGCAGGTCGCCGATCCCCGGCGAGTCGGCTCGCAGCACCAACGCCCCGGCGGCCTTGGCGGCCCGGGCGGCCTGCTCGTTCACCGCGGCATCGTCGGCCGCGGTCACGACGATGGCGCAGCCGTCGACGTCAGCCGGTGCCCACGGCCGTGGCTCGAACGTGACCGCGTCGGGGAGCTCCACGAGCGCCCGGGGGGCGACGACGACCACGTCGGCGTCGGCCGCGACCAGCGCGGCGATCTTCCAGCTCGCGGCCTTCCCGGCGCCGACGACCAGGCAACGGCGGCCCTCGACGTCGAGGATGGCGGGCATCCCCGGCATCAGTCGCGCCCCGCCGGGTGCCGTTGTCGCTCCGAGGTGGCGCGCGCGGACCCGGCGTTGCCGCCACCGCCGTCGCGGTGTCGCTCCGACGTGGCGGCAGGCCCGACCCGCATCAGCCCGCGCTCGTCGGACCGTTGTCGCTCCGAGGTGGCGCGCGCGGACCCGGCGTTGCCGCCCCCCCCCTCGCGGTGTCGCACCGACGGGGCGGGCGGCCCGACCCGCAG
>JAXHUH010000249.1:0-33905 GCA_034211175.1 Actinomycetota bacterium
GGAGCGGTCGGTGTTGGCGATGCGGGCCGCCTTCTCCTTGCTCGCGCCCTGCTCGCGCAGCGCTTCGTACTGCTCGTCGTCCTTGACCGACGGGCCGTGGTCCTTCGCCATGGGTCCTCCTGGGCTCGGTGTGTTCTCGCGTCGGGTCCGTACCCCGTTGCGGGCCGGCCGCAACCGCGGCCGCGGCCCGTTGTCGAGAACCCGGCCTGCTCGGAGGAGCGGGCGGCGACCCCGGGGGCAGCCCCGGGGTCACGTTCGGATCAGGCCACGTCGCGGTCGGCGTCGGTGCCGGGGTGGGTGCCGGTCGACGGAGCCGCCGTCGGGGGAACGTCGGCGTCGGTGCCGGAGGGGTCGTCGGCCGAGGGCGTCGGCGGCGTCGGGGGGACGTCGGCGTCGGCCGGTGTGTACGGGGCCGGCGGTGTGTACGGGGCCGCGGTCGGCGCAGCGACGGCGCCGGCCTCGGGGACGATCAGCCAGGCGACGAGGTAGACGGCGATGCCGCCGCCCCCGGCGAGGGCGAAGACCGCCATGGCCAGGCGGACGATGACGGGGTCGATGGCGAAGTACTCGCCGAGGCCGCCGCAGACCCCGCCCAACATGCGGTCGGAGCGGCTGCGGGTGAGTCGGCGGGGCGGTGCGGTCGTGGGACCGGTGGTGGTGGTGTAGGGCTCGGAGGTCATGGTCCGATCGTGCGCCTCCCGGCCCGCCCGGTCGATCGGGAGTTCCCCGGATCCGCTGGTCAGGGGGGTGACGTGTCGCCGGGTCCGGGCCAACCCTGAGCCCGGCTCCGGGACGGTGCCGAGGGCGTTCAGCCCGGTGCGAGCGCCCGTCGGGCCATCCGGGCGATCCGGGCCCGGTCGTAGCCGGCGGCGCGCAGGTGGCGGTACAGGTCGGCCCGCAGCGCGGTGAGCAGCAGGTGGGCGGTGGCGTCGTGGTCGGCCACACCGTCGACGAGCTGGAGCTGGGCCCGCACGTAGGTGAGCCAGAAGCCGAACACGGCGTTGTCGTAGCGGCGCTCGGGCCCCTTCTCGCAGACGAGCAGCAGCTCGACGTTGCGGTCGAGGAACCCGACGTACGCATCGACGAACGCATCGAGCCGCTCGGTGGCCGCGGCGCCGGGCCCGAGCGGGGGCGGGCCGGTGAGCACGGCGTCCTGGAGCATGCGGGTCTCCTCGTCGAGCAACGCCATGGCGAGGCCGGCCTTGTCGCCGAACGCCCGGTAGACCGTGCCCTTGCCGACGCCGGCCTCCTCGGCGATCTCGTCCACCGCGAGGTCGTCGAGGCGGTGGTCACCGAGCAGGTGTCGAGTCGCCTCGATCAGCCGGGCCCGGTTGCGCTGCGCGTCCCGACGGCGGGCCGGTGGCCCGACGCGGCCGAGCTCGACGGGGATCGGTTCGGCCGATCGCCCGCCGCCGTCCGTGTCCTCGGGCCTCCCCGGCGACGAACCGGACCCTTGAGAACCGGACCGCGGTCCGCTAGCTTCCTCCACGTATCGGACCATAGTCCGCTTCGAGTCCGTCACCCCAGGGCCGCCCGGCCCCGGAGCATGCGGAGGACCGGTCGCCGAGGGGGAGGCCCGCTGTGCACCAGCCGTCACGATCGTCCGCCGCCCGGCGACGATGGCCTCGTGGTGATGCCGGGCGGAGGCGATGACCGGTCGGCTGGCGGCCGCCGGCGCCGGCTACGGCCCGACGCGCCTCGAGCTGCAACGCATCGCCACCCACGTCGTGGCCCGTGCCCGGCACGCGGCGACCGGCCGCTTCGGGCTGCGCGTGACCCCGGGCGGGTTCGGCACCCCGGCGTTCGGTGACGCGACCGAGGTCGTGCGGGTACGCCGGGACGCCCTCGTCCGCGAGGTCGCGCCGCCCGGCGGCGCCACGACCACCGCCCTCCCGCTGGCCGGCGCCACGCTCCAGCAGCTCGCGGTGGCCGCCGGGGTCACCCTCGACCCGATGTTCTCCGTCGGCGGGGACACGCCGGACCTCGGCGAGATCGGCCAGCCGGTCGCGCTCGATCCCGACGCCGTCGCCGTGGTGCTCGACTGGTTCGTGTTCGGTGGCGAGGTGCTCGACCGCGTGGTCACCGGGCTCGATGCGAGCGCCCGTCCGTCGGTCGTCCAGCTGTGGCCCGAGCACTTCGACCTCGGCGTCGACGTCGGCGTCGGCACCGAGCGGCGCGCCAACCTCGGCGCATCGGCGGGGGACGGCCCCGACGGTGCGCCGTACCTCTACGTCGGGCCCTGGGGTGAGGAGCGACCGGGCGATCCCGGCTACTGGAACGCATCGTTCGGTGCGGTGCTCGCCCATGCCGACCTGGTGGCGGCGGCCGACCCGGTGGAGGCCGGCGTGGCGTTCCTCCGACGCGGGATCGAGCTCCTGGTCTCGGGATGAGCCTCCGACGACCTGACGACCTGACGACCTGACGACCCGATGACCCGCGATCGGCCGGCCTACCCGGTCGATCGCTCGACGAGAGACGAGGCAGCAGCACGTGAGCGAGATGGACGACTTCAACGCGAAGATCATCGAGGAGTTCCGGGCCAACGATGGCAAGGTCGGCGGCCCGTTCGAGGGGGCGCCGATGCTGATCCTCCACACGACCGGCGCGAAGAGCGGCGCCGAGCGCCTCAACCCGCTCGTCTACCAGCCCCTCGACGACGGCCGACAGGCGATCTTCGCCTCGGCCGCCGGCGCGCCGAAGCACCCGGCGTGGTTCCACAACCTCGTCGCCGGGCCCGACGTGACCATCGAGGTCGGCGCCGAGACGGTCCCGGTCCGCGCCCGGGTCACCGAGGGCGACGAGCGCGAGCAGATCTGGTCGCGGCAGAAGGCCGCCGCCGAGGCGTTCGCCGAGTACGAGGCGAAGACGACCCGGGAGATCCCGGTCATCGTGCTCGAGCCCCGCTGACCCGAGGTGATCGACAGCTGCCGGGCGGGCGCCCGCCCGGCAGCCGCGGTCCCGGCGCTCAGACGCCGAGCAGCTCCCGGTAGTTGGTCGAGTAGAAGCGGTCGCGCACGTCGTCGGGGGTGCCGTGGTCGTCGAACGACGCCTCGAATCGGCCGAGCGGGTCGCGGGTGCCCTCGGGGTGGGGGTAGTCGCTCGAGAACAGGTAGAGCTCGGGGCTCGTCATCTCCACCAGCCCGGCCACGTCCTCGCCGGGGAACGGGGTGACCCGCACCTGGCGGCTGAGGTACTCGGACGGCTTCAGCTCGAGCTCACCGAGCAGGGGCTCGGTCTTCGAGAACGACTTCGCGGTGTAGTCGAGCCGGGCCATGAGCGACGGCACCCAGGCCGCACCCAGCTCCATCACGCCGACCCGCAGGTCGGGGTGACGGTCGAGCACGCCGTCGAGGATCATCGTGCTCAGGTAGATCTCGGCCTGGTGGGCCACGGCGGGCAGGTCCTTCGCCCGGATGCTCTCGCCGCCACCGTGGAGGTCGGTCGGGCGGGGCCGTCCGTTGCGGTGCCACGCGGAGGACACCCCCGCGCGCCCGCAGCCGATGTGCATGACGATCGGGACGCCGGCCTCGGCGATCGCGGCCCAGATCGGCTCGTTGTCGACGTGGGACGGTGAGCGCCCCGCGGTCGGCCGACACGCGACCCACAGGGCGCGACAGCCCAGGTCGATCGCCTCGGCCAGTGCCTCGCGGCTGCGCTCGGCGTCGTTGAGCGGCAGGAACGCCACCGGGCTGAGCCGGTCGTCGCCCTCGCAGAACGACGCCATCATCCGGTTGTGGGCGCTCGTGCCCCCGTAGACGAGGTCGAGGTCGTCGGCGAACGCGAACAGCCCCAGCGAGAACGTGGAGAACACGAGCTGGGTGCGGAAGCCGAGCAGGTCGAGAGCCCGGGTCCGCTCGGTCGGGTCCATGGCGCCGAGGGCCATCCAGCCCTTGGCCGACGCGATGACGTCCTTCTCGAGCTCGGCGACCTTGGCGGCGTCGCCGATGCGCTGCTCGCCCTTCGCCACCGCCTTGCTCGCGCCCGCGCCGCCGGCGCCGAGCACCTTCTCCAGGTCGGGGAGCAGGCCCTTCGTCCGCTGGTCGGCGTGGCGGTGGAGCCAGTCGAGCCCCTCCATGATGTGGCTGTCGGCGTCGTGGATGACCCGACCCTCGGCGTACGACACGGCTCCCCCTGTGCTGGTGGACGACGGCTGGAGAACGAAGATTATTCGCCTCCCATCACAGCACGGATCGGAGGTGCGGCGCCACGGGTCGGCGCCGCGCCTCCGATCGGGCCGTCGACGTCACAGGGCCGACATGCCGCCCTCGAGGTTGACGACGTCGCGAAACCCGGCCTCGACCAGCATCTGGGCGGCGGTGGCCGACCGGTTCCCGCTGCGGCACACCAGGGCGACCGTCCGGGTGCGGTCGAGGCGACCGATCGACAGCGGCAGCTCGCCGAGAGGGATGTTGACCGCGCCGGCGAGCATGCCGTCGGCGACCTCGTCGGGCTCGCGCACGTCGACGAGCTGGGCGCCGCTGGCGACGAGGGTCCGGTGGTGGGCGATCGGGGTGCGCCGGAAGGCCGTCATCGGACCGCACCCCCGGCCGGGCCGAGCTCCATCTCGCGCAGCACCCCTTCGATGTCGCAGCGGGGGCCGCGGTTGTACGGGAGCCGGGACAGCGCCATTCCGAGGGCGCAGGTGTTGGTCACGGCCGAGAACGTGAGGCCGGCGGCGACGAACCCGGCGACGACGAGGGCCGGTGGGTAGACGAGGCTGGTCAGGATCGATGCCAGGCTGATGGCGCCGGCCACGCCCCGCACCTGGCGGTCCAGCGCCCAGCGCTCGCCCCGGCGCACGACCTCGCCGCCGGCGGCCTCCCATGCCGGCACCCCGCCCCGCAGGACGTGGAGGTTGGTCTTGCCCTCGGCGTTGAGGCGCTCCTGGGCCCGCGACGCCCGCGCGCCCGACTGGCACACGAGGACGATCGGGTGCTCGACGTCGCCGAGGTCCCGGGCGTGCTCGCCGAGCAGGTCGAGGGGCACGTTGTAGGAGCCCCGGATGTGGGTGCTCTCGAACTCGCCCGGCGTGCGCACGTCGAGCACGCGCACGGCCGGGTCGGAGGCCACGAGCTGGCGCAGCTCGGCCGCGTCGATCGTGGCATCGGTGGGTTGCATGGGGGGCGTCCTCCGCTCGTCGAGTGGATCCCGTCGACGGACCTCTGATAGATCCGAATGTCCGTACTATACCAACGTCCGGATACCCCATGGGGTATTCCCGATCACCGTTCCCCTCCACTGATCGGACCACAGAGCCCGCGCCGAGGTGGTGGAGTGAGCCCGGCGGATGAGCCGCGGCAGTAGGTTCCGGGAGATGGCGAGGGTCGATCACCGCCGGGGTGTCGCCGGCCGCGGCCAGGGCCGAACGGTCTGAGCGTGCGGGCCCACCTCGGCATCGATCTCGGCACCAGCGGTCTCAAGGCCCTCGTCCTCGCCGGGGACGGGGCGGTCGTCGCCGAGGCCGAGTGTGCCTACGACCTCGACTCGCCCCGCGCCGGGTGGGCCGAGATCGACCCGGCGGTGTGGGAACGGGCGCTGTGGGACGCGACCGCGCAGCTCGGTGACGCGCTGGCCGCGGTCGAGCTCCGCTCCGTCGGCCTGTCCGGCCAGATGCACGCCGCCGTCCTCGTCGACGTCGAGGTCCGCCCGGTCCGCCCGGCGATCCTGTGGCCCGACACCCGGGCCGTCGACGTGCTCGACGCCTGGCGCGCGCTGCCCGACGCCGCCCTCGCCGCGCTGGCGAGCCCGATCGTGGCCGGCATGACCGGCCCGGCGCTGCGGTGGGTCGCCGACCACGAGCCCGACACCTTCGGGCGTGCCGCGACCGTCCTCGGGGCCAAGGACCTGCTGCGCCACCGCCTCGTGCCGGTCGTCGCCACCGAGCGCAGCGACGCCTGCGCGACGTTGCTGTGGGACGTGCCCGCCGAGCGCTGGTCGGCCCCGGCCCTCGCCGCGGCGCAGCTCCCCGACGCGATGCTCCCGCCGCTCGTCGCCCCGGACGCCGTGGTCGGCGTCACCGATGCGCTCGCCCGCCGGTCGCCGGGCGTGACGAGTGGGGTGCCGGTCGCCGCCGGTGGCGCGGACACGCCCCTCGCCCTCGCCGCCGTCCGGGCGATCGACGGGCCCGATCCCGCCGGCGTCGTCAACCTCGGCACCGGCGCGCAGGTCCTCGTTCCCGACGTGCGCGCCGACCACGTCCCGCCGACGGGTGGGCACGTCTACGCCGACACCGCCGACGGCTGGTACGCCATGGCCGCGCTCCGCAACGGCGGGCTCGCCCTGGAGTGGGCCCGGACCGTGCTCGGCCGCCCGTGGCGCGACTTCATCGACGCGGCGGCCGCGTCGCCCGCGGGTGCCCGGGGCGTGACGTTCCACCCGTTCCTCGGCGGCGAGCGCGGCGGTGTCGCCTCACCGACCAGCACCGGGGCGTGGACCGGGCTCACCCCCGACTGCGGCCCACCGGAGCTCGCCCGGGCCGCCATCGAGGGGGTGGTCTTCGCGGTGGCACACGTCGTGGCCGCCAACGTGCCACCGGGGCCGCTCCGCCTCGGCGGCGGGCTCGGCCGTGAGCCGCTGGTCCACACCCTGCTCGCCACGATCACGGGACGGGCGGTGCAGCGCGTCGAGCTGCGCAGCGCGTCCGCCGTCGGCGCCGCGCTCCTCGGCGCGCGGGCCGTCGGTGACCGGGTGACACCACGGGCCGCGCTCGACGACGTCTCGCCGCTCGACGGGGCCCCGGCCGCCGTGGTGCAGGCCGCCTACGAGCGCTGGACCGATCGGCTGGCCGCGGCCGAGCGCTGACGAAGCCGGGCGCCGCGGTCGGGCCGGGGCCCTCGCCTCAGTGCCGTGACGGCGGGCGGGTCGCCTGCTGGTGGAGCCACGACACGAGCGCCGCGGCGCCGACGCCGGTGAGCGTCGAGGCCGGGCGCACCACCCGCCAGCCACGCTCGGAGATCGGGGCCGACTCGTCGAGCAGGCGCCACACGCGCCAGCGCTCGACGCTGGCCCGGATCGCGGCCCGGTCGCGCACGGGGTCGATCGCCCGCTCGCCGTGACCGTCGCACGGCCGGCTCAGCGCCTCGAGCAGGTCGACGCCCTCGCCGGGGCCGGCCTCGAGCACGGCCAGGGCCAGGACCTCGGCGACGCCCTGCTCGGCGGGTTCGCGGCCGCCGAGCGTGGCCGTCCACCGTGACCAGTGGCTGGTCGGGTCGTCGAGGAGGCGGCGGCCGGTCGCGGTCGTGAGCAGCGTCTCGCCGGTGCGACGGCAGATCCCGAGGCGTCGGGCGGTCTCGCGCACCTCGCCCAGCTGACCGACCTCGTCCTCTCGTCGGGGCGGGCGACCGGCGGGCCCCCAGCCGAACCGCGCTGCCGCCTCGGCGGCGACGGCGGGCGGGAGCCGGTGCGTCGCGGTGAGCCGCACCCCGCCGCGGCATCGTTCGGCCAGCCACCGCAGCGGTTCGAGGTTCTCGGCGAGCTCGGCCCCGTGTGGCGGGTCGGGTGGGGTGAGCAGGTGGGGCGCGGCGTCGACCCGGCGGCGCCGCTGGGCCGCCGTCGCGTGGTGGGACCCGGCCCAGGCGTCGACCCGCTCGGTGACGATGAGGCTGCGCCAGCTCTGGCCGATCGCCTCCGGGTGTGGCGCATCGACGACGTCGGCGCAGACGGAACGGGCGACGTCGAGCGCGTTGCGCCGGCCGGGGACGAGTCGCCCGCCGTCGATGGCCGACTCCAGCTCGCGCTCGACCGCCTTGCGGGCCCCGGCCTCCCACGAGCCGAAGACCGTGCCCCACTGGAGCCCGTCCACCGGCGGTGGTTCGGTGCGCGAGCTGGTCATCGCCCGGGCCATGGCCGTGCGTCCGGCGCGGTTCGAGCGGCGCCATGCCCGGTGGATCGCCCGGGTCGTGTCGGAGCGGCAGATCTCGGCGTAGGCCGGCTCGTCCAACGCGTCGAACAGCGCGGCGCACGCGGTGGCGGCCGCCGACCAGGCGTCGGGGCGACCGGCCCAGCGCTTGGGCACGAAGCCCCACAACCAGCGCTGCAACCGGGCCCGGGTGATCGCGGACGGCCCCTCGCCCGCGGTCAGCGAGTCCCATGCGAACCGGGCGATCTGGCCCGTCTGCGGCTCGTCCGCGGACAGCTCGGCGATCGCCCGACCGATCTCTCCCTCGTCGATGTCCCGACGCAGCATGACGTTCCCAACCACGGCGACGGCCGGAACGCCACACGATAGGACGTGTGCGACCGGTTCCGAGGTCCGGGCGCGACGAGCCCGGGCCGCCCCGCAGCCGCGGCGGCGCCGGGACGACCGCGGGCCGTGCGAATGACGAACGCCTCTGACGCCTCGCGGCCCACGGGAGGAAGATCGCGTCGACGACCGGAAGGGAGGTCGAGCATGGACCGCATCGTCGTCGGTGTCGACGGATCGGATGGCGCTCGCAAGGCTCTGGAGACGGCAATCGACGTTGCCGCAGGTCTCGGCGCACAGGTCGAGGCGATCTGCGTGTGGTCGATCGTCTACGGCGCCGGAGAGTTCGCGATGACGCTCCCCATGGCGCACAGCGAGTTCGAGGAGGCGTCCCGCAAGGCGCTCAACGACCTCGTCACCTCGATGGACACCAAGGGTGTCGTGGTGCAGCAGAGCATCATCGAGGGTGACGCGGCGAGCGTGCTGATCAGGGCATCCGAAGGTGCCCGCATGCTCGTGGTCGGATCCCGGGGCCATGGTGGCTTCGTCGGGCTGCTGGTCGGCTCGGTCAGCCACAAGGTGATCGCCCACGCGCACTGCCCCGTGTTGGTCGTCCCGATGGACGACGCCTGAGCGTTCCCGCTGGCGGCGGGTGGGCCCGTGCCCGCCCGCCGTCATGCGCGCGCCGTTCCGGGACCTCCCCGACGCCCGTCCGGTGCGGTTCGCGGGTCGATTCGGTGGAATGACGCCAGTTTCGTGTCAGGATCCTTCGGAGCACCTGGTCGAGGAACGTGTCCATGTCGGGATCTGAGCGAGAGGCGTCGGGCGACACCACACCCGTGTGGCGCGGCCGCCTGCTGGCCGGCGTGCTCGTCGGGTCGGCGCTGCTCGCCGGGCTGGTCGTCGTCCTCCGAGGGGCCGGCGACGGCGACAGCGACGAGCTGGTGGTCGGTACGACGACCACGATCGCACCGTCGGGCGCCGACGGTTCCCCGGCCGAGCCCGGCGGGCCGTTGCCCACGGTGGAGGGGCCGGCGCCCGACGGCGACCCGCTCATCGTCGACCTGCCCACCGACCAGCTCGCCACGATCGACGGCAAGGCGATGGCCGTCGAGCGGGTGTGTCGCGCCGGCGACGGTGCGCTCGTGTACGTCGGCCCCGGCGGCCGGCGCGTCGAGCTCGGCTCGACGGGCGACGCCTACGTGCGCCTGGCCGACGGCGACGACGTCGCCGAGGCCACCGAGGTCGAGGTGAGCGACCACGGCGACGCCGTGCTCTACGAGGCGGAGGTCGCGCTCGGCGACGAGGTCCACGACGTCGTCGCCCTCGACACCGGCCACGGCGGCGACGCCGAACGCTGCGGCTGACGCCCGGGCCGCGACCGGGCCGGGCGGGGCGGGGCATGATGGCCGCAGTCGCGCGCCGCGCCGGCGACCGGGCGAGCCCGATGTGCACGTCGCTGCGTATTGTGAGGGGCGGCCTTGTGAGGGGAGCGGCCGTCTTCGGTCATGGTCCGACCCCCGGCGAGTCGTCGACGCGGGCGAATGCTCACGGGGAGGAGTGGGCCGGTGCACACGGGACAGCTCGTTCACATCCGCCGGCCGGGTCGCTGCCATGGCCCGCGGTGACCTCCTCGCACGCGGCAACACCGCGGATGTGCTCGTGTGGTCGTCCGACACCGTCGCCAAGGTGCTCCACGAGACGACGCCGGACGAGTGGGCCGCACACGAGGCCGCCACGGTCCGCCTCGTGCGCGACGCCGGCCTGCCCGCACCCGCGGTGCGCGACGTCACCACCGTGGCCGGTCGCCCGGCGCTGATCCTCGAGCGGGTCGATGGCCCGTCGATGTGGGACCTCGCCCGCCGCGAGCCCGGCCGCATCGCCGAGGTCGGCCGCGCCCTGGCCGATCTGCAGGAGCGGATCACCGCCGTCCGGGCCCCGGCCGGGATCGCCGACCTCCACGCCCGGCTGCGGGCCAAGATCGTCGATGCCCACGTCCTGGCCCCGTCCGACCGGGCCGAGGCGCTCCGGCGGCTGGACGCGCTCCCCGCCGGCGACCGGCTCTGCCACGGCGACCTCCATCCCGGCAACGTGCTGTGGGGTCCCGACGGGCCGGTCGTGGTCGACTGGTTCGACGCATCGGCCGGCCATCCGTTCGCGGACGTCACCCGCACGTCGCTCCTGGTCCGGCCGCCGAGCCGGGAGCTGACCGGCGCGCCCCACCTGCCCGGTGGCAGCCGGTCGATGCTGCGGGGGCTCCACGACGCGTACCTGGCCAGGGTGGTCGAGCGGCGGGGATGTGTCGGCGAGCTCGCGGCGTGGGAGCCGGTCGTCGCCGCCGGGCGCCTGTCCGAGCAGGTGCCCCACGAGGACCTGCTCGGCGTGTGGCAGCGCCGTGGCTCGACCGACCGTCGTGTCGCACCGCGACGCGCTGCGGGTCGACCGCCCGCCACGCCACGACCGGTGTGAGCGCTCGGAGACCGGTGCGGCCGGTCAGGCCCGGCGGACGACCGGGCCGAGCTTCTCGAACTCCCGCAGGGTCGCCGGGTCGGCCTCGGAGCCGGTGATGATCGTGTCGATCTCGTGGGGGTCGGCGAAGCGGAACAGCTGGTCGTTGTTGATCTTCGTGTGATCGAACAGCATCACGACCCGGCGGGCCGCGGCCATCATCGCCCGCTTGATCGCCGTCTCCGCCCGGTACGGCGTGGTGAACCCGCGGGAGACCGACGCGCCGTCGCACGACACGAACATCGTGTCGACGAGGATGTTGCGCAGCGCCTCCACCCCGGCGCTGTCCACGAACGCCAGGGTGTTCTTGCGGAGCTGGCCGCCGATGACGACGACGTCGAGGTTGTCCATGCCCTGGGAGGCGAGGATCACCGGGACCGAGTTGGTCACGACCGTGAGCTGGCGGTCCGAGGTGAGGCAGCGGGCGAAGTGGGCCAGCGTGCTGCCCGAGTCGATGATGATCGACCCCTCCTCGGGCACCTCCTCGAGGGCCGCCAGGGCGATCCGCTTCTTCTCCTCGGAGTTCTGGTCCTCCCGGGCGAGGAGCGTCGGCTCGTGGCGGACCTCGTCCCACGGGATGGCGCCGCCGTGGACCCGCCGCAGCAGCCGTTGGCGCTGGAGCTCGGACAGGTCGCGCCGGATCGTCTCGGTGGTGACGTCGAACCGGGCGGCGAGCGCGGCGACATCGACCCGGCCGTCGTCGCGGGCGAGCTGCATGATCTGACGCTGGCGCTCGACCTGGAACAGCGGCTTGACGTCCTCGGCGCCCCCGTCGATCGTCACCCGCTCCCGGCTCCCTCGTCCAGCCACCGCTCGAGCGTCGACTGTACGCCGTTGCGCTGGATGGCCGACAGCGCCGACACGAACGCCTCCCGGAATCGCTCGTCGGTCGCGATGGCCGGGTCGAACACCGATCGGAAGCCCAGGAACGCCGCCGGGTCCTCGGTCGCGGCGAGGGCGTGGCGGCGGGCCTCGTCGAGGCCGGGGTCCGACGCGATGGTGAGGCCCCGACCGGCGTCGTCGCGCCCGGCGAGGTAGTGGGCCCAGCCGGCGAGCGCGAGCGCCGAGAGGGCGACGGGGCCGCCCCGCTCGAGCTGGATCCGCACCGTGGGCATGAGGAACTTCGGGAACTTGGCGCTGCCGTCGAGGCAGAGGCGGGCGACCTGGTCGCGGATGGCGACGTTCGAGAACCGCTCGACGAGCTGGCGCTTGTACGCCTCCACGTCGATGCCCGGGATCGGGGGCAGCGCGGGCGCGGCCTCGGTGTCGAGGAACCGGTCGACGAAGCGGCGGAACGCCGGGTCGGCCATCACGTCGTGGACGAGCTCGTAGCCGGCGATGGCCGACAGGTACGCGAACGACGAGTGGCTGGCGTTGAGCAGCCGCAGCTTGAGCAGCTCGTAGGGCTCGACGTCGCCCGTGATCATCACGCCGACGTCCTCCCACGGGGGCCGTCCGGCGGCGAAGGTGTCCTCGAGGACCCACTGGGTGAACGGCTCGGTCATCACCGGCACGCGGTCGAGGATCCCGAACTCGGCCTCGACCATGTCCCGGTCGGCGTCGGAGGTCGCCGGGGTGATCCGGTCGACCATGCAGTTGGGGAAGGCGACGTGCTCGTCGATCCAGGCCGCCAGGTCCTCGTCGATGAGCCGGGCCACGCCGAGCGTCGCGGTGCGGGCGACCTCGCCGTTGCTGATCACGTTGTCGCAGCTCATGACGGTGAACGGCCCGTCGCCCCGGGCGCGGCGCGTGGCACAGGCCCGGGCGATCAGCTCGAAGGCCGCCGGCAGCGGCGCACCGTCGGCCGGCGGCGCGAACGAACCGTCGTGGGGGTCGACGGGGTAGCCGCCCTCGGTCACGGTCAGTGACACGATCCGGGTCGCCGGGTCGGCGACGCGTGCCGCCAGCTCGTCCGGCCGGGACGGTCCGTGGAGGTCGTCGACGATGCTGCCGATGACCCGGGCATGGCTCGAGTCAGTGTCTCGCACGAGGAGTGTGTAGAGCCCGTCCTGGGCTCGCAGGGCCCGGGCCATCGCGAGGTCGCCGGCGAGGACACCTGCGCCCGTGATGGCCCAGTCCTGAAGACCACGCGAGCACAGATCGTCGAGGTAGACGGCCTGGTGGGCCCGGTGGAACCCGCCGACGCCGATGTGGACGATCGACGGCGTGAGGCCGCTGCGGTCGTACTCCGGCACGCCGACGCGGCTGGGCAGTTGACCGAGCGTCGCGGCGGACAGCGCGACGGCCGGTGCGTGACGTTGCTGCGGGTGCATGGGTGGGACCGTACTGCAACATGTTCACAGGTGGAAATGGCTGGTTCGGGATTCCGATGTCACCGATTCAGGGGGGACGTGGCTTGCGTTCCCACGTAAACGCAACTACACCTAACGGCAGGGGGCGGGACAGGCGTCACACCTGCGGTCCCCGCGGAGGATCAGAGTGGAGGAATCGATGACTTGGTTCACGAGCCGGTCGGGACGACGGCGTGGGTCGCGTCTCGCCGCCTTGCTCACCGTGATGGCGCTCCTGGTGGCCGCCTGCGGTGACGATGACGACGACACGGCAAGTGGAGGGGGAGACGAGGAGTCGAGCGAGAGCGACTCGGGCGCCGAGGACGGCGCGAGCGGTGGCTCACTCAACGTGGCCATCGTCGGCAACCCGCAGATGGAGGACATCGCGGACCTGACGCCCGAGCTGTTCACCGACGAGACCGGCATCAGCGTCGAGTACACGATCCTCGAGGAGCAGACGCTCCGCGAGATCGTGACCCGCGACGTCGGCGCCGGGGGCCAGCAGTTCGACGTCGTGATGATCGGCATGTTCGAGGCGCCCCAGTTCGGCGCCAACGGCTGGCTGTACGACCTGAACACCTGGGCGGCCGACGACGAGGACTACGACGTCGACGACCTCATCCCGTCGGTGCGCGAGGGCCTCTCCAACGAGGGCGCCCTCTACGCGGCACCGTTCTACGCCGAGTCGTCGTTCCTGATGTACCGCCAGGACGTGATCGACGAGGCCGGCCTGGAGATGCCCGAGGCCCCCACGTGGGACGAGGTCGCGGAGATCGCCCGCACCATCGACTCCGACGACATGGCCGGCATCTGCCTGCGCGGCAAGCCCGGCTGGGGTGACCTCGGGGCGTCGTTCACCACCGTGCTCAACACCTTCGGTGGCACGTGGTGGTCGGCCAACGACGACGGCACACCTGCCGAGGCCCAGGTCGACCAGCCCGAGTTCGCCGAGGCGCTCAACTTCTACGTCGACCTCGTCCAGGACGCCGGCGAGGACAACGCGTCCAACGCCAGCTTCAACGAGTGCCTGTCCCAGTACCTCGATGGCCAGGTGGCCATGTGGTATGACGCGACGGTCGCCGCCGGTGAGCTCGAGGCCGCCGACAGCCCCGTCGCCGGCATGAACGGCTACGCCCTCGCCCCGGTGAAGGAGACCGACTCCTCCGGCTGGCTGTGGTCGTGGGCCCTGGCCATCCCCCAGAACGCCCCGGACCCGGACACCGCCTGGGAGTACGTGAGCTGGGCGACCAGCCAGGAGTACATCGAGTCGGCCGGCGAGATGCTCGAGGGCGGCTGGGCGGTCGTGCCCCCGGGCAGCCGCGAGTCCACCTACGAGAACGAGAACTACCTCGAGGCGGCCTCGGCCTTCGCCGAGCAGACCTACGACGCCATCGTCTCGGCCCCGATCGAGAACCCCGGCACCACACCCCGACCGGGTGTGCCCGGCGTCCAGTACGTCGGCATCCCCGAGTTCCAGGACGTCGGCACCCGCTGCACCGAGCACTTCTCGGCGGCGATCGCCGGCAACGAGAGCGTCGACGAGGCGCTCGACGCCTGCCAGGACATCGCCACCCAGGCGATCCAGTAGCAGGTCGGTCGAGGAGGGGAGGGAGACGCCATGGCCATCGACATGAGCCCGACCACGGAGCCCGGCTCCGAAGGCGGCGAAGCCGTCGACGAGTCACCCCCGCCGGTCTCCGAGGAGCTGCAGAAGGTGCAGCGCCGGGAGGCGTGGCTGCGGCGGATCCCTCTCCTCCCGGCCCTGATCTTCACCATCGTGGTGACCCAGGTCCCCTTCCTGTTCGGGATCTGGTACAGCCTCACCGACTGGACGATCACCCCGCCGTCGCCCCGCGAGTTCGTCGGGATCGACAACTACATCGATCTCGTCGACGACCGGTTCTTCCGGGACGCGGTGTTCACCAGCTTCTGGATGACCACCCTGTCGGTGCTGCTGTCGGTCCTGCTGGGCACGGCCATCGCCGTCCTGCTCGACCGGAAGTTCTTCGGTCGGGGCGTCGTGCGCACCCTGCTCATCACCCCGTTCCTGATCATGCCCGTGGTCGCCGGGCTCGTGTGGAACAACCAGATGCTCCACGCCACCTACGGCGTCGTGAACTGGGTGCTCGAGCTGTTCGGCATGGAGCCGATCGCCTTCGTGAGCCGGTGGCCGCTGTGGTCGATCGTCGCCGTGCTCGTCTGGCAGTGGACCCCGTTCATGATGTTGATCATCCTGGCCGGCCTCCAGGGCCAGCCGACCGATGTGTTCGAGGCCGCGAGGGTCGATGGTGCGTCGGCCCCCGGCATCTTCTTCCAGATCACGCTGCCGTACCTGCGGCCCTACATGGAGCTCGGCATCCTGCTCGGCTCGATCTACCTGATCCAGGTGTTCGACCACATCGAGGTCATGACCGGCGGCGGCCCCGGGTCGACCAACGTGCCGTACTTCGTCTACCAGCGCTCGATCGGCGGTGGCTGGGAGTTCGGCCTCGCCTCGGCGTACTCGATCGTGGTGGTGATCGCCTCGATCATCATCGCCACGTTCTCGCTGCGTGTCCTGTCCAACCTGCTCGAGGGTGAGGAGGCGGCCTGATGGCCCAGACCCAGGATCGAGCGGTCGGCGAGCGGGGCTGGGTCTCCGCCGTCGCCGGAGTGGGCGCCTGGATCGTGGCGCTGATGTTCTTCTTCCCGATCTTCTGGATGGTCCTGAACGGGTTCAAGGAGGAGATCGACGCCAACACGAGCCCGAAGCTGTTCTTCGAGCCGACGCTCGACCGCTTCAGCGACGTGACCGGCGAGACCGTCGGCCTCCTCGGCTTCCAGGAGGCGTTCGCCAACTCGGTGTGGGCGGTGACGGTGTCGACGATCCTCGTGCTCGTCCTCGCCATCCCCGCGGCCTACGCCCTGGCGGTGCGCCCGGTGGCGAAGTGGCGCGACGTGCTGTTCTTCTTCATCTCCACCAAGTTCCTGCCCCTGGTGGCGGCCATCCTGCCGATCTGGATCATCGCCCGCGACCTCGGCCTGCTGAACACGAGGACGGTCCTGATCATCCTCTACACCGGCATGAACCTGCCCCTGGCGGTGTGGATGCTCCGCTCGTTCTTCCGGGAGGTCCCGAAGGAGCTGGTGGAGGCGGCGGAGATCGACGGAGCGAGCCTGTGGGGCCAGCTCGTGTCGGTGATCATGCCGGTCGTCGCGCCGGGCATCGCCGCCACCGCCCTGCTGTGCATCATCTTCGCCTGGAACGAGTTCTTCCTGGCCGTCCAGCTGAACCCGGTGGACGGCTCGACCATCCCGATCTGGGTGACCTCCAACGTGAGCACCCGGGGGAACTTCCTGGCCAAGCTGTCCGCCGCGTCGACCCTGGCCACGCTGCCGGTCGTACTCGCCGGCTGGGTGGCGCAGAAGCGCATGATCCGGGGCCTCGCCATGGGGGCGATCAAGTGAGCGTGGTGCGGCGGCCCCGGATGTTCGATGCCCACGAGACCAACGTGATCGCCGGCACGCGAGGGGCCGCCGACGTGAGGAGCACCACCGATGGCTGACGTCCGCTACGACCAGGCGACCCGGATCTACCCGGGCTCCGACACCGCGGCGGTCGACCGGCTCGACCTCGACATCGCCGATGGCGAGTTCCTGGTGCTCGTCGGGCCGTCCGGCTCCGGCAAGTCGACGGCGCTGCGCATGCTCGCCGGCCTCGAGCCGATCGACGGCGGCTCGGTCCACATCGGCGGGCGCGACGTCACGCTCGTTCGCCCGCGAGATCGCGACATCGCCATGGTGTTCCAGAACTACGCCCTCTACCCGCAGATGTCGGTCGGGTCGAACATGGGGTTCGCGCTCAAGCAGCAGGGCGTGCCCAAGGACGAGCGCCAGAAGCGGGTGCGGGACGCGGCCCGGATCCTCGGGCTCGAGGAGTTCCTCGACCGCAAGCCCAAGAACCTCTCCGGTGGCCAGCGCCAGCGGGTCGCCATGGGTCGGGCCATCGTGCGTGAGCCCCAGGTGTTCCTGATGGACGAGCCGCTGTCCAACCTCGACGCCAAGCTGCGGGTCCAGACCCGGGCCGAGCTCTCCGCGCTCCAGGCCCGCCTGGCCGTCACCACCGTCTACGTCACCCACGACCAGGTCGAGGCGATGACGATGGGCGACCGGGTCGCCGTCCTCAACTACGGCGTCCTCCAGCAGTGCGCGTCGCCCCGTGAGCTCTACCGCCAGCCGGCCAACCTGTTCGTCGCCGGGTTCATCGGCTCACCGGCGATGAACCTGCTCGAGACGACGGTCGAGGGTGGCGCGGTGCTGCTCGGCGACCACCGGCTGAACCTCGACCCGGCGGTGGCGGCGACGCTGCGCAACGGCGAGCGCGCCGACGTGACCGTCGGGATGCGACCGGAGCATCTCACGCTCGGTACCGACGGCATCAGCGGCCAGGTCTCGGTGGTCGAGGAGCTCGGCTCGGAGACCTACGTCCACATCACCGTCGAGCATCGCGGCAACCAGGAGCGGGTCGTGGCGCGCATCGACGGCGACGCCGAGATCCACCGGGGCGACAACGTGAAGATCGCGCCGGCCGGCCCGGTCCACGTCTTCTCCGCCGACGGCGCCCGCATTCCCGCCGCCAGCGAGGCCGTCGCCGTCTAGCCCGCACCTCCCGGTCGGTGGTCGTTGCGTGGTGTTCGCAGCGGACCACCGCGAGCGTCGGTGGGGGCCGGGACAGCCCCCCTCCGGTCCCCGCCGGCGCTCACCGGCTCCCGTTCGGCGCCTGCCGTCGTCCCGGCGGGTACGGGCCCACCACCAACGATCGATCGAGGAGCGCCCGTGGCGTCGGTGACCTACGACTTCGGCGGTGCGGTCGCACTCGTGACCGGCGCCGCCGGCGACTTCGGTTCGACGTTCGCCGAGGGCCTCGCCGCCGGTGGCGCCCGGCTGGCGCTGCTCGACCTGCCGTCTGCGCCCCACCTGGCCGAGGTCGCCGAGCGCTGCCGCTCGCTGGGGGCGGCCGAGGTGGTGACTTGCGGGGTCGACGTGACCGACGAGACGGCTGTCGACCGCGCCGTGGGCGAGGCTGCCGACGCGCTCGGTCCGGCGACGCTGGTGGCGAACAACGCCGGCTACCAGGGTGCGTTCGCCACGCTCGTCGACTACCCGGCCGACGACTTCCGCCGCGTCCTCGAGGTCAACGTCGTCGGCGCGTTCAACGTGCTCCGAGCCTGCGCTGCGGCGATGAACGACGCCGGTCTGGGTGGCTCGATCGTGAACACCGCGTCGATGGCCGGGGTCGGCGGCGCGGCCAACATGGTCGCCTACGCGTCGTCGAAGGCCGCGGTGATCGGCATGACGATGGCCGCGTCGAAGGACCTCGCTCCGGCCGGGATCCGGGTCAACGCCGTCTCCCCGGCGTTCATCGGCCCCGGCGCGATGTGGGACCGCCAGGTCGAGCTCCAGGCCGGCGTGCCGAGCCCGTACTACGCCGACGACCCCGAGACGGTGGCCCAACAGATGATCGACCAGGTCCCCCTCCGCCGGGTGGGCACGGTCGACGAGGTGGCCGCCACGGTCCTGTGGCTCCTCGCCGACGCCAGCTCCTACCTCACCGGCCAGAACCTCCTCGTCACCGGCGGCATCGTGTAGCTCGGGTGTCTGACCCGTTGGTGGCCTGCGCTTGACTATTTCGGGATATCCCGAAATAGTGAGGTCGTGGTTCCACGACGGGAGCGTGGCCGGCCGGGTGCCGGGGCACGCTCGACGCCCTGACCGACGCGGAGCTGGACGAGCTGACGCGGGCGCTGGCCAACGCCACGCGACGGCAGATCCTGCGCTCGTGCTGGTCGTCGCAACGGTCTGCCGGTGAGCTCGCCGCGGAGGCCGACCTGGCCCCGGCCAGCGTGTCCGAGCACCTGAAGGTCCTGCGCAAGACGGGCCTCGTCGTGCTCGAGCGCGCCGGCAACCATCGCCTCTACCGCACCGACCCCGAGCGGGTGACCGCCGTGCTGCGCGCCCTTGGTGAGGACCTCGGCCCTCCCGGCAGCGCCGGCTGACCGCGGCACTTGCTCGACGAACAGGAGCAGCCGTGACCAGCCCCGTCCTCCACTTCGACATCACCGGGCCCGACGAAGGTGCCCTCCACCGCTTCTACGGCGACCTCCTCGGCTGGAAGGTCAAGCCGGCCGGGCCCGGCTACGCGCTGGTCGAGACGCCGGCCGGCTCCCCGAACTGGAGCCGGCTGAGCGGCGACGCTGGAGACTGCGGTCAGGAGCGTTGTCGAGGCCGCTCAGCTCGCCGATGCGGACGATGCCTCGCTCTCGATCGGCATCGGCGTGAAGGACCTCGACGACGCAGTCGCCCGAGCAGCCGAGCTGGGCGCCACGGTGGTCATGCCGCCGACCGACAACGGCTGGGTGACCAAGGCCCGGATCACCGACCCCGCCGGCAACACCCTCACCCTGATCGCCACCTGAACGAACGCACAGCGGCCACCGCGCTGCCGCCCTCCCGCACGAGGGTCAGCGCCCGGTCCGGTCGACGTCGTCCGAGCGGAGCAGGCCGTACACGTAGGAGTCGCGCCAGGCGCCGTCGCGGAAGTGGTGGCCGCGGAGGCGTCCCTCCTGGCGGAAGCCGCAGCGCTCCAGCGCCCGTTGCTCGGCGACGTTCTCGACCTCGGTGCCGGCCCAGATCCGTTGGGCGGTCGTGTGTGCGAACAGGTAATCGACGAGCCGGCGCTGGGCCTCGGTGCCGATGCCCTCGCCCCGGCGCTCGGGCACAACGAGCACGCCGATCTCCCAGACGCCGGCCCCGGCCCGCTGGTCGTCGCGCCAGTCGACCCAGCCGACCGCCGACCCGTCCTCGATGGCGATCACGAGGTGGTACGGGCTCGCTCCCAGGAGCCGGTCCTCGTGCCAGCGGCTCCTGGCATCGGCCGACGACCGGAACCCGACCCACTCGAACGCGCTCGCGAACTCCCGGTCGCTGACGAAGCGGTCGAGCATCGCGAGATCCGCCTCGGTGAACGGGCGCAGGTGCACGCTCGGTCGGTCCACCCCGTCATGTTCGCAGCCGGTGCGCGATGGCGACGTCCCTGGCTTCCGGCGGCCCGGCAACACCGGGATGTGGTCCGGTCGTGCGACGGCGCAACGACGTCCGTTGCTCTTGGCGCGCGCGGTGGTGACGATCCGGTATCGGCGCCGTCGGCTCCGGAAGGCGGCCGCTACCGTCGCCCGCAGGCGTGTCGGGAGCGGCCCGGCTCGCCGGGGCGGAAGCTCTCGAGCGGGAGGCGGGCGATGGCGTTCACCAGTGGATCTCTCTTGGCGCAGTCGAGTCTCGCCGGGACCTTCCAGGCCGACGCCGGGTGGGGCACCTCGGATGTGGTGCTCCTCGTCGGCGTGCTCCTCGTGTTGGCCGTCGCCGTCTGCAGTCTCGCCGCCCGCCACCAGCGACTCGCGAGCGTCGAGAACCCGCAGCGCCAGGTCGCGCAGGAGATCGCCCGTCGGGAGATGATCGTCGACTTCTGACCGGTCCCGGCCGGGCCGGCTCGTGGCCCGCAACCCGGTGGACCGGCGGGGGAGCGGCTGGCACGCTGACCGGCCGTGATCCGACTGGGGACCGTGGTGATGGGCGCCGACGACGTCGAGCGGGCGGTGGCGTTCTGGGCCGAGGTGCTCGGCTACGAGGTCGTGCGCTTCGACGAGGCCGAGGACGGGTTCACGATCCTGCGGCCGCCGTCGGGTGAGGGGACCCGCATCGCGCTCCACCACTCGGACGTGCCGGCGCAGGACCGGCCACGGCTCCACCTCGACCTGATCGTCGACACCGCCGCCGAGCAGTCGGCCGAGGTCGACCGCCTCGTCGGGCTCGGCGCCACCAGAGCGGACTGGGACTACCCGGCCGACCCCGACTTCGTGGTGCTCGCCGACCCGGAGGGCAACCGGTTCTGCGTCGTCGACGTCAGCCACGGCTGACGCGCCGCAGCTGACCTACGTGGCCCGGCCCGTCCGGTTGGGCCACGATTGAGGCGTGACCTCGGACGATCGCCCCGTGCTCCGGGTCGGTTGCCCGATGTGGGCCCACCGGCCGTGGGTCGGCCGCCACCTGCCGGCCGACACCCCGAACGGCGAGGAGCTCCCCGCCTACGCGACCTGGTGCACCGCGGTCGAGGGCAACACGAGCTTCTACGCACTTCCGGCGGCGTCGACCGTCGAACGGTGGGCCGAGCAGGCGCCCGAGGGGTTCCGGTTCTGCTTCAAGGTGCCCCGCACGGTGACCCACGAGCGGCGCCTGCGCGACGCCGGCGCCGAGGTCCGGGACCTGCTCGTGCGGCTCGACCCGCTCGGCGACCGCCTCGGGCCGACCCAGGTCCAGCTCCCGCCGTCGTTCGGGCCCGAGGAGCTGTGGGTGCTCGACGAGTTCCTCGGCGGGCTACCGGCGGATTGGTCGTGGGCGGTGGAGGTGCGCCACCCCGGGTTCTTCGCCGGCGGGGCGGCCGAGCGGCCGTTGGACGACCTGCTCACCCGCCACGGTGCGAACCGGGTGATCCTCGACAGCCGGGCGCTGTTCGACCGTCCGCCCGAGACGCCGATGGAGATCGAGGCGTGGGACCGCAAGCCCCGCCTCCCGGTCCGGCCGGTGGCCACGGGCGACCAGCCGATCGTCCGGCTCATCGGCCGCTCCGACGTCGCAGCCAGCCTCGAGCGGTGGGCGCCGTGGTGGCCGAAGGCGGCCCAGTGGCTCGCCGAGGGCCGCCAGCCGATCCTCTTCGCCCACACCCCCGACAACGTCGACGCCCCACCACTCGCCCGCGCCGTCCACGCGAAGGTCGCCGAGCTCGTCGCCGACCTCACCCCGCTCCCCGAGCCCGCCACGGCCGAGGTCCAGCTCGGCCTCTTCTGAGCGACCGCGCCGAGAGGTCAGATCCGCACGACGGTGACGCGGCGGGGCGCGGACGCCAGCGCGATGTCGCCGGGGTCGCTGGTCAGTACGACGATGTCGCCGGTCGCTGTGCTCGCCACGGCGCCGATGTGGGCGTCGGCCACGCTGACACCGGTCCCCGCCACGATCGCTGCCGCCGTGTCCGCCGTTCGTCGGTCGAGCGGGTGATCGGTGAGCCGGAACCGGTTGAGCGCCGCAGCTTCGGCGCTCGAACGATCCCAGCCGGCCTCGACCCGCACGGCGGTTGGCACGATCGCGGTCACCGTGGCCCCCTTGCGCCTACGGGCGACGACCGCGGCGAGGTGGGCCAGGACCTGCCGGTGCTTGCGATGGTCGGGTGCTGCCAGGGCCTGCACCGCCTCGTTGTCGAGGATGACGGTCCTCACGAGGCGAGCGCCTGCTGCGCCTCGGCCCAGAGCAGCACGTCGTCGGCGTCGGCATCAGGGTGGCGCACGAGCACGTCGGCGGCGGCGCGTTCGATGAGCTCGGGATGGTCGGCGAGTGTGGACCCGTCCTGCGCCGCCAGGGCGAACGCTACCTCGGCGAGCGTCGGCCGTGTGCCCGGATGCATCACGTGATGGGCTTCGAGCGCTCGCTCCATCACCGCTGTCTCGAGCGCGGTGCGCAGTGCTGCCGCAGTCAGCGTCGTGGCCGAGCCGCCGAGGCCCAGGTGCTCGACGGCCAACGCAGCGGCGTCGCGCAACGCAACCGGCAGCCGCATCGACGTGTTCACCGTGGCGGCGTCATCGGCATCGAGCAGCTCGTTGATGCGGTCGAGAACCTCGAGCTCTGTCACTCTCCGAAGGTACCACCGATGCGTGGTACAACCAGCGTGGCGCCAACCAAGATCGGGTCGCGTGCTCAGCCGGTGGCGATGACCGTGTCGGGGGCGAAGGCGGCGATGGCGAACCAGAAGGTGTCGAGGTGCTCGACGCGTTCGAGGGTCTCGCCCTCCAGCGGGCCGGCGGTGGCCCGGCCGAGGATGTCCCACGTCGTGCCGGTCTCCGTGTCGGTGAAGCCGCCGCCGTCGAGCGCCTCGAAGGTCAGCGACCGACCGCCGGCCTCGGGGACGAAGACGCCGACCGCGCCGATGTCGCGGCCGTCGGCGACGTCGCGGGCGTCGAGCGCGGAGGCGGTGCCCGGTTCGAGCAGCGCCACCAGCGCCCGACCGTCCACGGTGAGCTCGACGACCCGCTCCTCGTAGAGGTCCTCCTGGACGATGGCCACGGTGTCGGTCTCGCCCCGCACGGCGACGACCCTCGTCTGGGCGGCGAGGCGTCCGTCGACCTCGCCCTCGAAGAGGAACGGTGGGTTGTCCACGTCGTCGTAGCCGGGGTACGGGTTGCGGCCGTAGTCGCGGGGGTTGCCGGTGTCGCGGCTGAGGACCAGCCCGTCGGGGTGGGCGGTGCGGAAGTCGTCCCACGACACCGTCGCCATCGGCAGGGTCTCCAGCTCGGTGCCGGTCAGCTCGCCGATGATCGCCGTGGCGGTGAAGTGCGACCACAGGCTCTCGGTCTGGCGGTCGTACATCACCAGTGACGACCGGTGGAGGCGGCCCGAGGTCCCGAAGTCGAGGACCCGGCCGTCGACCTCCCGCACGTAGGCGATCGCGGAGTTGCACAGCGGGCAGTACGACACGGTCACCGGCAGGTCGCCGAAGGTGTCGTTGACCAGCTCGTGCCACGTGAGGATCTGCACGGGGTAGGCCCGCACGTCGCCGTCGAGGTCGAGGACGACGACCGGTTCGTCGCCGTCCAGCCAGTCGACGTCGGCCACGTCGTGGAAGGTCGGTCGGTCGATCGACGGGATCCCATCCGGCGGTGGGCCACCGGAGAGGATGTCGGCGGGGTCGACGAGCGGCTCGGGGAACGACGGGTCGGTCATGTCGTCGAGTGCGGAGGCCGTGACCGCCGGCGGGTCTCCCGGGATCTGGTCGATCACCAGCGGCCTCGGCGCCAGGTCGGTGCCGGCGGGGTCGTCGGTGTCGTCTCCTGCGGCTCGGCGCTCGCCGTCACCGGAGGCCGGGCCCGTGCTGGTCGTGGCCGCGCCGGTCTCGAGCTCCACCTCCCGCTCCGCGTCGTCGTCGAACATGAGCGCGGCGACGATCACGATCACCACGAAGGCGGCAACGATCACGGCGGCGACGAGGCCGGTCCTCCTGCGCATGGACCGGGAACCCGCCAGTGCGACGAATCCATCCGGTGGGCCGGATGTCCTGGCGTGCGCAGCCACGCCGCTGGGTAGGGGAGGCGCGAGCCGGTCAGTGCCGGCCGCCCCACCGTTCCGCCACGCCGAGGAGCCCGCACCATCATGGCCACCACCACCGTCGACGCCGTCGTCCTGGGTATGGGGCCGGGTGGCGAGATGGTCGCCGGCGCCCTCGCCGATGCCGGCCTCGAGGTCGTCGGCATCGACCAGCGGCTCGCCGGCGGCGAGTGCCCGTACTGGGGCTGCATCCCCTCGAAGATCATGATCCGGGCCGCCGACGCGTTGGCCGAGGCCGGTCGCGTCGATCAGCTCGCCGGCCACGCCGATGTCACGCCCGACTGGGCCCCGGTCGCCGAGCGGGTCCGGGAGGCCACCTCCGGCTGGGACGACACCGCGGCCGTCGAGCGGTTCGAGGACCGCGGCGGCACGTTCGTACGGGGTCGCGGCCGCCTCGTCGGCCCGCGCGCCGTCGAGGTCGGCGACCGCACGTTCGAGGCTCGTCGCGCCGTGGTCGTCGCCACCGGCACCGAGCCGGCCGTCCCGCCGATCGACGGCCTCGCCGACACGCCGTTCTGGACGAACCGGGAGGCGATCGAGGCGAAGGACCTGCCCGGCTCGTTGGTCGTGCTCGGTGGTGGGGCGATCGGCGTCGAGCTGGCCCAGGCGTTCGCCCGGTTCGGGGTCGTCGTGACCGTGGTCGAGGGTGAGGACCAGCTCGTCCCCGCCGAGGACCCGGCGGTCGCCGAGGTGCTGGCCGAGGTCTTCGAGGACGAGGGCATCACGGTGCGGACCGGGACCCGGGCCGAGACGGTCGACCACCGCGACGGGCGCTTCGTGATCGGGCTCGACGACGGCACGACCCTGGGGGCCGATCAGCTGCTCGTCGCCACCGGCCGCTCGGTCGACCTGTCGGGGATCGGCGCGGGTGCGATCGGCTGCGACGAGGACGCCAAGACGTTGCCGGTCGACGAGCACCTGCGGGTGACCGACGGGGTCTGGGCCGTCGGCGACGTGACCGGCAAGGGTGCGTTCACCCACGTCGCCACCTACCAGGCGACGATCGCTGCGGCCGACATCCTCGGCAACGGCCACGAGCCCGCCGACTACGCCGCGGTGCCCCGGGTGACCTACACCGATCCCGAGATCGGCTCCGTCGGGCGCACCGAGCAGGCGGCCCGCGACGCCGGCCACGACGTCGCCGTCGGGGTCGCATCACTGCCGACCACGTCACGTGGCTTCATCCACGGTCCCGGCAACGACGGCAC
Organism: Actinomycetota bacterium; assembly: GCA_034211175.1. Lineage (GTDB taxonomy): Bacteria > Actinomycetota > Acidimicrobiia > Acidimicrobiales > CAIXPF01 > JAXHUH01. The sequence continues at coordinate 25,374 of JAXHUH010000249.1, forward strand.
GATCCGTCTCGTTGCCGACCGGGCCACCGGCACGCTCGTCGGGGCCACGGCGATGGGGCCGAACGGCGGGGAGGTGCTCGGCCTGCTCACCCTCGCCGTGCACGCCCGGGTGCCGATCGCGCAGCTGCGGACGATGATCCCGGCGTTCCCGACGTTCCACCGTGGCATCCAGGACGCGCTCGACGACCTCGGGATCTGACGGCCCGGGGATCTGTAGCCCCGGGCCTGAGGGGCCGAAACACCGTCGCCGGCGGGCTGCTCCCGTGCCCGCCGGCGACGAGTGATCAGCTGACGACGACCTCGCCGGTCATCGACGGGTGGATGTTGCAGATGTAGGTGAACGTGCCGGCCGTGTCGAAGGTGACGGACGCCGTGGCGCTGCCGTCGAGCGTCTCGTTGAAGCTGCCGTCGTCGGCGGTGACCGTGTGGGTCGCGCCGTCCTGGTTGGTCCACGTCACCGTCGTGCCCGCGGCGACCTCGATCGGCGTCGGGGCGAACGCGAAGCCCTCGATCGTCACCGCGGCATCGCCACCGGCAGCTGCGTCCCCACCGCCCGCTTCCTCACCGCCGGCGGCCGGCGCCGCCGTGGTGTCGGCCGAGCCACCGTCGCCGTACGCGCCGCCGTCGTCCGAGCTCGTGTCGGCCGCCGCATCGGTGTCGGCTGCCGCGCCGGCGTCGTCATCGTCGTCCCCGCCACATGCGGCGAGGGCGAGCATCGCCACCACGAGAACCAGCAGCATCTTCAGCACACGTCGACTCATTCGGGTTCCTCCCCGGTCGGTTGTCACCTGTGGCTACGCAGGAGACGCCGGTCGGGTTCGATGCGAGACAGGAAAATCCTCGGAACGACTCGCCGACGGCGCGGTCATCGACGGGCGTCGAGGAACGTGAGGGTGCGCTCGAGGATCCGTGCGGCGATGAGCGGGTCGTGGTCGGGCGAGCCGGGGTCGGCGACGAGGTGGCCGGACCCGGGGTAGACGAACAGGTCGCCGCCGACCGCGCCGGCGATCTCCCGGGCCGCGGGGAGGTCCTCCTCGGCCCACGGGTCGTCCTCGCAGAAGTGGTACTGGAGGGCAACGCCCGTCGGCCACGTGCCGTCGCCGAACGCCTCGAGCGGCGCGGCGCCGTGGTAGAAGATCGCCCCCACGACACCGGGCCGGGTCTGGGCGAGGAGTTGCGCCGGCATCACGCCGAGCGAGAACCCGGCGACGACGAGCCGGTCGCCGAGCCCGTCGGCGTGGGCGGCGCCGCTCTCGGCGATCGTCCCGAACCCGAGCTCCCCGGCGTGGGCGACCCCGTCGTTCACGTCGTCGAACGTCGTGCCGTCGAACAGGTCCGGGGTCGTCACCGTGTGACCGGCGGAGCGCAGCTCGTCGGCGAACGCCACGACCCCGTCGGTGAGGCCCAGGGCGTGGTGGAACAGCAGCACGTCGCTCATCGGTCCGAGCTCCTCCGTCGTCGCGTCCGCGGCCCGCTCGGGCCGCCACGTCGGGGACGCTACGCCCGGTATCGGACGTTCTCCGTCCGGATCCGTGAGTCACCGATCTCGGTGGTCGTCGGCCCCGGGTCCGGGTGCCACCATGCCCCCATGCTGCGAGCGCCACAGGGTGCGGTGCCGGTCATCGACGGGTTCCGGGTCGTCGAGCGGTCCTACTCGGACGACGACGACCTGCCGAGCGTCGGCCTGGCCAACATCACCCAGGCGGTCCCCGGGATCGAGGAGAACAAGGCGAAGATCGAGCGGGTCACCCGGATCTTCCGCGACCTCGGCGTCAACATCGCCGTGTTCCCCGAGTTCGCGCTCTCCGGCTACTTCTGGGACGACGAGCCTACGTGTCGGGCCTACATGGACGAGGCGGTTACCGAGAAGCACCTCGACTGGATCGAGGGCGCCCTGCTGCCGATGTGCGACGGCGAGCTCCAAGGGATCATCCTCAACAACCTGACCATGGGGCCGTCGACCGGCTACCGGAACCGCACGATGATCATCTCGCCGTCGGTCGAGGACCCGCTGGCCCACGAGCGCTCCTACGACAAGATCTTCCTGCCGCCGATCGAGCGCCGCTACACCGACACCGGCCCCAACGACCGCCTCGTCATGGGCAACGACGAGCACGCCGGCACGTTCGGGTTCACCACCTGCTACGACTACCTGTTCACCGGGCTCCTGCGGCAGTACGCGTTCCACGACAAGGTCGACGCCATCATCCAGGTCGCGGCGTGGCGCACGGCGTCGAGCCGCGAGTACCCGTTCATGAACGTGCGGACCGACCAGTACTACGGCGAGCTGTGGGACATGGTCATGGGGGCCAGCTCGGCCCAGAACCAGGTGTGGACGATCGCCGCCAACGCGGTCGGGCGCCACGAGGTCACCGGCCTGGACTTCTGGGGCGGCTCGGGGATCTGGGCGCCGTCGGGGCTCAAGCTGATCGAGGCGTCACACATCCAGGAGGAGCTGGTCGTGGTGCACAACCTCGACATCCAGGGCGCCCGCCGCTCCGAGCTCGAGGACTTCGACTACGAGTTCGACTTCCGCCAGGTCCACCGGCGCATGGACGGCGGCACCGCGGCCGAGGAGTCGATCTCCTAGACCCCGGCCGGCCCGGCGGTGCGCGGGTTCAGCCGGCGGGGAGGAAGACGGCGCTGGCGTGGGCGATGGTGCGGTCGCCGGCGCGGAACCGGGCGGTGCCCGACGCCAGCCGCCGACCGATCCGCTCGGGCTCGACCACGACATCGACCCACGCCCCGGCCTCACCGGTGCCGACCAGGGTGACCTTCAGGTCGACGGTCACGAAGCGGGTCGCCGGCTCGGTCGCCGCTGCCGAGAGGGCATGGCCGATGCACACGTCGGCGATCGTGGCGACCGCGCCGCCGTGGAGGAACCCGCGGCCGTTGAGCTTGGGCTCGTCGACGACGAAGCCGAACCGGTGCGGGTCGCCGGCGTGACGGCGCAGGTCCCCGAGCCGGTCGATGAACGGGCTCGGATGGGCCCACGGGAGGTGGTCGACGGTCGGTGCGCTCATGCCGGGCTCGGTGCCGGGGTGGCGGCGAGGGCGGCGAGCGCTTCGGCGCACAACGGTCGGCGGAGCGCGGTGATCGTGGCGCCGTCCTTGCCGACGAACGCCGCGGCGATGGCGACCGCCCGGTCGGTCAGCTCGTCCTCGGCGGCGACGGCGTCGACGAGCCCGATGTCGGCGGCAGCCGGGCCCGGGTAGCGCTCACCCGAGAGCAGCGCTTGCCGAAGGGTCGCGGTGTCGTAGGCGGAGCGGAGCACGGCGTCGAACTCGACCGACATCGACAGGCCCAGATCGACCTCGGGGAAGCAGAAGAACCCGCGGTCGGCTCGCATCACCCGCTGATCACAGGCGGCGGCCAGGATCGCCCCGGCGCCGAAGGTGTGGCCGTTCAGCGCCGCCACCGTGGCCCCGGGGTAGCTCAGCACCGCGGCGAGCACGTCGTGGATGGCGGCCATCGTCGCGGCGGCCGAGTCGGGGTCGGCGACCATCGCGTCGAGGTCGAGGCCGTTGCAGAACACCTTGCCGGTGCCGGTGAGCACGAGGGGCCCGCCGGCGGCCGCGGCGTCGGCGAGCGCGGTCCGGAGCTCGGCGACGAAGGCCGGACCGAGCCGGTTCTCGCCGGCGTCCATGGTCACGATCTGCACGCCGTCGGAGACCTGGCGGGTGATCAGGCGGTGGGAGGTCACGAACCGAATCTTGTTCTAGAAGATCGTTCGGGTCAAGCGGCTACTGTCGCAGGGGATGACGTCGGGTGGTGTTCGTGGCCGGTGAGGTGGGTGACGGGACGGTCGTCGGCCGCCGGCCGAGGACGACGGCGAGGGGCGCCGCCACCCGGGAGGCGGTGCTCGACGCCGCACTCGCGTGCTTCTCGGCGGTCGGCTACGAGCACACCTCGATCGCCGACATCCGCGCCCGCTCCGGCGTGAGCACGGGCAGCATCTACCACCACTTCGGATCGAAGGAGGACGTCGCCGCCGCCCTCTACCTGCGGGGTGTCGCCTCGACCCAGGCTGCCGGCGTCGCCGCCCTCGACGGTGCGACCACCGGGCCCGAGATGGTCACCGCGCTCGTCGAGTCCTACCTCGACTGGGTCGCCACCCACCCCGACGAGGCCCGCTTCCTCCTCGGGATGCGCCACGCCCCGTTCATGGACGCCGCCGAGGCCGACCTCGCCCGCGCCAACGCGACCGTCGACGAGCGGACCGCCGCGCGCTACGCGGCGCGCATCGAGGCCGGCGACCTCCCGGCCGACCTGTCGCTCCTGCGGGCGGTGGTGTTCGGCCCGTGCCGCCACTGGGCCGGCCAATGGCTCGCCGGCCGCACCGAGCTCCCGCTGGCCGACGCCAAGGGGCTGCTCGCCGCGGCCGCCCGGGCCGCCGTCGCCGACCTCGTCCGAGCTGCCGCCGGCTGATCGTTGCGTGCCGTGGGCTCGGGGGCCTCGGTCGATCCGGCTCGGGCGAAGGTGAGCCGGGCCGCGGGCTCGACGCTCCTACCGTGGTAGTAGCCTTTGGTCATGCCGCGAGGGAACCCGTCGCCGAAGCTGGCCATCACCGTCGATCCGGACGTTCACGCCGAGGTCGTCCGTGCTGCGGCCGATGAGGGGGTCAGTGTGTCGGCGTGGATGACGGAGGCGGCTCGCCGCGCGCTCGTCGTTCGTGACGGTCTTCGTGCCGTGCAGGAGTGGGAGGACGAGCACGGCGCGCTGACCGAGGAGGAGATGGCGGCAGCGAGGCGGCGCGTCGCCGACGAACTGCTGCCGGCCGGTCGTCGGACGGCGTGAGCGTCGTCTACGACGCCGGCGCCCTGATCGCGGCCGAACGCAGCGACAGGGTCGTCTGGGCCGACCACCGTGCCCGCCTCGAGGCGGGTGTGATGCCGGCGACGACGGCTCCGGTCGCCGCGCAGGTCAGCCGGTCGTCGCAGCAGGTGCAGCTGCGACGGTTCCTGCGTGGGTGTGATGTGCTGCCGTTCACGCCGGGGGACGCGCACGAGGTCGGTCGGTTGCTGGCGCGAGCGGCCACGGCGGACGTGGTCGACGCGCATGTCGTCCTCGTCGCGTCACGTCGTGCTCGCCCGATCCTCACCAGCGATCCGCACGACCTCACGATGCTCTCCCAGGAGCTCGCCGCACGGCCCGAGGTGCGGACGCTCCAACCCTGAAGGGCCGTACGCGGCGTTCGCGGCTGCTGGCGCCCCATCCCCGGCGCCGACGGCGTGGATTGCGAGCCGGGCTCGCCGGGTTCCGGCTCTGTGCGACCCAGGCGAACACATCCGATGAGGACCGGGGCCGGCCGGTGAGCGGCCGCTACGACCTGGTCGTGGTCGGCGGGGGGACGGCGGCGCTGGTCGCGTCGCTCGGTGTCGCCGGGCTCGGTGGACGGGCGGCCGTCGTTGCGGATGGGCCGCTCGGCGGCGACTGCCTGTGGACCGGATGCGTGCCGTCGAAGACGCTGCTCGCCGCCGCGGGTGTCGTCCACGCGATGCGCACCGCCGATCGCCACGGGCTGATGCCGGTCGACCCCGAGGTCGACCTCGCCCGGGTGATGGCGCAGGTGCGGGCCGCGCAGGCGGTGATCGAGCCCCACGACTCGCCCGAGCGGCTCCGGGCCGAGGGGGTCGAGGTCATCGAGGCACGGGGCCGCTTCGCCGGACCCGGCGTGGCGGTCGCCGGCGACCGCGAGCTGCGCTTCCGGGCCGCACTGATCGCCACCGGCTCCCGGCCGGTCGTGCCGCCGATCCCGGGCCTGGCAGCCGCCGACCCGCTCACCAGCGAGACCGTCTGGGAGCTCGACGAGCTCCCGGCGCGGCTCGTCGTGATCGGCGGCGGGCCGGTCGGCTGTGAGCTCGGCCAGGCGTTCGCCCGGCTCGGGTCCCGGGTCACGATCGTCGAGGTCGCGCCGACGCTGCTCGCCGGGGCCGGCCCCGGCGTAGGAGAGCTGCTGGCCGAGCGCCTGCGCGGCGAGGGCGTCGACGTGGCGACCGCCACCCACGTCACCTCCGTCCGCGGTCACGAGCCGGTGACGGTCGAGCTGACCGGTTCCGACGTCGCCACGTCGGCGGTGACGGCCGACCGCATCCTCGTCGCCACCGGTCGGCGACCGAACACCGCCGACCTGGGCCTCGACCTTGTCGGCGTCGAGACCGGCGACGACGGCCGGGTCCTCGTCGACGATCGACTGCGCACCTCGGGCGATCGGATCTTCGCGGCCGGCGACGTCACGGCCCTGATGCCGTTCACCCACGTCGCCGCCCACCACGCCCGGCTCGTGGTCACCAACGCCATGTTCCGCACCCGACGGACCGTCGATCACGACGCCATCCCGTGGGCCGTGTTCACCGACCCCGAGGTCGCCCGGGTCGGGCTCGACGCCACCGCCGCCCGGCAGCGTTGGGGCGACGACGCGATCGTGCAACGGTTCGACCACGCCGGTCTCGACCGGGCCATCACCGCCGGCGACCCGGCCGGGTGGTCCGAGCTGGTCGCCGACCCGAAGCGGCGCCTGGTCGGCGCAACCGTCGTCGGAGCGGCGGCGGGGGAGTCGATCGCCGAGCTCGCCGCCTGGATGACGGCCGGGGCGAAGGTCGACCGGATCTCGACCACGGTCCACGCCTACCCGACCTTCGCCGAGGGCCCGAGCCGGGCCGCCGACGACGTGCTCCGGGGCGTCTACCTGAGCCCGACCGTCCGACGGCTCACCACCCCGCTCCTGGCCGCCCTCCGCCACCTCGACCGCCCCCGCTGACCCGGGCCGGCGTCACCCCGGTCGCCCGGCCGCGGGCGAGCCGCCGGCGGAGCCGTGATCGTCACTCCGAACACGATCCTGCATGCACTGACGACCACCGGTGGTCGTTCGTACGGGCAAGATCGGGCGGGGGCGAGAGGCGTGGTCGGCCGCGAATCGGGGAACGGCCTCGCGACGCGAGGGCACGGTTCGGGGCGGGCCGAGGGGGCGTCGTAGCCTCGCCCGATGGCCGCCCCCGATGCCGTGCTCTGGGATCTCGACGGGACCCTCATCGACTCCGAGCCGTACTGGATCGCCGGCGAGCAGGCGCTCGCCGGCCACTACGGGGTCGATTGGACCCACGAGGACGCGCTCGGCGTCGTCGGGATGGCGCTCCTCGATGCCGCCGCCGTGCTCCACGGCGCCGGCATCCCGCTGGAGCCGCCGAAGATCGTCGAGCTCATGGTCGACCACGTGGTCGAGAAGCTCGGCGAGGAGGTGCCGTGGCGCCCGGGTGCCCGTGAGCTGCTGGGTGCCCTGGGGGCGGCCGGCATCCCGTGTGCGCTGGTCACGATGTCGTACCGGTCGATCGCCGACCGGGTCGCGTCGTCGCTGCCTGCGGGGACGTTCGCCACGATCGTCGCCGGTGACGAGGTCCAGCGGGGCAAGCCCGACCCCGAGCCGTACCTGGTCGCGGCCGGCCGCCTCGGCGTCGACATCGAGCGGTGCCTGATCGTGGAGGACTCCCGCACCGGCCTGGCGTCGGCCGAGGCGTCGGGCGCCCGCGTGCTCGCGGTGCCGGCCCACGTCGAGATCCCGCCCGCGCCGGGCCGCAGCCGCCTCCCCACGCTCGAGGGTGTGACGATCGCCGACCTGGGCCGCATCGCCGCGGGCGAGACCGTCGACCAGCTCGCTGTCGCCGCGACCTGACCGACCCGGCTCAGCCCCCGGTGGCGCGCAGCGCCCGGCTCCCGAGCCACACCCGCTGCGCGGCGGTGACGGCCACGATCGCGGCCCACACCCAGAGGATGCCGGCGGCGTGACTCGGCCACAGGCAGACCGCCACGTAGGCCAGGATCGTCTCGGTCCCCTCGGCGAGGCCGGTGCCGAACTGCAGTGAGCGCTCGTCGCCCCCGGTGAGCCGCCGCCGCTCGGCGATCGACGAGAAGGCCAGGAACGCGCACGCGTTGACGTAGTAGGCGGCGAGTGTGGCGACCGCCGCGAGCCGGGCGTCGGGCAGCTCGACGGCGACGCCGACCACGAACGCGGCGTAGACGGTGAAGTCGGCGGTGATGTCCCAGTAGCCGCCGAGCTCGTCACCGTGCCCTGCTGGGTCGCGCCTCCGGGCGACGACGCCGTCCAACCCGTCGAACACCCGGGAGACGAGCCAGGCCGCGAGCGCGAACCGCCACCGTCCAACGCCCGCCGCCACCGCCGCGCCGAGCCCGACGGCCAGCCCCGCCAGTGTCAGCCCACCGGGCCGCACGTGGGTGCCGGCCACGATCGCCGCCAGGCGGTCGAGTGCGGGCACGGTGATCCGCCGAAGGGGCCGATCGAGCATCCCGGACGTCCCTCCCGGTGAGGTCGCTGATGCTGGTCGGGCCGCTGGTGCCCCGACCGTGCGAGCATGCTCGCACGGCGGCGGTGGTCGTCGGCCGATCCCCGCCGGCCGGCTCCGGGCCCTGGTGGGGGGGGGGGGGGTTGAAGCGGGACGGCTCGGGAGTGCTCCACCGCAGGGGGAACCGCCCGGGACGGCGGACCACGGCCTCGACGTCGACGGTCACCGTCCGGAG
>JAXHUH010000250.1:0-17719 GCA_034211175.1 Actinomycetota bacterium
CGACGACCGACGAGGCCGCCGACGCCCCCGGCGCGGATCCGGCCACCGACCCCGGCGGCCGGCCGGCGGAGCCCGCACCGTCGTGCGACACGCTGGCGACCGACGACGTCACCTACACGATCTGGGTCAACGGCACCGACATCGGTCCCGACCTCCGGGTGGCGACGCTGCTGCCGGGCGACGAGGTCGTGGTCACGGGGACCGTCCCGGCCGACTGCGTCGATGCACTCACCGGTGCACTGGCGGTGGCGACCTACGCCGCTCCGGGCGCGGTGTTCGACCCGATGGCCACCCAGGCGCTCGCCGGTGCCGACGTGTGCGACGAGGACTGCGTCGACCCCGACGGCAGCTTCACGCTCCGCCACGTCGTCGTCTCGACCGACACCTGCGGTTGGCAGGTGGACGTCGTCCTCGGGCCGGTCCTCGAGACCGTCGGCCCCGACGGCGGCTACTACTCCTCGACGCTCTCGGGCGGCGTCGATCGCCTCCTCACCGCCGACAACGGCGGGTCCGACACCTGCACGGTCTGATCGGGGCGGTCCGCCAAGCCCGGGCCGTCACGACGACCGTCGCCCGCCCCCGGTCGCTTAGCGCTCAATTCGCCTCCGCGGCGCGCCGAAGCTAGGTGGGTACGCGCGCAGGGCCGCCGATCGGCGTTGGAGGCACGGGATGCAACGGGCGACGCCTCTCGAGGTGCTGCTGATCGAGGACGACGAGCTCGATGCGGAACTGGCGATCGCCGACCTCCGCCGTGCGGCGGCCGACGGGGTGAAGGTCCGCCGCGCGGGCACGTTGCGGGACGGGATCGAGGCGCTCCGCTCCGATCTGCCCGACGCCGTCATCGTCGATCTCGGCCTGCCCGACTCACAGGGCACCGCCACGTTCGAGCACATCCACGCCGAGGCCCTCGACACCACCGTGGTCGTCCTGAGTGGTGCAGGTGACGAGGCGACCGCCCTCGCCTGCGTCGCGGCCGGCGCCGAGGACTACGTGCACAAGCACGATCTGGGCGGCGCGTTCCTGTTCCGGGCCGTCGCGTTCGCCACCGAGCGCAACCGTGCCCGGCGCCTGGCGCTGGCGGCGCAGCTCGACGAGCTGGTGGCGCTGCGCACGGCCGCCCAGAGCGGCGTGGCCGCGGCACGCGACGGCGACGATGGGCCGTCCGCCGCGGACGCCGACGGCCTCGACGCCGCGGTCGACGTGTACGCCGACCTGCTCCACCGCTTCGACAGCGGCGCGGTCGCCGAGCGCGACGACGAGTTCGAGGCCGCGGTCGGCGAGCTCGTCGGGCTCCTCGGCCGCGCCGGCATGGGCACGCGCGAGCTCATCGACATCCACCTGCGGGCCATCCGCGATGACCGGGCCGAGCTCGGTGACGCCGCCGCCGTCGCCCGTGCCGCGAGCGGCCGGCTCCTGATGCTGCGCCTGACCGCCGAGCTGCTCGGCTACTACCAGCGCAAGGCGCGCTCCTCCACCAGCGTCTGATCCGGCGGGCCGGCGCGGCTTCGCCGAGAAAGGGCTCAAGGCCGGCACCGGTCGTGCCGATGCCGATGACCGGCCGCGTCCCGCCGAGCGGCGCGCCCGGACGATCACGCCCGTCGTCGCCGACGACGCAGCGTCCGAGGGAGGGTCCGTGCCACCTGTCGCGCCACTCGATGTCCTCGTCGTCGAGGACGACGCCAACGATGCCGAGCTCGCCGAGGACTACGTCCGGCGGGCTCCGAGGCCGGTGGACGTGCGCCACGCCCGGACCCTGGCCCAGGCGGCCGACGAGGCCCACGCCCGCTCGTTCGACGTCGTGGTGCTCGACCTCGGGCTGCCGGACGCGCACGGCACGGTGCCGGTCGAGGTGATGCGTGAGGCGGACGGCGACAGCGCCATCGTCGTCCTCAGCGCGACCGCCGACGAACCCACGGTGCTCGCCTGCTTCGCCGCGGGCGCCGAGGACTTCGTGCCCAAGCGCTCGGTGGCGCCCGGGATCCTCGCCGGTGCCGTCGTACGGGGTGCGGCGCGCCACGACGCGCGCCGCCGACGGATCGCGGCCCAGCTCGACGTGATCGCCTCGCCGGTGGCCGGCGGTGGCGACCACGGCGGGTGGGGCGCATCGCGTCACGACCAGCTCGTCGAGCTCGCCGGGGCGTTGACCGGCCTGGTCGACCAGCTCGGCGCGCGCACCCACCTGTACGGCGAACCGGAGATCGACCGGTCGCTCGGTGAGCTGGTGGCGGAGCTCGGTCGGCGGGGCATGGGCCTCGACGAGGTGATGACGATCCACGCGCTGGCCGTCGGCCACGAGCGGGCGGAGCGCGGCGACATGGCCGCCTACGCCCGCCTCGCCACCGGTCGGGCCCTCCTGTTGCGCCTCGTCGCCGGCCTGCTCGAGCACTACCGCCTGGAGGCGGGGGAGCGCTGACCCCGCGTCGGGGCCCCACAGCCGGCGATGCCCCGACCCCGCCTCACGGGGCGGCGTCGAGCACGCGGCGGGCGGCGGCCAGGACCCGGTCGACGTCGGGGATGTAGTCGTCCTCGAGCCCGGCGACCGGGTACGGCACGTCCCAGCCGCACACCCGCTCGACCGGTGCCTCGAGGTCGTAGAAGCACTCCTCGGCGATCGTCGCCATGACCTCGGCCGCGAACCCCGCGGTCTGCGGCGCCTCCTGGACGACCACGGCGCGCCCGCACCGGCTGACGGTCTCGGCGATCGTGTCGACGTCGAGCGGCACCAGCGTGCGCAGGTCGACCACGGTGACGCCGATGCCGTCGGCCGCGAGCCGCTCGGCGGCCCGCCGGGCGATCTCGACCATGAACGACCAGGCGACGATGGCGAGGTCGTCGCCGTCGCCGAGGGTGCGGGCCTGCCCGAGCGGCACCACGTGCTCGCCGTCGGGGACGTCGTCGCGCAGGAGCCGGTAGCCGCGCAGCGGTTCGAGGAACATGACCGGGTCCGGGTCGCGGATGGACGCGGTGAGCAGGCCCTTGGCGTCGGCGGCGCCGGCCGGGCACACGATCTTGAGGCCGGCGCAGTTCGCGAGCTGGGACTCGATCGCGTCGCTGTGGAGCTCAGGGGTGCGTACGCCGCCGCCGTAGGGCGCCCGCACGGTGACCTGCATCGGGTGGGTCCCCTGGCTGCGGTAGCGGTACCGGGCCAGCTGGCCGGCGATCTGGTGGAACGCCTGGTACGAGAAGCCGAGGAACTGGATCTCGGGCACGGGGACGAGCCCGGCGACGGCCAGTCCGATGGACGACCCGATGATCACGCCCTCCGCCAGGGGGGTGTCGACCACCCGGTCGGCGCCGAAGGCGGCCTGGAGCCCCTCGGTCGCCCGGAACACGCCGCCGTTGAGGCCGACGTCCTCGCCCAGCACCATGACCCGCTCGTCGCGGGCCATCTCGTCGCGCAGGGCCCCGTTGATGGCGCCGAGCATGGTGATCTCGGTCGCCGAGCCGGTCCCGGCGCTCGTCGCGGTCATCGCGCACCCCTTCCGTCGACGTGGCGCTCCAGCGCGGCACGCTGGCGTCGCATGCGTGGCGTGTCCTCGGCGAAGACGTGGTCGAACATGGCGGTGGGCGCCAGCGTGGTGGCCTCGGCCCGCTCGACGGCCTCGTCCATCCGGGCGCCGGCCTCGGCCTCCGCGGCGGCGTGGCGCTCGTCGTCCCACAGGCCGAGCTCGCGCAGCCGGGCGCCGAAGGTGACCAACGGGTCGGCGGCCCGGGCCCGGTCGATCTCCTCGTTCGGCACGTAGCGGGTCGGGTCGTCGGCGGTCGTGTGGGGGCCGAGCCGGTAGGTCTCCGCCTCCACCAGCGTCGGGCCGTCGCCGGCCAGCGCCCGGGCCCGGGCCGCGGCGACGACCTCGCGCATGGCGACCGGGTCCCGTCCGTCGACGTGGACGCCCGGCATCCCGAACGCCGCGGCCTTCGCCGCGAACGACTCGGCGGCGGTCTGGATCGACGCCGGGGTGGAGATGGCCCAGTGGTTGTTGGCCACCACGAGGACCACGGGGGCGTCGACGACACCGGCCAGGTTGGCGGCCTCGTAGAAGTCGCCCTCGGAGCTGGCCCCGTCGCCGAGGAAGCACACGACGACGCCCCGCTCGCCCCGCAGCTTCAGGCCCCAGGCGAGGCCGACGGCGTGGGGCACCTGGCTGGCCAGGCTGATGGCGATGGGCAGCACCCGCACGTCGGGCCCGTAGGACGCGCCGGCCGGGTCGCCCATCTGGTAGCGGACGTGCTGGGCGATGATCCCGTGCCCGAAGCGGCCGAGCGCGACCTGCTCCCGGTACTGGGGCACGACCCAGTCGGCGGACGGATCGAGTGCGCTCGCCGCGCCGACGACCAGCGCCTCGTGCCCGTCGACGGGTGCGCTGGTCCCGGCCCGCCCCTGGCGCTGCAGGTTGAACAGCCGGGTCGAGTACACCCGCGCCGCGATCATCGTCGTCATCATGTCGACGAGCTCGTCGTCGGTGGGTTGCGCCCCGACCGAGGCGTCCGTGATCGACGTCATGGATCGAGTGTGTCACCCGGGCGCGGCCGCCGCGTCGCCGACGTGGACCGCCCCGCAGGCCCGAACCCTCGACCTCTGCTCGAGGGTTCGGGCCGTGGGCCCCGAGGTCGAGGTCGAGGTCGGCCCACGTTCAGCGGGAGGTCGAGGTGGGTTCGACCTCGGCCGGAGGTCGAGGCGGCCCGCCGTCGGCTCCGACCGGTTGCCCGATCCGCGGGGACGACGGGTTCAGGCGGGCGAGGGGTTCAGGTGTCGGTCGTCGGCCACCACAGCGCGCACCGCCGGACGGGCCGGGGCGGTTCGGCGGCCAGGAGCCGCGCCAGCTCGGCGTCGGCCGACGGGGGCAGGCACAGCCGGGTGCGGGTGAACGCCACGACGACGGACGGGTCGGCGGGGGCGTGCGGGGTCGGCGCCGGCACCTCGAGCCGGGCGTCGAGGCCCGCCTCGCGCACGACCTCCCGCGCGAGCCCGGCGGTCGGGCCGGCCGGCCGGTCGAGGTCCCAGAAGTGGCGCCACAGCGGTGCGAGGTCGACGGCGGGATGGCGATCGGTCAGCTCGAGCACGCAACGGCGACCGGCGTGGGCGTCGAGGGCCACGACGCTGGTCGCCAGGTCGGCGACGTTGTAGGCGAGCCCAAACGCCACCGCCACGGTGGCCGGCCCGACCTCGGGGGCGATGTCGGGCCACGTGCCGAGGTGGGCCCGCGCCCCGACGCCGGCGTGCGCGGCCGCCTCGGTGAACGCGTCGACCATCGAGGGCTGGGCGTCGACACCGATCAGCCGGGTGGCCGGCGGGACCAGCGCGAGCGACGCACCCCCACCGCCGCAACCGACGTCGAGCACCGAGTCGCCCGGATCCAGCGCCTCACGAGCACGGTCGAGGGCCGGACGGGGACCCTTCGGGCGCCGGTCGGCCCGGAACAGCTCGGGCGGGAACCGATGGGGTGGGGCCGGAGCCTGTCGCAGGATCTCCTCGGGGATCGCCCACGCCGCGAGCTCGGCCGCCCAGCGCGCGGCGTGGGGCGCCGCCGCTCCCTCGGCCGTCGGTCCGGTGGGCCCGGTCGGGCCGGCGGGACCGGGCCGACCCTCCTCGCTCACGCGTCGGAGCCGACCGCCGGTCGGTAGAAGGCCGCGAGCTGGGCGGCGCCCCCGCCGACGCCACCGACGAGGGCGATCGCCAGGCCGGCGATGCCGTCGAGGTCGATGCCGATGACGTCGTCGAGCGACCAGCCACCGGGCCCGGTCGTCGCCAACGACACGCCGATCACCGCCAGGATCAGGTTGTACTCCCACCCGTTCTTGACGATGAAGAACGTGCCGCGGTGCACCGTGTAGCCGGCGACGACCATGACGCCGACCATGCCGGCGCCGGCGAACGCGGTGAGCAGGCCCAGCGCGAGGAGCACGCCGGCGCCGATCTCGGTACCGGCCGCCAGTCGGGCGTGCAGCCGGCCGGGGCGCATCCCCATGCTGTCGAACCACCCGGCGGTGCCGTCGAGGGACCGGGCCTTCTGGAGCCCGTGGGCGGCGAAGGTCAGGCCGACCACGACGCGCAGCACGGCCAGGCCGAGGTCGAGCTCGTACATGGTGTCCTCCGGGACGTCGGCGTCGGGGCGAACCTACGCGCCGTGAGCCCCGGCGGGCCAGGTCAGGGCGCCGGGCGAGGGACCGCTCAGTTGCGCCGCGGCGAGATGCGGCGCAGCACGTGGGGGTTGCCGCCGAGCGAGGACACGAGATCGTGGGGCAGCTCGTGGGCGAGCACGTCGAACATGCGGTCGACCATCTCGGCGGCGACGACGACCGCGGGCGCCGGGGTGCCGGTGCGGCGGGCCTGGCTCTCCAGGCGGTCGGCGAAGGAGCGGAGCCCGACGAGGCTGCCGACCAGTGCCAGGTCGAGCGGTGCCGCGCCCGCGGCCCGGGCGGTGCGGACCCGCTCCCCGACGTCGCTGGTGACGTGGTTGACGATCGGGTCGATGGCGGCCTCGTAGGTGGTGCGGGCCCGGCCGCGGTGGCGCACGAGCAGCGTCTGCACCGAGGACCGGGCGGCCTGGTGGAGGAGTCGGCGCATCTGCACGCCGACGCTGGCCAGCCACTGGTCGCGCCGCCACGTCGAGCCGCTGTGACGGTGCTGGTCGGCCTGCTGCGCCGGGCGCTGCGCCCGCGTCGTGGTCGGGCCCGTCCCGCGGTCGGGGCTCGTCGATGCCTGCTCGGCCCGCAGCGCCCGGTCGTAGTCGCGGCGGCGGTCCGGGTCGGACAGGGTCTGCCACGCCCGGTTCAGCTCGGCCATCTCCAGGTGGGCGGCCTGATCGCTGCGACCGAGGACGTCGGGGTGGAGCTCGCGGGCGCGTCGACGGTAGGCGGCGCGCAGGTCGTCGAGCGGTGCGCCGGGGCGGACGCCGAGCCGGTCGTAGAGCGTTGGCTCCGTGGACGAGGCCATCACCCATCCTGCCTCATGGACGGCCGGTGAACGCACGGTTGCCCGCACGGCCGGGCACGCTGGCGCACCGGTCGGGCCGGGTCAGGTCAGGTCGACGACCGACGCGAGCTGGCCGTGGGCCTCGAGCCGGCCGCGTGCCGCGACCTGGGGGTCGTCGGTGACGACGATGATCTGGCGCGCCGCGCCGGCCTCGAGGATCAGGTCGAGGGCCAGCTGGCTCACCGACTCCTCGAGTGGGAACGGCGGGAAGCGCACGACGGCCGGGACCCGCACCGCGTCGGGATCGGTCACGATCGCGCCGACGAGCTCGCCCAGCGCACCGGGGCCGCGGAGGTCGACGTCGACCTGGCCGGCCGAGATGGCGGCCATGGCCGAAGCCGCGCCGCGCAGCGACGCCAGCATCTCGACCCACGGCCGCAGCGCCTCGGCCTCCTCGATCGTCGCGGTGCCGGCCGTGTCGTGCCACGCCGCCGTGGCCTGGCGCAGCTCGGCCGCCGCAGTGGCCAGCGGCGAGGTCCGGTTGCGTCGACCGCGCCGCGCTCGGACCGGCGCCGCGTTGGCCGCCTCCTCGCGGTCGGCCCCGGTGCGGGCGCACACGGCGTCGAGGTGGGCCTCGGCGGCCCGGACCCGCTGCGCGGCCGCCCAGAGCACGCCCTGGTCGACGGAGGCGAGCCGGATGGCGACGTCCGGGCTGCCGTCCGCGGGCGCGGGGGAGCGGTGGGGCCGGATCCCGTAGGCGTCGGGGAGCCACAGCCCGCCGTCGGGGCCCCGGAACCCGTCGGAGAGGTCCTCGCCCGTCGCGACGTCGAGCACGACGTGGGCGCCGCCGCGGGGCCGGAACGCCACGAGCTCGCGTCCTCCGTCCTCCTCCCACTCGAGATGGAGGCCCGTGTCGTCGGCGGTGAACGCCCGGCCGACGAGCGTGGCGAGCAGGTCGGCGGCCGGTCCGTTCGGCGCCACCACGATCGTGCAACGGCGGTGGAGGTCCGCGGCCGCGGACAGCCCGTCGCGGTCGACCACGACGCGGCGGAAGCGCAGCGTCGTCGCGGCCCGTTGCGTTCGGGGCAGGGGGGACGCGGCCAACAGGTCGGGCGTCGTCTGGGGTCCGGCAGCCATCACACGAATTCTCGCATCAGTCGATATGGATTACGCAGCGTGAGGGATCGAATACTGCACGATCGTCGGCAATTGCGCCGAGCCGAGCGCGCTCGGCACCCCGTGTGGCGCGACGGGGGAGCGGGCCGGCGCCTCGACCCGACCCGCGCAGTGTGCCCAACGTCACCCAGCGCACTCTGGGTGGGGCGATCGTCCCGTGGAGCGGGCGACGTGGCCGTGGTCACCTGACAGGGAGCCACCGCCAGGAGGACCGACCCGTGACCATGACCCGCCACACGACCAAGCCCGTGACCGCTCGTTCGCGGATCGACCGGCTGCTCGGCGAGTTCGGGGCGGGCCAGCGGGTCGGGTGGAGCGCCGGGTTCGGCCCGACCCTGGACCCGTACCAGGCGAACCTCACCGGGCGGTCCCACGGCAGCTGCCGGGACCGCCTCGATCGGGTGCTGCGCCTCCACGCCCGCTACCTGGCCACCGGCGACGACGAGCGCGCCGCGTTCGACCGGGTGCGCCTCGAGCTCGCGACCTGGCCGAAGGGACAGCGGTGGGAGCGTCGGCTCCACGCCGGCAACCGCGACCTCACCTTCTGGATCCTCCCCGCCGACGAGGCTCGCGACCGCGGGGCGCGCGAGAAGCTCTGAGCGTCGCCGCGCCGGCGTCACCTGCTCACCGCCGCCGGCCGCCGCGCCGCCACCGCTGCTCCTCGCGGCGATCGCGCAGGCGCTCGAGCTCGTTGCTGAGGTCGACGTAGGAGCGGCGCCGGGCCTCCGACAGCGTGCCCGCCTCGACGGCCTCGCGCACCGCGCAGCCCGGCTCGGCGTCGTGGCGGCAGTCGGCGAAGCGGCAGTCGGCCGCCAGCGCCTCGATGTCGGGGAACGCCTGCTCGAGCCCGTCCTCGGCGTCCCACAGCCCCAGCGCCCGGACCCCGGGCGTGTCGATCACGGTCGCGCCGCCCCCGAGCGGGATGAGCTGGCGCCGCGTCGTCGTGTGGCGTCCCTTCCGGTCCCGGGCCCTGACCTCGCCGACCTCGGCCAGCTCGTCGTCCGCCAGCGCGTTCACCAGGGCCGACTTGCCGACCCCCGAGGCGCCGAACAGCACGGTCGTCTTGTTGCGCAGCCGCTCGTGGAGCTCGACGATCCCGTCGCCGGTCTCGTTGCTCACCGCGACGACGGCGTCCGGGTCCATCACCGCGGTGGCCACCTCGCGGGCGATCGCGGGTGCGGCCTCGGGCAGGTCGGCCTTGGTCAGGACGAGCAGGGGAGTGGCGCCGCTCTCGTGGGCGAGGACCAGCGCCCGCTCCAGGCGCCGTGAGTTCAACGGCCGATCGAGGCCGGCCACGATGGCGACGACGTCGACGTTCGCCGCCACGACCTGCTCGGTGTCGCGCTCCGCCGGGTCCCTCCGGGTCACCGCCGTGGCGCGCTCGATGACGTCGACGATGGCCGGCCCGTGCTCGTCGGCGTCGATGACGACCCAGTCGCCGACCGCGGGCGGCGGGAGCTGCGCGTTGCGGAACAGCGGGTGCGCACGCGGGCACGTGAGGTCCTCGTCCGCGGTGGTGATCGTGTCCCAACCGCGCTCGACGGTGATGACTCGCCCCGGTCGGCCGTCGGCGGACGAGTCGGCGAGCCGGCGCGCCACGTCGTCCGACCAGCCGACGGCCGCGAGCCGCTCGGACGCCGCCGGCGAGGCGGGATCAGCCCGTTGCACCGGCCGTCCGCTCGGACCGGCCCTGCTCGGCCACCGCCGGGGTGTCGCCGGAGCTGCGGGCGAGGAACATGGTCGCCAGGAGCGCGGCGACGACGACGGCGACCGCGGCGGCCGTGATCACCCGCCGGGCCCGTCCGGCCGCGGAGCCCGTCGACCCTTCGGGCCCGCTGTCCGTCGCGACATCGCCCGACCCGCCGGCGTCGGCGACGCGTGCCGCCATGGAGCGCCGGGTCCGGGGTGAGCGCACCGGGTCCAACGCGGTGCCGAGCACCCCGGCCGCCTCCGGTCGCGGCGGCACGACCACCGGACGGTCGAGCACCTCCGACACCGCGGTCACCAACGACCGGCTGTGGGCCGCGCTGCCGGTCAGCACCACCGCCGAGACGTCGGAGACCGCGAGGTGGGCGGACTCGACGGCGTCGCGCAGGCGCCGGAACGCGTCGGGCACGGCCGGGGCCATGCGGCCGCCGAGCGTCTCGGGGGAGACGAGGACCTCGCCGTCGAAGGGCAGGGGGAGGGCGACGGCGATCTCCTCGCCGGTCGAGAGCCGGACCAGGGCCTCGCGGCAGGCGGCGGCGAGCGCGTCGGCGTGCTCGACGACGGCGTCGTCGTCGGGCGCCGCGCCGATCCGTTCGAGCACGAGGCGGTGCAGCGCCGACGGCGCGTCGAGCGGCGTGTGGCGCACGTCGATGCTCGCGGCGCGGCCGAGCACCTCGGTCGAGCCGAAGCCGGCGATCGTGACCGCGGCGTCGATGACCTCGGTGCCGGCGCTCACGACCAGGATCGGCGCGTCGGAGGCGGCGACGCCGGTGGCGAGCGCCCAGGTGGTGGCGCCCACCGGTTCGGGTGAGGTCTCGATCGCCACGCCGAGCCCGCTGGCCGCGTTGCGCAGCGCGGCGACGGAACGGGGGTGCCACGACCCGCCGTGGACCAGTCGCAGCGTCGTCGGGCGGGGGCCGTGCTCGGCGGCCTCGTCGACCACCGACCGCAGCAGGGCGGCGGCCAGGGACTCGGCGGAGGGGGCGGCGCCGACGGACGCGACGGCGGCGGGGGAGACCGTGACCGGAGCGCACAGTCGGCGGGCGACGTCGTCGATCACGACACCGCCGGAGGTCGTGCCGGGGACGATCGAGCCGTCGGGCCGGACGGTCACGGCCGAGGACCTGGCGCGGCCGGAGGTCGTGACGAGATCGAGGCGACCGTCGACGAGCCGGGCGGCACGGACCGAGCTGTTGCCGATCTCCACGACGAGCGAGTGCACGGCGGACTGACCTGCTTTCGCATATCGAGTGTCCTGCCCGCCGGGCCGATACTAGCCCCCACGCCTCGCGCTCTCGCCGTCACGTGCTCGTGTCACGAGGTGTCGGCGGACCGCGGCCGTGACGCCACGGCCCCGTGACCTGCCCGGACGCGAACCGCTGCGAGACCAGTGGTTTCGCAGGGGGAGTGCCCGCCCGGGTTCCGGTCGGGCCCGCTTCGGTGGCCGGCACGCATCCACCGGGTGAACGAATGGTGGCGCGGAGTGGTCGTCAGGGTGGAGGCTGATCGGTGTTCAGGTAGTGTTGCGCGCATGGCGGAGATGGCCCCGAACAACCTGCGGCCGACAGCGCACGCCTTGACGGAGGCGTTGCGGGCCTCGAGCGGCCGGGTCGAGCGACGGGCGCTGGCGGCGGGATGGCCGGGTGCCGACCCGCTGGGATCGCTGGCGACCCTGGCCGGGTTCTGGGTGCCGGTCGAGCGGCATCTGGCGAACAAGCGGCCGCTCGTTCCCGAGCTCGACGACGGGAGCTGGCAGCGGGCCGAGCTGATGCTGAGCGTGCTCGCCGGGGAGGCGCTCGATGCTGCGACGTCGCTGCGCTGGTGCCCCTGGGCGCCGCTGCCGCAGCTGCGGGCCGAGGTCCTCGGCTGCGTGTGGGTCCTCGTGATGGCCGACAGCTGCCTCGGCGCGATGATCCTGCCGCGGCTCACGCAGGTGGTCCCGGGTGTGCGTGGCCTCGACGGCCCGAGCGGCGTCGATCGGCTGGCCCCGGTGATCGAGCGTGCCGGTGCGGTGTCGCACGTGCGGCGCCGGATGTGTGACACGGCGGTCGACGTCTGCGGGCGCCTGGAGCGCTGGCTCGACGACCGGGGCCACCTGGCCGCCACCGATGACGAGCTCGCCACGGACGCCCGGCGGGCTGCCGGGGCCGGGGCGCCACCCGCCTGAGCGGCGGACCGACCGATGAGCCGATCGATCGCCGTCGGCTCCACCCCCCTTTCTGGCATAACCATGATTATGCAAGATGAAGCCGTTCGCCACGGGGCGTCGCGACCGCGTCGTGGTGCCGCTCCCCGGCTCGTCCGGCCCCGTGGACCACGGATCGTGCCGGGTACGGGATCGCCGGGTTCCGGGCGATGGAGCGGCCCGTTGGTGGACGCGGCCGACGCTCGGTCGGCTCGTGGGACCTTCGTGAGACCGTCCGTCGCTTCGATGTCGGGTACGGCGGGTGTCCGGATGATCCGGTCGAGGTCAGCACCCTGCCGCACGAGGGTCTGATGCGCGCACCGACACCGCAGTCCGGCGAACCGACGTCGGGACCCGGAGGCGCCGAGCGGCGCGCCGTGTCCCGGCCGGGTGGCCGATGAGCGGGTCGGTCCTGCTCGTCATCGGCGTCCCACACCGCCTCGTCGACGGGCGTGGGATCGCCCACGTCGTGGGGCACCTGGTGGCCAACGGGCCCGCCGACTACCGGGCGTTCCGGTTCTGGCCCCAGCTCGTCGAGCGCGGACGCATCGAGTCGTTCGCCACCATCGTGCGCCGGTCGTTCACCGCGTACGCCGTGCGCTGCCGGCCCGGTGACGTCGAGCCGATGCGGGACCTGCTCGTCGACTCGTTGCTCGACGTGCCCGTCGACGTCGGCTCGCTCGCGGCGGTGACCGCGGCCCGGCCGACGGTCGGCACGGTCCGCGACGAGCTCGCCTTGCGCGCCGGCGGCATCCGCTCCCTGTCCAAGGACCTGGTCGGCCGCCTCCACCGGGGCACGCCGCTCGAGCACGACCCCGCCGGCACCGTGGCCACGCGCCCGACCATCGACGGCGAGGAGGTGCGGAACCACGTCGAGCGCTGGCATCACCCTGCCCAGTGGTGCATCGCTGTCGTCGATGGCGAGGTCGTGCTGACCGAGCGCCCGCAGCGGGGCCTCGAGCCGGTCGCCCCTCCCCTGTCGAGCGTCAGCTCGAGCTTCGATGCGGGCGCCGGCGTCGGGCTCGTCGGCGCGGCGTGGGCGTTCGGGTCCGAGGGTGCACGGGCCGCCTCGATCGGCGACGCCCGCGCCCGGGCCCACCAGCTCCGGGACCCGCGGACCGTCCGCCAGCTCGCCCGGGTCGGGCTACGGCCCGCGGCGGCGCCGCTGCTCGACCCGGTGGCGCCGTTCCCGGTCGTCGCCGGGGTGTGGTTCGACGACGGCGGGACCCGGGCCCCGGGTGAGGTGTCGGAGCTGGTCGAGCACCTGTCCCGCGCCGCGGGCACCACGGCTGTGCCGCCCGAGGACTGGTGGACGTCGCTCTCCGGCTCCGGGGCGGGCCCGGACGTCGACCGGGCGCTGCTCGCGGTCGCCGATCGCTTCGCCGAGGCGACCCCGGCGCGCCCCGTCGCTCCCGATGGGGCCGACCCGGTGCGCCGCCACCGCGAGCGTGGGGCCCCGCGTTGTGATCGCCGGCAGCGCCCCCTCCGCCGATCCGTCGACGACGCCACCGGGCGGTCGGCCGAACCGGCCCCGGCGCGGGTCGCACCATCGGTCCCCGGTGAGCCCGGCGTAGCGGCGACCGACACGGCCCCGGCCGGTCTCGCGACGGCCGAGCCCGGGCCGGGCGGTCACCGTGGGGGCGACCGCCCGCCCGGCTCGGTGCGGATGCGGTGCTACCACCCGGGGCTCGACCACCTCGACACCGGCGCCGACGGCCTCCGGATCTCCTCCGGCGTGCGCCAGACCGTCGATGCCGAGCTCCCGTACCTCGAGGTCGAGATCGGCTCGGAGCTCGTGGGCCGGGGAACCGGGCAGGCGGCGCACGTCGCCGCCATCTGGGCGACGGCACTCGGGGCCACCGGCCGCCGGGAGGTCGGGACGCTCCGGCCCGACCGGGAGGCGACCTGGTCGGTCGCGGTCTTCGGGGACGTCGACGGTGCCGAGCTGCGGTCGTGGATCGCCCTGGTCCGCGGCCTCGTGGACGACGACTGGGCGCGCCTGGTCCGTGGCGGTCCCGGCCACGGGCCCGCCGCCGTGGCGACGGGAACGGACGAGCCGGCCCGGCCGGCCGACCGTTCGTGGGGTGATGGCACACCCGTGCGCCGCGCCGCCGGTCGGCGCAGCGTCTGAGTGCGTCGACCACCGGGCGGCGAGCGCCCGGCCACCCATGGTCGGCTCAGCCGCCGCAGGCGCCTCCCTGCCGCAGCCAACGCACGAGCCCGAAGCGCCGGGCCGGCTCGGTCATCGGCACCCTCGGCGGCTCTCCCCCGCGTGCGCTCAGCGCGGGACGGAGCTCGTCGATCGAACGGCGGCACCGCTCGCCCTCGGCCGTCGCCGGGAGTTGGTGGGTCAGCGCGTCGAGGTGGCGTTGGAGCTGCTTGGGCGCCGGCCCGAGCAGCGCCTGGCGGTGGGTCGCGGCGTCGAGGTTGTCCGCCCACCGGGCAAGGACACGGGGGTCGCGGTGGTCCCCCGCCTGCACCACGAGGCGGAACGTGCGCAGGAGGGTGGCCGGCGAGCGCCAGCGCACCTCCTCCGCCCTGCGCTCCTCGTCGAGCCAGCGACCCAGGTCGGCGAGACGCCGGTGGTCGGGGCATGCGGCCGTGTCGCACGTCTCGTCCGGGCCGACCTCGGCGACGGCGCGACGGACGAGCAACAGGCCGTGTTGCCAGCCGAGCAGGCCGTTGTCGTCCAGCACGTCCACGGGCGCAGCCGGGAGCCCGAGCCGCCACGCGATGCCGGGGCGGACACCGAAGACCAGGCTGGCAACCCGCTGTTGAACGATCTCGGTCGATCGGCGAGACTGCCGTGAATTCGTGTGCGGTCCGATCGTTCGATACTGATGTGGTGCGGTCCCGCGGAGGTCCCAGTTGAGTCGCAGTGGTACGACAGCCGGTCCACGCGGATCCGAGCTCGTACGGCACGCGCTCCTCGACCTCGTCGGTGAGCACCGGGGGCTGGTGCTCGTCGAGGCGCCGGCGGGGTTCGGCAAGCGCACGTTCGCGTCGCAGCTCGGCGCGCTCCCGGGCACGGCCGTCGTCCCGACGCTCGAGGACGGCCTCGCCTCGGCCGACGAGCGCTCGGCCCGAAGGCTCGTGGTGCGGTCGGTGCGCAGCGACGTGACCGCGGCGGAGGTGCTGCGCGTCGTCGAGCGGACGACGGCGGACACCATCGTGCTCTGCACGAGCCACGTCCCCGTCCCGTTGCGCTGGTCGCTCGACGGGATCGAGCTGCTCGACCTCGACTGGCGTGATCTCCGGTTCAGCACGGCCGAGATCGAGGAGCTGGCGACCGCATCACTGCCTCGCGACGTCGCCCTTGCGTTCGTCGAGTTGATGGCACCTTTCACGGAAGGGTGGCCGGCGGCGGTCACCGCATCACTGCAAATGGTCGCCCGGAGTGCCGAGCCATTCGAGGCAATGCGGTCCGTCGTCTCGGCGCCAATGCACATCCGCGAATTGGTCGATCGATTCGCTCATGTGGTCGCGCCGCAGCGGTGGCATGCGCTCACCCAGCTCGCGCATCTCGGCTCGTTCTCCGAGTCGGTGGCCAGCGCCCTGCTCGGCTCGGACGGCGTCGATGCGGTGCGCGGTGTCGGGTTCCCGCTGCTGCCCGACGAGCAGCGTCTGCGGATGTCGTTGGCCGTCGCCGAGGTGCTGCGATCGATCGGCCCGCTGGAGCCGGAGACCGTGGCCCGGCTGACGCCGGCGCTGATCGCCGACGGCTCGCTGCTCACCGCGCTTCGCCTGTTGGTCAGCGTCGGCGGGGCCGGCGATGCCGCCGACCTGGTCGTCAGCACGGGCCCGTCCCGCCTCGACGACGTGGAGCAGGTGCGGCTGCTCAGCATCCTCGATCTCCTCGGGGCCGAGGCGGCCCGGGTGCCCCGCCTGCACCTCATCCGGGCGCGTGTCGAGCGCAACCTGGCGCGGTTGGCGGCGTCGCGGGCGTCGTTGGACGCCGCGGAGCGGGGCGCCGACGCGACGGGTGATCGCGAGCTGGCGCTCGAGGCCCGGATCGAGCGGTTGTTGGCCACGGCCCTCTCCGGCGTCGAGGACGACGGGCTGGTCGGCGAGATCGAGCGGCTCCGAACCGACGACGGCGACCTGGACGTGCGGCTCCGGTTGCGTCTCCGCGAGATCGACGCGGTGCGCCTCGCGCAACAGCCCGACCCGGCGGCGGTGCAGGAGGCGAGCACCGCGCTGCGCGAGGTGGCCATCCAGTGGGAGCACCTGGGCGACACCGCCCGGGCCGCGGCCACGATCCGGGTCCTGGCCTCCGGCGCGCTCTCCCACCTCGGGCACTACCGCGAGGCCCAGGAGCAGCTGCGACGGGCGTCGGAGCTGACGTGGAACAAGGCCTTCGACCGGTTGCTCACCGCCGAGCTCTCGGCCCGGCTCGACGTGCTGGCCGGCGACCTGGACGCCCACGAGCGCAGCGTGGCCGAGGCGGAGAGCCTGCTCAGCGGGCTCGAGATCCCGTGGATCGAGGCCTACCTGTCGTGGTGGAAGATGCTCGCCGCGTCGCAGCGGGCCGACCGCGCCGCGGTGGCGACGTTGTTCCACCGCTGCGAGCGGCTCCTCGGCGAGCTGCTGAGCGGCCAGACCGGCGCGGTGTTCAACGCGGAGGCCGCCGTCGCGTTCGCCCTGGCCGGCGAGACCGAGCAGGCGACCGAGCTGGTGGAGCTGGCGTTGTCGCACCCCAACGCCGACCCGGTCGAGGCGAACATGGCCGCGGTCATCGTCCACGCCCGTGCCGGCGACCTCGACGCCGCTCTCGCCCGCCACGAGGAGCTGGTCGCGTCGGGGCGCCTCCCGCCGGATCGCCTGTGGCGGCCCGTGCTCGAGCTGGTCCGGGCGGGTGCGGACGGCATCGATCGCCGGACGGCGCGCAACGCGACGGCCGCGGTCAGCGGGCTCGGCCTCGAGGAGCTCGTCGCCCAGCTCGGGCTGGTCACCTCCGACGAGGCGCCGTCCGCCGGGGCGGACGCCGCGGCGCCGATGACCGTGTCGGTGCTCGGTGGCTTCTCGGTGACCGTCGACGGTGGGCCGGTGGCCGTGCCGCCGGGCCACGTCGCGCGCCTGCTGAAGCTGCTCGCCGTCCGCCCGGCCGGCGTGGCGGTCGAGGTGGCGATCGACCTGCTGTGGCCCGACATGGCCGAGGTCGTGGGCCGGCGACGCCTCAAGAACGTCGTGAACCGGCTGCGGGGAACGGTCGGCCAGACGATGATCCGGCGTGACCGGGGCACGCTCGGGCTCGACCCGTCGGTCGAGGTCGATCTCGTCGGGTTCGAGCGTGCCGTCACGAGTGCGCTGCTCACCGGGCCGCCGGGCGACACCGCGTGGGTCGACGCCGCGGTCCGGGCCCTCAGCGCGTACCGGGGCGAGCTGCTCCCCGACGATCCCTACGACGACTGGTTGGCGACGGAGCGGCTGTCGGCCCGGTCACGTGCCGTCGCCGTGCTCGAGCGCCTCCTCGACGCGGGCCCACGCGTCGGTCCGCCCGCGCCCTGGCTGCTCGACGCCGCGCTGCGCATCGACACCGAGAGCACGCGCCTGTACGTCGCGTTGGCCGACCGCGCCGTCGCCGAGCAGCAGCTCGGCTGCGCGGAGGCCGCGCTCGGTCACGCCCGTTCGGTGGCCGACGCACTCGGCGTCGACGTCGGCCGTGACATCCTCGCCGTCGAGGAGCGCATCAGCGCCTGAGGAACGCGCGCGTCGCCCGTGGCCGACCGGCCACGGGC
>JAXHUH010000251.1:0-33039 GCA_034211175.1 Actinomycetota bacterium
CCCCAGCGCCAGACTGGCGTACGGCCTTCCAGCCAGGTTCGAGTCAGCGTCACGGGCAACCCGAACCCATTTTCACGTCGACACGACGCCCCCGCCAGGGCCACAACGACTGGCGTGGGTTCCTGCTCTGTGGGCCGTCAGATCTGCATGCCAGTTCGGGTTCGCCAGTGGCGGTAGGCATCCGGGAGGCAGACGGCGCACGGGCGGTAGCCGGCGGCGATCGCCGTGGCTTCGTCGGCGAAGAAGACCCGGTCCCGCACGTAGCCGCCCCGGGCGATCGCGCGCAGCGCGCTCGGGCAGTCGAGCCGACCGTAGATCCGGCCGCGACGGTGGCCGCCGAGCGTGCCGGGCACGGGGCTGTCACAGGCCCGTCCGTCGGGGCCGACCAGCCGCCACGTCCCGCTGACGGGCGCCTCGCTCACTGTGCGTCGTGGAAGATCAGCCCGAGCGTGCGGCGCAGGCCCGATCGCACGGTGCTCACCCCGTGGCGCATCGGCTCGTTGGCCCAGCCCCGCTTCGACGCCACCGGGCGGTCACGGGTGGTGAGCACGACGGCGTGGCCCTGCGGGATCGGCACGACCGTCGCCCGGGACTGAGCTCGCGCCCGCTGGGCGACGACGACCAGCTCCCCGCCCGTGTAGTCCTCGCCCGGGCGATCGAGCCCGACGACGACCTGGAGCGGGAACACCAGCTCGCCGTACAGGTCACGATGCAGCGCGTTCCAACCGCCGGCCTCGTAGCGCAGCAGCAGAGGGGTGGGCCGGGTCTGGCCGGCGGCGTGGCACTGCTCGAGCCAGTCATCGAGGTCGTCGGGCCACGGCGCGTCGTGGCCGCGACGTTCGGCCCACTCCCGGGCGATCGGCAGCACGTGGGGCCAGAACGCCCGGCGCAAGCCATCGACGACCGGGGGCAGCGGGTGGTCGAAGTAGCGGTAGCGGCCCTCGCCGTAGCGGTGGCGGGCCATGTCGACCGTCGAGCGGAACCGACCCGGCTCGTCGAACAGGTCGGCGATGGCCGAGCACTCGCCGGGCTCGAGCACCGGGCCGGCGTCGGCGATGCCGACGGTGTCCATCTCGTCGCCGATCGACGGCCACGCCAGCCGGTCGACCCGCTCGGCCAGCGTGAGGTCGTCGTGTGCGAAGAGGTCGGTCGTCGTGCTCATGGGGAGCGCTCCATCTCGAGGAGGGCGGCCTTGACGTCGTGCCCGCCGAGGTACTGGCCGAAGCTCCCGTCGCTGCGCACCACCCGGTGGCACGGGACGACCAGCGGTAGCGGGTTGTGGGAGCAGGCGCTCCCGACGGCCCGCACCGCGGCCGGGCTGCCGGCCGCCACGGCGACGGTCTTGTAGCTCTCGGTCGTGCCGTAGGGGATGGCCCGCAGGTGGGTCAGCACGTCGCGGCGGAACCCGTGGGCCAGGCGCAGGTCGAGCGCCAGGTCGAACTGCCGGCGGTGGCCGGCCAGGTACTCGTCGAGCTGGCGGGCCGCGGCGTCGGTGCGGCCGGGTGAGCGCAGGATCCGGGGACTCACCGTGGTGGCGAGCCGCTCGAGGACGGCGTCGTGGTCCTCTCGTTCGAACGCCACCCGCACCAGGCCCTCGGTGGTGGCGGCCAGCAGCAGCGGGCCGTAGGGGCTGTCGACGGTCCGGTACGCCAGGTCCAGCAGGTCGGCGGCGTCGGCCGCCTCGGTGAGGCGCCGTCGCAGGCGGTCCAGGTCGGTGCGGTCACCCTCGTCGCCGGCCGGGCCGTCGCCGGCCGGGCCGTCGGCGGCCGCGAGCCCGAGCGCGGTCCGCAGCTCGGCGGCGTCCCGGTCGTGCTCGCCCTCGACGCGGCCGTCCTCGTCGTGGTCGTTCTCGTCGTGGTCGTCCTCGTCGTGGTCGTCGACGCCGACACGGGTCGTTGGGTTGGTGCGGTCGATGCTCATGTCGGCGCTCCTCGCCGGTAGTGGCCGCGCAGCTTGGCGATCCCGTCGGCGGCGCTCCTGCGGGCCGCGGCCTCGCTGCTGCCGAGCAGCTCGGCCACCTCCGGGTACGGGAGGTCGGCCAGGTAGCGGTACACGACCGCGCCCTGCTGCTTCGGGGGCAACGTCGCCAGGACCGCACGGAGCTCGTCGTCGGGCTCGTCGGTGCGGTCCCACGTCGGGACCTCGGGCGGGTCGCCGTCGGTGCGGGGTGCCCGGTAGGTGCGGCGGATCTGGTCGATGGCCTTGCGGTGGGCGATCGTGGCCAGCCAGCCCTCGACGTTGCTGTCGGGCCGCAGGTCGGGATACGCCCGCATGGCGGCGAGGAACGTCTCGGACCACGCGTCGTCGGCGTCGGGGCCGAGCAACGCCCGGCACACCCGCAGCACCATCGCCCCGTGTTCGGCGACGACCTCCTCGAACGGTTGCAAGGTCACGTCAGGTCAACGCCGACGACGCCGGATCTGTGAGGTCGGCCCACCGAGAATCCCGATGGTCGTTGGTGCGTGCAGGGCCGGCGTCGCGGGGTTCTCGGGAGGCGGCTGCACCGCGTCGGCGAGGACCTCGTCTTCGGCCGACCCACGCTGGTCGACGTGGTGCGCCTGCGCTGACCGGCGCCTACCGACCACCGCCGGGTCGCCGGCGCTCACGCGAAGCCGGTCTCGCGGACGGTGATGCTGAGCCGGCCGGGCGGCAGCCCGAGCCCGGCCGGGGCGGTGCCGTCGGCGACCTTCGGCACCCCGTGGAAGATCCGTCGGTTGGCCCGGCCGAACACGAGCAGGTCGCCACTGGTCAGCTCGACGTCGGTGAACGGCGAGGTCCGCCGGTCGGTCCCGGCCATCCGGAACGTGCACGAGTCCCCGAGGCTGATCGTGACCACCGGCGCGTCCGATGGCTCCTCACCGTCCTGGTGGAGCCCGAGCCGGGAGCCGGGCGCGTAGAGGTTCACGATCGCTGCGTCGGGGGCGTAGCCGATGGCCTCGGGGCTGTCCGGGCCGTACGCCTCGGCCACCGCCGCCCGGGCCAGCGCCACGATCGAGTCGGGCAGCGGCTTGACCGGTGCGCCGTCGGTGTCATCCGCGTTGCGGCTGTACACGTACGGGTACCAGTGCCAGCCCAGGCACACCGACTGCACGCTCATGAGGTGCCCGGTTGGCATGCGGGGGTGGCGCAGCCCGGCGGGAGGTAGCGCCCAGGCCCGGAAGTCGGCGACGAGCCCACGCTGCGCGTCCTCGCCGAGCCAGTCGGGGACGTGGACGACCCCGGTCAGCGGCTCGGAGCGGGGACGCGGCGCCGCCGGTGCGGCCAGGGTCAACCGGAGCTGCCCGGCGGGGTCGGCGGCGTCGTGTGGGTCCGCCAGGACCGTCGGCACCCCTCCGGCCCGGCTGCTGGCCCCGTGGCGGTGGGTGTGTTGCGCGCTTCCCATACCCGGGCCAACGTACGCGCCGTCGTCTCCGTGAGGTCGTGTCCGGAACGTCACGCCGGGAGGGCCTTGGCCATCGTCCACACGCCGACGTCGCCGAAGACGACGGACCGCTCGAGGTAGCGGTAGCCGAGCCGTTCGTAGAGGCGCCGGTTGCCCGAGGCGATCTCGCCGACGACGAGGCGGACCTCCCGATGCCCGTCCTGTCGGGCGACCGCCTCGATCCCGGCCATCAGCCTGGTCGCGAGCCCGAGGCCGCGCTGGTCCGGCGCGACCATGAGCCGCTCGATGGCCGGTGGCACGCGGTCCGACCGCAGGCTCACCGCCCCGACGATCCGGCCGCGGCCGTCGAGGCGTGCCGCGATCGTGTGCGACCTGCGGAGCCGGGCGTCGAGCTCCGCGAACGTCTCGTCGAGCGCGGGCACCTCCGGGGTCCCGTACAGGTGGGCCTCGTCGACGAACGCGGCGCGCTGGAGCGTGAGCAGCTCGCCGTGGTCCTCGACGGTCGCCCGGTCGATGGTGCAGAGGTCGGCCACGCGTCGAAGCGTCGTCGCCGCCGGCGGGCGATGCCAGGGGGTTTCCCGGGTCGTCCGTCCGAGGCCCGCTCTCTGCTCGTTGGCGGCCCGAGGGACGGCGACGGCCACGAGGTGCCGGCGCCGGGACCAGCGCCTGGTCGCCGGCACGCGGGCGCAGAGAACCTTCGACGGGCCACGAGCCGGCCCGGCCAGGCCGGGCCCGTGCGCCCGAGAACGAGCCGATCAGGAGCCGACGCGGCCGCTGAGCTTCGGGAGCACCTCGGCGACGAGGCGCTCGTGGGCCGCGGTCGCATCCTCGATGTCGAGGCCCCGGCCGGGCCCGTGGACGAAGATCCGGCGGATCCCGAGGCCGATCAGCTCCTCGATCCGCTCCACGCAGTAGGACGCGGGCCCGGCGACGGCGAACGCATCGATGACCTCGTCGGTCAGCGCCTTCGACTGGGGCGAGCCGTGGGTGAAGTGGGCGTTCATGTCGTAGGCGGCGTGCACGGCCTCGAGCGTGCGGCGCTGGTCGTCGCCGACCGGCCCGGCGACGGTCCCGTGCATCACCGAGAACCGGGCGTAGGACCCGATGCCGCCACTGATCATCCGCCTCGCCTCGCCACGATCGGGGTGGACCAGCACCGGCACGTAGGCGCCGAGGCCGAGCTCCGCCGGGTCCCGCCCGACGCTGCGGCACGCGTCGTGGGCGACGCCGACGGCCCACCGGAGCCGATCGGGGTCCACGCCGACGGCGAACGTGACCGCGTCGGCCAATCGTCCGGCGATGTCGATCACCTTCGGGCCCGACGCGGCCACGTCGACCGGCACCTTCGGGTTGGCGTCGCGCAGCCATCGCAGGCGGCTCGCGGTCGGCCCACCCGACATCTGCAACGTCGACGACGGCGCCAGCCCGGGGCGCAGGTCGGTGTCGAGATCGAACGGCACCTCGTCGCGGCGCAGGTACCCCTGGAGGCGGGCGAGGTAGTGGTCGAACTGCGACGGCGACGCAGGTGCGAGGCCGAGGTGGGCGAGCGCCGAGTCACCACGACCGATCCCGAGCACGAACCGGCCGCCGGACTCGGCCTGGACGGTCGCCGCTGACGTCGCCGCGAGCGCGGGATGGCGGGTCACCGGATTGGTCACCGCGGTCGCCAGCCGGAGCCGGGTCGTGGCCGTCGCCGCCATGGTCAGCGCCACGTACGGGTCGCCGGCGAGGTTCTGCGAGTCGACGACGCCGAAGCCGTCCCAACCCTCGTCCTCGAGCCGCCGGGCCCGGGCGGCGGCGTCGCTCGGCCGCCCCGCCCCGCTGGTCCAGACCTCCACCGGACTAGGCATGTGCCTCACCGTGCATCCGTGTCCCCCCGGTGCCGACGCGGGCGCTGCGCCCGTCGGCCTTGCCGCGTGCCCGACCTGCTCGGAGCACGTGGTCCGCCAGTGGAGTCGACCCGGCGCCCGATCCGCAACCGGCCTTCTTGGCTGGTGGCGCACGCGGTCGACATCGGTGTCGACCGTGACTAGCGTCACCGCCGTGACGGACAGCCTCCAGCAGGTCCGACCGGCTGCCGAGCCGGACTCGCTCCGAGCCGAGCTGCGGCGATGGCTCGACGACAACTGGGACCCGGGCCTGTCGCTGCTCGACTGGCGGGAGCGGCTGTGCGACGCGGGCTGGGCGGTGCCCGCCTGGCCCCGCCGTTGGTACGGGCTCGACCTGCCGTCGTGGGCCGCCGACCTCGTCTCGCGCGAGATCGCGGCGTACGGCGCGGTCGGCACCCCGCTGGGCGGGGGGATGGGCCTCGCCGGGCCGACGATCCTCGAACGGGGCCCCGACGCCGCCCGCGAGCGGTTCCTCCGCCCGATCCTCACCGGCGCCGAGACCTGGTGCCAGCTGTTCAGCGAGCCCGGCGCCGGCTCCGACCTGGCCGGGCTCACCACCCGCGCCGAGCTCGACGGCGACGAGTGGGTGGTCAACGGCCAGAAGGTGTGGAACACCAGCGCCCACCACGCCGACTTCGGGCTGCTCGTGGCCCGCACCGACTGGTCGGCGCCCAAGCACCGGGGCCTCACCTACTTCGCGCTCCCCATGCACCAGCCCGGCGTCGAGGTCCGGCCGCTCCACCAGATGAACGGGCACAGCTCGTTCAACGAGGTGTTCCTCACCGATGCCCGCATCCCGAAGGACATGGTGATCGGCGACGTCGGCGCCGGCTGGCAGGTCGCGATGACGACGCTGGCCTACGAGCGCCGCTTCGGCGGCATGTCGCGGCCCCGCTACGCCCGCGACGGCGGTCGGGCGCTGGAGGAGGCGTCGGCCGAGGCCGATGAGCACTTCGCCACCTACCGCTGGTACCCCCAGCGCGCCGGTCGGGCCGACCTGATCATCGACCGGCTCGAAGCCGGCACGATCGACGATCCGCTCGCCCGCCAGCAGGCGGCCGGGGTGCTGTCGCTCCAGCAGGCGAGCCGGTGGACCGCCGAGCGGGCGACCGCGGCCCGGGCGCTCGGCCGCCCACCCGGCTCCGAGGGCTCGATCGGCAAGCTGGCGCTGAGCGAGGTGGCGCGGCGCTCGGCGCTGGCCCACACGTCACTCGTCGGCGCCCACGGGATGTTGAACGGCCCGGACTCTCCCGACGACGGCACGGTCCCCGAGATCCTGGTGTCGACCCCGGCCCAGTCGATCGCCGGCGGCACCGACGAGATCCAGCACAACATCATCGGCGAGAAGGTGCTCGGCCTGCCCCGCGACCCGTCGGTCGACCGGGACATCCCGTTCCGCGACGTGCTGCGCAACTGAGCGCCGCGCCCACCGGCCCGGCCGGCGCAGAACGGGCGTCTACGATCGCCTCCGACCTCCGGCGCAGCGAAAGGACGGCGGTGACGCCTCCGCCCGACCTCGGCGACGACCAACGCGAGCGCACCAGCCGTGACGCCGGTGGCGGCCGGCCCCGCACGCGCGGCGGCTGGGAGGCGGTCGGGACCGCGGCCGAACGTCGCGCCAACCACGACCGCCGGGGCACCGCCCGCGGCCAGCGCACGCGGCGCCAGGTGATCGACGCCGCCCGGACGGTGTTCGAGCGCGACGGCTACGTCAACGCCCGCATCGCCGACATCGTCGCCGAGGCCGGTGTGGCCCGGGGCAGCTTCTACACGTACTTCCCGTCGAAGCTCGCGGTGTTCCGGGTCGTGGCCCAGGAGGTCGACGACGCCATCGGCGAGGCGCTCACCGTACGGTCCGACGAGCCCCGCCTCGACGTCGTCGCCAACCTCGACCGGGCCCACCGCCGCTACCTCGAGGTCTACAAGGCCCACGCCGCCATCTACGGG
This sequence comes from Actinomycetota bacterium, assembly GCA_034211175.1. GTDB lineage: Bacteria > Actinomycetota > Acidimicrobiia > Acidimicrobiales > CAIXPF01 > JAXHUH01. The sequence goes on from JAXHUH010000251.1 coordinate 7,219, forward strand.
CTGATCGAACAGGTGGCGACGATCGACGAGGCCGTGCACGAGCGTCGGCTGGCGAGCCGCCGCCGCCACGTCGGGCGGGTCACGGCGACCATCACCCGATGGCAGGAGCGGGGCCTGGCCGACGCCGACCTCGACGCGGCCACCGCTGCCGGCGCGCTCGTCTCGATGGTGTCGAACTTCTGCTACTGGTGGCTCGTCGGTCGCGACGACGCCTACGACCCCGAGCAGGCCGCGGTGACGCTCACCGAGCTGTGGGTGCGAGCGCTCGACCTCCGGGTCGACCCCGACCGCACGCCGCCGACGTCGTGACGGCCGAGCCGCAGGGCACGGCCGGCGACGCCACCGACGATGTCGCCGACGACACGGACGTCGTCGACGCCGATTCCGACGAGACCGATCCCGCCGAGACCGATCCCGCCGGGTCCGCGGCCGGCGAACCGACCGACGGTGACGAGCGGGGCATCAGCCGGTGGCTGGCACTTCCGCTCGTGCCGTTCGTCGCGCTGGCCGACGGGCTCGCCGCGGTCCTCGACGCGTGGTTCGGCTTCTGCGAGCGCCTCGCCGACCGGGTCGGCGCCGGTCTCGCCGCCGTCGGTGCTCGACTCGCCGGCTGGTCGATGCGGCACCTGAGGGCCGTCGGGCGCCCGTTCGCCCGGGCCGCAGCGTGGGTCCGCGACACCGTCGTCGACCCGATCGCCGCCCGCATCGGTGGCATCTTCCGCGGCCTCGAAGCCGCCGTCGGGGCGCTGCTGGCACGCCTCGGCCGGCTCCTCGAGGCGCCCCGCCGCCTGACCGAGGCCGCGCTCGCTGCGATCCGACGGCCGTTCGCCGCGCTCGGCGCCGCCGCCCGACGCGTCACCGAACCGGCCCGACGAGCCGTGCGCCGCCTGGTCACCGCTGCCCGGCGCCGAGGGGCGACCTGACCGCGTTGCTCAGCGCCCGTGAGCCGCCGGCTCGGGCGGCGCGGGTCGAGCGGGGGACGCCCGACGGTCGGCGAGAGCCTCCCGTGCGTACCAGGCGTAGGCGACGGCGAACATGACCCGCTGGGCGACGCCCGCGACCGGGGCGACGAGGGTCATCGCCGTCGGGGCGATCACCGAGGTCGCGACGGCGACGACGTCGAGCATCGTCGGGTGGCCCCCATCGACGTGGCGCCTGCGGGCGACGGCGGCGACGCCGAGTGCGAAGGCGACGCCGACGATCGACGCGAAGACCGAGTGGAGCCGGTCCTCCCCGATGTCGTAGGCGGCGCCGGTCCACGGCCGGGTCGAGAACGCGGCCACGCCGAGCATCGCCCCGGCGAAGACGCCATGGAGCGCGGCGGCCAACCGTCCCCACCTCGCGGTGGCGCGGGCCGTCGTCCACGCCACGCCGAGCGCGAACAGGACGAACCCGACCCGGGCGACCCACGCACCGTCGACGCCCTGGGCCGCCGACTCGCTCGTCGTGTGCCGCAGCCACGAGTACGCGCCGCCGTCATCGATCGCCGCGGGTGCGGCCACCAGGCACGTCGCGGAGCTGGCGAGCACGACCACCGGCCCACCGCGGCCAACGGCGCCGCCGGTCCCGATCGTCGATCGCGTCTGCGCCGTCGCCCCCATCGCGTCGATCGTCCACCCGGGCGCGGGTCGGGCACAGGGGCCAACGTCACGCCGGCAGCCCTTCGGAGCGCCCGAGATGGTCGTGGGGTACCCTCGCCGACGCGCACCAGGGCGCGTCCGGTCCGCGGGTAGGGGCTCAGCCCTCCTGGGTCAGTGTCGAAGACGTGTGAGCATCCCGCTCCTTTCCTGCCTGCAGATGCGGACGCCAGGCGCTCGGAGAGGACGCGCCATGCCCACCGCACCACTGCCCGCCAACGCCGACCTGGACAAGCTGCGCGAGACCGCCAAGCTCATCCGGGACCTCGTCCGAGCCGGCGACGAGGGCGCCATCGCCATGGTCGTCGAGCACCACCCCCGCATCGACGCGCTGGTGGTCGACGGACCCGCGACGACCGGGTTCGCGCTGTCGGCGGCCCAACTCGTGCTCGCCCGCCACCACGGCTTCGCCAGCTGGCCGCAGCTGAAGCACCACGTCGAGCTGCGCCGGCGCCTCGCCCGCTCGCCCCACGACCAGCCGGTCGGCACCGAGCCGGCCGACGACTCGGCCCGGGCCGACGAGCTGCTCCGCCTCGCCTGCCTCACCTACGGCGACGCCGACCGCTCACGACCGGAACGGGCACGAGCGCTCCTCGACGCCCACCCCCACCTCGCAGGTGCGTCGCTGCACACCGCGGCAGCAGTCGGCGACGCCGCCTCGGCCCGCCGGTTGCTCGACGCCGGGGCCGCGGTCGACGAGCCCGGCGGGCCCCACGCCTGGCCGCCGCTGCTGTACGCCACGTACTCCCGGTTGCCGGGTGCCGACACCGTGGCGGTCGTCCGGCTGCTGCTCGACGCCGGCGCCGACCCGAACGCCGGCTACCTGTGGGACGGGTACGTCCCTCCGTTCACCGCGCTCACCGGCGCGCTGGGCGGGGGCGAGCGCGGCGAGCCCCCGCACCCGAGGTCCCTGGAGCTGGCCGAGCTGCTGCTGGCGGCCGGCGCCGACCCCAACGACGGGCAGGCGATCTACAACCGCGGCATGGGCGACCTGCGGGGCGACCGGCCGGGCGACGACACCGCGTTCCTCGAGCTGCTGCTGGCCCACGGCTTCGGTCGCGGCGAGGGCGGACCGTGGTTCGAGCTGCTCGCCCCGGCGATGGTGGCGCCGGCCGACCTGATGACCGAGGCGCTCCAGCACGCGGCCGAGACCGGCCTCGTGCAACGGGCCCGACTGCTCCTCGACCACGGTGGCGACCCGAACGGCCGGTGCCCCCACCCGATCTTCGGGGGCCGCACCGTCTACCAGGGCGCGGTCCGGGGTGGGCACGCCGGGATCGTCGCCCTGCTCGAGGGGGCCGGAGCGGACCGCTCGTCGGTCTCGGTCGTCGATCGCCTGGCCGGCGCGTGCGTCGCCGGCGACGAGGCGACCATCACCCGGCTGACGGCGGCGGACGGAGCGCTCCTCGACGAGCTGCGGGCCGCCAACCCCGACCTGGTGCGCCGGGCCGTCGAGCTGGGCCGCGCCGATGCCGTGCCGGTCCTCGTCCGACTCGGCTTCGACGTCAACGCCGGCGCGCATGGCCGGACCGCCCTCCACGAGGCCGCGCTGGCCGGCAACACCGAGTGCGTCCGGGCCCTGCTCGACGCCGGCGCCGACCCGTCCCTCACCGACGACGAGCACGAGGCGACCCCGCAGGGCTGGGCCACCTTCGCCGGCCACCCCGACCTCGCCAACCTCCTCGCCGAAGCCGAAGCCGAAGCCGAAGCCGAAGCCGAAGCCGAAGCCGAAAGGCCGCGCGCCGACGCCTCCGAGTAGGGCGGGCATCGGCCGGCCGGTCGCATTGCCGCACGCGCGTCCGTCCGATCGGACGGGACACCCTCGACGGTCGGGTGCGCCCGGCCCCCCGCCGTCGGTCGTGGGCCGGCCGGCGCTGGCCGAGCCGGTTCGACCGGACTCAGCGCTGGTCGACCGGCCAGTCGAACGTGTCGGTGCGCAGGGCAGCGCCGCGCCCGAGTGCGCCGAAGGCGACCTCGATCGTGTGGTCGAGCTCGCGCTTCGAGCCGAGGCGGCGGGCGGTCTCGTACTCGCGGTCGCCGAGCCGGTCCCGCAGGTCCTCGGCGCTCTGCGCCAGCCGCTCACCTTCGGCGCCGAACGTGGGGGCCTCGCCGTCGGAGGTGACCGCCGCGAGCACCTCCGCCGCCGGCCGGTGCTCGCCGATGCGTTGGAGGAGCGGCACCAGGTTGCGCAAGGTCGTGACCAGGTGGGTGCGGGCGCCGTGGGTCCGCCAGTGGTCGATCACCTCGACGAACGTGGCGCCGGCATCGGTCGGGTCGCCGACGCGACCCTGGAGGCTGCAAAGCGACACCCGGGCGACGCCGCCGAGCAGGCGGTTGTCGACGGCGTCGGCGAGCTCCACGGCGGCGCGCAGGTGGGCGAGCGCAGTCGGCGGGTCGCGGTCGAGGACGATCTCGCCACGCGTGTACTCGATCCAGCCGCGGTCGGTCGGTGCCCCGGGCACGTCGAGATCGGCGAGCTCCCCGGCCCCCGCGTCGGGCCGGTCGCCGTAGGCGAGCGCGAGCGCGGCGTTGCACGCTCCGAGCACCCGGTAGTGAGCGTCGCCGAGTGCCTCGGCCCGGGCCCGCAGGTCCCGGGCGTGGGCGAGGGACACGTCGAGGCTCCCGATGAACAGGGCGGCGTCGGCCGCGGCCTCCAGGGCGACGAGCGCATCGGTGCCCTCGGCCCCGTCGAGTGCCGTCGTCGCAGCACGCGCCCCCTCGTCGGTCCGGCCGGAGGTGACGAGCCCGTGGGCGTGCACGGCGAGCGCGGCCGCCGGCCCCCGGAGGCCGGCAGGCCCCGCGGTCAGGAGGCGCTCGGCCCATCGGAACGGCTCGGCCCGGTACCGCGACGCCGCCCACACGTGGAGGTGGCGGGTCAGCGCCGCCGCGAGCGCCGGTTCGTGGGCCTGCGCCCAGCGGTGGGCGCCGCGCAGCTCCGCGTACAGCTCGTCGAAGCGGTCGTGGGCCGCCCGCTCCCCGTTGTCGCGCATCGCGTCGTCGGCGACGCGAACGGCATCGAGAACGTGTTCGGCGCGACGGCGCTCGATCACGGCTCGGCGGCCGGCACCGGTGAGCAGCTCCGTCGCGTGGTGGCGCACGACGGCCGGGAGCCGGTACCGGGTGCGCGTCCCGGTGACGTCGGCCGCGACGAGGGACCGCTCGGCGAGGAACCGCAGCGCGGCCCGGTCGTCGGCGCGGTCGAGCGCTGCGAGGGCGTCGTCGGCCGTGACCGGGCCGTCGAACACCGACAGCTCGGCGAGCAGGGCGCGCTCGCCGTCGTCGAGGCCGGCCTCCGACCACGCCACCAGCGACCGGAGGGTCCGGTGGCGGGCGGGTGCACCCCGCGTCGGCGCCCGCAGCACGTCCAGGTCGCGCTCGAGCGTGTCGGCGAGCTCGGTCAGGCTGGTCGTGGCGGCCATGGCCGCGGCCATCTCGATGGCGAGCGGCAGCCCGTCGACGCGGCGGACGATCCGCTCGATGGCGGCCTCGGCCTCCGGAGTGTCGGGCAGGTCGGGCCGCACGGCCTGCGCCCGGTCCCGGAAGAGACGACGGGCGGCACGATCGTTGCCGAGGGTGAGCGGCGACACCGGCCACACCATCTCGCCGTCGGCGGCGAGGCGCTCGCGGCTGGTGGCGAGCACCCGCAGCGTCGTCGACTCGGCGTGCAGCAGCTCGACCGTGGCCACGACCGCATCGAGGAGGTGCTCGCAGTTGTCGAGCACGATGAGGACGTCCAGGTCGCCGGCCCGCCGCAGCGCATCTTCGAGATCACCTCCTTCGACGACCAGCCCGAGCGCGTCCGCGACCGCCGAGCCCACGGCGTCGGCTTCGGCGAGGTCGGCGAGGGACACGAACCGGGCACCGAACCGGTGGTCGGCCGAGGATCGGCGGGCGACCTCGATCGCCAGCCGCGTCTTGCCGACACCGCCCGGGCCGACCAGCGTCACCAGTGCGTTGTCGCGGAGCACGCCCCGCACCCCGAGGAGGTCGTCGTCGCGGCCGACGAGCGAGGTGCGCGCCGACGGGCCGTCGAACCCCCCGGTCGGGCCGGCCACCTCCGTCGGCGGGGGCAGCGGCTCGGCCGCGAGCGCCGTCGACTCGACCGAGCGCAGGCGGGGTGAGGGTTCGAGCCCGGCCTCGGCCAGCGCCGCGATCGCGCGCTGGTAGGCGCGCAGTGCCTCGCCGGGTGCGCCGGCCGCGGTGCGGGCCTCGACGAGCAGCGCCCACGCCGTCTCGCGGAGTGGCTCCTCGGCGGTGAGCGCGTCGGCGGCGGCCGCGGCCTCCGCCGGCCGTCGCGCGCCGAGCAGCGCCTCGACCAGCTCCTCGCGGGCGTCGACCCGACGCAGCTCGAGGCGGCGGGCCTCGTGGCGGAGGGCCTCGGCGTCGGCGAGCTCGGCGTACGCCCGCCCGTGCCACAGGCCCAGCGCCTCGTCGATCAGGACGACGGCGTCCGCGGGGGCGGCGTCGCGGGCCCGGTCGAGCAGCGCCTCGAAGTGGCCGACATCGGTCGCCTCCACGTCGACGTCGAGCACGTACCCACCGGCCCGGCCGGCGAGGACGTCACCGAGGACGCTGCGGAGCCGCGAGATGTAGCTGCGCAGGGTGCGCACCGCGGTCGGGGGCGGTTCGTCCTCCCACAGCGCGTCGACGAGCGCGTCGGTCGGCACGACCCGTCCGGCGTCGGCGAGGAGCACGGCGACGATCAGCCGCTGGCTCCGACCGGTGATCGCGACGCTGGCCCCGTCGGGGGATCGGGCGCCGATGTCGCCCAGGGCCGTGAACCGCACCGACGCAGTCTCCGGTGGATCCGGTGCTGGTGCAACACCGTGCAACGGCGCGCAACCGCCGCCCATCCGCCGTGCAACCCCAGCGTCGGACGATGCCCGTCGACGCCCCGGGCGGCAGGCCCCCCGGCGCCACGCCCCATGACCCGGACCCACCACGCAGAGGATCCCGATGCGCTCCACGCTCCACCGCCGATCCGCCCCGTTGCCGGCCGGGCCGGCACCGCTCGACCACGCCGCTCGGCTCACGCTGCGTCGCCGACGTGACCGAACCCACCGCCGCGACCCCGTGGTCGCCCGGTTCGCGGAGCGTGCGGCATGAGCACCGACGCCCCGCCGCTCGCGACCGGCTGGGAGCCGGACGCCCCCGTCGGCGACACCATGGTGCGCCGCTACCTGTTCCACTGGGCCGCGTACTGTGACGCGTACGCCGTCGCCGGCGGTGGGCTCACCGTCCGGTCCGACGCGTTCGCGCTCGCCGATCTCCGCCGGCCCGGTGGCTACTTCAACTCCGTCACCCTGCTGCAGCCGCCCGACGGCCGCTTCGGTCGGGTGCTCGACGAGATCGACGGGCACCTCGCCGGCGGTTCCGGCGAGATGCTGCTGTGGAGCGCCTGGCCCGTGCCCGGCGCCGAGCTGGTCGAGCGGGGCTGGACGCTCGGCGGGTACCCGCCGGTGCTGATCCGCCCGCCCGCGACGTTGCTGGCACCGCCGGCCCACCCGCCCGTCGACGTGCGTGAGATCCACGACCCGGCGGCACTCGCCGACTGGGAGCGGGTCGCCGTCGAGGGCTACCCGATGCCCGAGCTCGACCCGGTCGCGCCCGGTGCCCTGGCCGACCCGTCGCTGCTGGCCGACGAGCGCATGCACTTCTTCGTCGGCCGCGACGACGCCGGCGACCCCGTCAGCATCGGCACCTCGTTCGTCGCCGAGGGCATCGGCTCGTTCGCCCTCGGCGTGACCCGTCCCGGCGCCCGCCGCCGGGGCCACTGGATGGCCCACGCCGCCGCCCGCCTACGGGCCACGCCCGACGTGTGGATGACCGGCGTCTTCAGCGACTTCAGCCGCCCCGGCGCGGAGCGGATCGGCTTCGTCCCGATCCTCCGCCTCGGTCTCTGGGCCCGCCCCCGCCCCTGATCACCACCACCCTGACGGCCGAACCGGACCGGACCCGACCAGACCAGACCCACCCGCCGGGCCCTCGCGGCCCGGGTTCTCGAAGGAGGACACGACACGATGACCGTCACCACCGACCCCGTGCACGAGGAAGCTGTCGAGGAGTTCGCCGGACGCGTCTTCGCCGCCGCTCTCGGCGCCCAGGAGATCCAGGCCGCCCACCTCGGCGACCGGCTCGGCTGGTACCGGGCACTCGCCGACCACGGTGGCCTGACCGCCGCCGGGCTGGCCGCGGTGACCTCGTCCAACGAGCGCTACGCCCGTGAGTGGCTCGAACACCAGGCCGTGAGCGGCTGGCTGACCGTCGACGATCCGACGGTTGCCGCGGAGGAGCGGCGCTACCACCTGCCCGCGGCCCACGCCGAAGTGCTCGCCGACCCCGACAGCCTCGCCCACCTGCTCCCGCTGGCACGGTTCATCGCCGGCGCCGGCAAGCACGTCGACCGCCTCGCCGAGGTGTACCGCAACGGTGGCGGCGTGAGCTGGGCCGAGCTCGGCGAGGATCCCCGCGAGGGCCAGGCCGCGATGAACCGACCGATGTTCCTCGAGCTCTTCGGTCCCGAGTACCTCCCGTCGATCCCCGAGCTCGACGCGCTCCTGCGGGGCGGCGGCCGGTTGGCCGACATCGGGTGCGGGTTCGGCTGGTCGTCGATCGCCGTCGCCCGCCAGTACCCGGAGGCCACGGTCGACGGCTTCGACGTCGATGCCCCCTCGATCGAAGCCGCCCGGGCCAACGCCGTGTCCGCCGGTGTCGATCGCCGGGTGAGCTTCGCCGAGGGCGACGCCGCCCGACTCGAGGCCGATGGCGCCTACGACGTCGCCATGGCGCTCGAGTGCGTCCACGACATGGGTGATCCCGTCGGTGTCCTCGCGTCGATGCGCCGGATGGTGCACGACGACGGGTTCGTGCTGGTCATGGACGAGCGCGTCGGCGACGAGCTCCGCGCCCCCGGTGGCGAGCTGGAGCGCTTCTTCTACGGGTGCTCGATCACCGTCTGCCTGCCCGACTGCATGTCACACGAGGACTCCGCGGCGACCGGGACGGTCCTGCGCCCGGCGGTGCTGCGCCGCTACGCCGAGGCCGCCGGCTTCTCGTCGGTCGAGGTGCTCCCGATCGACAACGAGTCGTTCCGCTTCTACCGCCTCCACCTCTGATCCCCTTCGCCCCACCCCGAACTGGCGTGGGTTCTCGACGGCGCGCAAAGCAGCAACCACCCCAGTTCGGGGTGAGGTGTGGTGAACGATCCCCGGGTCCGGGTCGAGTGACCCGGACGTCAGGCCGGCGCCGTGGCTCGTCGGGGTGGGTGCCAGTCCGTGTCGGCGACGATCCGGGCGAGGGAGCGGGCCATCGTCGCGGCGTGGGCCACGGCCCGGTCAGCGGAGGGGCCGGCCCAGCCCTCGGCGACGGTGGTCGAGAACAGCTCGAACCACCGATCGAAGTGGTCGGCGCCCAGCGGGGCGAGGTCGTGGAGACGTCGATGGGCGTCGACGATGCGGCCGGTGTAGCCGGCCTCGCCGAGCAGCACCCGACACCAGTAGTCGGCGAGGTGGGGGACGTGGGCGGCCCAGTCGATCGAGGCGACGTCCTCGAAGATCGGGCCGAACAGGTCGTCCATCGCCACGGCCCGGTAGAGCTCGACGACCATGTCCTCGATCTCCGGGCGCCGATCGAGGTCGGGCAGGGCGCCGGCGCCGGTCATCGTTGCCGGGCCCCGGTCCGGCGGGCCGGAGCGGCGAGGCCGACCGGCCCCGTCGGATCGTCGCCGGCCGCCCCGGAGGTCTCACCGAGCCGCTCGCCGTGGACCCGGGCGACGTTCGCCGCGAACACCTTGGCCGACTCGACCCGGGGGCCCGCCCAGCCGGCGTCGAGCGTCGCTTCGAAGAGGTCGAGCCAACGCTCGAAGTGGGCGGGGGTGAACGGATGGCGCTCGTGGACGGCCAGGTGCTTCAGGTACGGGTTGCCCCGGTAGTCGCCCTCGCCGAGCAGCACCCGGGCCCAGAACCCGGTCAACTTCGGCAGGTGGGTCGCCCAGTCGACCCGGGCGACGTCGACGAACACCGGGCCGAGGAGGTCGTCGTTCGCGACCTCGGCGTAGAACCGGCGGACCAGCTCGGCGATCTGGTCGTGATCGTCGAGGTCGGGTCGTGCCGGCCGCGCCCGGCCTTCGGCTGATTGGTCCATCTCGGTCTCCACGGGGGTGTGGCCACTCAGACGTGGTCAGGGGTCGTGGTCGGGGGTCTCCACGAGGCTGTCCCTCTATCGTATAGTCATAGACTATGAGATTGGAGATCACCAGGCGCACCGATCTCGCCACCCGTGCCCTTCTGGTGCTGGCCGACGACGGTGGGCGCCTCAAGGCGTCCCAGCTCGCCGAGCGCGTGGGGGCGTCGGCCGGGTTCCTGTCCCAGGCCATGACCCCGCTCGTCGCCGAGGGCTGGGTGCGGTCCGAGCCGGGCCCCACGGGCGGTTACGTGCTCGCCGTCGATCTCTCCGACGTCACCGTGCTCGACGTGATCGAGGCCATCGAGGGCCCGACCGACACGGCGCAGTGCGTGCTGGAGGACCGCCCCTGCGCCGGGGGCGGGTTGTGCGCGCTCCACCACCCGTGGTCGAGGGCCCGGTCCCAGCTCCTCGACGAGCTCGGCAGCACGTCGCTGTCCGGCCTCTCGCCGACCGGGCATCGGAGGTCGGGTCGTGCCCGGTGACCGTCTGCCGGTGGGGGAGACGGCGGCCCGACAGCGATCGGCCGCCGCGCCGACGGCCCGGTCGACGCTGCGGGCCGTGGCGGTGCCGTCCGAGCACGGTGGCTGGGGCCTGACGCTCGAGCCCGCCCTCCTCGGCCTGCTGGTCGGGCCGAGCATCGCCGGCGCATGCCTCGCCGGCGCAGCGCTCGTCGCGTTCGTCGCCCGGACCCCGGCGAAGGCCGTGCTCGTCGACGTCTGGCGCCGCCGCCGAACGGAGCGGGGGCGGGTGGCGCAGCGGGTCCTCGCCGTGGAGCTCGTCGTCGGCGCGGCGCTGGTCGTCGTGGCCGCCGCGCTCGCCGACGGTGCGTTCTGGGTGCCCGTGGCCATCGCCGCGCCGCTCGTCGCCATGGAGCTGTGGTTCGACATGCGCTCCCGCAGTCGACGCCTGGTGCCCGAGTTGGCCGGTGCCGTCGGCATCGGGGCGGTGGCGGCCGCGATCGTGGCGGCCGGCGCGGGCTCGTCGGCGCTGGCCGCCGCGGTGTGGGCGATCGTCGCGGCCCGATCGGTCACGGCGATCCCCCACGTCCGCGCGCTCATCGCCCGCCTCCACGGCCGCGTGGTCGACCGGCGGGTGCAGCTCGTCGCCGACGGCGCCGCCGCGGCGACGGCCGCGGCGGCCACACTCGTCGAGCCGTCCGTCGGTCTCGGTGGGGTGGCGGTCGTCGCGGTCGTCACGGTCCAGCGGGTCGAGTCGAGACGTCCGCCGCTGACGGCCAAGATCGTCGGCGTTCGTCAGATGGCCCTCGGCTTCGCCGTGGTACTGGCGACCGCGCTCGGGGTCACGCTCACCTGAGCAGGGCGTGGCGTCGTCCGACGTCATGTCGCGGCGCCGGTCGGCAGGGGACGCGCGTCGTCGTCCCGCAGCACCGCGGTCAGTCGGGCACGGTCGCGATCCCGATGTTCATCGCCATCTCCAGGATGGCCACGCCGTCGTCGCCGGCACGGGAGGCGACCACGGCGTCGAGTCGACGGATGATCTCGTCGACCTGGTCGGTGGTCAGGTGCTCGAAGAGCGCCGCGGTGACCGGGTTGGCGTAGACGACCGTGACCCACAGCGCCGTGCCCGAGGCGAAGCGCAGCCGGGCGGGCGTGTTCTCGACGGAGACGTCGACGAGGCCGGCCTCGGTCATCCGCTGGTGGAGCACGTCGGGGTCGGCGACCTGGAACGGCAGCGGCGGCGGGTCGGCCGGCACACCCGGGAAGGTCGGGTCCACCTCGGCGACGACCTCGTAGGTGACGGCGCCGTACTCGATCTCCGGCGGTGGCGCGCCGACGGAGACGAGGGCGACCGTGCCGCCCGGGCGGGTCACCCGAGCCATCTCTCGGAGACCCCGCGGCAGGTCGGGGAACGACATCACACCGAGCTGGGAAGCGGCGACGTCGAAGCGGTCGTCGGGCAGGTCGAGGTTCTGGCCGTCCATGACCCGGGCCTCGATGTCGGTGAGGCCGAGGTCGGTGAGGTGCTCGCGAAGGTGGTCGACCATCGCGGCCGACAGGTCGATCGCGGTCACCGATGCCCCTCGGCGGGCGGCGGCGACGGTCAGCGCGCCGCTACCGGCGGCGACATCGAGCAGGTCCGTGCCGTCGCCGACCGGGAGGCGGTCCAGGAAGCTCTCGGCGATGTCGTTGGCGTGGCCGGTGAGCACGGCGTCGTAGTTGTCGGCGACGCGGTCCCACGCCTTCGCGGCGTCGGCAGTGGTGGGGGTGGTGTGTTCGTCGGGTGTGGTCACGGCATCCCCTCTCGGATCGACCGCCCGCCTCCCCATTCTGGGGCAACGGAACCACAGGTTCCGCCTCGTTGAGCCACGGTCAGTGGCGCGAGCCCGCGCTGTCCGGCGTTGGTCGCGGACGATGCGTAGCGTTCGGCCGATGGTCACGGTCGATGACGTGCGGGCGCTGGCAGGGACACTTCCGAGGGCGTACGAGGTGCTGGTCCACGACCGGGTGACGTTTCGGGTCGGTCGGATCGTGTTCGTGGCCTTCTCCCGCGACGAGACCCTCATGGGGTTCGGGTTTCCGAAGGAGGAGCGCGAGCTGCTCGTCGCCTCCGACTCCGAGACCTTCCTGCTGCCGCAACCGTCCCAGATGCGCTGGAACTGGGTCGTCGCCCACCTCGCCCGGCTCGACCGGGCGGAGATGCACGAGCTCGTCGTCGATGCCTGGCGCATGGTCGTGCCGAAGAAGGTCGCCGCCGCGTACGAAGCCGACGGATAGCTCGCTCCGTCGATCAGATCCACGGCTTCGGCCGGTTCCGCCCGGGGTGCGGTCGCGGCCCGTCCTGACCTGGACCTGCAACATAACTATAGCTAGGCTATGCATGTATGTTGGCTGCGAACCACGTCGGTGCCTTCGCCCGCCTCGTCGTCGACCGTCAGGCCGCCGCTGACGGCGACCGGTCGGCGAGCGCCACGGCGGTCGTGCTGACGTTGCTGCACCACGGCCCCATGACGACGACCGAGCTGGCCCGGATCATCGGAGTGCGCCAACCCACCGCGCACCGGCTCGTCGGACACCTCGTCGACGACGGCCTCGTCGAACGTCGTGGCGGCGGGCGCCGGGTGGAGCTACGCCTGACCCGTCGGGGCCGGGCGGCCACCCATCGCAGCCAGCGAGCGCGCGTCGAGGTCGTCGAAGGGCTCCTCGGGGTGTTGTCCGCCGAGGAGCTCGCGTTCCTCGACGATGCCGTGTCCCGAGTGCTGGCCGCGGCGACGCCCGACCGTGCGACGGCCCGCAACCTCTGCCGGTTCTGCGACCACGCCGTGTGCGACGGGCCGGCTTGTCCGGTGGGCATGGCTGCGACCGCCCGTGAGCGCGACCGGCGGGACGACGCGCCCGACGGCAGCCGGACGCACGACGACCACCCCTTCGAGGAGCGACCATGACCGAGTTCGAGCACCGGGGCGTGGGGCCACGAGTTGACGCGACTGCGGTCGTCGCTCCGACCGCCGCCGTCGTCGGCGACGTCGAGATCGGGCGGGGCACCCGCATCGGCTACGGCGTCGTGATCACCGCTGAGTCGGGTCCGGTGCGCATCGGCGCGGACGTGATCGTGATGGACAACGCCGTCCTCCGGGGCACGGCCCGCCATCCACTGCACCTCGGGGACCGTGTCCTCGTCGGTCCCCTGTCGTCGTTGAGCGGCTGTTCGGTGGCCGACGACGTGTTCGTCGCCACCGGTGCCTCGGTGTTCAACGGCGCCGTGATCGGCCCGGGCGCCGAGGTGCGCATCGGTGGCATCGTCCACCTGTGCACCAGGCTCGAGCCGGGTGCCGTCGTCCCCATCGGCTGGGTCGCCGTCGGCGACCCGGCGCTGATCGCCCCGCCCGACCGTCACGACGAGATCTGGGCCCACCAGCGCCCGCTGGACTTCCCCGGCGAGGTGTTCGGAGTCGACCGGCCCGCCGACGGCGAGCACCTGCTGGCCACGGTCGCGCCCCGCTACGCCGCCGCGCTCGGCCGCTGGCACCGCGACGACCGTCCGCTCGGTGGCGGCGGGTAGACGTCACGGTGGATCGATGGACGAACGGGTGGCGTCGAGCGTGCCGAAGGGGGACGTCGGGTCGATGGAAGCGGGGCAGCGGGCGTACGGGTTGACCGCCTGGCAACGACTGTGCGCCCGGATCCGGATGCCGCTCGTCGCGGTCGGCGTGATCGGCCTCATCGTGTACGACCCGGGAACGGGGTGGGGGCTGCTCCCGGTGGCCGTGTTCGCGGTCGGGCTCGCGCTCTATGTCCGTCTCGGAACGCCCCACGGCGACGCGATCGATCTGGCACCGCCCGTCCGGGGCGGCTGGGTGGCGCACAACAGCCCGGCCAGTCGAGTGCCCAGTCACGCCACACGTGCACCTCCAGGCGATGGACCGTCCGAGCGTCTGGATCGCCGCCGGCCTGCCCCTGACCTTCGACGGCTGCGAACCGCCGGTCAACGGTGAGCCGCTCACGGGGCCGGGTGGTGGCGCCTGATCAGGCGGCGCGGCTGAGGACCAGCTTCATCGGCGGGTCGGCAAGCGCGTCGACCGCGTCGTCCCAGTCGGCGACGGTCGAGGTGACGAGCGACGGGTCGAACCCGGCCGCCACGGCATCGAGCACCCCGGGGAGCGCGGCCCGGGCGTGGGCCCGGCCGGTGTGGAAGGTGCAGCATCGGGTGTACATGCCGAGCAGCGGCAGGCTCGGGTCGTTCAGGTAGACCGCGGCGCTGGTGCACGTGCCGTCGCGCGACGTGCTCTCGATGGCGCAGCGGAGCCCGGCCTCGCTGCCGGCCGCATCGACCGTGATCGGAAAGGAGCCGATGCGCCGGGGTGGGCCATCGATCACCTGCGCGCCGAACGTCTCGGCCACCGCCAGGCGGTCGGCGTCGTCGTCGAGGTAGACGACTCGAGCGGCGCCGAGCGTGATTGCGAGGCCTGCGGCGTAGAGGCCGATCGAGTTCGAGCCCCCGTCGCCGCCGACGACGAGGACCTCCGCCCCCGGCTCCTCTGCGAGCTGGGGCCCGACGCAGCGCCAGGCGTCGGGCACGTTGTCGCTGCAGCTCGCCGCCGTGGTCGGTGCGACGCCGTCGGGGAGGGCGACGAGCATGGCGTCGGCGTGGGGCACTGCCGCGAGGTCGGCTGCCAGGCCTCCCCAGTCGAGGCCGCCGAGCGGCCCGAGGCCGTAGGTGGTCATCGGCGGGTGCGCGGCGCAGTTGCCCGTGCGGCCTCGGCGGCACGGCACACACCGCCCGCACGAGATCTGGAACGGCACGATCACCCGGTCGCCCGGCGTCACCGTCGTGACGGCCGCGCCGACCTCGACCACCTCGGCAACGCCCTCGTGGCCGAACGGGTACGGCCCTTCGAGCGGGTATCGCCCCTGGAGGACGGCGACGTCGAGGTCGCAGGTCGCCAAGGTGAGCGGTCGCACGATCGCCGCATCGTCGCTCGGGAGGGTCGGCTCCGCGACGTCCTCCCAGGCGACCTCGCCCGCCCCCTTCAGCACCAGTCGCTGCATCGCAGGCTCCTCACGGTCGTTCCAGGACACTTGTCCTGGTAAGAAGTAGGACGAGTGTCCTGTTAGGACGACTGTCCTGTCAAGGCGAGATGGCGCGCCTACGCTGCGGGGGCGTGCCCCGCCTGACCGATACGCGCCGGAAGATGCTGCGGACGACGGCGCAGCTGCTCCGCCGCCAGGGGTATGCCGCCACGAGCTGGCGTCAGGTCGTCGCCGAGGCCGACGCCCCGTGGGGCTCGCAGTCGCACCACTTCCCGCAGGGCAAGGAGCAGTTGGCCGCCGAGGCGGTGGCGATGGCGGGGGAGCGCTACCGGCGCCTGCTCGTCGAGGCGTTCGCCGGCGTGTCGCCGGCCGAGGCGGTCGCTCGATGGGCGGAGGTCGCCGCCCGGGAGCTCGAGGCGAGCGGCTGGGCTGATGGCTGTCCGGTCGCCACCGTCACGCTGGAGACCGCCCACACCTCCGATCGCCTCGCCGAGGCGTGCAGCGCCGCGTTCACGGGCTGGCGCACCGCCCTCGCCGATGCCATCGAACGCCACGGCGGCGACCGCGCCGCGGCCGAGGCGCAGGCGACGGTCGTCCTCGCCTCGATCGAGGGCGCTCTGCTCCTGGCCCGCGCCGACCGAACCCCGGAACCGCTCCACACGGTCGCGGCCCAGCTCGGCGCCGTGCTCGCCGCCGACGGCTGAACGCATGGCGGCCCCGCACCGTTCGATCGACCGTCGACGGGGCACCGGCCCGCTGCGCCGTCGTGCTAGGCACGAGCCGTGGATCTTCGAACCAGACGCGACGGCGCAGTGCGCGCACCGGCAGGGACGGTGGCCACGGAGGTGGCCCGGTGAGCAGGTTGCCGCTCCGGCGGCCCGAGGAGCTCGACGCTGCGCAGCGGGCGGTCTACGACGCGATCGTCGGCGGCACCCGTGGTGCCACGCCGAGGGACGGGGCGCTGACCAACGAGGACGGCTCGCTGATCGGGCCGTTCAACGCCATGGTCACGAGCCCGACGGTCGGCGGGCCGCTCCAGGCCGTCGGCGAGGCGCTGCGCTACCGATCGTCGCTGTCGGACGCAGTGCGGGAGCTCGCCATCCTCGTCACGGCCGCCCACTGGGACGCGCCGTTCGAGTGGTGGGCCCACGTCCGCATCGCCGAGCGTGCCGGGATCGACCCAGCGATGATCACCGCGATCGAGCGAGGCGAGGTGCCCGACGTCGCCGACGAGGAGCTCCGTCTCGTCCACGAGGTCGCCACGATGCTGCTCGACTCGGGGACGCTCGGCGACGAGACGTACGCCGCCGTCGAGGCCCGCTTCGGCCCCGACGGCGTCGTCGAGCTGCTCACCCTCATCGGCTATTACTCGACGATCGCGTTCATCCTCAACGCGGTCGCCGTCGAGGCCCCCACCGACTGACCACGGTGTGGCCCCGGTCGGCCGGTCCGGCGGGCGTCAGCGGGTGAGCTCGAGGCCGGCGAGGCTGCCCTCGGTGCGCCAGTCGGCCAGGATCTGGAGGAACTCGATGGCGCCGCCGCCGTAGAAGCCGTTCTGTGCGGCCCGCTCGTTCGGCCGGCCCTCGTTGTTGTAGTAGCCGGGCGTGCACGACTCGAGGAACGCCAGGTTGCCCTGGGCCTTCTCGATGATCGTGTCGACCCAGGCGTCCTCGGCGTCCTGCGACGCCTCGACCACCCGCACGTCGTTGCTGAGCGCATGGTCGATGATGTAGCCGATGTGGGTCGCCTGCCCGTCGAGCATGTGCGGGAAGTTGACCGTGAAGCCGGACTGGGCCGGGCTGATGATGAAGCAGTTCGGGAACCCGCGGCTGTGCATGCCGTGGAGCGTGCGCACACCGTCGTCCCACTTCTCGGTGAGCGTCACGCCGTCACGGCCGATCAGCTCGCACCCGGCCCGGCGGGTGTAGGAGGTGCCGACCTCGAAGCCGGTGGCGTAGATGAGGCAGTCGACCTCGTAGGTGGTCTCGCCGACGACGACACCCTCGGGCACGATCCGGTCGACGCCGCGGCCCCGGGTGTCGACCAGCGTGACGTTGGGGCGGTTGAACGTCTGCAGGTACTCGTCGTGGAAGCACGGGCGCTTGCAGAACTGCCGGTACCACGGCTTGAGCGCGTCGGCGGTCGCCGGGTCCTGGACGAGCTCGTCGACCCGGGCGCGGATCTGGTTCATCTTCTCGAAGTCGGCGATCTCGACCGGGTCGGCCCCGTCGCCGCCGATCGCCTGGCCCTGGCGCATCTTGAGGAGCAGGTTGCCGATGATGTCGGTCCAGCCGTCGCCGACCATGTCCTCCGGCTCGGGGACGCCGGAGACGAGGTTGTTGAAGTTCTCCATCCGCCGCTTCTGCCAGCCCGGTTCCAGCCCCGATGCCCACTCCGGGTCGGTCGGGCGGTTGTCGCGCACGTCGATCGACGACGGGGTCCGCTGGAACACGTACAGGTGCTCGGCCGTCTCGCCGAGGTGGGGGACGCACTGGACGGCGGTGGCGCCGGTGCCGATGATGCCGACGCGCTTGCCGGCGAGGCCGGTCAGGTTCCCGTCGGAGTCGCCGCCGGTGTACTCGTAGTCCCAGCGGCTCGTGTGGAACGAGTGGCCGGCGAAGCTCTCGATCCCGGGGACACCCGGCAGCTTCGGGCGATGGAGCGGACCGCTGGCCATGGTGACGAACCGGGCGCCGATCGCGTCGCCCCGGTTGGTCGAGACGATCCACCGGGCGCGGGCGTCGTCCCAGCGCATCTCGGTGACCTCGGTCTGGAACAGCGCGTCGCGATAGAGATCGAAGTGGCGGGCGATCGCCTTGGAGTGCTCGAGGATCTCGGGCGCGTGCGAGTACTTCTCGGTCGGGACGTAGCCCAGCTCCTCGAGCAGGGGCAGGTAGACATAGGACTCGACGTCGCACATGGCGCCCGGGTACCGGTTCCAGTACCAGGTGCCGCCGAAGTCGCCGCCCTTCTCGATGATTCGGACGCTCTCGACGCCGGCCTGGCGTAGCCGGGCGCCGACGAGCAGGCCGCCGAAACCGCCGCCGATGACGACGACATCGACCTCGTCGTGGAGCGGTTCCCGCTCGGTCGGCTCGGTGTAGGGGTCGTCGACGTAGTGGGCGTACTCGCCGGTGACCTCGACGTACTGGTCGTTGGCGTCGGCCCGAAGCCGCAGGTCGCGCTCGGCGCGGTACTTCTCGCGCAACGCGTCCGGGTCGAAGTCCACCCCGCGGTCGTCGACGTCGGTCATGGCCCTGCTCCCCCTGGTCCGTCCCTGACGCGGCGCAGCGAACGGGTCGATCCGCCCAGAGCGCCCGTTCGCCGTCCGGACCCCCGACGCTAGCTCCCCTTACCGAACGATCGCTAGGTGCTGGTCGGGGCGGTGAGCGCACCGAGGCCGTCGTCCCGGTCGCCGGTCAGGCTCGTGACGGTCGCCTCGGCGCCGATCGCATCGGTCGCCGCGGCCACCCGACGGTCGATCGGGTCCGTGGCGACGGTGAGATCACGGTCGACGCCGGCGATCAGGAGGCGCAGGCCTGCCTCGATCGTGGCGTTGAGCGTGCTGCCCGACGCCACCATCGCCCGGCCGAGGAGGTCCTCGTCGAGCCCGATCGCGACACGTCGTTTGGCCATCTGGATCCCCCCTGGGCTCGATGTAAACGGGCGCATCTTTCATCACGCTGAGCGTCCGCCGCCACCTGGCCACCGGCCGTGCCCGCCATTGGTCCGGGAGGCGGGCCCGTTGCGGCCAGGGTCGGCCTGGAGAACGCGCAGCAGCTGCTCGGCGTCCTCCGACGGCACCACGAACTCGAGCGACGTCATGCCGTCGGGCAGATCGCGCCGGCGGATGCGTCCGGCGGGCTTCGCCCGCTGACTGCTCGGCGTGCTCCGCGTCGCGCCGGCCGGGCCCGATCGTCGGCGACCGGCCCGGGCCATCGACGGGTGGTTGGCCGACGGGCGGCCCGGATAGCCGATGACTCGTGCTCCGCCGCTCCAGCGCTTCGCGGCCTCGTCGATCGCCCGGCGACCGTCGCCGGTGAGGGAGTCGGTCGATGAGTTGGTCGGGCGATCGTCGGTCGGGTGCGGGGTGGTCACGAGATCTCGATCCATGGGCGCCATTCTCCCGACGACCTGTGACAGTGAAGCCGCCCCGACGGACGAGCGGCGGAGGTGGATACCCGACGCGGCGGTGCGAGCATGGTGGGCTCGATGAGCCGCCGGAACGATGATCGCCTCGACGTCGCGCACGCCGCCGCCCAGCGGGTGTGGATGTCACTGATGACGGCCGTGTCGCGAGCGCAGGCACCGCGACGGACCACCGGCCTGCCGCCCCACGGCACCGCCACCTACTTCAGCACCGTCGTCCGCCTGCCGCCCGAGCTCGTGCCCGACCTCGACATCGAGGCCCCCGACCACCGGTACCGGCCGGAGGACGTGCACGTCACCGTCGCCAACCTCAACGACGCGACCGTTCCGATGGCGGACGCGCTGGAGACGCTGAGGGGCAGGGAGCTGCCGGCGGTCCGGTTCCGGATCGAGGGTCTCGGCCGTTCGCCGGGCACGTTGTTCCTCCGGTGCGTCCACGACCACACGCTCCGGCGACTGCGCACCGAGATCCGCGATGCGTTCGGCGCCCCACCCCCGCCGTGGCCGGAGCGGGCGTTCGCCTGGCTCTCGTTCGCCAACGTGGCCCGCTTCGACGGCCCCGGCACCTGGCCCGGCCGCGGTGACGTTCGCGCCGACGTGACGGTGGACGAGCTCGAGCTCGTCACCACCGATCGCTTCTTCTCCCCCGAGGCCACCACCGTCCTCGCCCGCCTCGCCCTCGGACGCGACCACACCTGAGTCGATCGTCCTCCGGCACGCGGGGGCTTCTCGCCGAGTCCTGTCGACATCCCGTGGGCCGCGGGGTACGCAACCTGTTGAGTGGCCGGCGCCGCCACCGATGGCAGGGGTTGCGCCGAGGGGACGATTGGCCCGGGAGTCGGCCCTCCGGTCCTACCCGCCGGCCGGATTGTGCCCGCCGACGGAAGTCTGTAACACACGGATATGTACTGAGATGGTACGAAAAGTCGGTGTCGACTTCATCGGAGCTCTTCGCCCAGGCGGCGACGAAGACAGCGGAAGCCGAGGAGCGGTACGCCGCCGCGGCCCTGCTGACCACCTACAACGACCGCCTGGACATGTTGAACGCGTTCATCCGGACGACGCGGATGGACAAGCACGTCGAGGAGGTGTGGACCTCGGCCGCGGCAACGGAGTCACGCGAGGCGCTGACGCGGACCTGGACTCAGATGCTCGCCATGCAGTTCGACCTCGAGGAGGAGGTCTCGACATGGGGCCGCGAAGCCGCCGATCTCGAAGACGAGGCCGAGCGCCTGACGGTGTCGGCGCAACGCACGAGGGCGATCGAGGACCTGGAGCGCCTCGAGTCGCAGTCCTCGCACGCGTCGGCTCCGGGCGAGGACTGTGAGCCTGATCCTCTGCTCCGCCTCGACGTATTGATCCCGGATCCGCTTCCCGGCGCAGCCCGGTACTGCAGAGGGAGCTACTCGTGACCGGTCGTCGTGTCTCCATGGACATCGGCGAGGCGAAGCAGCTCGCCATCAGGTACGAGACCCTCGCAATCGGTCTGCGCGGCCTCGCCGACGACATCGCGTCGCACCAGTTCGAGGACACCTTCGGACGTGTCCAGTACGTCGTTCCGAAGCTCCGCGAGTGGGTCGCCGAGCTCGAGGCCGAGGGCAGCACCATCACGTCGACCGCCGAGACCCTCGACGGCCTCGAACACCCCTTCGAGGTCAGCTACGAGCTCTCGGTTGCGCTCCCCGAGATGCCGGAGTCGATGCACGGCAAGACCATCGACGAGCTCGAGTACATCCTCGAGCACGGGACCGACGAGGAGCAGGCGGAGGCCCGCATTGCGCTCCTCCTGAAGGCGTCCCGCGATCCGGAGCTCGCCAAGACGCTCATAGAGGAGTGGGACGGCGGCATCGAGGGCTACCAGGCGGACCTCGACATGGCGATCGAAGCTGATGGGCGGGGTGAGGAAGGCGCCGACGAGTGGCTCGCCCTGCTCCTGGCCCCGATCGTGGCCGTGAGCTACGCGCTCGACGAGGATCCCGACAGTGCGGACGACTCGAAGCTTCTGTTCGAGGTGTTCGGCCTCGACGAGACCTCCTACACGGACGACCCAGAGGAGATGGTTGCGTCCGACCGATTGAGTTGGGTGGTCGACAAGGCCGACTGGGGCGAGCGCTTCCTCCTCGATGTCGCCAGCTATGGCCTCCAGCACTTGCACGGAACGGCCACATCGGTCAACCACGACTACGTGCACGACGCTGCGGCGCAGCTGAACCAGACCCAACAGGGAGCCATCGGCCTGGCCAACGTGATGCTCGAGCAAGTCGACGGTGCACCACCAGGTGTCCTGAAGATCGACAACCTGGCCGACAGCCAGGTCTTGGTGAGCTGGTCCGTGGATGAGCTCGTCGCTGAGACCTTCAACCAGGCTCTGGCTCCGCAGCCGGGTCATCCTCGCCAGGGCATGGGGCTCGACCCGTACGCCGCTCCACCCGACGTCGATGTCTTCGACGCCAGCGGTGATGAGACCAGCAGCGAGCAACAGTTCCTCGTGAGGGCTCTCGAGGCGCACATCGTTGCGACGGGCTCCGACAGCATCGCCGGACAAGAGACGCAGGTCGCCTTCGGCGCGGGCATTGCGCTCCACGATCCGCGCATGGCCTTCAGTGGGGTCGCCGACCAACACGGTGTGCTGGTCGACGATGCCGGCGCGCAGGTCGATGCGTTTCAGGTGCAGGCCGTCGTCGAGGTCGTCGGTCGCGGCAACGCCGTGGCATTCCATGCGCTGAACGCCGGCGTCGAGTTTGCGAACGCTCGCGAGGCGTATCAGGTCATCGCTGCAGACGTGCCGAGTGACCGCCTGAGCCCGGGCGGAGCAGGCGTCGATGCCGCTCGGCGGATAGCCGGCGTCGACCTGGCGCTCGACGCGCTGCACGAGCCCCTCGAGAGCGACGTCGGACTCGCTGCGTACGGTCTCGCCGGCTGGACATTCGTCGAGGCGTCGACGCGAGTCGGTGGATCGCTCGGCGCGGCGCTCGGTGGAGCCATCGGATCGGCAACAGGTGGCGGGGCGATCGTGCTCGCCGGCCTCGGCAAGGACGCAGGGGGAATGCTGGGCGGGCTCGCAGGGAACAGCGTGCTCGACCGCGCCGAGGACGCAGGCTTCGGGCCGGGCGATCCGCTTCCGGACCTTCCGTGGACCGGCGAGTACCGGGCTCAGCAGTATCAGGCCCGTGGAACACCGGCCGTCTCGAACACCAGGCTGAACATCCTCAACGGTCTCGTTGCGAGTGACTACGGACTCGATCTCGAGGATCAGGGCGACAACTCGGTGGCCGCCGAGTCGCTCACGGGCACCGGCCTACTTCGAGCCGAGCTCGTCCATGGACCACCGGCTGCGGTCGGGGGAGACATGGACACGATCTTCGATGACGTGGTGATTGCCGCTGGGGACGAAGGCCGTGTGGGAAGCCAGGAGGCGACGAACGCAAAGCGGCTCTGGACCGACTTCGAAGAGGAGTACAAGGGGATCGAGGAAGAGGTCGAGCGCCGGCGCGCCGCAGCGGAAGCAGCGAAGCGCGATCCGTTCGTCGAGATCAAGGTCGGTCCGTGGGAGAAGTCCTTCTAGCCCCAATTGTTCATATCGCTCCGGCTGGCCTGGTGAGGACGTTGTCGGCCCGCATCGACGGGTTCTGCATCTGTGCAGGTCACCTGTGGTCGTCGGGGTGCCCATGAACAATCAGGGCTAGCGTGCCGACGACGACCGGCGGAGGCGGGGTACGTTCCGGCGGATGGTGACCGGGTGGGTGTGGGACGAGCGGTACATGTGGCACGACACTGGGATGGGTGGCGGGCCGCTGCCGGCGCAGGGCTGGATCGAGCCGATGCCCCACATCGAGGCGCCCGACGCCAAGCGGCGGTTCGCCAACCTCGTCGCGGCCTCCGGTCTCGGTGGTCGACTCGCGCCGATCCCGGCCCGGGTGGCGACGGTCGAGGAGCTGGAGCGGGTCCACACCACGGCCCACGTCGTGCGCATCCGTGACGAAGCGGCGGCCGGGCGGGGTGACGCCGGCGACGGGTCCAGCCCGTTCGGGCCCGAGTCCTACGAGATCGCCCGCCTCGCCGCCGGAGGCGTGATCGCCGCGGTCGAGGCGGTCGTCGCCGGCACCGTCGACAACGCCTACGCCCTCGTCCGCCCGCCCGGCCACCACGCGTTCGCCGAGTCGGGCTGGGGCTTCTGCATCTTCAACAACGTCGCCGTCGCCGCCCGTCACGCCCGGCGGGCCCTCGGCATCGAGCGGGTCGCCATCGTCGACCTCGACGTCCATCACGGCAACGGCGCCCAGGCCATCTTCTGTGCCGACCCCACGGTGCTCGCCGTCTCCATCCACCAGGACGGCGCCTACCCGCCGGGCTCGGGCACCCTCGACGAGGTCGGCGAGGGCCCCGGCGCCGGCACCACGCTCAACGTGCCCCTGCCGCCCGGGTCCGGCCAGGGCGCCTACGAGGCCGCGCTCGATCGGGTCGTGCTCCCGGCGCTCGACCGCTTCCGGCCCGACCTGATCCTCGTCGCGTGCGGGTTCGACGCCAACGGCTACGACCCGATGGCCCGCCAGATGCTCCACTCCGACGCCTACCGCGCCCTCACCCAGCGCCTGCTCGACGCCGCGGCCACCCACTGCGACGGGCGGCTCGTCATGGCCCACGAGGGCGGTTACTCGCCGTGGTACGTGCCGTTCTGCGGGCTCGCCGTGGTCGAGACCCTCGCCGGCGAGCGCACCGACGTCGCCGACCCCTACGTCGAGGCACTCCGCGGCTACGGCCAGGACCTGCGGGACCACCAACGTGCCGCCGTCGAGGCCGCAGCCGCCCTCGTCGCCGGCGTCCCATCCCACGCAGCGAGGTGAACCAACCCGGTTCCGCAAGCTGAACGCGAGTCGTCTGTCTCTGCTCGTGAACACCGCGTTTCGCCTCGTGTGCTGCCCTTGTAGAGGCAACCAACCGGTGTGAAGCTCCCTGACAGCAACAGCAGACACAGCGGTCACAGCTGCCGAGCGCGCCATGCCTCGCGCCGTCGATCGGGCCGCCGCGAAGGGAGACCATCCGTTGAGACCGAGGCTTCTTCAGCGCGCCCTCGGAGCCGTTCTGGCCCTGGCGCTCATGACCGTGCTCGTCGCCTGCGGGGATGACGACGACGACACCGGGGACACCACCGCCGAGGAGACCACGACGACGGCCGCGGCCGACGGCGAGGAGGAGGCCGCGACCGGCGACGGCGCGACCGACGAGGAGGCGACCGGCGGTGCGGTCACCCAGGTGGCGGTCGCGTACGACACCGGTGGCCGCGGCGACGGCGGGTTCAACGACCTCGCCTACCTCGGCGCGTCCGAGACCGCCGACGCCCTCGGTGCCGAGCTGACCGAGGTGACCGCCCGGCTCGAGGACACCGACGCCGATCGCGTCGACCGCCTCACGCTGCTCGCCGAGGACGGCAACAACCCGATCATCGCCGTCGGCTTCATCTACGCCACCGCCCTCGCCGAGGTGGCGCCCGAGTTCCCCGACACCTGGTTCGGCATCGTCGACGACGCCACCGTCGAGGCCCCGAACGTGACCGGGCTCACCTTCGCCGAGCACGAGGGCTCGTTCCTCGTCGGTGCCGCTGCGGCGCTCATGACCGAGACCGACAGCGTCGGCTTCATCGGCGGTGTCGACACGCCGCTGATCCAGCGGTTCCAGGCCGGCTTCGACGCCGGCGCCCAGGCCGTGAACCCCGACATCGAGCTGCAGGCCAACTACCTGACCCAGCCGCCCGACTTCGCCGGGTTCAACGACCCCCAGCGTGGCGGCGAGGCCGCCCGCGGCATGTACGAGGCCGGCGCCGACATCATCTTCTCCGCGGCCGGCGGCTCGGGCTCCGGCGTCTTCGACGTCGCCAGCGAGCTGGGCACGTGGGCCATCGGCGTGGACGCCGACGAGTACAACACCGCCGACGAGGCCGTCCGCGACGTGATCATCACGTCGATGCTCAAGAAGGTCGACGTCGCCGTCACCGACTTCATCGAGAACGTCGACGACGGCAGCGTCGAGGCCGGCGTGAGCCTCTATGACCTCTCGAACGACGGCGTCGGCTACTCGACGAGCGGCGGCTACATCGACGACATCACCGGTGAGCTCGACGACTTCGCCGAGCAGATCCGCAGCGGTGAGATCACCGTGCCGGATGCCCTCTGAGGCACGGAGCCTCCATCGATGAGCACCTCGGGTGACGAGCCCCGGTCGGCCGCTGCGGCCGACCGGGGCCTCGAGGATACCGGCCGGGTGCACGGCTTCACCGGGCCGAACCGGCCGCTGGGGCGCAAGTGGCTCTCCTGCCTGCAGGCGGCGCGGACCGCCTTCGACGCGCCGCTCTTCGCGATCACCGG
>JAXHUH010000252.1:0-5761 GCA_034211175.1 Actinomycetota bacterium
GGTTCGTACGGGATCTGTGTGGTGTCGGGTGAGCCGATCCCGCAGGAGCGGTTGGAGGCGATCCCGTGGGCGGCGGAGCGGGTGGAGTACAAGACGGGCTCGTTCCGCCGCTGAACCCGCGCCCCGCGAGATGACGGCGCGCGTGCGCGGCTCGTAGCTGTACGCACGGGTCGTGCGCCGCCGACGGTCACCGCCGTTGTCGATCGGTGCCCGAAACGCGTGACGTAGCCGTGTGACAAGCTCGGCCCATGGTCGAGCTGGAAGTGATCGGCGGCGGTCGTATGGGCGAGGCGCTCGTCGGCGGCATGTTGGCCGCGGGCCGCGACCCCGCGACCGTCAGGGTCGTCGCGCGCCACGCCTCCCGGCGGGCCGAGCTCGAGCGGGGGCTCGCCGGCGTCGAGATCGCCGAGGTGCCCCTCGGCGCGCCGTCGGTCATGCTCGCGGTCAAGCCGAACGACATCGCCGAGAGCTGTCGGTCGCTGGCCGACCAACCCGCGCCCGAGCGGGTGCTGTCCATCGCCGCCGGCGTGACGACCGCGTTCGTCGAGTCGTCGCTCGGTGATCGCCGGGCGGCGGTGATCCGGGCCATGCCCAACACTCCGGCCCTCGTCGGTGCCGGGGTCACGGCGATCGCCCCCGGCAGCGCGGCCGGCGACGGCGACCTCGACTGGGCCGAGGCGCTCCTGGCCGTCGTCGGATCCGTCGTGCGGGTCACCGAGTCCCAGCTCGACGCCGTGACCGGCCTGTCCGGGTCGGGCCCCGCCTACGTGTTCCTCGTGATCGAGAGCCTCGTCGAGGCCGGCGTGCTCGCCGGGCTGGCTCGTGACGTCGCCACCGAGCTCGCCATCGGCACCGTCGGGGGAGCCGCCGCCCTCGCGGCCGCCGGCGACCGCCCGCCCGCGCTGCTGCGGGCCGACGTCACCTCGCCCGGGGGCACGACCGCGGCCGGCCTGCGGGTGCTCGAGCAGCAGGGCGTGCGCGCCGCGCTGATCGACGCCGTCGTCGCCGCCGCGGAGCGCTCACGCCAGCTCGGCTCCTAGCCCTGATCGACCGGGCCCGGTCGATCAGCGGCCGCGGGCCCGGAACGCGTGGAACACCGAGCCGGTGTCGTCGCGCCACTCGCGGTTGACGACGAGGCCGACCCGGTTGATCGCCAGCGGCGGGATGCCGGGATGGATGTCGCGCAGCGCCCGGTGCAGCACCGGCTCGCCGTTCAACCACACCTGCGTGCGCCGCCCGTCGTTCGCGGCCCGCAGGCGGAACCGCTGACCCCACCGGACCGTCCGGCCCACGTTCGACCAGACGGCGTCGTACATGTTCTCGGCGCCGGCGTGCACGAAGAACTGGGACACGGCCGACCCGTTGTGGTGCTCGCTGTCGTCGAGCCACGCGTTGATGATCAGGTGGTTGTCCTCGTCCTGCCAGAAGACGACGCCGGCCCGGCAGCCGTGGCCCTGGTGCTGGGCGGTGCCCGGCGGGGTGACGTCGATCTCGAGGTCGGCGAGGGTCGGGTCGTGCCACGGCGCCGTCCAGATCGTCCGGCCCGGGTTGGGGGACTCGGCGGTCGCCCGGACCGCCGCCGTGCCGTCGCCCCGCAGGTCGATGATCCCGTCGCCCAGCGCCCGCACCCACACCGGCGCACCGGCGGTCGGTTCGGACGTGCCGAGCTCGCCCGGCGGGCCGTCGAAGCCGTCGTCGATCACCAGGCGGTCGCCCGCGGGGACCGGGGGCAGGTCGAGCGCCAGCGCGGGCGGCACCTGCACCGCCCGCGGGTGGGCCTCGAGGTCGGCGATGCGAACCAGCGCGCCGTGGCCGCTGACGACCCCGATGCCGGTGCCGTCCGCCAGGCGCTCGTCGGCCACCCAGCCGAACGGGCTGGTCCCGCCGACGTGGCAGCTGATGTGGGTGCCCGTGTCGATGACCTGCACGGTCTGGGCGAGCGCCGCGGGCAGGTGGATCCGGGCGGACGCCACGACCTCGGACTCGTCGCCGTCCTCGATGCTGAGGGTCGCGGTGTCGGCCGAGCACTCGAAGCGCCAGCACCGGCCGTCCGGGCGCCCCCGGAACACGAGGCCGGCCCGTCCCGAGCCGACGAACCGGGGGTCGGTCGCGAACGTCGCCGCCACCAGGCCCGGCGCCTCGCCGGCGTCGACCATGGCGACGCCGCCGGTGCGGCCGGCCCGGAGCCCGTCGTGGTGGCGCTCGAACGTCCCGGCGAGGACCCGCCAGGTGGCGCCGTTGGAGGCCTCGGTCCGGTCGAGGTCGCCCTCGCCCCGGAACCGGTCGGCCGTGATCGCGCTCGCGCACCACGTCGACCACTCGTCGACGGTGTCGACCCGCACGTGGTGGACCCGGGTGTCGGCCCGGTAGTTCACCTCGCCGTTCACCGGCTGGGTGATCACGGCCCACAGCTCGGGATCGTCGTTCGTCCGATCGACCGCGACGGGTCGCAGCTCGGGCGCGTGGCCGACGCCGGCGGCACCGGGGACCGACATGGCGTAGGTGACGGCACCGTGCTCGCCGAGCACGACCACGTACTGGATCGGCAGGTCCTTCACCCCGCGATGTGCCGGCACCCGACCGCCGGCCACGAGCGACTGGAGCTCGCCGTTGTCGACGACGCCGGCCGCGTGCATCACGAACCCGTTGCCCCGGGCGGTCGGATCGGACGGCGCCGGGTCGCCGAAGAAGCCGAGGCACAGGTTGTCCTCGTAGACGGGCTCGACGAGGCGGCCGTGCGGGAAGTCACGGACCACCCGCTTCATCGCCGCCTTGCGGCCCTCGGGCAGCACGTCGTTGGTCCGCGCCGTGTTGTGGCCGTTGAGCACGACGGCCGACAGCGCGAGGCCGGCGCGCCGAGTGAACGGCCCGTAGGACACGGCCTGGCGCCCCCAGCCCTCGCGCCGCAGCTTGGTGAAGCGGAGCGCGCCGTCGTCGATCGAGATCGTGCCCTCGGCGTCGATGCCGCCGCGCGTCGCGCCCTCGATGCCCTCGGAGCCGACGACCGTGCCCGCGGGCCGGTCGTCGAGGAAGTCGTCGTCGACCGGCCCGACCGGGGCGAGGCCCGAGCGGGGGCGCACACCGCCCTCCTCCTCGTCGTGGTGCCGGCTCGGCGCCGCGGCCACGTCGGCCGCGGTCACCGGGAAGAACAGCTCCGACGGGGCCAGGAACTGGTCGATCCAGTCCGGGGCGAAGGTGGCCCACCCGTCCTCGCCGGTGAGGTTCGTCGTCTGCGACGTGTAGCGGCCGAACGCCTCACGCTTGAGGTCGGCGAAGCCGTCCGTCGAGACCAGCCACGGGGCCGGCATCCACAGCGAGTCGACCGGGTCGGTCACCAGGTGGGTGCCGCGCTCGCCGACCCCGGCGATCGGGATGTCGCGCCACGGTCCGTCGGCCCAGTACCAGACCGGGTAGGCGCCGACCGTGCCGTTCCACGACGACCGGGCGATCGCCCGCAGCGTCGCGTGGTGGACGGCCCGGTGATCGGTGTGCCAGTCCTGGTCGCTGACCACGAGGATCTCGTCGGCGCCGGTGCCGTCGATCACCCGGGCGAGGGTCCCGGCGAGGTGGTCGAGGCAGCGCCACAGCGTTCCCTCCTCGTAGCCGAGGTTGTGGATCTCCTCGGGGTCGACGCCGAGCACGGTGCACGCGTCGACCGACTCCTGGCGCCGGGTGGCCGCCAGCTCCGAGGGGCTGATCTTCTCGGAGGGGTGGGAGTGGCGTCCGTCGGTCACGACCACGACCCGAACCGGCGTGCCCTGCGCCCGCTTGCGGGCGATCGTCGCGCCGCACCCGATCGTCTCGTCGTCGGGGTGGGGCGCGATGACCAGGCACGATCGCGCCGCCGCGGCCTCGGTCTCGTCCGTGCCCCGGCCCCGGACCCATTGCTGCCAGGCCTTGCGCACGGGTTGCTGGCTCCGCTTCACGGCGAAGCGCGCGGCGCGGCCGGCGTCGTTGGTGAGCTTGACCGGGTCAACCTTCGGCATCTGCGATCTCCGGGCTCTCGGGTGCGGTCGCGGGGTTGAGACGGAGGAAGGCCCCGCTGCGCAGGTCGCGCAGCGGGATGGCGACGATCAGGTACACGACGGCGATGACCGGGCCGATCACGAACAGCCGCACCCAGTCGGTCGTCAGGTACTCGAGGAGCAGGAAGCCGGTCGCCGCGCCGGCGGCACCGCCGAGGACGGGCCGGGCCAGCCGCTTCAGCAGGGCCGGGATGTCGACGCCGGCGTGGCGCAGGGCCAGGCCGAACACCGGCAACGCCACCGCCACCGCGGCGACGACGTGGCCGATGGCGACGCCCTCGATGCTGCCGCTGTTGGCGCCGATGATCAGCGCCGGGATGACGGCCACGAACCACACCGCCTGGGCGGCGAGCGACGTGCGGGACCGGCCGGTGCCGACCAGGAAGTCGAACACGAAGCTGATCATCACCCGGATCCCGCCGAGGACGGTGAGCCAGGCCAGCGGCGCCGCCGCCTCCTGCCAACGGATGCCGTAGATCACATCGACGACCGGCTCGGCGAGGACCGACAGGCCCATGCACACGAGGATGGTCAGCGTGGCGAGCATGGCGAAGCTGCGGGCGAACCCGCGCTGGAGCGCCTCGTTGTCGTCGGCGAGCTTGGCGAAGCTCGAGATCGACACCTTGCGGATCGCCTGGCTCAGCACGGTCGACGGCCAGCTCGAGATGTTGAACGCCAGGAGGTAGACACCGACCGCCTCGGTCCCGAGGATGGCGCTCACGATCAGGTAGTCGGCGTTGAGGAGCGAGAACTCGATCAGCGCCGTGCCGGCGAGCGGTGCCCCGAACGCCAGCATCTCCCTCGCCACCTGCCGGTCCCAGCCGAACCTCGGGATGAACGGCGCGTAGCGCAGCACGAAGCTGGCGTTGATCGCCGCACCGGCGATCATGCCGGTGGCCAGCGACCAGGCCCCGGCGCCGGCCAGCGCCATGCCGATCTGGGTCACCATCATCACCGGGATCGAGAACAGCTCGCCCTTCGCCAGCTTGTCCTGGCGGAACGCGCGCAGCAGGAGCCCCCTCGGCGCGGTGATCAAACCGTCGATCAGGATGATCACCGCCATCAACCGCATGACCCCGGCGGCCTCCGGGCTGTTCACCGCGTTGGCGATCGGTCCGGCCGCCAACGCCACCCCGGCGTAGACGAGCACGCTGAACGCGAAGACGATCGTCATCGCCACCGACGCGGCCTGGCGCAGGTCGCCCTTCCACCGGACGATGGCGATGTGGAGCCCGAGGTCGTTGAGCGCCATCAGGATGTTCACGACGGCCAGCGCCACGGCGTGGATACCCAGGTCCTCCTGGAGGAGGATCCGGGCGAGGACGATGTTCGTGCCGACGTTGACGAACCGCAGGGCCATCTGGTTGAAGAGGCTCCAGCGGAGCCCGCCCTTGACCTGGTCGTCGAAGGAGCGGTCGTCCTCCGGCTCGTCGCCGACGACCGGCGGGGCCGGGTCGAACGGGTCGGGCAGGTGGTCGGCCCCGGTCACGTCGACGTCACCCACGAGCTCCTCGATGTCCTCGGCGTCGTTCGCCTCGTGCTCAGGCTGGCGCCTGCGGCGGCCGGTGTCGATGGTCGTCGGTGCGCGCCGGCTGCGGCCGCGGTCGAACGCGGCGTCGCCCCTGCGTGGGGAGCGCTCCCGCTCGGTGTAGTGCTTCGGGGCGCCGAAGCGGTCGTGACCGGCGTCGGCACCGGTCGCGGCGGTGTCGTTCTGCGCCGTGTCGTTCTGCTCCGTG
>JAXHUH010000253.1:0-22943 GCA_034211175.1 Actinomycetota bacterium
GAGCGACACGCGCACCTCACGATCGGTCGAGCGGGCGCGTGTCGCCGGGTCCGGGCGCGAACGCCCGGAGACCGCGCAACACGAACTCGAGGCCGGCGTCGAAGTCGTCCTCGGGCCTCGACGTGGACCCGATGCGCGCCAGGGCCGCGAGGTTCGGGCGGTCCTCGCCGGCGAGCAGCTCGATGCGCTCGGCCTCGCCCCGGCCGCCGTTGGGGGCGGAGGCCGCCAACGGACCGGCGAGCTCGGCCTGGGCCATGCCCATGACGATGCCGAGGACCGTGCGGAAGGCGGCGAGCAGGAGCGGTCCGTCGAAGCCGCCCCGCCGGAGGGCGTCGAGCAGGGCCTCCGCCGCGTCGAGGCTCGACGCCGTCGAGGTTCGTCGAGTGAGGATCAGCGGGATCGCCCCCGGATGACGACGCACCTGCTCCCACATGGCTCGAGCGACGGCGCGCACATCGTCGGTCCACGCCCCGGTCGGTTCCGGGACCTCGACGAGTGCGGCGACGGCGTCGACGACCAGGGCCTCCAAACCCTGCCGATCGTCGACGTAGTTGTAGATCGTCATCGGCCCGGTGCCCAACGCCGTCGCCAGCCGTCGCATCGTCAGGGCGTCCAGGCCCTCGTGGTCGACGATCTCGAGGGCCTGCGTGCGGATCTCGTCGATCGTGAAGCGTGCTCGCCGGGCCATTCCCACTCCTCTCCTTGACAACGTACAACGTACGTGATCAAGTGCGAAAACGTACGTGGTACGTATTCGTTGCGTGTCCTGGTGAGTGGACGCGCAGGTCCGGGAGGCCGGGAATGATCATGACGTCGAGGACGGAGTTCGCGTCAGGGGGCGGGGCCTGCGCGGCGTGGCTGACCGCCGGGCGGGGCCCGGCCCCCCGGCCCGGTGTGGTGCTGGTCCACGGCCTCGGCGCGACCCACGACATGAAGCTCGACCGGTACGAGCAGGCGTTCGCGGCCGCCGGGTTCACGACGCTCGGCTTCGACTTGCGCCACCTCGGTGCCTCCGGCGGCGCACCACGGCAGATCATCTCCCTGCGCCGCCAGGCCCGGGACGTGGAGGCGGCCTGGCGGTACCTGCGCGAACGGCCGGACGTCGACGGGCGACGCGTCGCGCTGTGGGGCACCTCGTTCGGGGCGACGCACGTCCTGCGCCACGCCCGCCGGAACCCGGAGGTTGCCGCGGCGGTGATCCAGTGCCCGATCGTGCACGGTCCGTCCGCCGCACTCGCGTCCGGTGTGCGGCCGATGGCGGGCCTCGTGCCCTCGGTGCTCCGCGACGCCGCCCGGGTCTTCACCCGCAGGCGTCGCCACTACGTCGCCATCGTCGGCGACCCCGGCGAGCGCGCCCTGGTCACCGTGCCCGGCGCCAGGGCCGGGTGGGAATCCGTCGTGCCGGACGGGCACCGGTTCGACAACCGCGTGGCCGCGGCGGCCGGCCTCGAGATGATGGTGTCCACCGAGGCGCGCTCGGCCCACCGGGTCAGCTGCCCGCTCCTGGTGTGCGTCTCTGATCGGGAGACGCTCATGAGCCCCCGCACGGTGGCCAAGGTGGCCGAGCGCGCCCCGCAGGGGACGGCGAACCACTACGACGCCGATCACTTCGACGTGTACCACCCGCCGCTCGTCGACCGGATGATCCGAGACCAGGTCACGTTCCTCACCTCGACGCTGTCGCCGGACGCCCACCCGCCGGGCGGGGTGGAGACGTCGTCCGGTGTGCACTCGCCGGTGGCCGAGGGCGACGCCTGATGCGGCACATCATCGAGGAGCACGACCGGGCCCTCCTCGGGGTCGCTCGGACGCTCACCGACAGCGACTGGCGGCGACCGAGCCTGTGCGACGGCTGGGCGAACCGGGACGTCCTCGCGCACCTGGTCCTCGGCGCGCGGTTCCCGCTGGGCGACCTCGCCGTCACGATGGCCCGAGAGGGCTCGTTCGACCGGGCCAGCGACGTCATGGCGCGACGGTTGTCCGCGGCGACGCCCACCTTGGCACTGCTCGACGAGCTCGAACGGCACATGGACCGCCTGCCGCTGCGGACGCGGCTGCTCTTCCCGCCCCGTTTCCTGCTCGGCGACCGGCTCGTGCACCACCTCGACATCGTCCTGGCGTTGGGTCGCGAACCGCACGTACCCGCCGAGGCGGCGAGCAATGTCCTCCGGACCCAGGTCACGGTGCCGAACCCTCTCGTCCCCGCGCGACGCAACGCCCGGGGGCTGCGGCTCGAGGCGACCGACGTCGACTGGTCCCACGGGCCGGCCGGGGCGCCGCTCGTCCGGGGATCGGCCGCCCGCCTGGTGTCCGTGCTCGCCGGACGGCCGCGGGCGCTGGCCGACCTTCGGGGTGACGGCGTCGATGCCCTTGGCGCCAGGGTGGCCCCCGCCACGGGTGGGCCCGTCGGGAGCGGCTCGGATCAGGCGACGTCGGCCGAGACGTAGCCGAACGGATCGTCGAGGACGGTACGGATGGCGTTGAGGGCTGCGCCGCGGACGGCCGCCTCGGGGCCGAGGGTGGACACGCCGACCGACGGGCGGCTCCACGGGGCGGCGAACACCCGCCGTTCGAGCTCCTCGGTGACCGGCGCGGTGAGCCACGGCCCGAGCAGGGCGTAGACGCCACCGAGCAGGACCGTGTCGATGTCCATGGCGTTCAGCACCACCGACAGGCCGAGGCCGAGGTTCCTGCCCGCGGCGTCGATGGCCGACAGGGCGCGGGCGTCGCCGCCGGCGGCGCGGGCGACGAGCTCGGCGACCGGGCCGTCGGCGTGGGCCGTCGTCGTCGCGGCCGTCGGCTCGATGCCGGCGTCGGTCAGGATCCGTTCCTGACCGGCCAGTCGTTCGAGGCAGCCCACGTTGCCGCACGGGCACGGCGGCCCGTTCGGGTCGACCGTGATGTGGCCGATCTCGCCGCTGAACCCGCGCACGCCCCCGAACAGCGCGCCGTCGACGACGATGCCGGCGCCGACACCGATCTCACCGGACACGAACAGGAAGCTGCGCAGCGACCCGTGGCCGCCGACCCACAGCTCGCCGAGCGCGGCGAGGTCGGCCTCGTTGCCGAGGCGGACCTCGACGCCTTCGGTGGCGGGTACGGCGAGGCCGGCCTCCTGCGCGAGGACCTCGGCGGCCCGCACGTCACGCCAGCCGAGGTTCGGGGCGGCGCGCACGATGTCGTGGTCCGACTCCACCAGCCCGGGCACCGCGAGCGTGATCCCGGCGACCGGTCGGTCGTCGGCTGCGGCATCGTCGAGTGCCCGTCGCAGCGCGCCGGCGGCCCGCCGGAGCGTCGCGTCCGGCCCGTCGCCCCGCTCGTCGCCGATGATCGTCTCCCGTCGCCGCACGCGGCCGGTGAGGTCGACGGTGCAGGTGGCGAGGTAGTCGACGTTGACCTCGACGCCGATGCCGAGCGGACCGGCATCGGAGAGCGTCAGCGACGACCCGCGCCGCCCGACCGCCGCAGGCGTGGCATCCGGGCCCGCCTCGACGACCAGATCGGCGGCGACGAGCAGGTCGACCAGGCTCGACACGGTCGCCTTGGTCAGCCCGGTCTCGGCCGCGAGCCGCGCCCTCGTCGACGACGGTGCCGACGCGATGGCGGTGAGCACCAGCGCCAGGTTGTGGGCCCGCAACGACTGCTGCCGGGCGGGGGTCGGGCGCGACGTCGACACGGCTGGCCAGGCTAGTTCACCCGTCTCCCGAACCCGACCCGAACCCATTGACACGGCCACTCGGTGCCCTATAGTTCAACCGATGAATTAATCGCGGCGCATCGGCGTCGCGTCGAGGGGAGGCCGTCATGACCGCACTGGTGCCGACACCCGAGGACCGGTTCACGTTCGGGCTGTGGACGGTCGGTTGGAAGGCGGTCGACCCGTTCGGCGACGCCACCCGCCCGCCCCTCGATCCGGTGCGGGCCGTGCACCGGCTGTCGGAGCTCGGCGCCTACGGCGTCACGTTCCACGACGACGACCTCATCCCGTTCGGATCCGACGACGAGACCCGCAGGGCACAGATCGACCGGTTCGCCAAGGCGTTGGCCGACACCGGCATGCGGGTCCCGATGGTCACCACCAACCTGTTCAGCCACCCGGTGTTCAAGGACGGCGGCTTCACCAACAACGACCGCTCGATCCGCCGGTTCGCGCTCCGCAAGGTCATGCGCAACCTCGACCTCGCCGCCGAGCTCGGCGCCGAGACCTACGTGTTCTGGGGCGGCCGCGAGGGCTCGGAGACCGACTCGTCGAAGGACGTGCGGGCCGCGCTCGACCGTTACCGGGAGGGCATCGACACGCTCGCCCAGTACGTGATCGACCGGGGCTACGGGCTGCGGTTCGCGCTGGAGCCGAAGCCGAACGAGCCCCGAGGCGACATCCTGTTGCCGACCGTCGGCCACGCGCTGGCGTTCATCTCGACGCTCGAGCACCACGACATGGTCGGGCTCAACCCCGAGGTCGGCCACGAGCAGATGGCCGGGCTGAACTTCGTGCACGGGGTCGCCCAGGCGCTCTGGCAGGGCAAGCTCTTCCACATCGACCTCAACGGCCAGCGGGGCATCAAGTACGACCAGGACCTCGTGTTCGGCCACGGTGACGTGCTCAACGCGTTCTTCCTCGTCGACCTGCTCGAGAACGGCGGCTACGAGGGCCCCCGCCACTTCGACTACAAGCCCCTGCGCACCGAGGACGACGACGGCGTGTGGGCGTCCGCCGCGGCCAACATGCGCACGTACCTGTTGCTGAAGGAGCGGGCGGCCGCGTTCCGGGCCGACCCCGATGTGGCGGCCGCGCTGGAGGCCGCCCGGGTCGGTGAGCTGTCGCAGCCGACGCTGGCCGACGGCGAGACCTACGCCGAGCTGCTCGCCGACGCCAGCGCCTTCGAGGACTTCGACGCCGACGCCGCCGCGGCCCGGGGCTCGGCGTTCATCCAGCTCGATCAGCTCGCCCTCGAGCACCTCCTCGGCGCCCGCTGAACCGAGCGCGCCGAACCCGTTCCTCCCCACACGTGATGCGCCGGGTTCCCCCGGCCCGGCGCATCGCGGGGCGGCGCCGCCAGCGGTTCAGCCAGGGTCGGTGAGGCGGCGCAGCGCAACCGCCAACACGTCACGCTCCTCCGGGGACAGGCGGCCGATCAGGGGAGACGTGGTGGCGAGGCGCTCGCCGATGCGGGCCACCGCGGCGTGGCCTTCCGGGGTCACGGTCGCGATCCGGTAGCGCCGGTCGTGGGGCGAGACCTTGCGGCGGACGTACCCCCGGCTCACGAGGCGGTCGATGATGGCCGTCACCCGCGACGAGTCGCAGCCGAGCCGCACGGCGAGATCGCGCTGCATCGCCGACTCGCACAGGTAGCGCAACGCCCGGGCCTCGGTGGCCGTCAGCCGCTCCGGCACCGCGGCGCGCTCGACCACCGCGCCGACTTGTTCGGCGGCCAGGAGCAACAGCTCACCGATCTCCCGCAGCCCGTCCAGATCGCCGGCCGCCGCGGTCGTTGCGCGCGTCGGGACGGCGGCGGGTTCGGATCCGGCTGGCTCGGCGACCACCGCGCCACGGTAGGCGACCACGGACACCGCGCTGCCCCCGGACCGGGCCGTCGCGATGGGTCAGGAGGTCGAGCTGTGGGCCCGGGGCCCCGGGGCGGGCGCCGGCCGCCAGCAGTCGTGCGGTGACGAAACTACGATGCCCGCACCGGGGGAGATCGCACGTCCAGGGGGGACCTTCGTGCACACGTTCGCCGATCCGTTGGCCCGCGCCGAGCGGGTCGCCGCCGCGCGCGTCGCCGTCGTGGACGGGGACCGCCAGCTCACCTACGCCGAGCTCGGCAGGCGCTGTCGCCGCCTCGCCGGCGCGCTCGGGGAGCTGACCGAACCGGGGGACCGGGTGGCGGTGCTGGCCGCCAACTCCGCGCCGTACCTCGAGCTCTACGTCACCGTGCCGGCGTCGGGCCGGGTGATCGTCCCGCTCAACACCCGCCACGCCGAGCCCGAGCTGCGCTACGCGCTCACCGACGGCGGCGTCCGCGTCCTGTTCTGCGACCGCGACCCCGGTGGTCTCGCCGACGTCGTCGAGCGGGTCGTGCGCATCGACGAGATCGACGGCGCCAGCGCCTACGAGGACCTCGTCGCCGCGGCGTCGCCGGTGCCGCTCGGGACGGGCGTCGAGTCGTCGTCGCTGGCCGGGCTGTTCTACACGGGCGGCACGACCGGGGCGTCGAAGGGTGTGATGCTGACCCACGCCAACCTGATCGCCAACGCCATCAACGAGCTGATCGCCTGCGGGTTCACCGACGCCGACAGCTACCTGGTCATGGCCCCGATGTTCCATGCCGCCGGCACGGTCGCGGTGCTGTCGATGATCTGGGCCGGCGGCACCCAGGTGATGCTCGGCGCGTTCGACCCGGCGAAGGCGCTCGAGCTGATCGAGACCCACCACGTCACCGCCACGCTCGGGGTCCCGACGATGATCGCGGCGCTCGCCGACACCCAGCTGGCCTCCGGCCGCGACGTCTCGTCGCTGCGCCACCTGTCCCACGGCGGGTCACCCATCGCCAGCGAGGTCGTGCGCCGAGCGGCCAAGGCGTTCGGTGACGCCGAGCTCGTCCACCTCTACGGGGCGACCGAGACCGCGCCGCTCGCCACCGCGCTGCGCGACGAGCAGGAGCTGCTCGACAGCCCGCTGATCCGCTCGTGCGGGCCCGCGGTCATCGGCGTCGAGGTCCGGGTCGCCACGCTGGAGGGCACCGACCCGCTCCCCGACGGCGACATCGGCGAGGTGCTCGTGCGCGGCGCCAACGTCATGGCCGGCTACTGGAACAAGCCCGAGCAGACCGCCGCCGTGCTCGTCGACGGCTGGTACCGCACCGGCGACCTCGGTTGGATGGACGACCAGGGCCGCGTCTACCTCGTCGACCGGGCCAAGGACATGATCGTCACCGGCGGCGAGAACGTGTACTCCACCGAGGTCGAGGAGGTGCTGTTCCTCCACCCCGACGTCAAGGAGGCGTGCGTCTTCGGCATCCCCGACGAGCGCTGGGGTGAGGCCGTCCACGCCGTGGTCGTCCCCGCCCGGTCCGATGTCGACACGGCGGCACTCGTCGAGTTCTGCCGCAGCCACATCGCCACCTACAAGGTTCCGAAGTCGATCGAGCTGCGCGACACCCCGCTGCCGGTGTCGGGTCCGGGCAAGGTCCTCAAGCGTGAGCTGCGCCGACCGTTCTGGGAGGGCAGCGAGCGCACGATCTGACCGCCGCCGACACCTCTGCACCACCGTGACGGGCACGTGATGCGACGACAACAGGCCGTCGCATCACGTGCCCGCTTCGGGTGTCTGGGTGGGCTCCGGGGCCACACGGCGTGGGCCCGGGCGCTGGGTTGATCAGTCGGTGCTTCGGCGCCGGCGACGGTCGGGCTGGCGCGCCGCCCGGGCGATCATCTTGTCGATGCCGCCGCGCATCTTGTTGGTCCGCAGCGACGGCGGGTCGACGAGCACGATCGCCGCGCCGAGCGCGACGGCCATCGCCGCCACGAAGGCACCGGCGACCGACACCGGCAGGAGCAGCAGCATCGCCGCCGTGCCCCCGGCGACGAGGCCGGCCGCGGCCGCGTGGCGCCAGGCGCCGAGTGCGTCGAGCGCCCGCTGCCACGGGGTGGCCGAGCGGAACTGCTTCTCGATCTCCTCGAACCGGCG
This sequence comes from Actinomycetota bacterium, assembly GCA_034211175.1. Classification (GTDB taxonomy): domain Bacteria; phylum Actinomycetota; class Acidimicrobiia; order Acidimicrobiales; family CAIXPF01; genus JAXHUH01. The sequence goes on from JAXHUH010000253.1 coordinate 7,688, forward strand.
ACGCTCGTCGACGGTGAGGCGGACGTTCTCCTCGCCGATCACGACCAGGCACCCTTCCGCTCGTCGCGGACGGTCGCCGGAGGTCGCAGGCAGCCGGGCAGTTCGAAGGCTTGGGCGTGCATCGGGCTCTCCTCGTGTCGTCGCAGGAGCCGGTACGTCGAGATCTGTGCGTGCCCGCGCATCGCGCCGGGGTCCCCGGGTGCCGACCGTCGGCCGGCACGTTCAGGAGAACGAGGACGGGAGCGCTGCGTACATCTTGCCTGCGAACCGTCGCTTTGCCGTCATCTCCTACCCAATCGTCGGAAGACCTATCAGCGATTCCGGTCAGAAAGCCCAGGCGCGACGGCCGTCCGGCGCCGTCGTTGTGGCATGAGGCACCCGTGACCGGCGAGACTGCCGCCCGTCGGAGGGGGTACAGGATGAAGTTCGACCTGATGAGCGCCGGGGCCGAGCTCCGCTCGGTCCAGGACCTGGCACGACGCGCCGAACGGGGCGGGTTCAGCGGGATCGTGTTCACCGAGTCCGGGCGGTCGGCCTACCTGTCGACCGCGGCCGCCGCCCTGGCCACCGAGACGCTGGAGCTGTCCACCGGGATCGCCGTCGCCTTCCCCCGCAGCCCGATGGTCACCGCCGTCGAGGCGTGGGAGCTGGCCGAGGCCTCCGGCGGGCGGTTCCGCCTCGGCCTCGGGACCCAGGTGAAGGCCCACATCGAGCGCCGCTACTCCAGCGAGTTCGCCGCGCCCGGCCCCCGCCTGCGCGAGTACGTGGAGGCGGTGCGGGCCGCGTTCGCCGCCTTCGCGGGTGACTCGAAGCTCGACGTGTCGGGCCGGTTCTACGAGATGAACCTGCTCCCGGCCCAGTGGTCGCCCGGGCCGATCGAGTGCGGCGCCCCGCCGATCGACGTCGCCGCGGTCGGCGAGTGGATGCTGCGGATGGCCGGCGCCGTCGCCGACGGCGTCCACGTCCACCCGCTCAACACACCGACCTACCTCGCCGAGACCGTGCAGCCCCAGGTCGCCCGCGGAGCACGCGAAGCCGGCCGCGACCCGTCGGAGATCGCGCTGATCGTGCCCGCGTTCACCGTCGTCGGCGACACGCCGGAGGAGCAGGAGCGCTGGCGGCGCATGGCCCGCACCCAGATCTCCTTCTACGGCTCGACGCCGAACTACGCGTTCATCTTCGACCAGCTCGGCTTCGAGGGCACGACCGCCGCCATCCGGGAGCGGCAGAAGGCGGGCGACATCGCCGGCATGGCCGAGGTCATCACCGACGAGATCCTCGACCACTTCGCCATCACCGCCCGCTGGGACGACCTGTCCGACCAGATCGTCAAGCGCTACGGCGGTGTCGCCGACCGGGTCGTCAGCTACTTCGCGGCGATGGCCGCGCACGACGACCCGACGGTCCTCGACCGCTGGGGTGAGGTCGCCCGCGACGTCGTCGCCCGCACCGGCGGCTGATCGCCCCGACCCCGCCCGGAGGCCCCAGCCCCGAGCCGGATCTGGTACGCGTTCTCGACCACCACGTGGCGGCAGATTCGCGTACCAGATCGATCGTGGCCGGGGAGCCTCAGTCGGTGACCTCGGCGACCAGCTCGATCTCGACCGACATGTTGAACGGCAGCGACGCCATGCCCACCGCCGAGCGGGCGTGGCGGCCGGCCTCGCCGAGGACCTCGAACAGCAGGTTCGACGCGCCGTTGATCACCGCCGGCTGCTGATCGAACTCCGGCGTGCAGTTGACCATCCCGACCAGCTTCACGATCGCCGCGACCCGCTCGAGGGAGCCGAGCTGGTCCTGCAACGTCGACAGCAGGTTCAGGGCGGTCAGCTTCGCCGCCTCCTGACCCGCCTCGACATCGAGGTCGGCGCCGAGCTTGCCGGTCGTGAGCTTCCCGTCGGTGCTGAACGGGCCGTGGCCCGCCAGCCACATCTGCGAGCCCGAACGGCGGGCGAGCACGTAGCTCCCCGCCGGCTTCGGGGCCGGCGGCAGCTCCAGGCCGAGCTCGGTCAGGCGGGCTTCCGGCGTCGTCATCGGTCCTCCCGTGGCAGCGACGCCCGCAACGTAGCGCGCCGCCGCGACCCGGCCGGACGGTGCCTATCGCCCGAAGCGCTCCGGCAGCCACGTCGCCAGCCGCTCGCGGATCGGCGCGGCCGCCTCGACCAGGAGATGATCGGCATCGGGGAGCAGGACCACCTCACCGCCGGTCAGGTACTGGACCATCACGCTCGCCTGCGGCGGCAGGATCGCGTCCCGCTCGCCGTGGAACAGGAGCATCGGCGTGCCCTCCAGCTCCTCGCCCGGCTCACAACCACCGGCCTGGGTCGCCAGGGTCACGACCCCGGCGAGGCGGTCACCGAGGCCGACCGCGGCCCGCACGGCCACCGCACCGCCGAACGAGTGGCCCATCGTCACGTAGCGCCGGGCGCCCTCGTCACGGGCCATCGCCGCCGCGAACAGCAGGTCGAACGTGCACGCCTCCAGGTCGTTCGGACGCCGGTACCCGACCCGCAGCGTGCCGATGCCCCGGGCCGCCAACATGGCGCCGAGGTCCTGGTAGAGACCGTCCGCCGGGCCCAACAGGCTGCCCATCGCGCCACCGCAGCACAGCAGCACACCCTCGGCGTCGCGGGGTCCGTGCCACAGCACCGAGAGCAGCCCGCCGGTCGTGTACAGCTCCAGGTGGGCCAGGTCGTCGGTGACCCGGACGTCCTGGACGGCGAGGACGCCGATCTCCTCGGCCAGGGTGGGCGCTGCGTCCGACATGGCGGCGAGCGTAGTGTCTTCGCCCGAAGGCGTTCGGGGGTCGGCGGCCGAGCGCGCTAAGCTCAGCAACCGTCTTTGGCGACGTGGCCGAGTGGTTAGGCAGCGGCCTGCAAAGCCGCGTACACCGGTTCGATTCCGGTCGTCGCCTCGAGCTGGCTCTTCGCGTCCTCGGCTGCGGCCTCGGGCGGGAGGGCCGTCGTTTCTCCCGCTCCGCTCGGGGGCCTTCTGGCCAGGCGGGCCCTTGGCATGGGTTTCGAGGCTCGTCTGAGCCGGGCACTCGAGCTGGATCTCCGCGTCCTCGGCTGCGGCCTCGGACGGGAGGGCCGTCATCTCTCCCGCTCCGCTCGGGGGCCTTCTGGCCAGGCGGGCCCTGGGCATGGGTTCCGAAGCTCGCCAGAGCCGGGCACTCGCGCGTTGCTTGCCCTTCGCGGTCGACCTCGGCCTCGGACGGGAGGGCCGTCATTCCTTCCGCTCCGCTCGGGGACCTTCTGGCCAGGCGGGCCCTTGGCATGGGTTCCAAGGCTCGCCAGAGCCGGGCACTCGTGAGTCGCTTGCCCTTCGCGGTCGGCCCCGGGGCCTTCGGGCTCGGCGGGCCCTTGGCATGGGTTCGAGGCTCGTCAGAGCCGGGCACTCGCGCGTTGCTTGTCCTTCGCGGTCGACCTGGGGTGTCCTCGTTCCAGGGCGGACTGGTCTGCGAGAAGCGCGTCGAGGGTGTAGGTCGGTAGACCGGTTCCGGCGGCCTCCGGTGGGAGGGCGTCACGGCTTCGACCTCTGCTGTTCGCCTCGGCGGGCGGAGTGGTGCAGGTGGGTGGGTGAATCGGCGGGATGGCGAACCGGAGAGGGGTGGTGGGCGTGTCCGGGGCGATGCGACCGGCACACACCACTGCGGCGAGGCGTGGCGTGCGGCCGCGGCGGGGCGCTCCACCAGCGGAGGAGCCACCGGCGGAGGCGGCGCCACCGACCTCACGAGGCGAACCGGCGGCCGGGGACGAGCGCTCGTTCACCGAGTTCTACGAGGCGAGCTGGCACACCGTGACCCGCGGGCTGGCCGTCACCCTCGGTGACGAGGACCTGGCGGCCGAAGCCACCGACGAGGCGATGGTCCGCGCCTATCAGCGGTGGCGCACCGTCCGCCACTACGACGCCCCGGCCGGGTGGGTGTACCGGGTCGGTCTCAACTGGGCCCGCTCGTACCACCGTCGCGCCCGGCGGCAGTTTCCCTTCGCCCGACCCGACCGGGTCGAACCGCCTCCGATGGCCGACCCGTCTGTCGCCGAGGCGCTCGCCGCGCTCGACGTCGACCTCCGGGCCGTCGTCGTCTGCCGGCTCGTCCTCGACTGGTCCGTCCGCGACACCGCGGACGCGCTCGACCTCCCGCCCGGCACGGTCAAGAGCCGCCTCCACCGTGCCCTCGCCCAGCTCCACGACGCCCTCGCGCACCTGAGGTGACCCCGATGGCACCCGAACCTCATCACGACACGCGATCCGACGCCGAGTTGGCCCGTCGACTGCGGACCAACCACATCACGCTGCGGACGGAACCGATCGGCGCCGAGCGCGTGGTCACCGCCGCCCGACGCCGCACACGCCGACGTCGAGCCGCCCTCGCCGGCGCGGCCGTCGTGGCTGTACTGGCGGTCGCCACCACCTTCGTGACCGCTCGCCGGGACCAACCCAACGGGACCGACGTCGCCACCGACGGCAGAGGGACCGCCGTCGCCACCGAGGACACGGCCGCGCCCGAGGCGGACCGACCCGGCGCCGACGACCCGGACTCGGACCTCGAGTGGGGTGCCAGCGCCGACGGAGGCCTCTACGGCGTCGACGACTCCGCTGTTGGCGCCGACGGCAGCCTGTTCTCGCTCGCTGTCGATCCCGACCTGGTGTCGCTCGTCGCCGCCGACCCGGGGTTCGACGGACTGCGGACCCCGATGGCTCTCTATCGGCTCGGCGACGACGGAACCTGGGCACCGTCGCCGATGCCCGCTGCGATGATCGTGGATGATCTCGCCGCGGACGGTGAACGGCTACGGGCCATCGGGACGACAGCAGATGCTCGGGCCGTGGTCGTCTCCACCTCCGTCGACGGAGGCGAGACCTGGGACACGGAGGAGCTTCCGGTCAGTGCCGACGTGCCGAGCGACGCGATCCGCTGGCAGCTCTACGCCGAGACGTCGATCGACACGAGCGGAGGCTCCACGCTGGCCGTCGTCGAGTCGACCTACGAACCCGCGGACTGGTCCGAGCTCTTCCCCGAGTGGGACACGACCACCGAACTGCGGTTCGGGCCGAACATCGCCATCAGCGGTGATCGGTGGGTCCACGCGCGGGCAGCCGACGGCCTGGTGCTCGAGTCCGCAGCCAGAGAACAGCCCTTCGACGACGTCGACGTGGTCGGCTGGAGCGAGCTCGGTCTCCAGCATCCCGTGACGCCCGACGTGCTCACGGTCGACGCGTACGTGTGGAGCGGCGGGGCGTGGGAACCCGTGACGTTGCCGCTGCCCGGCGGTGAGGTCCGCGCCGCCGACGGCGGGTTCGTGATGTACGCCACCGTGCCCGACCCCGATCCACCGCCGAACGTGCCCTACGACATCGAGCCTCTCCGCACCGCGGCGTTCTGGTCCCGGGACGGCCGGACCTGGAACCCGCTGGAGGTCCCCGACGGGACGACCTCCGTGAACATCGCCGGCGATGCCCTCGTGGCCACCGGTCGCGTCCTCGACCCGGAGGACCCGCCGGAACGCCACACGAAACAGGCCGAGCACACCATCGCCGTGTCCCACGATCGCGGCAGCAGTTGGACACCGGTGGACCTCGGGGCCCTCGACGAGCGCATCGCCGATGCCCTGGTCGGCGAACCGATCACCGGGCCCCTCGGCGTCGCGATCCCGGTTCTCGGCGCAACCGACGACAGCGACACGTACGGCAGCCCCCACGTCTTCTGGACCAACCATCTCCGGGACCAGTACCTGCTCGTGTCGTCCGACCTCGTCAGCTGGGAGGTGGTTGCGATCGCCGACCTGGTCGACGAGATCGGCGACGACGAACCGGTCGAGCTCCACCCCGTCATCGGCGACGATCGGATCGCCCTGTCGGTCACCTTCGCCAGCTGGGTCATGGGTGAGCTCGGCCCGGAGGGCACGGCCGATCCGGGCGACCCCGCCGTCACCTTCGTGGGCCTGCTCCGGGACTGAGAGCTACCCCGCGTCAGTGCTCGACGGCGCGGAGGACGGCGAGCTCGGGGTAGGTGCCGGGTGGGCCGTAGCCGTGCTCGACGAGCCAGCGGATGTTGCTCAGGCACCGCAGCGACCACCAGGCGCGGATCAGGTCGCGGTCGACGTCGGTGCCGTAGCCGGCGAGGACGTCGTCGAGGTGGGTCTCGTTCGAGAGGGTGAGGGTGGCGAGGTCGAACGCGGCGTCGCCCCGGGCGCCCTCCGACCAGTCGATGATGGCGGTGACCTCGTCGCCGTCGACGAAGACGTGGTCCACCTGGAGGTCGCCGTGGACGAACACGGGCTCCCACGGTCGCAGCACGGTCTCGGCCAGGCGGCGGTTGCGTTCAACCAGGTCAGCGGCAAGCACGTCGTTGGCGACGAGCCACGCGCACTCGCGCTCGAGCGTCGCGGCGAGGTGGTCGACGCTGCGGCCCGGCCACGGCGGCAACGGGGCGTCGTGCAGCGCCCGGACCGCGGCACCCGCCGCGCGCCACGCCGCCGGTGACGCCGCCGACGGCTCACCGAGGCGGCCCAGCGCCACACCAGGCACCGCGGCGAGGGCGAGCACGGGTGGGCGCCGCCACAGCACCTCCGGTGTCGGCACCGGCGCCAGGGCCATCGCCTCGACCTCGACGTCCATCCGTCCCTGATCGGCATCGACCTTCAGGAAGACGTCGCCGACCCGTAGCGTCGCCCGCTCCCGGTGGGCGACGACCACCTCGACCTCGGCCTCTCCCTCCACGGGCCCATCGTCGTCGGTCGACGGTCGCCCACTCCCACGATTTCGGCGCAACGGCCGGGTCAGCCCGTGCCGCGTCTCCGGCCGCCGGGCCGGGTCGGCGTGCGCACGAGGGTCGCGCGGGCGATGCGACCCGTCCCGAGGCCGGCGGACGCCAACAGCGTGCCGTCGGGTGCCCAGATCCGGGACCGCGCCGCCGTCCGCTCGTACCCACCTCCGGTCGAGCCCGCGAAGCTGGCCACGACGACCCACACGCCGTGACGCTCCGAGATGCGACGGGCACGTGCCCCCTGGATCGTGGCGTCGTCGGCGGAGTCGAGGACCCCGGCGACGTACACGTCCATCCCGCATGCCGCGGTTGCGTCGGCGTGGTCGACGACGCCGGTGTCCTTGCAGATCGCGACGCCGAGCCGCCAACCGTCGACGGTGAGCACCGACGGCGACGGACCGGGCGCGAAGCGCTCGGCCTCCGCCGCGCTCAACCACATCTTCCGGTAGAGCAGGCGTGCGCCGTCGCCGTCGACCGCGAGCACCGAGATGTGCTCACCGTCGGCGTCGCTGGTCGGCGCCCCGACGAGGGCGACGGCGCCGGCGGCCGCGCACGCGTCGACGATCGGGACCAGGCGCTCGTCGCCCGGGTCAACCGCGGGAGCGCCCAGCTCGTAGCCGGTGAGCGACAGCTCGGGGAACACGACCACCCGCGCCCCGGCAGCACGGACGATCGCCGCGTGGGCCCCGGCGTCGCCCCGACATCACCCGGCGCGCATCGCGGCTGCGTCGCCGCGATCGTCAACCCGTCGGTAGGTGCCGCAGGGCCCATCCGAGGATTCTGCCAGCGCTCCACCCGCAGGGTCCGTGCCGCTCACGAGCAGCCGGCGACGCCGAAGAGGCGACCGCCGGCGCCCCGCAACCCGCAGGACGACGATCTGCGCTCAGGCCGGAGTGACGTCGCGGGCGAGCTTGACGAGTTGGGTGATCGTGTCGGTGATCACGCCGAAGATGCCGACGCCGAGGAGGACGCGGGTCGCGGTCTCCCACCAGTCGGCGTAGCCGGTGAAGTCGAACGGGAACACCTGCCAGGTCCGCACCATGACCACGAAGGTGATGGCGTTCAGGAGGACCTGGACGCCGTGGCGCAGCGGCGGCGGGTCCCGCCAGAACCAGAGCAGGTCGGCGGCGACCGCGGCCAGCATCGACACCGTGATGATGCCCATCAGGCCGTCGAGCTCGGCGGTCACGAACGCGGGCCAACCCCACTCGACGACGTGGGCGATGATCCACAGCGCGATCAGGTTGGCGGTGGCCGACGCGAGGTAGCCCATGCGGCGGGCGGCCCGGGGTGGGCGGTCCGGCGTGCGTACGGGCTCGACGAGCGGATCAGCTGAGCGGTCCGACGGCGGAGGCAGGACGACCGAACCCATCACGGCACGCCCGGGCGGGCAGCGGTTCGGGGCGCCGGGCGTGGTTCACCTCGATGGCTCAGGCCTACCGCGGCGCGGCCCGTCTGACCAGGGTCCTTCGGCGGGTCCTGGCCGACCCGGCGCGGCGGCCCGGCCACGATGGCGGCGGGGGCTCAGCCCAGTGCCACGATCGCCATCGTCGAGGTCGCGGTGGCGACCGGGGTGCCGACGTCGTCGCCGTCGACCGGGGCGAGCTCGGCGTGCGCGAACGCCAGGGAACGGCCCCGTCGCTCGACCGTCCCGCGGGCCCGGTGCTCACCGGCGAGGCACGGTCGCTGGAGCGACACGTTCAGGTTGACGGTCGTGGCCCCCTGCTCGGCGGGAAGGCCGGCGAGCACCGTGAAGGCCATGGCGAAGTCGAGCATCGCCGCGATGGCGCCGCCCTGGATCATCCCGGCGCCCTGGAGGAACGTCGGCCCGGGCCGGAACCGCAGCTCGACGGTCCCGGCCTCGACGTCGAGTGCGGTGATGCGCCCGCCGAGCGCGTAGGCGAGTGGGTTGGAGTCGAGCGCCATGATGGTGCCGTCGCCCGCGGCGAAGCGCGCGAGCAGCACCCGGTCGGGGTTGTCCACGGGGTCATCCTGGCATCGGGGCGGCCGGAACCGCCCACTGCGTCAGGCGGCCGTGCGTGGGATGCGGCGCCGGGTCAGCCGACCTGCGCCGGTGCCCGGTCGTGGAGGTGGGCGACCACGTCGGCGGCGGACCAGCGGCCCGACGGCCCGGCGAGCGGCGCGAGGGCGCGCACGACCGCGACGGCGTCGTCGCCCGTGGTCACGATCGCCGGTTCCGTGCCCCGGCAGCGGACCTGCCCGAGCCCGATCGTCGCCAGGAGCCCGTTGCACAGGCAGACCCGGCCGGTGGTGTCGTCGGCGTCGCCGCCCTTGGCCACGTAGCCGGCGGCCGGGCCGGCGGGGCAGCGGTACCCGACGTCGCCGTCGGTGCGGACGTACGGGGTGCGCAGGTAGCCGAGGTCGCACACCCGGCGGCGCTCCGAGCGGACCCCGTCGTCGGCCAGCGTCCCGGGCAGGTCGACGACCTTGAACGGGAAGCCGCTCGGCGACGCCAACGGGTCGGTGCGCACCCGCAGCTCATCGCCGAGCGCGGCGTCGACGACGGCCGCCTTCAGGTCGTCGCGCAGCGCTGATTCCTCGCACAGTGCGAACGCGGTGCCGACCTGGATGCCGTGGGCGCCGAGCGCCCGCGCCTCGTGGACGGCACCGGCGCGGGCCCAGCCACCGGCCAACCAGAACGGCAGGCCGAGCGCGGTCATCGCCGCCGGGTCGGCGTCATCGCGGGGGCCGTAGATCGGCTCGCCGTCGTCGTCGAGGCGCAGCCGCCCCCGCGGCGGCGCGTTGTGGCCGCCCGCGTCGTGGGCCTCGACCACGAAGCCGTCGGGCGTCGTCGCCTCGCTCTTGGTCAGGTAGGTGGCCAGCATCACCGACGAGACGATGGCCAGGAACCGGGGCCGGGGCAGGCGGGGCGCGGCCCGGCCGAACAGCTCGGCGGGATCGAGCCGGGTCGTGTGCTCGGTGTCGGGCCCGGCGCCGGCGACCGTGACCCGGTAGGACACCGGTGCTCCCGCGGCGACGTCGTCGAGCAACCGGGGGAGCTGGGTCGGGATCCCGGCGCCGACGAGCACCGCGTCGACGCCGGCGAGCATGGCGCCGTAGACGGCGAACGGTGTCGGGAGCTGGACCTTCTCGAGGTAGTTCACGCCGATCGGGCCGTCGTGGCCCTCCTTCGCCAGCCACACCTCGGCGAAGTTGGCCAGGATCGTCAGCTCCCGCAGCTCGGCGGGCGGGTCGAGCGTCCCGAGCGGGACGTCGCGGTATGCCTCGGTCGGCTCGCGGCCGCCGGGCACGAACCACCGCTCGAGGACCCGCTCGACCACACCCGGCACCGGGAACCGGGCGTAGGCCCGGCGCAGGTGCCCGCCGGGGTCGCCGTCGCCGAGGCGACGCACGTGGACGGCGTCGAGCGCGGTGCCGGAGACGACGCCGAGGTGGCCGAGGCGCCCGACCTCGCGGGCGAGGCGCCAGTCGGACACCCCGATGCCCATGCCGCCCTGGATGAGGGCGGGGAGCTCGACCGCTCCCGTCGCCGTGGTGCCTGTCGGGGGGAGGGGATCGGCCATGGCGCGGAACCTACCGACCAGTAGGTAGACCGCCTAGGGCCCTCCTACCCATGAACCCGGCCGACGGCCCCGGATCGCGCCCGTGGCGTCGACGATCACGGCCAGGTCGGGTCGGCCCGGATGGTGTCCATCACCTCGGCTGCGTAGGCGCGGTGGCCGGCCCGGTTGGGGTGGAACGTGCCCGGCGCGACGAAGAACGGCGGGTTGGTCGGGTCGAAGCGCACGTCGTCGACCCACTCGTCGTCGCTGAACAGCCGGGCGCACACCTCGCGCCCGGCGAACGCATCGACCATCGGGACCGCGACGGCGCCGGTGGCCGTCGCCGCCGCGACCGTCGCGGCCTCGAGTCGTTCGGCGACACCGGCGAGGAACACCCGCTCCGACTCCGAGAGCAGGAGCCGGGTCGTGCAGACCCGGCGGGGCTGTTCGGCGATCAGCCGCGGGTAGGTGGCGACGTAGCGGCGGGCCGCCGGTGCACGGTGGGCGATCACCCGGTGGAGCGCGACGAGCTGGGCCTGCAGGGACGGGAAGCGGGTGTCGGCCCACGCCGCCAGCGTGAGCGAGCGGCCGTCGCCCAGCTCCACGTAGTCGTCGTCGGCGCAGTCGGCGTGCACGGCGCAGTGGCCGGCGATGGCCGAGAACCCGATGTCGTTGCCGCCGACGGTGATCGTCACCAGCTCGGTCGACGGCCCGAGCAGGTCGAGCTGGGGCGGGTTGGGGCCGTCGACGTCCTGGGCGTCGGCGAGGACGTGACGCATGCGGGCACCGGCGCACGCCCCGTGGGTGAGCTCGACGCCGCGGCCAGTGAGCGTCGAGATGTCGTCGGCGACCAGCGCCGGGAAGGCGTCGCGCAGGGCCCGGTGGCAGGGGAGCGGGACGGCGGCGTGGCCGTTGTCGAGGCCCTCGCCGGCCGAGTAGCTGTCGCCGAGCGCCACGTAGCGGACGGGGCCGTCGCCGTCGGCGGCAGGTGCAACCGGGGTGAGGAGCTGGTCGATCACGGTGAACGGCTCGGCGGTGGCGGTGCAGGCCGCACCGGTCCTGGCGAGCCACCCGTCGCAGGTCGCGTCGGCGCCGATGGCGAATGCCCGGAGCGTTCCGAGGCGGCCGGCGAGTGCGTCGACGGCATCGTCGCTGATGGCAGCGTCGCCGACGGTGCCGGCACCGGAGGCGAGCAGGAACGCGTCGGCGTCGGCCAGGTCGGGTGCGGCGAGGAGCGCGGCGAGTGCCACGGGATCCGCGTCGGCGCCGACCTCGACCGGTCGGTGGAGGTCGATCCCGCCGCGGCGGGCGGAGGTGAGGGCCTGGACGACGTCCGCGGTGCGGTCACGGTCGCCGTCGTCGCGGTCGGTCGTCGGGCCGATGACGTCGTCGACCGGGTTGGCGCCGTCGGCGAGCGGTTCGCCGACGTCGGCCAGCGCGGCGGAGGCGCCGAAGACGGCGACGGAGACCTCCGTTGCCGGCTGCTCGGCGGCGACGGCGGTGACGATCGCGATGCCGGCGGCGACCTCGCAGTCGAGCACGGTGCCGACGAGGCCGTCGCGGTTGAGGTCGTCACGGTCGTCGACCGCCCCGTCGGCGTTGCAGTCGGCCGCCACGCCCTCGGCGCCGGCGCCGACCGAGGCGGCGTCCGACACGTCGAGGACGATCACCACCCGGCCGGCCCCATCCGCCGCCTGCGCGGCCGCGGGAACCGCCGCGCGCACCGAGGTGAGCCCGGCCGCCACCGCCGCGACGAGCACGGCAGCGGCGCCGAGCCGTCCACGTGCCCAACCCCGCCGGTTCTCGGCGGTCCTCCCCGCTGCCCTCGGCCGGTCGCCGGTCACGCCGCGTCCTCTCGGTCGGTGTCGTCCGCCGAGGCCTCGTCGGCCAGCGGCACACCGGGGAGGATCGGACCGCCGGCCCGACGCCTTGACCAGCCGGGCCGGTCGTGGCGTGCAGCTCAGGTGGTGAGGCGGTCGCCCGTCGTCTGGGTCGCGGTCGACGGGCGCAGCTCCCGGGGGCCGAGCAGCTTGGCCATCAGGTGCTCACCGGCCAGGACCGGCGGGTAGCGGGCCGGGTTGTCCTCCGACTGGCACGTCGGCAGGCACTCGACCAGCGCGTCGTGGTCGCCGTCGTGGAAGAAGGCGGCGGAGCGGCGCAGGAACGGGCCGGTCGTGCCCTCCGGCGGCGGGACCACCCGGTGGAGCGTCGAACGCCAACGGTCGTTGGTCCACTGGGCGGTGAGGTCGCCGAGGTTGGCGAGCAGCGCACCGGGGTCGGGGACGACGTCGTGCCAGTCGCCGCCGGTGTGGACCTGGAGGCCGGGCACCGGGTCGGCGAGGAGGACGGTGACGATCCCGTAGTCGGTGTGGGCGCCCATCCGCATCTGGCCCGGCGCGATCGGCGGGGCATCGTCGCGGCGCTCGTAGTGGATGACCCGCAGCGTGTCGGTCGAGTGGCCGGTGTGGCGACCGAAGAAGCCCGGTTCGAGGTCGAGCGCCGCGGCGAAGATCTCGGTGAGCAGGTCAGCGACCCGGCGGGCCTCGGCGAAGTAGCGCACGAACGCGTCGCGGACGTCGGGGTGGGCGTCGGGCCAGATGTTGGGCGCGAAGTGGGTGCCCCGGGCGGCGACGACGGCCGGGTTGTCGAGGTCGGGGGCGTCGGGGCCGAGGTTGAACGCCTCGAAGCGGTCGGGGGTGGCGTCCTGGCCGAGGCTGTAGGCGAGCGACTCGGTGCCCTCCGCGGCGTAGCCGCGGTTGACCTCGGCCGACGGCGACATGAGCGCCAGCTTCTCCTCGAGCGGCAGCCCGAAGAGGTGGTCGGCGGCGGCGCGCTGGGCGGCGATCACGTCGTCGGCGATGCCGTGGCCGACGAGGTGGAGGAAGCCGATCTCGGTGCACGCCCGGTCGATGTCGGCGGCGAGGCGCCGCCGGGCCTGGGGGCCGCCCTCGGCCCACGGGCTCAGGTCGATCGTGGGGACGACCTCGCTCATCGTCCGGCCAGCTCCGGGTTGCGGTAGGCGTGGGTGTCGTCGAAGCGGGCGGACATGTACCGCCCGGCCTCGACCGGCTCGAACCGGCGGGGTGCCTCGGCGGTGACGCACGACGGGATGGCGTCGACGAGCGTGTGGTAGTTCGGCGCGGTGAAGAACGGCATCGAGTACCGGTCCCGCTCGGTGGGGCTCACGACGCGGTGCTCGGTGGAGACGTAGCGGTCGTTGGTCCAGCGGGCGATCATGTCGCCCAGGTTCACGACCAGCATGTCGGGCTCGGTCGTGACGTCGAGCCACCGGCCGTCGCGGGCCTTCACCTGGAGGCCGCCGACGTCGTCCTGGGTGAGCAGCGTGACCGAGCCGTAGTCGGAGTGGGCACCGCAGCCGGGCTGGTCGGCGCCCGGCCTCGCCGCGCTCGACGGCGGGTAGTGGAGCAGCCGCAGCCAGCACAGCGGATCGTCGTAGAGCGGCCGGAAGTGGTCGGCGGGCAGGTCGAGCGCCAGCGCCATCCCCGACATCACGTCGGCCATCGTCTCGAGCGCCGCACCGATGTAGGTGGTGGCGGTCTCGCGGAACCCGTCGATCGCCGGCCACTGCGACGGGCCGTGGAGCGGGGTGCCGGCCACGACCTCGGGGTGGTCCGGGCCGCGCTCGATGCCGATGTCGAGCGCCTCCTTCAGGTCGGCGCCCATGCCCGGCTCGAGCGTCTCGCCGGCCAGGCCCGAGTAACCGGCGTGGCACGGCGAGGAGGCGATGGCGATCGCCTCCTTCTCGGGGGTGGGCAGTGCGAAGAACTCGCGGGCCCGGGCGAACATCTCGTCGCGCAGCATCGGGTCGATCGAGTGGCCGACCACGACGAAGAAGCCGAGGTCGGTGCAGGCGTCGTCGAGCGCCCGGGCCACGGATGCCGGGTCGGATCCGTCGCGCAGCGGAGTGAGGTCGATGATGGGCAGCGTCAGGTCACCCACGGGTCCTCCCGGAAGCGGTTGAGAAGCTGAGATTATCGACGATCGGTCCCGTCGTCGAGGAACCGGCGGTCTCGCCGGGCCGTCGACGCCGCTGCCCGTGCGTTGACGGCGGCAGGTGCCGACGCCGTCAGTCGACCGGACGTCGCGTCGGGAGGCGCTCGTCGACCGGGGCGTTCGACACGACGAGCAGCGCCCGGACGGTCTCGTCGCCGACGACCTCCCAGCGGTGGGGCACCGCACCGGGGTGGAAGATGGCGTCGCCGGCGCCGAGCTCCTCTACGCCGACGCCCCGCAGGTCGACGCGTAGGCGGCCCGACTCGACGTAGAGCAGCATCTCGCTGTCGCTGGCGAAGTGGCCGCCGAGATCGTGCTCGGGGCGCAGCTCGTAGCGGTACATCTCGCTGAGCCGTCCGTCGGTCACCGTGACCAGCGCCTCGGCCGCGTTGGGCTGCTCGCTCACCGGCCAGCGCCGGCCCTCGTGGGCCCGCACGACCCGGACCGCGGCATGGCGCTGGGGCGACGGGAGCAGCTCGGCGGGGGAGAGGTCGAGCGCGTCGGCGAGGCGGTACAGCGTGGCGATCGACGGCGACGTGACACCCCGCTCGACCTGGCTGAGGAACGGCTGGCTCACCCCGGCGAGGGCGGCCAGCGCCCGCATCGACAGCCCCGCCCGCTCGCGCTCGGCGCGCAGCGCGGCACCCACGAGAGCCCCGGCGTCTTCCAGGCCGGTGTCGCTTAACGGACCATTCACGTCGGGGTGTCCCTCTTGTCACGGACGTCACGTACCGTTCGGGCACGGCCGGCCCGTTCGATAAGCGGAGACTATCGCGACGCTGATCGGTGACCCCGGTGTCGCCGACGAGGACGGGTGGCCCGACGATCGGTCGACGCCGTCGCCGTGGTGGTGCGACGTGCGGCGTGAGCTCTGGTCGTGGGGGGGGGGGGGGGGGGGGGCGCGCCCCCCGCCCCGGGCTCCCCCACCCCGGGGCGGGCGCGGCCCCGC
>JAXHUH010000254.1:0-47768 GCA_034211175.1 Actinomycetota bacterium
GGGGTGGGTGGGGCCCCCGTGCCTCGGCCTGGACTCCCGCCGGGTGCGCCCCCGGCCGGTGCGATCAGGGCACGCCGATGCGCGTCACCGTGAACCGCGGTGGGGCGGCCCCGATCTGTCGAGCGCGCATGGCGCCGACGTAGCCCTCCGCCGTTGCGGCCACCGATGCGACGTCCTGGAACTCGTCGCGCCGCACCGGCACCCAGGAGGAGCCGTCAATGGTCGCCGTGTGCACCGCCTCCACCAGGTTCGTTGCGACGTCGATCGACAGGTACTCGACGAGGAACCCGCCGACACCCCAGGTCACCGACCCGGCGGCGTCCATCGTCGATGCGTCGCCGAGCGGTGGCCGTTCGGTCCACGAGCGTCCATCGGCGCTGAACCACACCCCGACGTCGAACCGACCGGACGACTCGTCCGGGTCCCGCACGCCGAAGCGCTCCATGAAGTCGAGCGGGTCCTCCGCGAGGCCGTGGATGCCTCGAACCCCCACGGCGAGCAGGCCGTCGGACCCGGCGGCCACCGACTGCAGCGCGAGACCGGCCGTCGGCTCGAGGTCGCTGTCGATCGCGGCACGCTCCCAGGTGCGGCCGCCGTCGTCCGACCACATGGCTCGGGGGAGTGACTCGAGTTGCTGGGGATCGAGGATCTGGTCGTACCCGACGACCACGAGTCGCTCCCCGAACGTCGTGGCTGCACTGACGGTCATGTCCTCGAAGGAACTGACCAGCTCCCACGACTCGCCGTCAGAGGAACGCCACGCGGCGTTCGCGCTGACCACGACGAACCCGGTGTCGACGGTGAGCACCGAACCGTTCCGACCGCTCACGCCCGAGTCGCCCGGGAGCTCCACGGGGTCCCACGTCGCGCCTCCATCGGTGGAGCGCCACACCACAGGCCGAACGCGGTACAGCTCCTCCCGCAGTTGGTCCCACTCCTCCTCCGACTCCGCCTCGTGCCTCGCGTTCGCCTCCGCTCGCATGTCGATCACGTGGCTGCGTGACCCGGCGATCGTGATGACGCCGTCCTGCTCGGCGATCCCGTGCGCGTGGACGTTCTCGCCGGACGGGGCGTCGAAGGCATCGCCGCTCACGTCCATCCAGGTGGCGCCCCGGTCGTCGGACCGCAGGACACGGGCGGTCTCGCCCGTCGAGGCATCATCGCCCGAGACCGTGGCGAGGGCCCACAGGCCGCTCGGGAGGTCATGGAGCTCGACGTCGTCGACGCCGTCGATGGTGCCGACGTCGGTCCAGGTGGCGCCGGCCATCGCGGCCGGGTCACCCGGGGTCGTCTCCGGGTCGATGTCGGCCGGTGCCACCGTGGTCGACGTCGCCTGCTCGGGGGTCCCGGCTCGGACCGTGCGCCCGTCCTCGTCCGGAGAGGTCCGAAGCCACCGGGACAGCGGGACCGCGAATGCCACGAGCAGGGCGACAGCGGCTGCCGCGGCTGCGAGGCGAGCGCCCGTCGACGCCGTGCGCCGCTCGTCCCGCGTCTGGCCACGACGCACGCGGTCGATCGGTTCGGTGGTCCGACGCGGTGTCGACGGACCGCCGGCTCGGGCGCGGCGGACGACGTCCTCGAGTCGGTGGGGCGGGGGATCGCCGTCGACCAGGTCGCGGAGCTGCTGTTCGAGGTTCACGAGTCCACCCCATGGCGTCTCGGAGCTTGGCCATGCCGCGCTCGGCGTGGCTCTGGACGGACGAGCGGGACGTGCCGAGCAGCGCCGCCGTCTCGGCGTGGGTCATGGCGAACCCGCTGACGAGGACGACGCCTGGCGTTGGCGCAGCGAGAGCGACCTGAGCGCGTCGTCGAGGCCGGGTTCGAACGTCGACGTCCACGTCGCCGCCGGGTCGTGGCGGAGCGGGCCGAAGCGGTGCCGGCGCCCGAGCTGGCGTCGGGCCCATCGCTCGCCGATGCGGTAGAGCCAGCCGGCCGGGTTGTCGAGGTGGCGGACGCGCTCCCAGTCGCGCCAGCCCTGGGCCAACGCCTCGGCGGCCGCCTCGCCGCCGACGTCGGTCCCGAACCCGCCGACCAGCGCCCGTCGCAGCTTCGGTTCGACGTCGGCGAAGAACTGCTCGAACGCGGTGGACGTCTCGATCTGTGTCTCCTGGTCGATCATGTCCCTCCTCGCAGCCGTAGTGCATCGAGGCGGGCGTCTGCACGACGCGGGTCATTCGTGACCATGGCGAGGCCGCCGGAGAGGGCGCGACTCGGCGACCCCGGTACCCGATCGGGTGTCAAGCGTGCCTCACGTCGTGTCGGACGGCGGCGACAGCGTGGGGGAGGCGCAGTTGGTGGCCCGAGTGATGTCAACGGGCGGGATTCGCGGAACCCCAGGTCAGCGCTACGAACGAATCGTGGGACGTCTGTTTCGGTGAGGGGTCCCGGCCGGGTGAGGACTTCGGTCCCACGCCGGTCCTGTCCTTGTCCTGCGGACAGCCGCGTGAGGGTTCCTTATCGTTGCATTCGTAAGCACGCAAGCCGCGAACTTGAGAGAGGAACAGTCGTGGCAACCGAGACCCGTAACAACGCAGCAGACATCACCGACGAGCAGTTCAACGAGATCGTCGGTGCACCCGTGGTCGCCGTGCGGCGCCGGACGATCGATCTCGTCCTGGTCGCCCTGGGCGCCGTCGTGACCGTGGTCATGGTGGTCGCCGGTGGCCTCCTCACGTGGGGCGCCAACTTCGCCGACGACTACGTCGCCGACGAGCTCGGCTCCCAGCAGATCTTCTTCCCCGAGGCCGAGTCGCTCGAGGCCGAGGGCCGCACCGATCTGGTCCAGTACGCCGGCGAGCAGGTCACCACCGGTGAGCACGCCGAGGCCTACGCCAGCTACATCGACGGCCACCTCCAGGGCATCGCCGACGGCATGACCTACGCCGAGCTGGGCGGCCCGCAGCGTGCAGCTGCCGGCGCCGTGACCGAGGCCGTCGAGTCCGGCGCCTCCGACGAAGAGGTCGCCGAGCTGCAGGCCACCGCCGACCAGCTGAGCGGCCAGCGTGACTCCCTCTTCCGGGGCGAGACCCTCCGCGGCCTGCTGCTCTCGGCCTACGCCTGGTCCACGGTCGGCCAGATCGCCGGGATCGCCGCCATCGTCGCCTTCGTCGGCGCAGCGGTCATGGCAGTCCTGACGGTCGCCGGGGTGTTCCACTACCGCAAGGCCGCCAAGGCCTGAACGGCCGGGAGTGACAGGCACAGCCTGAGCGGCCGGGAGTGACAGGCACAGCCTGAGCGGCCGGGAGTGACAGGCACAGCCCCAAGCTCCTGACACCAAGATCCGGCGCACTGACGCCGACAGCTCGTGCCGAGCGGCTCCGGGGGCCGCTCGGCACGATCGCGTCTCGGGACGCGCGGTGGGTGTTGCCCGCCTCCGGTGGGGCAGATGTGCATCGGATGACGCCGGGGGACTAGGCAGTTGGCAACACCGATGCTCGGGTCGACCGAACGTCGGACCGCAGCCGATCCGGACGGGGCGTACGGGGCACCCGGGCCGGGGAAGGAGGGGACGATGGCCGAACGGATCCCGCTCGTGTCGTATCTGGAGCTGGGCGACAAGCCGCACCTCGTTGCCAACGAGTGCACGAGCTGCGGCGCACGGTTCTTCGACCGTCGCAACGCCTGTGCGTCGTGCTTCGGCACCGAGTTCCGCCAGGTCGACATCCCCACCGAGGGCGAGGTCAAGTCGTTCACGATCGTGGCATTCGCGTCACCGGGCGTCCCGGTGCCGTTCGTCGCCGCGGTGGTCGACTGCGCAGGCACGAGCGTGCGCACCAACCTGATCAACGTCGAGCCGGACGACGAGCACGTCTCGCTCGGCATGAAGGTGCGTCTCGCGACGTACTCCATGGGTGAGGACATCAACGGGGTCGAGGCCGTCGGGTTCGGGTTCGAACCGATCGCGGCCTGAGCGGAGGGGAGCGCACCATGAGTGAAGACGTCTGGATCCTCGGGATCACGATGACCAAGTTCGGGAAGCACCCGGACAAGGACACGGTCGACCTCGGCGCCGAGGCGGCGATGGCCGCCCTCGCCGATGGCGGGGTGACGATGGCCGACATGGGCATCCTCGCCGCCGGCAACCTGATGGGCCGCGGTGGCATCGGCCAGCAGCTGCAGAAGCAGATCGGCCAGACGGGCATCCCCGTCTACAACGTGTCCAACGCGTGCGCCACGGGCGCCACCGCGCTGCGCACGGCCATCATGGCCATCAAGGCCGGCGAGTGCGACATGGGCCTCGCGGTCGGGGTGGAGAAGCTCGCCGGTGCCGGCCTCCTCGGCGCCTCCGCCCGCAAGGACGACGACGAGGGCTGGCAGCCGTCGGGCCGCTACGGCGCCGTCGCCGGGATGGACGGGCGCATCGGCACCGACAACATGCCGGGCGTGTTCGCCCAGGTCGGCATGGAGTACGGCCACAAGTACGGCGGCACGAGCTTCGAGCTGTTCGCCAAGATCAGCGAGAAGAACCACTCGCACTCCACGCTCAACCCGCTCGCCGCGTACTCGAAGAAGATGACGCTCGAGCAGATCATGGGCGACATGATGATCGCCTACCCGAACACTCGGCCGATGTGCTCGGCCAACTGCGACGGTGCGGCCGCCGCGGTCGTGGTGTCCGACGCGAAGCTGAAGACGCTCAGCAAGGAGCAGCAGCGCCGGGCGATCAAGGTGTCGGCGTCGATCCTGACGAGCGACCCCTACGCCGAGGGCTGCCAGGTCCTGCCCGACGTGAACACGCTCACCCGCGCCGCGGCGACCCAGGCGTACGAGCAGGCCGGTGTCGGCCCCGAGGACCTCGACCTCGTCGAACTCCACGACTGCTTCGCCACCGCCGAGCTCGTGCACTACGACAACCTGATGCTGTGCGAGGAGGGCGGCGCCGTCGACTTCTTCCAGTCGGGCAAGCCGTGGCGTGACGGCTCCAAGCCGGTGAACGTCTCCGGCGGCCTCCAGTCGAAGGGCCACCCGATCTCGGCCACCGGCATCGCCAACATCTGGGAGGTGTGCCACCACCTCCGCGGTGAGGCCGGCGACCGCCAGATCGAGGGCGCCAACGTGGCGCTCGCCCACGTGATCGGGCTCGGCTCGGCGTGCGGCGTCCACATCCTCGAGAAGGCCGCCTAGCCAGGCAGCCTGATCGAACAGGTCAGGGGGTACGTCCCGGGGTGCGCCGCACGGCGCACCCCGGTTCGCGTCCGGTCCACGGGAGCGGACCGCCGGTGACGGTGGTCGAGGTCGTTGACACCCGCGACACGTGACCATACGGTGCGGTCGCTCCGGCGCCGGGAGTGACGCCCCGGCCGGACCTTCGGGGGAGGGACTCACCGTGATCGACCGATCCGCAACCGACGAGACGCGCCCACGCCACCGCCACCAGCGGGTACGGGCCGCCCGGCGACGGCTCGTCCGCTCCTTGGCCGTCCTCGCGGCCGCCCTCGGGGCCGTGGTGGGCCCGGCGTCGATCGCCGATGCCGCGCCGGCGGTTCCGCTCGACGTCGCGGTCGCCCAGGACGGGGCGGTCCTCCCGGAGGTCGACCCCGCGTCGGTCGACATGTCGGCCGAGCGCCTCGACCGACTCAGCGCCTACCTGGACGGCGTCGTCGGCAGCGGCCTCCTGCCCGGCAGCATCACGATGGTCGCCCGGCGGGGCGGCGTCGTGCACCTGGAGACCGACGGCTGGATGGACGCCAACCAGGTGTTCGAGCTGACCCCCGAGCACCTGTTCCGCATGTACTCGATGACCAAGCCGATCACGTCGGTCGCCATCCTCGTCCTCATGGAGGAGGGGCGGCTCCTGCTCGACGACCCGGTCGCCGACTACCTCCCCGCCTTCGCCGACGCACAGGTCCTGGTCGACCCGGACACGGGCGAGACCGTCCCGGCGGAGAGGCCGATCACGATCCGCGACCTGCTGACCCACACCTCGGGCACGATCGGGTTGGGCGAGGCGCTCGCCGATCCGGCGCCGGTCGAGCTCGACTCGACGAGCCCGATGAGCGAGCTGGTCGACCGGATCGCCGCGCTCCCGCTGCGGTCCCAGCCGGGGGAGCGCTTCGAGTACGGGTTCGGTCACGACATCGCCGGCGTCGTCGTCGAGAACGTGTCGGGGATGACGCTCGACGAGTTCTTCGCCGACCGCATCTTCGGCCCGCTCGCCATGGACGACACCGCCTTCTACGTGCCCGAGGGCGACGAGGCGATGCTGGTCGACGAGATGGTGCCCGAACCGGCCCCGGGCGGGATCGACTGGGTCGCCGCGCTGCCCGGCACGTTCTCGAGCGACAAGGTCGGCGAGTCACGCGAGCAGTTCGGCGGCGGCGGTTGGGGCGGCGGTGTCGTGTCGACGATCGGCGACTACGCCAGTTTCGCCCAGATGCTGGCGAACGACGGCGAGCTCGGTGGCGTCCGGGTGCTGAGCCCGAAGTCGGTCGAGCTGATGACCACGTCCCACACCGGCGACCTGGCCACCGCGGCCGGGCCCGGCTACGGGTTCGGGCTCGGCGTCGGCGTCCGCACCGATCTCACGTCACGGCCGCTCATCGGCTCGGTCGGCCGCTATGGCTGGGGCGGCGCCGCGTTCACGACCTTCTTCGTGGACCCGGCCGAGGAGCTGGTGGCGCTGCGCTTCGCCAACGTCTTCGGCATCGACCAGCTCCCCGGCGGTGCCGACATCAACCCGCTCTTCGAGACCTTCGTCTACGGCGCCCTGAACTGATCGGTGCGGCCGGTCCGCACGAGACCCCGCCCAATGAGCCGTTCTGGACCCCGCAGAGTGCCACCGGTGGCATTCTGCGGGGTCCAGTTCGGCGGGGTCGCGGGTCACATGGGTTCGTTGCCGGGCTTCCACTTGATCGAGCAGCCCATCGACGGCGCCTGGTCGGCCGGCGGGGTCTCGCCGGTGAGGACCAGGGCGACCGCGGCGGCGAGGTCGGCTCCGGTCGCCGGGGTCGCGCCGCCCGGGCGGGTGTGGTCGAAGCGGCCCCGGTAGACGAGCCGGTGGTCGCGGTCGAACAGGAAGAAGTCGGGCGTGCACACGGCCCCGTAGGCCCGGGCGACCGACTGGTCCTCGTCGAAGAGGTACGGGAACGGGTAGCCGATGCGCTCGGCGACCTCGGCCATCCGCGGCGGCGAGTCGTCCGGGTAGGCGCTGACGTCGTTGCTGTTGATGGCGACGACGCCGAGCCCGTTCTCCATCCACTCCTCGGCGAGGCGGGCCAACGGCTCCTGGACGTGCTTGACGTACGGGCAGTGGTTGCAGATGAACATGACCAGCAGACCGGCGTCACCGACCCGTTCGTCGAAGCGGTGCCGGCCACCGGTCGGGTCGGGCAGGTCGAAGGGCGGTGCCTCCGTGCCGAGGGCCATCATCGCCGAGGACGTAGCCATGGGACGCTCCTTCTCGTCGGCGGCGTTCACTCGCCGCTGATGTCGCGGTCGTCGGCAATCGGACCGATCTTCGCGCACCCACGCTGAAGCGTCGTCAGACGTGGTCGCCCGACCGCTGCGGGCCGCCGGTTTTCGGCCCGATCTCCCGGGCGTTTCGGCCGCGTTTCCGGGTGGCGACTGTTGCCGAAGCCCGTTCCGGCGTTTCAGCGACAAGTGCCGTATCGCCCCCGGGGCGGCGATTCCTAGCGTCTGCGGCGCAGTGACGAGCAGGTCGACAGCGAGGAGCCACACGGATGCCGGTCGCGCTGATGGCGGCGCGGGGCGCCCGATGAGCGACGCCGTGACCGCGGACGCCACCGAGCTCGGCGAGCCGCCGCCCGGCGTGCGCGGCAGCGCCGCGTGGTTCGGCTGGTTGCGCGGGGCCCGGGGCGCGCTGCCGGTGATCGTCGTGGTCGCCGGGCTCGTCGCCCTGTGGGAGGGCTACAAGGTCCTCGGCGGCCTCCTCGACGACCGCATCGGTCCGTGGGACCTGCCCGTCGCGACCGACGACACGACGATGCCCCACTCGTGGGCCGTCATCGGATCACTCGGTGAGGAGGTCCAGAGCGGCCGCACCACCGAACCGCTGTGGCGGGTGCTGTTCGACGCCGCCCTGTTCACCGCACGCGAGGCCGGCGTCGGGTTGGTCGCCGGTGCGGCGGCCGGCATCACCATCGCCGTCGTCTTCTCGCTCCTGCCGGTCCTCGGGCGGGCGTTCCTGCCGTGGGTCGTCGTCACCCAGACGATCCCGTTCATCGCCACCGCACCGATGGTCGTCATCTGGGGCGGGCGCATCGGCTGGGACGCATGGGTGTCGGTCAGCCTGATCTCGTTCTACCTGGCGTTCTTCCCGATCGTCATCGCCATGGACCGCGGCCTCGCGTCGGCCGACCCGTCCAAGCTCGAGCTGATGCGGTCCTACGGGGCCGGCAGGCTCTCGGTCCTGTTCCGGCTGCGCTTCCCGTCCGCGGTGCCGTTCCTGTTCAGCGGGCTGCGCCTGTCGGCCGCCGCCGCGGTGATCGGCGCCATCGTCGGCGAGCTGCCGTCGGGCCAGCGCGACGGCGTCGGCCGCCTCCTGCTCACGTTCACCTCGTTCTTCGACCTCGACCCCGAACGGCTCTACGCCGCGGTCGCCGCCTCCGCGATGTTGGGCCTGGCGTTCGTCGGCGCGGTCGCCGCGGCCGAGAAGGTCGTCGGCCGCTCGATGGGGACGGTGTCGCCGTGACCCCCGACGACCGCGCAACCACCACGCCGGCGCCGCCGGACGCGGCCACCGGCGACGACGTCACGCCCGCCGCGAGGCTCACCGGCGTCGAGGTCACGTTCGCGCCCAAGGGCTCGAAGGGACCGACGACGACGGCGCTGACCGGCATCGACCTCGACATCGCGGCCGGCGGGTTCGTCACCCTGCTCGGCCCCTCCGGCTGCGGCAAGAGCACGCTGCTGCGGGTGCTGGCCGACCTGGTCGAACCGACCGCCGGCACCGCCGAGGTGCTCGGCGGGCCGCCGCACGACGCCCGCCTCGGGCGCCGCTACGGCTTCGCGTTCCAGCAGGCCACGCTCTTCGAGTGGCGCACCGTGCAGCGCAACATCGAGCTGCCGCTCGCGCTCGCCGGCATGTCCAAGCGCGAGCGCGGCCGGCGGGCCACCGAGATGTTGGAGCTCGTCGGCCTGGCCGACTTCGCCGACCACCGCCCCTCGCAGCTCTCGGGCGGCATGCAGCAGCGGGTCGCCATCGCTCGGGCGCTGTCGTTCGAGCCCGAGCTGCTGCTGATGGACGAGCCGTTCGGTGCGCTCGACGAGATGACCCGCGAGCACCTCCAGGGCGAGCTGCTGCGCATCTGGCGAGAGACCGGCACGACAGTCGTGTTCGTCACGCACTCGATCGCCGAGGCCGTGTTCCTGTCGACGAAGGTCGTGGTGCTCACCCCGCGGCCCGGGCGGATCCACAGCGTCGTCGACATCCCGCTCGGCGCCGAGCGCACGATGGACACCCGCGAGTCACCCGAGTACTACGAGCTGGTCAACGAGGTCCGCGAGCGGCTCCGGGCCGAGGGTGCGCTGTGAGCACGCTCGGGCGCATCGCCCCGCCGCTCGTCGCCGGCGTGTTGATCTTCGGCACCTGGCAGCTCTGGGTCGGGCTCGGCGACATCGAGGACTTCCTGCTGCCCGCGCCGTCCGCCATCGCCCGGGCGCTGGTCGACGAGTGGTCGACGATCTGGCCCGCCGCGCTGGCCACGTTGTGGTCGGCGTTCGCCGGCCTGGTCGTCGGCGCCGCGGCGGCGGTGGCCATGGCGCTGC
Organism: Actinomycetota bacterium; assembly: GCA_034211175.1. Taxonomy (GTDB): domain Bacteria; phylum Actinomycetota; class Acidimicrobiia; order Acidimicrobiales; family CAIXPF01; genus JAXHUH01. The sequence continues at coordinate 9,727 of JAXHUH010000254.1, forward strand.
TCACGGTCCGGTTCCGTGGCCTCGGCCACGGCCTCACCCCGCTCGCCACCGTCGTGGCCGCCACCCCGATCGTGGTGCTCGCGCCGATCGCCAACATCTGGTTCGGCCTGCTCTCGCCGCTCTCGAAGATCAGCGTCGTCGCCGTGGTCACGTTCTTCCCGGTGTTCGTGAACGTGTCCCGGGGCCTGCAGGCGGTGCCGACCAACGAGCTCGAGCTGATGCGGTCCTACGCGGCCGGCACCCGGGCGACGCTCACCCAGCTGCGGGTGCCGCGGTCGCTGCCGTTGCTGTTCACCGGGCTGAAGGTGGCCGCGTCGCTGGCCATGATCACCACCATCGTCGCCGAGTACTTCGGCGGCTCCCGGCGGCGCCTCGGCGTGCTGATCTCCCAGCAGGCCTCGGTCGTCCGCTTCGACGTCGCGTGGGCCGGCATCGCCGTGGCCTGCGCGCTGGCGCTGCTCCTCTACGGGGCGGTCCTGCTCACCGAACGCCTGGTCACCCCGTGGCACGACCAGGCGTCCGAGCGATGAGCGCCGGGGCGAACCCGGCCGACACCGACAACGATCCTCGGCGAGCCGACCACCGGCCCGCCGCCCACGTGACATGGAGGAACCCGTGAGCCGACCGACCACGACATCCCGGCGGCGTGGCCGCCACCGGCTCAGCGCCGTCGTCGCGGCCGTGCTGGCGCTGTCGCTGATCGCCGCCGCGTGCGGCGACGACGATGACGACGCCGGCGACGACGACGTCAGCACCGACGAGACCACCTCCGAGGACACCGGCGACGAGGGCGACGACGCCGGTGACGAGGAGGGGGGTGACGAGGAAGGTGCGGCCGACGGCGAGATGACCGAGCTGTCGCTCCAGCTCCAGTGGTTCGCCCAGTCCCAGTTCGCCGGCTACTACGCCGCGCTGGAGGAGGGGTTCTACGAGGACGAGGGCCTCGACGTCGAGATCCTCGAGGGCGGCGTCGACATCGTGCCCCAGCAGGTGCTCGGCTCCGGCCAGGCCGAGCTGGCCATCGCCTGGGTGCCGAAGGCGCTCGCCTCCCGCGAGGAGGGCCTCGACATCATCGACGTCGGCCAGATCTTCCAGCGCAGCGGCACCCTCCAGGTGTCGTGGGCCGACGACGAGATCACCGAGCCCGCCGACCTCGAGGGCACCGTCGTCGGCAACTGGGGCTTCGGCAACGAGTTCGAGCTGCTCGCCGGCATCCGCTCCGCGGGGCTCGATCCCGAGTCCGACGTCGAGCTCGTCCAGCAGAACTTCGACATGCAGGCGCTGATCAACCGGGAGATCGACGCCGCCCAGGCGATGATCTACAACGAGTACGGCATCCTCCTCGAGAGCGAGGACCCCGACACCGGCGAGCTGTTCCAGCCCGAGCAGTTCAACGTGATCGACTGGAACGACGTCGGCACCGCCATGCTCCAGGACGCCATCTGGGCCCGGTCCGACTGGCCGGCCGAGAACGGCGAGACGCTCGAGGCGTTCCTCACGGCCACGCTGCGGGGCTGGATCTTCTGCCGCGACAACTTCGACGCCTGCGTCGACCACGTCATGGCGGCGGGCCCGGCGCTCGACCGGCTCCACCAGGAGTACATGCTCAACGAGATCAACGCCCTGATCTGGCCGTCGCCCGGCGGGATCGGCATGGTCGACGAGGACCTGTGGGCCCAGACCATCGAGGTCTCCCTCGACACCGAGCTCCTCGCCGAGGACCCGGGCGCCGAGGCCTACGACGACAGCTACGTCGCCGCCGCCATCGAGGCCCTGGAGGCCGACGGCGTCGACGTCACCGGCGAGGGCTTCGAGAAGCTCGACATCGATCTCAGCGCCGCGGGCGGAGGCTGAGAGACCCGACGGGTGGGGCGGCCGGGTCGACCGCCCCACCCGTCGCCGTCTGCGACGATGGCCTGATGGTTCAGGTCGATCGCCGCGAAGGGAGTGCCGCGTGATCCTCGTGACGTCGGCCGGGGGCAAGACCGGACTGGCGGTGACCGCGGCGCTCGAGGCGGCCGGCGAGCCGGTGCGGGCGCTGCGGCGCACGCCGGGTGCGGTGCCGGGCGCGACCGAGGTCGTCAGCGGCAACGTCGCCGACCTCGGCCCCCACCTCGACGGGGTGCGGGCCGTGTACCTGATCTGGCCCAACTTCACCGAGGGCGAGGCCGACGGGGTCGGCGCCGCCATCGACGCGTGCCGGGCGGCGGGTGTCGAGCGGTTCGTCTACCACTCGGTGCTCCACCCCCACGTACGGGCGATGCCCCACCACTGGGACAAGGCCGACGCCGAGGAGGCCCTGTTCGAGTCGGGGCTGGCGTTCGTGTCGCTCCAGCCGGGCGCCTACATGGACAACATCGGCGGCCAGGCGCCGGGCATCGCCGCCAGCGGCCGCCTCGAGTCGCCGTGGGGCCTCGAGGCCCGCCAGTCGCTGGTCGACCTGGCCGATGTCGCCGAGGTCGCGGTGCGGGCGTGCCGCGACGACGCGATGGTCGGCGGCTGCTTCGAGCTGTGCGGCCCCGAGGCGCTCGACGCCGGGGACCTCGCGGTCCGCCTGACCGAGGCGTTCGGCGTCGACGTCGACGCGATCGACATCGGCAGCACCGGCTGGGGCGAGGCCGCCCGCGACGGCGGGATGACGGCCTACGCCTGCCGGTGCGGCATGCTCATGGCCGACCACTACCGCGACCACGGGTTCTGCGGGTCAGACGTCGTCCTGCGGGCCCTGCTCGGCCGGGAGCCCACCACCTTCGCCGCCTGGGCCGCCCGCCTCGCCCGCAGCCACCGAGCCGCCTGAGTCGCCATCGGCGACCGCCGAGGCGGTCCACGGGTAGACGAGGGTGAGGACGAGCCCGACGATGGCGACGGCCAGGCTCACCGTCTCGACCGCCACGCTGATCCGCTGCTCCCGGGTGTCCGCCTCCTGGTAGTGGCGCTCGAACCGGGTGTCGAGCGCACCCCGGTCGAGCATCGCCAGCACGGCGACCGCCTGGGCGTGGCGGGCCTCTCGGCGGCGCACGACCCACCACAGCAGCGTGAGCGGCGCGCACACGACGCCAGCGAACATCATCAGCAGCCCGAGCTGGTTGGCGCTCATCGTCGACCCCCGCGATCGGTCAACTCGTCTCGTCGGTCCCCCCGGACCCTTCCCCTGATCTGACGTCGGCCACCGGCGTCGGGTTTCGGCCCGGCGCCGATCGCGCGCGCTCCGCGACAACTTCGTCACGAGCGCGCAAACCTGTGTCCGAGGAGCGGGTCCGGGAGGTCCGAGCCCTCATCCGGTGAGACGCTCCCGGCCGGCGCGCGTGACGGGCTGGCTGCCGGTTCGATCGACCACGTGGTTCATCTCCCTGGTGGTGGGAGCGCGCGTGATGATCGTTTGATACCGCGCGTTCGACGCGCCGACGGTCGCTCGAGCTCCGGCGGGGCAGAGGTGAGCCGTCGTGTGCTCAGGCGGCGCGAGGCTCCTCGACGACCTGCTCGGCATCGACGGGAACGCTCCGGCGTGCTGCCCCGAGCCATCCGGAGACCCGTGCAACGAGCACCGACGGCTCGATGGCCGGGCGCGCAAGGCGCTCGGCCCGGAACGCGGCCCAGCGGGCGCCGGTGTGGGTGAGCGTCCAGCCGTCGGCGAGCCACGAGCCGTCGGATGCGGTGACGACCCACCGCCACGGCGGGTTGGAGGCGGCCATGGCCGGCGGCGTCGGGTGCACGTGTCGGCCCGCGGCCTGCGTCTCCAGATCGCCGGCCGGCTCGCGCAGCGCGTGCGACGCCGTGCCCGTCAGGTCGATCGAGATCGGGGCGGTCGCACGTTCGTCGAGCATCGGCGGGTCTCCTGGCACACGGTTCGCGATGGACGGCGACCGTCCGGGCCCGCCGCCCGTCCGGTCACCAACCTGGTTGACGGCAATCGTGGCACGTCGATTGAGGCCGCGTCACCGAACCGATGTCACCGAAACCGACGTCACCCGAACCGATGGCGGGATCGGCGTGGGCACGGTCCCGGTCAGGCAGGTGGGGGTAGGAGGCCGGTGAACACGACGAGCAGCTCGATCCGGTCGTCACGGGCCGCGAGCCGGGCGACGTCCATGCCCCGGTGGGACCCGGACGGCCCGTGCCACGTCCAGCACCACCTGGCGGTGCGATGCACCCACTCGACCTCGGTCACGGCCCGGGCCGAGGCACCCTCGAGCGCGGTGCGGATCAGGTGCACGCGCTCGACGATGGCGGCATGGCCGATCGAGGGTTCGCCGAGCGCCGCCGACTCGACGCGGGCGTCAGGGGTGAACACGTCGGCGACCGCCGAGGGGACGACCCCGTGGTCCGCGCCGAAGAGCGACCGGTAGCGCTCGATCACGCGGTCGGGCGCGGTGGTGCGGGCGGCGTGGCGTGTCGTCGTGGCCCGGCCACGGTCGCTCATCGGGCGCACGAGCGGGTCAGCTCGAGGGCCATGACGATGGCGTGATCGATGCCGACGAGCGGGGTGGTCGCCACGTGCCGGAAGCCGTGGCGCCGGTAGAGCCCGATCGCGGGATCCATGAGCCCGGGGACCGTCTCGAGCCACGCCCGGGCGGCCCCGGCGCGGCGAGCCCACCCGAGCCCCGTCCGCAGGAGGAGGTCGGCGAGGCCGCGACCCCGTGTGGCGGGATCGACGTACAGGCGCTTGACCTCCGCGTCGCCGGTGTGGTCGATGCGGACCGCGACCGTGCCCGACGGTCCACCGCCATCGTCGGCGACCAGCAGGACCGATGCCGGTGAGGAGTAGGCGCGCTCGAGATCGGACAGCTCGTCGGCGAAGGCCGGTTGCACATGGCGCACCGTGATGGCGCCGGTGTGCTCGATCCACGCGACGTAGTCGTGGAGGAGCCGGGTCGCAGCGAGCCAGTCGGCCCGGGTGCCGGCGGGGCGGACCGTGGCGTGGGCGATGGGCGGTCGCTGGCGCAACGCGGGCGACCGGGGTGCTGCCGCGCCGGTGGACGTGCTGGCGAGGTTGGTCATGCCCGTCGCAGCGTGATCCCGGCGGTGACGGTGTGACCCGCCGGTGATCACGACGTGACCCGCGAGGTCACGCCGGTCGGGGATGAACATCCCCCCGATCGAAAGGGACATCACCATGACGACCCGCAACCGCAGCCGCAGATGGGCACTCGCTCCCGTTGCCCTCCTCGCCATCCCGCTCGCCGCCTGCGGAGGTTCGGGCGACGACCGCGCCGCCGGCGCCGCGGACAGCCCCGAGCGCGGGGCCGCGACCGAGGCGGCCGAGCCGGTGACGATCGGCATGTTCGAGATCACGAGCGGTGCCGTGTTCGACGAGATCAGCGACGGGTTCGTCGACGGCTTCCTCGAAGGGACCGGGCTCGCGCCCGACCAGATCACCCTCGTCGAGGAGAACGCGCAGGGCGACCCGAGCCTGATCCAGAGCATCGCCCGGGGCTTCGCCGAAGGTGACGCCGACATGGTCGCCGTCGTCGGCACCCCCGCGGTGATCGCCCAGGCCGAGCTGATCGACGACCGGCCGGTGATCGCCATGGCGATGGGCGACCCGGTCGGCGCAGGGGTGGCCGAGTCGCTCGACGCGCCGGGTGGCAACGTCACCGGCAGCATCGACTACATCGACCCGGCGCTCCTCGTCGACGACCTCGTCGCCGTCCACCCGGACCTCGCCTCCATCGGCACCGTCCACGACCCGGCCAACCAGAACATGCAGGTCTGGGTCGAGGACCTGCGGGCCACGACCACCGAGCGAGACATCGAGCTGGTCGAGGCGTCGGCGACCGGCACCTCGGAGGTCGACGCCGCCGCCCGCTCCCTCGACGGCCGGGTCGAGGTCGTGCTGACCGGGCCCGACACGATGGTCATCGAGGCGATCGGCGCCGTCGGCCAGGTCGCCCGACGTGGCGACATCCCGCTCTACACCGTGGGCGCCGACGTCGAGGTCGAGGGAGTCGTCGCCGCGCTCGGCCCCGACTACGGCGAGGTCGGTCGCCTTGCCGGCATCGCCGCGGCGGAGGTGCACCTCGGCTCACCGGCCGGTGAGGTCGCGTTCGGCCGTCCCGGAGCGCTCGAGTGGACCCTCGACGACGCCGAAGCCGATCGGCTCGGGCTCTCGATCCCCGCCGAGCTGCTCGGCCCGTCCTCCTGAGCCCGCAGCTGCCGGGGCGGGGCACCGACCCGACGGTGCCCCGCCCCGGAGCGAAGGAGCCCACATGGTTGCCCACCTCCTCCTCGACACCACCGTCACCGGCGTCCCGTACGTCCTTCCGTTCCTCGGCGTGTTCGTCGGCTTCCGGCTGCTCGACCGGATCGACCTGACCATCGACGCCAGCTTCGTGCTCGGCGCCGCGGTGACCGCCGTCGCGTTGGGCGCAGACGTGTCGCCCTGGGTCGCACTGGTCGCCGCCGCGGCAGCGGGCGCGGCCGCCGGCCTCGTGACCACCGCGCTCCACCTGCTGCTGCGGGTCCCGGTGCTTCTGGCCGGCATCGTGATGTGGATCGGCCTGTACAGCATCAACCTGCGCGTGATGGGGCGACCGACGCTCGCCGTCGCGTCGATCACCACGATCTATGCGCCGCTCGACGGGCTCGGCCGCTCGGCGCGCGACCTGTGGGCGGTCGGGATCCTCACGTCGATCGTCGCCGCCGTCGTCGTGGCGGTTGCCGCCTACCTGCGCTCCGAGTCAGGCCTCGCACTGCGGGCGACCGGCGTGAACACGATGATGGCCCGGAGCCAGGGGGTGGATGACCGCCTCGTCGTCCTCATCGGGTTGGCGGCGGCCAACTCGCTCGCGGCGCTCGGTGGTGCGCTCGTCGCGCAGGGGCAGGGCTTCGCCGAGGTCAACATGGGCACCGGCGTGGTCATCGCAGGGGTGGCCGCCGTGCTGATCGGCGAGCTGCTCGTCCGCCCGGCGCCCTCGGCGATCGTCGGGGCCCTGGCCGCGGTCGTGGTCGGCACCTTGGCGTACCGGTTCGTCCTGCTGGTCGCCCTCCGCATCGGCCTTCCCGCGTCCGATCTCCGTCTCGTGACCGCGGTGACGTTGGGCCTCACGTTGGCGGCGCGCCGCGCCCGCGGGCGGGTCCGCACCGGCGTCGCGCGGTCGCGCACCCCACGCGCCGTCCCGGGGCCGAAGGAGGTCGACGATGCTCGAGCTTGACCAGGTCTCGGTCACCTACCACCCGGGCACGCCCGGCGAGGTCCGTGCTCTGCGCGACGTGTGCCTGCGTGCGCCCTCCGGCCAGTTCGTCACCGTCGTCGGCGCCAACGGCTCGGGCAAGAGCACCCTCGTCGGCGTGCTCGCAGGTGCCGTCGCCCCCTGTGCGGGCCGGGTGCGGATCGATGGCGCGGACGTCACCGGGGAGGCGGTGCACCGGCGTGCCGCTCGGGTCGCCCGCGTGTTCGACGACCCCCGCGCCGGTTCGGCGCCGGAGCTCAGCGTCGAGGAGAACCTGGCGCTGGCGATGGCCCGCGGCCGCCGGCGCGGGGTGCGGCGGGCGGTCACCGACCGGCGTCGCCACCGGATGCGCGACGCGCTCGCCGTGTTGGGCCTCGGCCTCGAGGACCGGCTCGACCAGCCGGTCGGGCTCCTGTCCGCCGGCCAGAGGCAGAGCCTCACGATGGTGATGGCGACGCTGCGCCACCCGTCGGTCCTCCTCCTCGACGAGCACCTCGCCGCACTCGACCCGGCGACCGCTCGGCGCGTCCTCTTGCTGACGACGGACCTGGCCCGCGAAGCGGGGTCGACGACGGTGATGGTGACCCACGACATGCACGCTGCGCTGACGACGGGCGACCGCCTGGTGGTTGTGCGTGCCGGCCGGATCGGTGCCGACCTGTCGGGCTCCGAGCTGGCGCGACTCGACGCCGCGACGCTGACGGAGCTGCTGCACGATCCGGGCCCCGGCCCGACCGAACGCCGCCGGGTCGCCAGCTAGCCCCAATTCATATCGCTACGTTTGGCCTGGTCAGGACGTTGTCGGCCCGCCACGGCAGATGCTGCACCTGTGCAGGTCACCGGTGGTCTTCGGGGTGCCCATGAACAATCAGGGCGAGCGACCCATGCCCACCATCTCGCTCCGGCGGCCACCCCGGGCACCACGCGCCCGCCGTGGACGCCGGGTCGGGGTCATCGCGAGATCGTCCACCCGGTCGGGCGTTCGGGACGATACGCGCAGTAGGTCCCCGTCCGGACCGACGCCTCGAGGTGGCGGCCGAGCGTCGGGTGCAGGTCCCCGACCTGGGAGATCGCCTTGCGGATCCGGCGCGTCACCGCCGAGCGGGCGCGCTCGGTCGTGGCGCCGCTCCGGCGGGTCCGCCGGCCGATGCCGACCGACGCGGCGAGGTGCTCGACCAGCGTGTCCAGCTCGGTCGTGATCATCTCGACGCGGCCGAGGTCGTGGTCGTTCTCCGCGTCGACCAGGTCCGACTGGAGCTCGCGGACGCGGTCCTCGTACCGGCGGCGGGCCGCGGCGTCGATCAGCTCGCCGGTGTCGGACGACGTGACGGCGGCTCCCATCAGGTCGATGGCAGCGATCTCGGTGTCGGGCGCTGCGAGGAGCTGGGCAAGGTCGTCCAGCCCCTTCGCATGCCGGACGATGATCGTGTTCGCGTCGAAGGTGACCTCCCAGTGCTCGCCCCGTAGCTCCCACCGGTTGGCGGGCGCGACGTCGGGATCCGTCCTCGGCACCGATCGCGGTGCCCGGTCGTTCCCCGGGACCGCGGCGTCGGCGGTCGCGGCTGCGGGGACGCCGGCCGCGATGTCGGCGAGGACACGGTCGGTGAGCGCGAGCGCGCCGGCCAGGTCGGGCGGATGTGACGGTGTGGCCTCCGGTTCGGGGAGCCAGCCGGCCGAGCTGTCGACCAGCTGGACCGCCGGGCTCGCTGCGACGGCCCGGGCCAGCTCGCGCCAGTCGTCGCGTCCCGCTCGGTGCGCGATCACCGCGGCGGCCTCGAGCAGCGCCCCGGCGGGGGCGAGGCTGCCGGAGCGCGTCATCTCCCCGATGCTCTCGACAGCTCCGACGCCGCGCCGGGCAGGTCGCCCGTCAACGCGAGACCGATGGCGGACGTGCGCCCGAACCCGACGGCGGCGGCCGAGTACGACGTGCGCGTCGCCAGCTCCCGACCGGTCCGCGCGAGCTCCACCGCGGCCGCCGGGTCGGTCCGGAGCAGGGCGTCGGCCTCGACCGTGAGCACCAGCACCTCGGCGATCGGCCCGTCCGCGGCCAGCTCCCGGACCCTGCTGCAGATCGCCAACGCACCGTCGACGTCGCCGACCGACGTCGACAACGCGGCCCGGAGCAGCTCGGCGTCGACGACCAGGGCCGTCAGCCCGCGGTGGCGCGCCGCGTCGGCCGCATCCGACAGTGATGCGAGCGCGTCGTCGACTCGACCCTGCTCGCGACGGACCTGGCCCCGGACACGCCGGAGCAGCACCGGCGCGAACGCTGCGGTGTCTGCGCCCGGCAGCGCCCGCTCGACGAGCGCGTCGGCGTCGTCGAGCTCCCGGCGGATCCACAGGCAGGTCGCCACCGTGGCCGCCGCGTCCGCCCAGCGGGGATGGTCGGTCGTCGGCCAGCGGTCGAGCACCCGACGGCCGACCGCCAGGACCTCGTCGGTGCGGGACTGGTGGCCCCACAGCACGGTCAGCAGCTCGAACGCACGGTCCGGCGAGTCGTCGTGCTCGACGGCCCAGCGGAGAGCGTGGAGGAAACCGTCGAGGAGCGCCGTGATCGCGGCGAACGTCTCGGCGGTCCAACCGCGCTCGGTGTGGGCCGCGAGGTTCCGCGCCTGCGCCACCATGTGGTCGACCAGCCGCTCGGTGGTGACGTCCAGCTCGCCGGCGCTGACGAGGTGATCGAGCGCGCAGGCCCGGACCGCGTGGAGCTGGTGGTACCAGGTGGCGCCATCGGCCCCGCGTGTCGCGACCGCCAGCGACGTCCCGACCAGGCGATCGAGCCGGTCGAGCGTGTCGTCGAACGGGCCGTCGTCGGCGACGGTGTGGGCCATCGCGGCGGAGAACCTCCCCGGGTGGACCCCGAGCCGGTCGAAGAGCCGGCGCTCGTGCGGGTCGAGGAGGTGGTACGACCACTCGACCGTGTCGCGCACGCTGCGTTGCCGTTCGTCGCGCCGGAAGCCGCCCTGGCCGATCGTGTCGAGCCGGTCGCCGAGCCGTTCGAGCAGCTCCGCGACCGACATCGACCGGGTGCGGGTGGCGACGATCTCGATCGCCAGCGGGATGCCGTCGACGCGTCGGCAGAGCTCGCACACGGCGGCCAGGTCGTCGTCGGCGATCGGCGCACCGGCGCGGGCTGCGACCGCGGCGAACAGCTCGACGGCCGGGGCGTGGGCGTCGACGAGCTCGCGGGCGGGGACGCCGAGCGGCGCGATCGGGACGACGAACTCGTCTCGCAGACCGAGCGGAACCCGGCTCGTCGCACAGACCGTGAGACCGCGCAGGACCGTGCGCAGCTCCGTGATCGCCGCTGCGGCGGCGTCGAGCACGTGCTCGCAGTTGTCCACGACGACCAGCGCCTCGTCGGGGAACGTGCTCGCGTCGATCGAGCCGAACCACTGCTGGCCCATGGCGGCGGCGACGGCGGGTTCGACTCCCGACGGCTCCTCCACGCCGGCGAGGTCGACGAAGACGACGCGCCGGTCGGTGTGCGACGAGGCGAGCTCGACGGCGAGCGTCGTCTTCCCGACGCCGCCCGGGCCGGTCAGCGTCACGAGCTGGCCGCGGTCGAGCAGGGCCGTCAGCTCGACGAGCTCGACCTCCCGCCCGACCAGGACCTCCCGACGCATGGCGACGATGTTCGCACGTCCGTCGGCAAGGGGACTGGGACGTTCGCGGCCCCTCCGCGTGCCGGTCCGGCCGGCCGTCCGTCGCGACGGGTGAGGAGTGAGGCCACCAGCTGCGCGGATATGCGCGTCGCGAGCGGTTGTGACATCTGGTTCGCTGCCTACGCTGAGCCGACGCGGGCAGTTTCCCTGGCCACGGGCGCATCAGCGTCCGGAGGAGGCTGCTGTGACCGTGACGAAGCTTGCTGCGGTGGCGACGACCCGGTCGTCGGCGCCCCGGGAGCTGCGCCTGTCCATCGACGGGTTCCCGGGGCCGAGCTACCTGATAGAGCTGTGCGGTGACACCCTGATCTGGGCACACGCGGACGGCGACCACGTCGACGACGAGCCCATCTGCCTGCTCCCCGGCGAGCGCTGGACGAGCTTCGCCGCGACCCTCGACGAGCTCGGCGTGTGGGACTGGGCGCCGTCCTACACGGCAGCGCACGACCCGGCCGCCGAGCCCGGCGGCGAGGTCGTGGACGGCGTGAGCTGGCGGGTCCACATCAGCTGGGACGGCCGCACCGTCCTCGCCTCGGGCATCGACACGTTCCCCCCGTCGTGGGACGCCTTCTGCGAGTCCGTCGAGCGCCTCCTCGGCGGCCTCTCCTTCCGCTGACCCGCACGCGCCTGCCGGGCGACGCCGGTCGGGTGCGTCCGCCTGAGCACCAGCGCTCGCCGCAGTCCGAGCTATCGGGCGTCGCTGCCGCAATCCTCCGCTGGAGCGGGCAGGGCTTCGCGGCGCTCAAGGGCGTCGTCGAGGACGAGGACCTCGGACGGGCCGGACGGCGGGCCCGTGGCGATCGCCAGGTCGCCGTCCGCCTCGAGTGCGAGGCCAACGATGGGTGCGGGCGCTCGATCGGGTACGTACCGCATCGTTCCCGCACGGTCGACGTGGACGAGCGTCCTCGGATCAGCGTCCGGTCGAGGGCTCACCGCGAGCCACCATCCGCCGTCGCCGTCACTCTCGATCGGCCCGTCCCACGACGCCTCGAACCAACTCCGGGTCGCAACGCTCGTGAACCCGCAGGACAGGTCGTCCGATCCGGCCAGAACGATCTCCTCGCCGGTCCCCTCCACTCGGACGAGCTGCGCGCCGCCATCCCCACCGTCGAGCCGTACGAATGCGCCGTCGACAGGTATCGTCCACGGATCGATCTCCGGCCAGTCGAGGCCGACGTCAGGGAGATCTCGGGGCCGGCGGACACCTGGCTCGTCCGGCTGATCGTGCGGGTCGAGAAGGCGTGCTCCTTCGCCTCTCGCGGGAAAGACGAGCAGGCTGCCGTCGGGACCGACGCGACCGAGCTCGTCGCCGGCGTAGCCGAGCGAGACGAGCCCGATCGCGGAATCCTCTCGTACCAGGGTGACCGCACCCGGGGAACGGACCAGCACGTGGTCTCCGTCGGCCGCGAGCACCTCGCCGCCGCTGCCGTCGACGAGGACGACGACGCGTCCGTGATCGTCGACCGTGAGCAACGTCGACTCGTCCGCGACGACCGCCCACGCTCCGTCGAAGGTGGTCAACGTCCGCGGGTCACCCGCGATCGGGCCGGTTTGGCCGGTGCGGGCGGCGTGAGGATGGCCGAGCCGCGCGGCGACGCGGAACGTCGCCGCGCGCTCGGTACTCGGCCCCTCGAGCCCGTGAGCCGTCGCCCACTGCATACCGAAGAGCGCCAACGTGAGCGTCAACGCACCGGCCGCCGGGCGGCGCCATCTGAGCGGCTTGTCGTCGGTGAGGACGGCGCTCGCCGAGGCGATCAGGCCGAGCCCTCCGGTCATGAGTGCACCGAATGCCGGCGTCGCATGCCAGGTGAACATGGTCGCCGCCGCCAGCGCGACCAGGCCGGCCCCGGTGATGATCGCCGCCGACCGGGCCTCCGCTGCGAAGGTACGTCGCGGCCAGCGATGCGCGGACTCGCGCCACGCAGCGGCGAGTGCCAGGGCGAGCGTGGCGAGCGCCAACAGCGCGAGCAACGCTGCCGAGGCCGTTCCGACCATCTCGACGCCGCGCCAGGTCTCCGGCGTTCGCGTGAACGACGTCGGTCGGGACGACCAGTACTCGACGACCATCGTCTGGGCGTTCAGCCGCCACCAGGGCAGCCACAGGCAGGCCACGCCACCGATCGTGACCAGGGCAGGTGCCCAGCGCCGTCTATTCGCGCCGCTCTCGCGGATCCGCCGTCGGCGGTCATGTCGGTGCGCGACGGCCTCGGGCGAGAGCGGCGACGGCAACGAGCCGGGCCCGGCCCGGCGGGCGGGACTCCCGCCGTACCCGTTCCATGCCGCGTCAGAGGGGTCCGACCTCGGCCCACTCGTCGACGGACGGGAGGAATCGGCGGCTGTCACGGCGCGCATCTCGCATCCGGGGCGGGGAGTAGTTCGAGGTGGGTGGTGGGGTCGTTGACGACGAAGACGCCAGGGCGGGTGTGGCCTGCGGTGAGGACCAGGTCCCCGTCGTTCTCGACGACCATTGCGTCGACCGGGCCGGGCGACGTTCCGGGGAGGCGGCGCATGGTGCCGGAGGTGTCGACGTGGACGATGACGTAGACGTTCGAGCCCGTCTCGCTCATCGCAGCGATCCACCAGCCGCCTGCGCCGTCGCTGACGAACGGGTTGAGGAACCACTCGTGGAAGCGGACCCAGCTCGCCGAGGCCTGCGCGGTGAGACCGCAGGATCGCGCCGCGCCACCAGCGATCACGGTCTCGCTGCCGCGGCCGTCGCCGCGGACCAGGGCGCCTGATGCGACGCGCACGTAGCCGTCGCCGTCGGGGACGATCCTGTCGATGTGGACGTTCGGGTCCACCACGATCGACGGCAGGTCCTCGAACCACCACACGCCATCGGCGAGCTCGGCGAGCGCACCGGGATCGAGCATCCGCGCCTGACCTTCGGGCTTCTCCCGGTCGGCGATGATCAGTCGGCCGTCAGCACCCGAGCGGCTGATGTCGTCGCGGCGAGGGACGTGCACCTCCGTGTCGTCGCCCCCGACACGCCGGAGATCGAACGAGCTGCGGAACCGGAGGAGGATGTCATCCGGCCCTCCCGCGGCGATGCTCGTCGTGGCGTCGGCGAGCACGAGCGCACGACCCTCGGGGTCGGCGGTGATCACCCGGCGGCCACTGCTCGCGAGCAGCGCCCACTCGCCGCCGAACGTCGTGAGTGCGCTCGGATGTGCGACGAGGGGGCCGGGCTCGCCGGTGCGCGATGTCGGCCCGACCGTGTCGAGCTCGGCGGCAACTGCGTACAGCTCCCCGGTCCTGGACGCCGGTCGTTCGGTCGTCGGCACCCACGCGATCATCCCGACCACCGCGACGAGCACAACGGCGGGGGCTAGGGCAAGGAACGCGCCGCGCCGGCGAGCGGCCAACGGTACGGCGACGAGTGCGAGACCGAGGACGACGGCGAGGGCCGTCTCCGGGGTGGGCGCGGCTCGCCGGTCGATCGTGGTCACGACCACCGCGGCGAGCAGGGCCACTCCGGTACCCGTCGTGGCCAGGCGGCCGGCGACGTCGCACACGTCGCGCCAGCGTCGTCCGCCCGGCCCACGCAACGTCGCCACGATCGGCAGGACGGCGGCGGCGCCGGCGAGGACGACCAGGAAACGGAGCGCGGCCGGCCCGACGAGCTCGGCACCGGTCCATGCCGCTCGGAGAAGGAGCAGCGACTCGTCGACGACCCTCCGTTCACCGGCGACCAGGGTCTCGACCGGCGACCGCCACCACGGCAGCCACAGGCTGGCGAGCCCGATTCCTGTGAGCGCAGTGCGCAGCGGGGCGATCAGATCGGCCTGATCCGGTTCGAGGTCGACCGGCGCCGGCGCCTCGGGCGCGGGGCCGGGCTTCCAACGGCTGCTCCAGAACGTGCAGAGGGCCAGGGGCATCGCCGCCAGCGCAGCGGCCAGGGCGACGTCGCGGCCGCCGAGCAGCTCGACGTGCAGCTGCTCGGCCGGGCCGCGGAGCCCGAGCGCGGCGATCGCGCCGGCGACCGCGGCGAGGAGCGGACCCTTCGTGTGCCGTCGTAGGCGGTCATCGGAACGTTCGGCACGGGCACGTGCATCGACGATCAGCGAACGGGCGACCCACGCGACGATCGCGACCACGGCCAACGAGGCCGCCGGACCGAGCACGTCCGCGCCGGTCTCGACCTCGCCGAGGATCCGACCCGTGTTCTCGGAGCGGACCCGCTGCCACGGGAGCACGAGGCTCGCGAGCGCCGCGGCGGCAGCGGCGGCCCAACCGTGGGCCTCGAGGCGCAGGGCGATCGCCCGGCGTCGCCGGCGACGGACCACGGACCGGTCGTGACGGTACCGCTCCAACCGCGCGTCCATCGGCTTCGGGTAGAGCTCGCGCGCCCGTTGTTCGTAGTAGGACGTGAGCCCGACGTCGAAGACCGTCCCCGTCGCCCGGTTGCGGCCGGTCGCAGGGTCGTAGGTCATCGGAGGCAGTCCTCGGTGGGTCGGGGGAGGGGTTGGAGATGGGTGGTGGGGTCGGCGATCTCGAGGACGTGGCCGGGGACCTCGAGGACGAGATCGCCGTCGGACTCGACCACCATCGACCGCACCGTCGCCGGGGCCCGCTCGGACAGGCGGGACATGGTGCCGGTCGCGTCGACGTGCACGATGTCGGTCGGCTCGTCGCCGTAGGTGCTCACCGCCAGCCACCAGCCGCCGTTGCCGTCGTCCGCGAGCGGGAGGTTGTAGGAGTAGTCGAACGACGAGGCCGTGGCGACGCTCGTCAGGCCGCACGACCGTGGCGCGCCACCCGCCAGTGAGTGGACACTGCCACCGACGTCGGCCCGGACCAGCTCGGCCTCGTCGATCTCGGTTTCGCGGACGTACACCCAACCGCCGTCGTCGGTCGGTCTCGTGTCCTCCACGAAGCGATCCCCCGGGCCGAGGTCGACGACGACCTCGGGGAGGTCCTCGAACGCCACGGGACCACCGTCGGCCAGGTCGTCGATGCCGATCACCCGTGCGGCGCCCTCGTCGTCGTAGGAGATGTCGACGAGGGCGGTGCCGTCCGGTCCGACATGACCGACGCGGATCTCGTGGAAGCTGGCGTCGGTGGCCGCCGGCTCGGAGCCGGCGGCCCCGAGATAGACGTGGCGGAAGTCCGAGGCGAGGAACCGCTCGCCGTCGGTCCAGTGGATCGGCTCGTGGAGCCAGCGCAGGGGCGGTCCGTCGGAGCCGATCACGACGACCGCGCGGCCCCGGTCGTCGATCGTGACGACGGAGCCGAGCCCGGCGAGCGCCCAACGCCCGTCGATCGTGATCAGCCGGCCCGGCGGGAGGGGACCGTCGGAACCGGTACGGAGCGTCGCGTCGCCCGAGGTGGTCGCCACGAGCCGATAGACGTCCGAGGGACCCTCGGCTCGGCTTCCGGTGAGCTCGCCGGCGACCGACGACGCGTCGTCGGCGAGCCTCGTCAGGTCGAACAGGCTCGACGGCTCGGCCACGATCCGTTGCGCCGTGACGGTCAGGACCTCGCCGAAGAGGACGTGGACCGCAAGGGCGAGGGTGAGGACGCCGGCGAGCACCACGCGGCCCCGCTGGGACGAGGATGTCGTTGCGACGGATGCGTTCCGCCGGTCGGATCGACCCCGCCAGAGGCAACGCAGGGCGAAGGCCACCATGAGCGCGGCGATCGCGGCCGAGGCGACGAGGCCTCCCAGCAGGTGGTCGTCACGTCCGAGGGCCACCTGCGCAGTGGCGAGGAGGAGCCCGCCGCCGACCACGCCGCCGACCACGTGGGTGCGTCGGCGGAGCTGGCGAGTCGGCCGTTCGCCCGGCGCCACCGCGTCGGCCGTCGACCATGCCGCCGACGCGGCCTCGGAGACGAGCGCGATCACCGCGACGACGAGCACCACGACGGGGCCCGGCCCGAGGAGATCGACGCCGGACCAGGTCCCGCGCACGGAGGTGACCGGCGTCCGCAGCGACGTGAGCACGAGGGTGGCGGACGTCGGGCGCCACCACGGCAGGACGACGGTGGCGGTCGCCGACACGGCAAGGACCGACCACGCCCAGAACTGGACGTTGCGGCGCAGCGTCCGCCAGCGGAAGTTGTCCTCCGCACGACGCACGGCGGCACGCTGCCGGCGCCGAGCGCGCTCCTGCGGCGATTCGAACGGGCCCCAGTCGCTGGCGGGGAGGGTGTCGAGCACGTCAGGCCAGTCCAGTGGGGCCAGGGTGGTGGGGGTTCTGCGGCACGGTTCGAGTGCTCCCGATGTCGTCGATGACGCGCGGTGGTCGTGCGCGCGTGCGGGATCATCAGAGTGATCGAAAGTGCACGAAGGCGCGACCGGACGATGGGCCTAGCGCCGGCCGGCGAACGCTGACGGTGGGGATCAGCGCCGTCGGGTGGGCCCCGCACTGGCGGTGTTCAGTGCGAAGGACGACCTCGCAGGTCCGGCGCAGACTCGGGCGCGGAGCTGCTGCGGACGTTGAATGTCGTTCGTGCGGACGTAGCCTCGGAGGCAGCAACCGAGGCGGAACGGTGCTCGGCGGTGCCCGGTCGGCGGATCGGACGGGACGCCGGAGGTCTGCGCCATCCCGCCGGGTACCGGGCGGCGCGCGGCGTCGCCACCAGGAGGGGAAGCCATGGCGGTTCACGACACGCGTCCCGACGAGCTCCATCTCAGCGTCGGTTCGGCGGACAGCGACACCTACGTCGTCGAGCTCGTCGGCGACGACCTCGTGTGGCGGCGGATCTCGCCGCAAGGGCAGCAGAGCGACCCGATCGCGCTGCAGCCGGGCGACGACTGGAAGGCGTTCTCGGTCGCGCTCGACGAGATCGGCGTCTGGGGCTGGGATGCGTCCTACAGCGCCGCCGACGGTGGCGACGGCACGCAGTGGCGAGTGCACGTGACGTGGGGCGACGACGCGCTGATCTCGTCCGGCCACGGCGTGTACCCGCCCGGTTGGGTCCCGTTCAGCGCCGCCGTCGGTCAACTCCTCGACGGGCTCGAGTTCGGCTAGTCGGCCGAACGCGGTCCGCCGGCGGGCGGGCTGCGGCCGGCACCCGGTTCCCGCAGGACCCCGGCCGCAGCTTCCGCCGTCCGTGGCGCCGCATCGGCACCGCGAGGTCAGGGTGCGGCGACGTCGAGGAGCAGCCGGGGGCCGACGAGGAGGCTGCCGCCATCGACGGGGACGACGGTGTTGCCGGCCAGGCGTTCGTCCTGGGCGACGAGCGCGACCTCGGTTCCGTCGACCGCGAGGACGACATCGTCGCTGATGACGAGGGCGTTCCCGTCGGCATCCACCCCGACGGACGGGCGTTGCAGCGTGACCTCGTCGACCGTCGCTCCCCGCACCACCTGGAGTGCGACCGGCACCTCGTCGTCGGTCGCCGCCGTGACCACCTCGTGGGTATCGCTCCCGTCCGGCTCGGCGGTGAGGAGCCGTCCGTCGGTCGTCGCGACCACGAGCTGTCCGTTCGGGGTCACCAACCCGGCGCTGATCGTCTCGTCGAGCACGACGGTCGTCGCCCCGTCAGCCGGCCGGACCAGCGCCGACGAGGTCGCCAGCAGCGGGACGCCGCCGGTCAGGTCGGGGAGCGCGATCACCTGTGACGAGGACGTGACCGTGACCGGCGGGAAGCGGCGGAGGGCCTCGTCGCCGGCCGGAGCGTGGACCGGGGTCATGGTCAGGCGCACCTCCTCGACCGTGTCGTCCGCGTCGTCGGCATCGATCGTGGCACCGGCGTTCGTGTCGCCGTCGTCCTGGGCATCGGTGCCGGTCGAGCCCCGCGCCGCGTCCTCGTCCCGCGCGTTGGCATCGTCGAGCGCGGCCTCCTCGGTGGGAGCGGGCTCGAACCACCAGACCCCGCCGCGGCCGTCGGGCACGACCGACGTGGTCGACCCCTCGGGCGCAGTGCCGAGGACCCGACGGTTGCCGTCGGCATCGAGGACCACGATCTCGTAGAGCCGCACGCCGGCCGCGTCGTCGCCTGCCGGAAGCGCGATCACCCTGCGACCGTCGACGCCGAGCACGGTCCCCGGTGGCTCGCCGTCTGCGCCGGCCGTGTCACCCGGGACCGGCGCGAGCCCGACCGGCGGACCGAGCTCGTCGATGGCCGCGACGCATCCCGCCGGTGGGTCGGGCAGCGACACGAGGTGCGAGGCGGCGTCGGGCACGTCGACGAGGGTGACGGTGTCGTCGCCGACGACGAGCGCGGCGAGCGCGCCGTCGCTCCGCACCACCATCGACCGGACCTCACCGCCGACGGTGCCGGGGAGGCGCCGCATCACCCCGTCGGCGCCGAGGTGGACGACGATCGACGGCTCGTGCCCGAACCCGGGCTCGGTCTTCACCGCGACCCACCAGCCGCCGTCGCCGTCGCCCGTGACACCCTCGGCCCGGACGTCGGTCAGGAAGCTCGACGTCGCCACGTTCGTGAGCCCGCAGGCGGGGTCGGGTGTGCCCGCGACCTGCTCGCCCGGTTCGCCGTAGCCCGCGAAGCGCAGGCGCGAACCCGGTCTGACGTCGTTCTCGACGGACAGGTAGCCGTCGCTGCGGGGGACGATCGACAACAGCCACGTGTCGGGGGCGACGTCGACCGGCTCGGTGCGCGGCGGCTCGGTGAGCTCGGCGCCGTCGTCGAGCCGCTGGCGCAGTGCGTCGAGGTCGACCCGCTCGAGCACGGTGGTCTCGTCCGTGGTCGCGCTGGCGCCGTCGCCGAGGAGGATCGTCCCGTCGTCGCCCACCACCGTCTCCGGTCGGGTGTCGAGCATCGTGATGACCGCGCCGGTGCGCAGGTCCCGGATCGCGGGGTGCACCAGGTCCTCGACGAGGAGATCGTCGTGCGTGCCGGCCGGGACCTCGTAGCCACGGGTCGTTCCCTCGTCCCGGACGACGACGGTTCGTCCGTCGTCGTCGACGGCGAGCACCACACCTGCGTCGAGGACCAGCGTCCGCCCGTCGCTCTCGGCGAGGCGGGAGGAGGACGACACGCCGAGCCCACGGCCGCCGGCACGGACCGGATGGGAGAGGTTCACATCGGCGACGGCGACGAACGGCTCGTCGGCCCGGTCGGCGACCGACGGCCCGACCGAGCGCACCTCGAGCACGGCGGCCGACACCACGGTCGCCGCGATGACGAACCCGACGCCGATCGCGGCCCGGTCGAGGGACACGGCCCGACGGCCCCGGACGGCGACCGTCGCCCCGACGACCACAGCGCCGGCCCCGGCGGAGAGCGCGACCCACGCCCCGATGGCATCACTGCGGCCCCACTCGACCAGCACCGCGACGGCGGTCACGACCGAGGCGGCGCCGGAGGCGGCCGCCATCGCGGCGGCGGCCGCCTCCGGCAGGTGCCCTCGCCGTGCGGCCACCGACAGCACGAGCGTGACGGCGGCCGCCGCGACGAGCAGCGCCGTCCGCCCCGTTCCGGCGAGCTCGACACCGGTCCAGGTCGAACCGATGGTCGCCACCTCGCCGACCGGGCCGCCCGCCGAGCGCCACCAGCCGAGCCACAGGCTCGCGGCGGCGATCACCGCAAGGCCGGCCGCGCCGGCGAGCGCACGCGAGCGGTCGGCGGCGGTCGGCTCGGTGGCGATCACATCGGGGTTCGACGTCGCCTCGACACCCGGGGTTCGGGCGCCGGCCGCGAACGGCGGTCAGTCGAGCGTGTCGACCTCGGCCGTGGGGGCGCCACCCGAGAGCGTGGCGTAGCCGGGGCCGCGGTCGAAGAACGGGGTCTCCGGGCGCTCGGCCCGCATCCGTTCCCGCAGCGCCGCCGTGGCGCCGGGGTCGACGGCCGCGTCCTCGTCGTCGCCGGTGAGCACCACGCCGTAGTCGCGCTCGGCTGCGGCCCGGGTCACCTTGGCCTGGCGGACGTCGAGCGCGACCCGCTCGGGGTCACGGTCGAGCGGGTCGCCCCAACCACCGCCCCCGGTGGTCTTGATCTGGATGATCTCGCCGGCGGTGATCGGCTGCCAGTCGCACAGACCGGGCATGACCCGCTCGTTCGCACCGTCGGGGTCGAGCGTGACCCGGAACGGAGTCCCGGCTCGACCGCCGCGCACACCCCAGCACGACAGGATCGAGCGGTCGGCGACCGACAGGAAGCTGGCGTCGACCAGGCTGCGGATCTCCTTGTGGTAGCCGAGCCCGCCCCGGAACTCGCCGGCGCCGCCCGAGTCGGTGGCGAGGCCGAGCTTCTCGACGACGACCGGGAACCGGGTCTCGACGAACTCGGCCGGCAGGTTGCGGCTCTCGGGCACCACGTGGATCGTGTCGGACCCGTCCGCGTAGTAGCGCCCGCCGGAGCCGCCGCCGAGGATCTCCCGGTTGAGGAACCACGTGCCGGTCTCGTCGTGGCCGGAGATGCCGGTGTAGCGGATCGTCTCCTGGTCGGCCGGCATGTACCCGTCGACCGCCTTGGCGATCACGCCGGCGAGGATGCCGAGCAGGCGCAGGATCACGAACGTGCGGGCGTTCGTCGGGGCCGGAAACTCGGGCGTGACCAGCGTGCCCTTGGGCGGGAACTTGATCTCGATCAGGTCGACGACACCCTCGTTGACGTCGAGCTGGGCCATGCGCTCGGGGTCGTCGGCCAGGTTGCGCAGGATCGGGGCCAGCCACTTCTTCAGGAAGTTGCCGTCCGCGTAGTCGCCGGCGTGGTTGATCGGCCCCTTGGCCTGGGGGCTGGTGCCGGTCAGGTCGAGGACGAGCTTGTCGGGCGTGCGGGTGAGGGTGATCCGCTGGGTGTGGAGGCGGGGCTCGTCGACGCCGTCGTGCTCGGCGTAGTCCTCCCACACCCAGGTGCCCTCGGGGATCTTGGCGAGCAGCTCCCGGCGGAACGTCTCGGTGCAGTTGGCGACGATGGCGTCGAAGCACGCCTCGACCTCGTCGCGCCCGTAGCGCTCGAACAGCTCCGTCAGGCGGGCCGCGCCGGCGAGGCAGGCGGAGCACTCGGCGTCGAGGTCACCGGAGATCGAGTCGGGCATGCGGGAGTTGCGGGTCATGATCGCCACCACACCCTCGTTGCGCACCCCGCGGTCGTAGAGCTTGATCGGGGGGACCATCAGGCCCTCCTCGAACACCGACGTCGCGCCCGACGGCATCGACCCGGGGACCCGACCGCCGATGTCGTCGTGGTGGCCGAACGCCTGGACGAACGCCACGACCTCGCCCTCGAAGAACACGGGGACGGTGACGCACAGGTCGGGGAGGTGGCCGATCCCGCCCTCGGACAGGTAGACGTCGTTGTGGAAGTAGATGTCGCCCGGCTGCATCGTCTCGATCGGGAAGTCCCGCACGACCGGGTGGACGAGCGCCGAGTACGAGCGGCCGGTCAGCTTGCGCATCCGGCGGTCGTGGATGCCGGCCCGGAAGTCGTGCTGGTCTCGGATCATCGGCGAGCGGGCGGTGCGCCCGATCTGGTCCTCGACCTCCATCTCGACCGAGGCGAGGGTGCCCTCGACGATCTCGACGAGGACCGGGTCGACGTCCTTGGTAGAGCGCTTGCCGGTCTCGCTGGTCACGGGGCCTCCGGGGTCGATCGGGGGGACGGGACTCGGACGATCACGTGGCGCGCGGTCATGCGCGTGTCACCACCAGGTTGGCCGCGTCGTCGACGGTGACGACGAATCCCGGCAGGACCGGCAGCGTCGAGCCGAACTCCTCGATCACCGCGGGGCCGGCGAGCGTGTCGCCGGCGCCGAGGCGGTCGCGGCGGTAGACCGGGGCGTCGACCCAACCGTCGTCGCCCACGTAGACCGGCCGCGTCGACGCCGGTTCGGCACCGGTGCCGGCGGGGACGGGGGCGGGCTTCGGCGGGTCGAGCGGGCCGACGCCGGTGAGGCGCACGTTGACCCACTCGACGACGTGGTCGGGGCGGTCGCGGTAGCAGTAGCCGTAGAGGCGCTCGTGCTCGTCGTGGAACCGGGCCAGCACCGTGGCCGCGAAGTCGTCGTCGATCGGCCCGGCCGGTGCGTCGACCCGCACCTCGAACGCCTGGCCGTCGTAGCGCAGGTCGGCGGCCCGGAGGAACTGCTGGGCGCCCGGGTCGAAGCCCTCGCGGCCGAGGCGCTCGGCGGCCACCGACCCGAGCTCGCCGTAGACGTCGGCCAGCGCGGCGAGATCGAGGGCGTCGGAGCGGGCGACGAACGTGCGCACGTCGTCGATGCGGACGTCGACCGTGAGCAGGCCCATGGCGCACAGGTTGCCCGGGTCCTTCGGGATCACCGCCGCGGGCAGGCCGAGGATGTCGACGAGGCGGCACGCCTGCAGCGGCCCGGACCCGCCGAACGCGGTGAGGGCGAAGTCGCGCACGTCGAGGCCCCGGCGGACGGTGACCTGGCGGATGGCGTTGGCCTGGTTCCACGCCCAGATCTCCATGATCCCGGCCGCCGTCGCCTCGGGCTCCATGCCGAGCTCGGCGGCCAGGGCGTCGATCCCGGCGCGGGCGGCGTCGACGTCGAGGGGGACCTCGCCGTCGAGCAGGTGGGGCGGGATGCGCCCGAGGGCGAGCGCGGCGTCGGTGAGGGTCGGCTCGGTGCCGCCCTGGCCGTAGCAGAGCGGCCCGGGGGAGGCGCCGGCCGAGCGGGGCCCGACCTTCAGCGAGCCCTCGGGCGACGCCCACGCGATCGAGCCGCCGCCGGCGCCGACGGTGATGATGTCGATCATCGGGACCTTGGCCGGGAACCGCCCGACCGTGCCCTCGGTGGTCAGCGCGGGCTCGCCGTTGCGGATCACCGCGACGTCGGTCGAGGTGCCGCCGCCGTCGAGGGTGACGACCCGGTCGAACCCGGCGGCCTTCGTGACCACCGCGGCGCCCAGCGCCCCGGCGGCGGGGCCGGACAGGACGGTCGTGACCGGCAGCTCGTTGACCTGGGCGGCGGAGATGACGCCGCCGTTGGACTTCATGATGAAGAACGGGATCTCGGCCTCGGCCCGCTCGACCAGCTTCTCGGCCAGGGTGGCGACGTAGCGGGCGACCGACGGCTTCACGAACGCGTCGACCAGCGTCGTCATCGACCGCTCGTACTCCCGGTACTCCCGCAGCACGTCGGAGGAGATCGAGACCCAGCAGTCGGGGTGCTCGGCCAGGATGATGTCGCGCACCCGGCGCTCGTGGGTCGGGTCCGCGTAGCTGTGGAGCAGGCAGACGCCGATCGAGGTGACGCCGTGGTCGCGGAACCAGCGGGCCTCGCGGGCCACCGCTGCCTCGTCGAGCGGGCGGAGCTCGGCGCCGGTGGCGTCGAGGCGGCCCGGCACCTCCCGCACCAGGTGGAGCGGCACGATCCGGTCGGGCTTCACCCAGAAGTACGAGTTGCCGTACCCGTCGGGCACGCTCTGGCGCCCGATCTCGAGCACGTGCCGGAACCCCTGGGTGGTGAGGAACCCCAGGCCCTCGACCGCGCCCTGGAGGAGCGCGTTGGTGGCCACGGTCGTCCCGTGGAACACCGAGGCGACCTCGCTGCCGGCTGCACCGGTGCCGAGGTTGGCCAGCACCTTGTCGATGCCGTTGAGGAACCCGACCGACGGGTCGGCCGGCGTCGACGGGGTCTTCGTGGTGACGATGCGTCCGTCGGCGGGGTCGAACGCGACGACGTCGGTGAACGTGCCGCCGGTGTCGATGCCGATCCGCAGGCGGCGATCCCCGCCGTTTCCCGTCGTGTCGCTCACGACGCGCTCCCGGCGGGCGCAGCGGGTTCGGCGGCTTCCGCGGGCGGGTTGGCCGCGCGCAGCGTCCACAGGTCCGACGGTGAGATCGGCATGGCGTTGATCGGGATCCCTTCGGCGTCTTCGATGGCGGCGGCGATCGCCGCGGAGGACGGGATCACCCCGGCCTCACCCGCACCCTTGATCCCGAGCGGGTTCAGCGGCGACGGGGTCTCCATGTGGCCGGTCTCGATGGTCGGCACCTCGGTGGCGTACGGCATCAGGAAGTCCATGAAGCTGGCGTTGGTGAGGTTGCCGTCCTCGTCGTAGACCACCCGCTCGAGCAGGGCGCCGGCGACGCCCTGGGCGACCCCGCCGTGGATCTGGCCGTCGACCAGCATCGGGTTGATCAGCGTCCCGCAGTCGTGGATCACGCAGTAGCGCACGATGTTGATGTCGGCCGTGTCGGGGTCGGTCTCGACGATCACCGCGTGCATCCCCGACGCGAACGTCGAGCGGACGGGGGAGTAGTAGTCGGTCCCCTCGAGGCCGGGCTCGTCGTCGTCGGCCACCGGCGGGCGGTCGTCGGACGCGGCCTTGGCGAACTGGGTGGCGGCCTGGGCCTCCTCGCTGAACGCGTAGCGCAGCGGGTTGGACAGCACCGCGACCTGGCGCAGCGGGATGGCGGCCGCCGGCGTGCCCTTCACCCGGACCATCCCGTCGACGATCTCGAGGTCGTCGGGGTTGGCCTCGAGGCCCTCCGCCGCCACCCGGACCGCCTTCTCCCGCACGGCCCGGGCGGCCAGGGCCACGGCGTTGCCGCTCATCACCGCGGTGCGCGACGCGTAGGTCCCGACCGCGTACGGCATGCGGCGGGTGTCACCCGTGGTCACGTACACGTCGGCGATGTCGACGCCCAGCTCGTCGGCCACGATCTGGGCGAGGACGGTCTGGTGGCCCTGGCCCTGGCTGGTGAGCCCGGTGGCGACCATGACCCGGCCCGAGGTCTCGACCCGGATGTGGGCGCCCTCGTAGGGCCCGACCCCGGTGCCCTCGACGTAGCAGCCGATGCCGATCCCGAGCCGGCGGCCCCCCGCCGCGGCCTCGGCCTGCAGGCGCGGGAACTCGTCCCAGCCGATCATCTCCTTGATGCGGCCGAGCATCTCCGGGTAGTTGCCGGAGTCGTAGATCGCCGGGCGACCGTCCTGGAAGGTCAGGTGGAGGTCGTAGGGGAACTCGTCGACCTGGATGAGGTTGGCTGCCCGCACGTCGCAGCGGTCCTTGCCGAGGTGCTCGGCGATGCGGTCGACCGTGCGCTCCATGGCGAAGCAGCCCTGCGGTCGTCCCGCGCCCCGGTACGGGGTGCACGTGACCGTGTTCGTGTACATCGACCGGAACCCGACCCGGTACGTGCCGAGCTTGTACGGGCCCGGTAGCTGGGTCGACGTGATGATCGGCAGCACGATCCCGTAGGGCACGTAGGCGCCCGAGTCGTGGAGGAAGTCGACGTCCATGGCCAGGATCCGGCCGTCGTCGTCGAATCCGACGTTGACCGTGTGCTTCTGGCCCCGCTCGTGGGTGGCCGACGTGAAGTGCTCGACGCGGTCCTCGACCCACTTCACCGACCGGTCGAGGCGCCGGGCCGCCCACGGGACCAGCACCTCCTCGGGGTAGGGGTGCATGACCTTGGTGCCGAACCCGCCGCCGATGTCGGGGCAGATCACCTCGACCTGGCCGTCGGGCAGGCCGAGCAGCTCGGCGACCGCGGCCCGCACCCCGGTCGAGGACTGGGTCGAGGTGTGGATGCGGAGGCGCTCGTCGTCGTCGTCCCACCGGGCGAGCACACCCCGGCCCTCCAGCGGCGACGACAGCGACCGCTCGATGTCGAGCTCGATCGTCAGCCGGTGGGGGGCGTTGGCCAGTGCGCCGTCGACGTCGCCCACGGTCTGGACGAAGTGGGCGGCGACGTTGCCGGGCACGTCGTCGTGAACGAGGTGCTCGGCGGCCCGCGAGGCGTCGAGGCCGACCACGGCCGGGAGGGGCTCGTAGTCGACGATCACCAGCTCGGCGGCGTCCTCGGCGACGTAGCGGTCGGTGGCGACGACCATGGCGATCGCCTCGCCGACGTGGTTGACCTCGCCGTGGGCCAGCGCCCGCTGGGTGCGGGGGTGGACCAGCTCGGGGTGGGGGATGAGCAGCGGCAGTGGGCCGGCGGCCTTGCCGGTCAGGTCGTCCCACGTGTACACGCCGAGCACACCGGGGACAGCCGCCGCCTCGGTCGTGTCGATCGCGCTGATGCGGGCGTGGGCCATCGTCGAGCGCACGAACGCCGCGGCGGCCGCGCCCCGCCCGAGGTCGTCGAGGAACCGGCCCTGGCCGGTGAGGAGCTTGGGGTCCTCGCGTCGCTGGACCCGTTCGCCGAGCCACCGGGTGGTCATGTCGGCTCCTTCCCGTCGCTCGGCGCGTCCTCGCTCGCTTCGTCGGCAGGCTCCGCGGTGGCGTAGAGCTCGGCCGCCCGGCGGACCGACGCCTTGATGTTCTGGTAGCCGGTGCAGCGGCACAGGTTGCCGCTGATGGCGTCGGCGACCTCGTCGTCGCTCGGGTCGGGCGTCTCGTCGAGCAGCGCCTTGGTCAGCACCAGGAACCCGGGGGTGCAGTAGCCGCACTGGAGGCCGTGGCACTCGGAGAACGCCTGCTGGACGGGGTGGAGGGTGCCATCCGCGCGGGCCAGGCCCTCGACGGTGGTGATCGACGCACCGTCGACCATGACCGCGAAGGTGAGGCACGACCGGGCCGGGGTGCCGTCGATCAGCACGGTGCACGCCCCGCAGACGCCGTGCTCGCAGCCGACGTGAGTGCCGGTGAGGCGCAGGTCGTGGCGCAGCGTGTCCGACAGGAGGCGCCGGGCCGGCACCTCGACGGTGTGGGCGACGCCGTTGACCTCGAGGGAGACGAGGTGGCGGGAGCCGCCGGGCGCCGGGTCGGTCAGGGCCGGGTCGTCGGTCGTGACGGCGTCGGTCATGCGTCGGTGCTCCCGTCGGTGCTGGATGAGCGGGCCCCGGCGAGCGCGGTTGCCAGCGCCCGGCCGGTGAGCACGCCGGCGAGGTGGCGCCGGTACTCGGCGGTGGCGTGCTGGTCGCCGGTCGGGTCGAGGTCGGTGCCGACGTGGGCGGCGAGCGCGGCGTCGTCGGCACCGTTCGCCACCGGTTCGGTGAGGTCGATCACCACCGGGGTCGGGGCCACCGACAGGTACGCGGCACGCACCGCGGTCGGTGTGCCCTCGGGGTCCACGGAGGCGGTCATCACGACGCCGGCGATGGCGTAGTCGCCGTGGCGGCGGGCGAGCTCGGCGACCGCCACACCGGTGTTGGCCCGCAGCGACGGGAAGGTGACCGACTCGACCAGGTCCTCGGGGTCGAGCGACGTCTGGAGCGGGCCGACGAACAGCTCGTCGGCGCCGATCGTGCGCCGGGTGACGGCGCCGTCGCTGTAGCGGGCCGCGGTGACGTGGCCGTCGAGCACCGCCAGGGTGGCGACCAGCTCCGACGCCGGATCGCCGTGCGCCAGGGAGCCGCACACGGTGCCCCGGTTGCGGATCACCTGGTGGGCGACGTGACCGAGCGCGGTGCGCAGCAGCGGGTTGGCCGCGGCGGCGTCCTCGTTGCGTTCGAGGGCGGCCTGGCGGACCCCGGCGCCGACGGTGATGGCGACGTGGGAGACGTCGATCCCGTCGAGCCCGGCCACGCCGCCGATGTCGACGAGGTGGGCGGGGTTGGCCAACCGGAAGTTGAGCAACGGGACCAGGCTCTGGCCGCCGGCGAGGACCTTGGCCTCGTCGCCGAGCGTGGCGAGGAGCGAGGTGGCCTCCTCGACCGTGTCGGGCCGGTGGTAGGTGAACGGGGGTGGCTTCACGAGGGCGTCCCGGTGGTGAGGGCGGCGAGGGCGGCGGTGGCCTCGACGAAGATCTCCATCGGCGGGCGGACCAGGCCGGCGCCGACCTGGCCGGTGCCCGCCACCTTGCCGGCCATGCCGGTGTTGATGATCGGCGGCTCGCCGGTGCGGACGACCCGGGTGACGTCGATGCCGGTCGGCAGGCCCCGGAACCCGAGCGCCGGGACCGTGTAGGTGGGGTGCTCGCCGACGGTGATCTCGTACATGAGCCGGGTGGCGGCCATGGCGTAGGCCGTGTCGCCGCCGACGAGTTGGACGATGGCCGGGGCGGTGGCCATGGCGAAGCCGCCGAGGCCGACCGTCTCGGTGATGGCCGAGTCGCCGATGTCGGGGTTGGCGTCCTCGGGCGTGAACCCCGCGAGGAGCAGGCCGTCGGGCACGTTGGCCGGCGCGGTGAACCACCGGTCGCCGGTGCCGGAGACCCGGATCCCGAAGTCGGTGCCGTTGCGGGCCATCGCCGTCACGACGCCCGAGCCCTCGATCCCCTCGGCGGCGTCGCCGATGAGCTTGCCGGCCGGCATGCCGACGTTGAGGAAGAAGTGGTCGTTCGAATCGATGAACGTGAGTGCGTCGGCGACCTGGTCGGACGGCAGACCGGAGCGGACCATCGCCGGCGCCAGCGCCCGGAACAGCATCGAGGTCGCCGCCCGGTTCCGGTTGTGGCCCTCGTCGCCCATGGCCAGCATGTTGGCGATGATGGCCCGCACGTCGATCGGGCCCGACTGCGCCAGCGCCGCCGTCAACGCCGGCGCGAGCTCGGCCTCCATCCACCGCAGCCGCTCGATGACCGACGGCTCGTAGGCGCCGTAGCGCAGCACCTTGCCGAGGCCCTCGTTGAGGGTGCAGTGGGCCTTGCGGCCGTCCCGGTCCTCGAGCACCCACATCGGCATCGACGGGCTGACGATCCCGGCCATCGGCCCGACGGCGTGGTGGTGGTGGCACGGCGACAGCTCGAGGCTCGTCGCCGCGACGTGCTCGGCCTCCTCCGGGGTGTCGGCCCAGCCCTCGTAGAGCAGCGCGGCGATGATCCCGCCCCGCATCGGGCCCGACGCCCGGTCCCACGTGAGCGGCGGGCCGGCGTGGAGGAGCTGATGGCGGCCGATGCCGACCGCCTCCGACGCCACCGTGACGCCGACGAGGTGGGGATGGACGGCGGCCATGCGCTCGAACGCGGTCCGGTCGGCGGCCGCCCGGCCCGGCACCGCGGCCAGGGCGGCGAGGTCGGCCTCGGCGCCCGGCGGCGGCGGCGCCCATTCGACCGGTTCGTACGCCACACCCTGGGCGGCGAGTGCGTCGGCCAGCAGGGGTGTGCCGACGGTGACGACGGTCGGTTCGGTGCTGAGCAGGTCGGCGATGCTCACGACGGCTCCCCTCCGGCCAGGCGGGCGGCGGCCCGGGCTGCGCCGGCGACGTTGCGGTGGACCTCGGCCCCGGCGGCGGCGAGCGCCGCGACCTGGCGGTCGGCGCCCTGGGGGTCGTCCCTGGTGGCCACCAGCGCGGCGACGACGGCCACGCCCTCGGCCCGTGCGGCGGTGATGGCCGGCGCCAGCGACGACGCCGGGTCGGGGTGGGCGCCGTGGCCGCACACCACGTCGAGCAGGATCACGCCGACGGTCGGGTCGGCCGCCGACTTCTCCACGGTCTCGAGCAGGATGCGGTGGTCGATCATCGGGTGAGGGCGGCCGGCGGTCCACTCGTCGTCGCCGAGGTCGACGATGCGCAGGCGCTCGGCCGGCACCAGTCCGCCGAGGACGATCTCCGCCTCGGAGGCGTCGGTCCCGCCGCTGAACAGCCCGGCGATCGCGCCGCCGGACCGGGTCGGTGCGCTCGCGGTCGGGTCGTTGTCGGGTGCGGTCACCGCCAGCTCGGGGAACGGCGAGCCGCACGCCTCGGCCACCGCGGCCGCGACCGCGGTGAGGTCGTCGCGTCCGGGGCCGACGAAGCCGGTGATCACCGGGGTCGAGCACGCGGCGGCCGCCTGTTCGACGGCGCCGGCGACCTCGTCATCGGGCGGCTTCGACACCAGCACGATCACCTCGACGGACGGGTCCTCGTCGAGCGCTGCCAGCGCGGCGAGGGTCGACGCACCGCCGACCGCGGCGCTGAGGTCGCGCCCGCCGGTGCCGAGGACGTGGCGCACGCCGATGCCGGCGGCGTCGAGCAGACAGCACAGCTGCTGGCTGCCGGTGCCCGAGGCGGCGACGATGCCGACCGGGCCGGGCCGCACGACGTTGGCGAACCCGAGCCCGACCCCGCCGACGATGGCCGTCCCGCAGTCGGGGCCCATCACCAGCAGACCGGCGTCGGTGGCCCGGCGCTTCAGCGCCACCTCGTGGTCGAGTGACACGCCGTCGCTGAACACCATGACGTGGAGGCCGGCGTCGAGGGCGGCCGACGCCTCGGTGAACGCGTGGGGGCCGGGGACCGACACGAGCGCGACGTCGGCGCCGGAGCGCTCCGCCGCCGATTCGACCGTCCGGGCCGCGACCTCGTCGTCGCCGGCCGCGCCGGTCGGCCGGCGGGCCAGCTCGGTCTCGAACGCGGCGATGGCGGCGGCGACGGCGTCGGCGTCGTCGGCCCGCACGGCGAGGACGAGGTCGTTGGGGCCGGCGTCGCCCGGGTCGAACCCGAGGTCGACGAGGAGCTGACGGTTCAGCTCCGTCGCCATCGCCCCGAGCACCTGCTCGACGCCGGTGGTGCCCGCGGCCGCGGTGCTGGCCCGCATGAGGCTGACCGAGTCGTGGTAGCGACCGCGCTCGACGCGCAGCTCGTCCATCAGCCGACCCTCGAGCGTTGTCCGAGCCGGGTGGTGGGACGGGCGGTCATGCGGCAACCTCCGGTCGCGGCGTGCGGGACTTCACGAGCTCGGCGCGCAGGGCGATCAGCACGCCCGCGGCGAGCGCCGCCCCCGAATGGTGGCCGATGGCGAGGAGCTGTGCGATGGCCGCGTCGCGTCGACCGGCCGACGAGGGGCGGAGCATGGCCCGCAGCAACCCACCGACCTCGGGTGCGGCACCGCCGTCGTCGGCGGCCCGGAGCATCTCGGCGGACAGCGCCGTCGTCGACGGCCCGTCCGAGATCGCCCCGGCGAGCGCTTCGGCCCGGGTCGATCCGACGATGCGGAGGGCGACGAGCGCAGCGGCGAGCAGGTCGTCGCCACTCGGGGTCGAGCCGCTGCCGGCGCCCAGGAGCCCGTGGACCGCGACGTCGAGCGGGCCGGCGGCCGCCGTCAGGTCGGCACCGAAGCGGGCGACGACGTCGGCGCCGAGCAGCGGGTCCGACGCCCGGGACGTCAACGCCGTCTCCAGCGCTTGGAGGGCGGCGGGCCGGATCGTCGGCCGGTGGACGATCACGCTCGGGTCGAACCACCGGCTGATCGTGATCTCCGCGTGGCCCAACCGCAGGCGTCCCGCACCGAGCACGGCCGTCGTCCCGATCCCACCGCCGGCCGGCAGCTGGTCGACGACCACGGCGTTGGGCAGGCGGACGGCACGGGTCGTCACCACGCTGACCAGGCGCTCCGGCTCACCCCTCGGCCCCGCAGGGACCAGGACCCGCCGATCGAGCCGGCCGCCGCCGACCACCCGGGCGGTGCGCTCCGGACCGTCGACGAGCCGGGTGACGCGCAGGCTCGCGGTGGCCGCGGTCGTCGCCCGGGGGCGACACGAGGGTGGTCGCCGGGTGGTCATCGCCGTCGACCTCGTGCGCCCGGGCTCATCGGTTCGTCCTCTCGTCTCGCTGTGTTCGTGTCGTGGTCCACGACCACCGGGTCGGCGACCGTCCCGGACCTCGGTGGTGCTGCCGGGCGTGGTGCCGTCACGAGCCCACCCCCAGCCGGCCCGGGGCCACGACACGGGTGCCGTGCTGGCCGCGGAGCGCGTCGGTGGCCCGCTCGAGCGCGCCGATCGTCGCCTCGCGGCCCGTGGCCTCGACGAAGCGGAGCACGGCCTCGACCTTGGGCCCCATCGAGCCCTCGCCGAACGTGCCCTGGTCCTGGATGTGGCGGAGCTCACCCGTGTCGACGGCGTCGAGCCACCGCTCGTTGGGCCCGCCGTAGTCCACCGCGACGCCGGGGACGTCGGTCAGGATCGCCAGGTGGTCGGCGTCGAGCTCGATGGCCAGGCGGGCTGCGGAGAGGTCCTTGTCGACCACCGCCTCGACGCCCTGGAGCTCGCCGTCGGGCCCCCGCACCACCGGGATGCCGCCGCCGCCGTTGGCGATCACGACCGCGCCGGAGTCGAGCAGGGCCCGGATGGCGGGCAGGTCGAGGCTCTCGATCGGCTCGGGTGAGGGCACCACCCGACGCCAGCCGGCCGGTGACGGGTTCCAGCTCTGATCGGGGAAGCGGGCCCGCATGTCGGCCGCCTCGGCCTCGCTCACGTAGCGGCCGATCGGCTTGTTCGGGCGCAGCCACGCCGGGTCGTCGCCCCGGACCAGCACCCGGGACACCAGCGGGATCACCAGGCGGCTCACACCCCGGGCCGCCAGCTCGGCCTCCAGCGCGTTGACCATGGCGTAGGCGATCGTGCCCTGGGTCTGGGCGACGCACCAGTGCAGGGGCATCGGCGGCACGACGTCGCGGGCCAGCAGGTTCTTGGTGAGCAGGTTCCCGACCTGGGGCCCGTTGCCGTGGGTGAGCACGACCCGGCCGCCGTCGGCCACCAGTCGGGCGACCGA
Source organism: Actinomycetota bacterium (assembly GCA_034211175.1). Classification (GTDB taxonomy): domain Bacteria; phylum Actinomycetota; class Acidimicrobiia; order Acidimicrobiales; family CAIXPF01; genus JAXHUH01. The sequence goes on from JAXHUH010000254.1 coordinate 42,796, forward strand.
GGCCATTGCCTTGGCGATCTGGCTGTGCTGCTGCTCGGCCGTGCCCGCCGTGCCCCGCGGCGCGATGGCGTTGCCGCCGAGCGCGACGACCACGCAGCCCGGGAGCGCACCGTTCATCGGCGGGGCCGGCCCCATCGCGAGGTGGGGGCACCGTCGTCGCCGCGTCCGGTGCGCGGAGATGGGAGGATCGTGGTGGTCGGTCGGGTCCGGATGAGGTCGGGCATCGGCTCCGCTGTCGGTCAGGTGCGGTCGGGGAGGGGCCGCCCGTGGTGGCCGAGGTGGCTCGCGTGCTGCGCGGAGACGCTACGAGAGCGCTCTCGGACGCGGATAGGGCGACATGTGCCGAACCAGCCGCCCGGCGTTCGGCAGATCTCGACCGAACCACCGGCCGACGAAACCGAGCGGAAACGATCCGGACGTTGCCGCGAAACACCGAGGGAACAAGGTGTCGGAATGGCTGCTGAGCCGCACGGGCGAACCTCCGAAGGCGTCGGGAACGAGGCCGGGATCGAACGGGGCCTCCGCCTGCGCGAGGTCCTCGAGATCGGCCCGCTCCGGGGCCGGCCCGTGCTCGCCGGGCACCGGGGCCTCGACCGCGTCGTGACCGGCCTCAACGTGATGGAGGTGCCGGACATCGGTGCCTGGGCCAAGCCCGACGAGCTGCTGCTCACGACCGCCTACCCGCTGCGCCACGACCCCGGCCGGCTGCCCGACCTGATCGAGGAGCTCGACGACCTCGGCCTCGCCGGCCTCGGGATCAAGGTCGGCCGCTACATCGACGACGTGTCCCCGGCGATGCTCGCCCGGGCCGACGAGCGCGGCTTCCCGGTGATCCTGCTGCCGGACGGCGTCGGCTTCGACGAGATGTTCACCGAGGTCCTCCGCGTCATCCTCGACCGCGACGCCGGGCGGGCGCTCGACCGCGACGAGCTGCAGCGCAACCTCATGCAGGTCCTCATCGACGGTGGCGGCCTCGAGCAGATCGTCGACGCCGTCGGCCGACGGTTCGGGGCGCCGTGCCTCGTGCTCGACCACGACGGGTTCGTCGTCGTCGGCTCCGGCGCCGACTCGATCACCCACCTGCTCGCCGACGGCGGCTCGCTGGCGTCCGACGGCGCGATCACGCTCGAGGACTCGGGTCGCACGGTGGCGACCACCCCGAGTGGGCTCAACTACCTGACCGCCCGGGTCGCGTCGGCCGAGCAGCACTTCGGACAGCTCGTCGTGTTCGAGAACGACCGGCCGCTCGTCGCCGCCGACCGGGCCACGCTCGAGGTGGCGTCGACCGTCGCCGCGCTGGCGATGCGCAACCGGGCCGACGTGCGCGACGTCGAGCACCGGTACCGCCACCGGGTGCTGGCCGAGCTGGTCGGGCCCGACGACGAGCTGCGGGGCCGGGCCGTCGAGCAGGCGGCGTCGATCGGTTGGGACGTCGCCCGGGCGTCGGTGGTGGTGGTCGCCGAGGCCGACGAGGAGGCCGACCCGGTGGCGCGGTCGCGGTTCGTGGCCAACATCGGTCACCGGGTCCGGGTGGCCGACCGGCGTGCGGCGATCGGCGAGCTCGACGACCGGGTCGTGATGATCATCGGGGCCGCGGCCCACACCGACCACGTGGCGCTGGTGCGGTCGTGGCGGGCCGAGACCCGCACCAACTGCTCGTTCTCGTTCGGGATCAGCCGGCCGGTCGACGGTCCCGACGGGCTGGCCGCCGCGTACGATCAGGCGCGCCGCGCCGTCGAGATCGGCCGCCAGGTCGACGGGCGGGGGCACGTGACCACGTTCGACTCGCTGGGTGCGTTGCGGCTGCTGTGCCTCGTGCCCGACAACGGCGAGCTGACGTCGTTCATGGTCGACCTGCTCGGCCCGCTCGCCGAGCCGACCGCCGAGGCGGCGGAGCTGCGCCACACCCTGGCGGTGCTGTTGGACACGAACTGCAGCCTGGCCGAGAGCGCCCGGCGCCTGTCGTTCCACTACAACACGGTGCGCTACCGCCTGGACCGCCTGCGCAGCCTCGTCGGCCCGTTCACCGACGACCCGGCACTGCGCCTCGACCTCCAGCTCGCCCTCGCCATCGCCCGCCTCCACCCCGTCACCTGACGCCGGAGCGCGGCGCCGGCGTCCGCCCGCCACCGCCCGTTCCCCCGTTCTGGCTACCACCCCGACCACCCCGTGGCCGGGGTGGTAGCCAGAACGGGTTGGTCGGGAGTGGTGACAGCGGCGGGTGGCGAACTGCCGTCATTGTGTGGTGGGGCGATGTATCTTCGGCGCGTCCGCGGACTCTGCAGTTGTCCGGAGGGCCGCCGCCGAGCTGACCGACGCCGCCGAACACGTCGGGCCAGTGGCTCTCCTTGGAGGGCAGAGCATGACCGACGTCGTCGCGTCGCTGGGAATCGAGGGCTACTCCGCGCCGGTCGAGATCGGGCGCGGCGACCACGGGATCGTCTACCGGGCCCGTGACGACGTGCACGGGCACGACGTCGCCATCAAGGTCATCACCGGGCCCCTCGACGACGAGGGGCGGCGCCGCTTCGACCGCGAGCGCCGGACGATGGGGGCGCTGGGATCCCACCCGCACATCGTCACCGTCCACGCATCGGGCTACACCGGCGCCGGCGAGCCGTACGTCGCGATGGAGCTGGCCACCGGCGGGTCGCTCGACGACGTGCTCGCCGAGCGGGGCCCGCTCGCCTGGCCCGAGGCCGTGGCGATCACCGCTGACCTCGCCGACGCGGTCGACGTCGCCCACGACGCCGGGGTGCTCCACCGCGACATCAAGCCGGCGAACATCCTGATCTCCGACCGGGGCGCGCCGAAGCTCGGCGACTTCGCCACCGCGTCGGTGACCGGGCGCGCCCACGGCCCCCGCGGGCGGTCGACCGCCGATGCCCACGTCGCGCCGGAGCTGCTCGAGGGCGAGGGACCGTCGCCGTCGTCCGACGTCTACGCCCTCGGCTCCACGCTGTTCACCCTGCTCACCGGCACCCCGGCGATTGCCGGCGCGTCGGGGCATGTCACGCGGGTCCACGCCGAGGCCGTTCCCGATCTGCGGCCGGCGGGTGTGCCCGACGAGCTGTGCCGCGAGATCGAGCGGGCGATGGCGACGTCGCCGGTGCAGCGCCACCCCAGCGCCAGCGCGCTCGCAGCGGCCCTGCGCGCCCTGCCCGAGCCGGCCGGACCGGTGGCCCCGCTGGTGCGCCCTGCGCCATTGCCGACGACGGTCGGCGGGGTCGCGGCCGCACGTCCCGGCGCTGCGGGCGCACCGGTCGACGCCGTGGTGCGGCCCTCGACGCCGGTGGTCGCGGGTCCCCGTACCTCGACCGCGGCGCCGAACCGGGACAGCGACGCCATGGCCCCGGCCTCGATGCTCGCTCCCGTCGATGCCGCCGCTCCCCTCGATGCCGCCGTGGCCCGCGTGCGGGTGCCGCTGGCGCCGTCCCGGGAGGCCGTCGGCGGCGTGGCGGCGCCGTCGATCACGGTCACGCCCGCCGTGGCCCCTCCGCCCCGTCCGGCGGCACCGTCGAACGACCCGTCCGCCGCGGTCGGGCGCGACGTCCTCGACGGTCGGCGTCGGGCGCGTGAGGCCGCCGTCGATGCCGCGACCGCGTCGCGACGCGTGGTCGACGATCCCGTCCCGGTCCCGAGGGCGGAGCGGCGGCGTCGCCGCCGGCGGCTCGTCCCCGCCCTGCTCGTCGGTGCCGCGGGGATCGCCGGCTTCGTGGTCGCCGGGGACCGGATGACCAACCGCGAGGACCTCCGCACGCCGGCGAACGCCGTCGAACAGGACGCACTCGACACGTCCGGCCCGCCGCGTGCGCCCACGGTGAGCACCGACTGCCCGGCCGAGATCGAGCTCGACGTGCGCGTCGAGTGCTCGATCGTGCTCAACGGGACCTCGGGTGGTGTGTGGGAGCTGCCGGGCTTCCTCGACGGCCGCGCCGACCTGGAGGAGGGGCCCAACCCGATCACCGTCCGCGCCGACGCGCCGGGATCGGTCGGCATGACCTACGTGCTGACCGCGACGGTGACGAGGCGGACGGGCGGCGACGTCACCCTCGAGCACAGCTTCACGGTCGTCGCTCCGCCGGGATGGACGGGGCCCGGCATCGGGGCGACGGAGACGGACGACGATCCCGGGTCGGGTGAGACCGCTGAGGGTGCCTCGCCGGCTCCACGATCCGGCGGGCCGGCCTCGACGCGACCCCCGGCGACGGCGGCGTCGAGCGCCCGGCAGTCGAGCCCGCCGCCGGGTGAACCGTCGTCCACGTCCGGGAGACCGGGCGCGGCCGTCGCGGCCCCGGAGCTCGCCGTCGACTGCCCGGTCGAGGTGCCGCTCGGCGACGTCGGGCAGTGCACGGTCATGGCACGTGGCGCCCGTTCCGGTGCGTGGCGGGCCGACGGGCTCGCCGCCGACGGTGGGGCGGTCGACGTCGCCCTCGGCACCGCCGCGTTCGAGGTCGTCCCCGTCGACGCCGGCCTGGTCGGTCGGCCCGTCACGGTCCGGGTCACGGCCGCGGGTGACGGCGGCACGTCCGACGCCTCGGCCACCTTCACCGTGGTCGAGGGTGCGCCGCCGGCGGTGTCGTTCGAAGGCTGCCCGGCCGAGATCCCCCTCGGTACCCGGGTCGAGTGCGAGGTCGTGGCCGAGCGGGCGCTCGCCGGGACGTGGACCCTCCCCGGGTTCTTCGCCGGGGAGGAGGTGCTCGAGCTCGTCGGTGGCCGGGCCGGCATCTACGTGCTCCCCGTGGCCGAATCGGCGGTCGGCTCGACCTACGAGATCACGGCGACCGCGACCGGGGCCGTTCCCGGGGTCGCCACCGCCCGCCACGAGTTCACGGTCACGGCCGCCGGCTCCGCCAGCCCCGGTGGCACCGCAGACCCCGACGGTCCCGGAACCACCGACGCCCCGGGTGGGACGGACGCCCCGGGTGGGACCGACGCCCCGGGTGGGACCGACAGCACCGGCGGCACCGAGG
>JAXHUH010000255.1:0-2784 GCA_034211175.1 Actinomycetota bacterium
CAGGTGGGACCAGTTCGGGAACGCCCGGTTCTGGACCGCGCAGACTGCCACCCGTAGCACTCAGGTGGGACCAGTTCGGGAACGCCCGGTTCTGGACCGCGCAGACTGCCACCCGTGGCACTCGGGTGGGACCAGTTCGGGGGTTACGGGTGGAGGCGGAGCTTGTCGAACGCCTTGTCGACCTGGCGGCGCTCGCCGGCGACGGCGAAGCCGGCGATCGACAGGTCGTCGTAGGCCACCGCGGCGACCGCGGCCCGGTTGTCGGCGTCGTTCATCGTGGCGAACAGGTCGTCGGTGTAGACGCTGACCGCCAGCTCGCGGCCGACCGCCCGGTCGAACGCCCGGCGGACCCCGGGCCCGTCGCCGGCGTACACGAGCACCGGCATCCCCGCCATCGGCAGGTACTTCGTACCCGACGCGTCCTCGTACGCGTCGCCGATCACCTCCGGGTGGGCGGTCCCGATGCCGCTCACCACGAATGCGGTCACGTTCAGCTTCTGCCAGGCGGCGAGGTCGTCGCGCACCGCCACCGCCAGCTTCCAACCCTCGATCATGGGTCGATCCAAGCCCATGAGGTCCCGGCGGTTCTTGTACGTTGCTCGCGTGGCTCCGACGCACGGCGGCAACCAGGTGCGGGCGTGGCGCCCGGCGCTGCCCGGCGTCACCGAGGTGTTCCACGCCCGGTTCACCGACCACTGCTACCCGATGCACTGCCACGACACGTGGACGGTGTTGATCGTCGACGACGGGGCCATCCGCTACGACCTCGAGCGCCACGAGCACGCCGCAGCCGGGCCGACGGTGACGGTCCTGCCGCCGTTCGTGCCCCATGACGGCCGCTCGGCCCGTCACGACACCGGGTTCACGAAGCGGGTCCTCTACCTGGACCTCGACACGATCGGCGAGGACCTGGTCGGCGCCGCGGCCGACCGGCCCCTGGTCGAGGACCGGGCCCTCCGCTCGTCGATCGCCGGGCTCCACTGCGCCCTCACGGGTGACGACGACGACCTCGAACGGGAGAGCCGCCTCGCGCTGGTCGTCGAACGCGTGCACCGCCGCCTGACGCGTGACGCAGCCGGTCCCCGCCCGCCGTCGGGCGATGCGGCCACCGCGCTGCGGGACCACCTGGACGCCCACGCGTTCGAGCGGCTCACGCTGAAGGACACCGCGGCCGCGCTCGGTTGGAACGAGACCCACCTGATCCGCAGCTTCACCGCGGCCTTCGGAATCGCGCCCCATCGCTACCTGCTCAGCCGCCGCATCGACGAGGCCCGTCGCCGCCTCCTGGCCGGGGAGCCGGCATCGCAGGTGGCGGTCGGGGTCGGGTTCTTCGACCAGGCCCACCTCCACCGCCACTTCACCGCCCACCTGGCGATCACGCCGGGCCGCTACCAGCGATCGGGCCGGGCCGGGGCCTGAAGCTCCCGGCCGACCGTCGCGGGAAACCAGGACGCGAGCAACGTGCAAGCGTGCCGGGACCGGCCGTCCGTAGCGTCGGGCGCATGACGATCCCCCAGCCGGTGAACCTGACCGAGGCGCTCGCCTCGTTCGACGAGGTCGACGACCCCCGCATCGTCGGGCGGGTCAACGACTACGACGTCCGCATTGCCAAGACGCTGAGGTGACAAAGCTCGCCCTGCGAGCGCAGTCAGCCGAGCACACCTGGCACGTCCACGATGACACCGACGAGCTCTTCCTCGTGCTCGACGGCCGCTTCGACGTGGCCATCCGGGAGGCGGATGGCTCGGAGCGCACGGTCGTCCTCGAGAAGGGTGACATTTTCGTGGTCCCGAAGGGCACCGAGCACAAGCCGTCGTCGCCCGGTGGGGCCATCCTCATGTTCGAGCCGACCGGCACCCTCACCACCGGCGACCGCCACGAGGCCGCCGACCACCTGCGCCCCAGCGCAGGCCGCCAGCTGTAGCAACCCGGTTCCGCCACCGGGCTACGGTCGCCCGGTGGCGTCACCACGACGGTCGCTCGGGCCCGCCTTCGGTGCGCTGTGGGCCGGCACCGGCATCTCCAACCTCGGTGACGGGATGCGCCTGGCCGCCCTGCCGTTGCTCGCCGTCGCCATCACCGACTCACCGGCGCTCGTTGCCGGGGTGACGACGGCCCAGCGCGTGCCGTGGCTCGTCTTCGGGCCGGTCGGCGGTGCGCTGGTCGACCGCTGGCGGCGTCGGGAGACGATCCTCGTCGTCCAAGGGTTGCGGGCGGCACTGCTGGTCGGGTTCACGATCGTCGTCGCCACCGGCCGGGCCGAGATCTGGCAGCTCTACGTGGTCACCGCATTGGTCACGGCCGGCGAGATCCTCGTCGACCCGGCGATCGGCGCGCTGGTGCCGACGGTGGTCGAGCCCGAGCGCCTCGACGCCGCCAACAGCCGGATCTCCGGCACCGAGATCGTGACCAACGAGTTCGTCGGCGCGCCGGTCGGTGCCGCGCTGTTCGCCATCGCGCCGTGGGCGCCGTTCGCGGCGGACGCCGCCACGTACGGGCTGTCGACCGCGCCGCTCGCCCGGGTCGAACGCCGGCCCGCGTCCCGAAGCGACACGCGGCCGGCATCCGGGCCGACATCGCCGAGGGCGCCCGCTGGCTCGCCCGCCACCACACGCTGGGTCCGCTGGTGCTCGCCACGGCGTGGTTCAACGTCGGTGGCATCGCCGCGCCCGCCCTGCTCTCGTTCCTGACCGTCGAGGTGCTCGGCGGCTCGGACGCGGCGTTCGGGCTCGTGCTCGCCTCCGGCGCGGCGGGCGCCCTCGTCGGAGCCGCGGTCACGACCCG
>JAXHUH010000256.1:0-15560 GCA_034211175.1 Actinomycetota bacterium
CCCATGGCGACGCTGCGGCCCTCGTCGTCGGGCGCCAGCCCGACGATCCGGGTCACGGTGCGCACGTCGGCGATCTCCTCGTCGATCGCGGTCTCGAACTCGGCGACGAGGTCCTCGGTGAACGCCTGCTGGCGGCTCAGGCTCTGGGCGCGGTCGCTCACGTAGGAGGACCCGGTCACCACGGCGCCGACGATGGCCAGGGGCAGGGTGCCGACGGCGAGGAACAGCACGACGAGACGTCGTCGCACTCCTCCTCGTCCTCTCCGGGTCGTGGGCCCGGGGGCCCGCCGGCGTCGCCAGCTCATGGCTCGACGCGATCCGAACCCACGATGTGGTCGGCACGGGCGAGGAGGTCCGGCGGGATGTCGACGCCGGCGCGTGCGGCAGCCAACAGATCGATGGTCAGCTCCATGCGGGCCGTCACGACCGGGATGTCCGACACCGGCGTGCCCTCGAGCGCCGAGGCCATGATCTGGGCCGTCTGCTCGCCGAGCGCCTCGGTCGTGCTCGCATAGTTCAGCACCATGCCGGAGCCGGACAGGCTGATGCCCCCGACCACCGGCACGCCCTGCCGGGCCGCCTCGGCGGTGATGTCGTCGTAGTGGCCGGTCCAGAACGCGGACGAGGTGAGAACGACCGCGTCGTAGGCGATGGGGTGGTCGCGCAACGCCGGCGCCGCGTCGGCCGGGTCGTCGACCGTGACGACGGTCGCGGCGAGCTCCCGTTCGTTCGAGGCGAGCAGCGCGCCGAGCGACGACATCTTCGAGGCCCGATCGGTCGACACCTCGAGCACGACGAGCCGATGCACGTCGGGCCCGAGCATGGTCAGCAGCTCGACCCGCTTCTCCATGGCCTCGGCGGAGGCGACGCCGGTGGCCCCGGCGTTGACGAGCCCCGACCGGACGGGGTCCGAGGCGATGAAAAGGACCCCGACGTCGGTGCCCTCGGCCGCGGCGGTGGCGGCGAGCGCGGCCGGCGTCGAGATCGCCAGGACCAGCTCGACGTCGTCGCTCACCATGTCCGCAGCCGCGGCATCGAGCTCGTCGACCTCGAGCACACCGGGATCGACCAGCTCGATGTCGGACCCGATCTCGTAGCCGAACCGATCGAGCTGGTCCTCCATGGCCGCCACGATCGAGCTCGTCGAGCCGACGATGCTGAGCACGCCGACCTTGCGGGACAACCCGCGGACACCGCGAAAGAGCACGATCCGTAGGGTACGCGTTACGCAGAGTGCTAGGGCGATTGCGATGCGCGGACGACGGTGGCGCCGGCGCGAAATGCTCCGGCCGGGCTACCGACGTGCCGGGACTACTGCGGCCGACGCGCGGACGCAGCCCCGTCGATCGACGAGCCCCGGGCCGCTTCGAGCAGGTGCGCGGTGAGCGCGTCGAGCGAGGAGTGAGCATTGAGCCCGCTGGTCGACGGCATCAGGTAGAGCGGACGGCCCCCGAGGCCTCGCTCCTGCCACCCGGCGACGGCGGACCGGTCGGCCGCGGCCCGCCATCCGGCGAGGCCGACCATGCACACCGCCGCCGGACGCAGCCACGCCACCAGGCGCTCGACGCGGCGCAGTCCGTCCTCGTACTCGGCCCTCGACAGCTCCGCGGCCCGGGGCGTCGCCCGCTTCACCAGGTCGGTCATGCCGATGCCGTCGTCGGCCAGCGCCCGCACCGGGTCCCGGTCGGTGTGGACGAGCCCGGCCCGGATGGCGGCCGGCCAGAAGCGGTTGCCGGGCCGGGCGAAGCCGACGCCGGCGTCGGCCGCGTACACGCTCGGGTTGAGCCCACAGATCAGCAGCCGCATCGCCGGGCCGACGTGGTCGGCCAGGGTGCGGGCCCGCACGGCGGTCACGAGCAGTCGGTGCGCCTCGCCCACGAGCTCGTCGATCTCGAAGCCCGCGCCGACCACGACGTCGCGCAGGTGGTCGGGCTCCCACGCGGAGAACCGGCGACCGCCGGGAAGGTCGTCGTCGGGATGGGGCTCGAGCTCCCTGTCACCCGAGAACACGACCAGGCGGAGCCGGGCGCCGACCCGCAGGACACGATGGGCCTCGGCGAGGGCGGCGGGCATCGCGGTGCGGGCCACGTGCACGTAGGACTGCTTCGCCCACGCCCCGCCGACCGCGCCGGTCGTGAACGGCAACGCCAGGAGGTCACCGCGGACGAGCGGGACCCCGCGTCGTTCGGCGGCGGCGAGCGCCAGCATCGCCGCCGAGGCGTCGAGCCCGACGACACCCGGCCCGAGGTCGCCGAGGTGGCGGCCGCTCCCGCAGCCGAGGTCCACGATCGGGCGCTCGGCCGAGGCCGCGAAGTCTCGGGCGTCGCCCGCTTCGGCCGGCCCGACCGGCCGGGCCGCCGCCCACCGTTCAGCGTGGGTGTCATAGGCCTCGACGGTCGTGCGGTCCACGGCGGTGGGCCCGCGCCGGCTCAGCCCGCCGACGCGGCGACCGGGGCGGGCGCCAGCGCGTCGAGCGTGGCGTGGACCGTGGCGGTGCGATCGTCGCCCCAGGGCAGCGGCATCACGACGACGTCGTCGACACCGGCCCGGCGGTACCCGTCGACGAACGCCCGGGCCTCGTCGGCCGTCCCCACCGGGTCGATGGCGTCGGCCATCGCCCGGGTGATCGCGGCGCGTGCCGCGTCGCGGTCGCCGGCCCGCTCGGCCTCCCGCAGCGCGTCGACCTCGGTCGTGAACCCGGCCCGTCGGAAGCTGGCGGCGTAGCCGTCGGCCATCGCGTACCCGTGGAGGTCGCGGCGGGCGAGGTCGAGCGTCCGGTCGGTCGGCGCGGTCACCCCGACGTGGACGTAGGCGTGGATCCGGCACGACCCCGGCGCCCGCCCCGCCGCCGCCTCCGCCTCGCGGACCCGGTCGACCGACCACTCGACCAGCGACGACGGCAGGTAGTTCAACAGCACCCCGTCGGCGACCTCGCCGGCGAGGGCGAGCATGCGGGGTCCGAGGGCGGCGAGCACCACCTTCGGGGTGCGCTCGCCGACGCGGACCCCGAGGCGGGCACCCCGGAGGCTCACGTACTCGCCGTCGACCTTGACCCGCTCGCCGGCCCACAACGCCCGCAGCGCGTCGACGGCCTCGCGGAGGTGGGCGAGCGGGCTGGCGCCGTAGGTCGCGCCGTGCCACCGCTCGGCGATGATCGGCGTGGACGCGCCGAGGCCGAGCAGCACGTCACGGTCGGGGTTGAGATCCTGGAGCGTGGCGGCGGCCATGGCCAGGGTCGTCACCGACCGGGTCTGCACGGGCACGATGCCGGTGGCCAGGTCGACCCCGCTGGTCCGGGCGCCGATGGCGCCGAGCATCGAGAACGACTCGGCACCCGCGGCCTCGGCCGTCCACACCGAGCCGTAGCCGAGCTCGCCGGCGCGCACCGCGAGGTCGACCGTCCGGGCCGGGCCGAACGAGGCCAGGCTGGCGACGGTCAAGCCGGTGGTCGAGGAGCTGGGCGTGTCGGTCGTGTCGGTGTCCCCCACGGCGGCGACCGTAGCCGCCGCCCGCCGCCGCGACCGAGCCCGTACCGGTTCGGGTTCCACCGGTGGGCTGAGGGCGCCCGGGGTGGGGCCCAGATCATGGGCCGTGACTAGAAGGAGCCGGAGCGCTCGAGGATGTAGGGGTCGGCGGTGCGTTGGGGGCCGATCCAGCTGACGACGGCCACGTAGGTGCCGGCGTCGTCGCCGACGCAGCTCTCCCGGATCGTGACCGTGGACTCCTCGCCGTCGGAGCTGATCGCGCTGCCCCGGAGATCGCCGTCGGCGTCGTCCTCCCGGACGTCGAGGCGCATGATCGCCTCGTTCGGCGCCTGGAGGGTCACCTCGAGGCGGCCGTCGCAGCGGAGGTTGATGCCGTCGCCGACCTCGAAGCTCCACACGTCGACGTCCTCGGCCGGCACCAGGTTGGCGGCGAGGGTGTCGTCGAGCGTGTTGCCGTCCGGGTCGTCGGGCGCCGCCTCGCACCCGTTGGCCACCTCGCCGTCGTAGTCGGCGAAGTCGTCGAGGCACACCTCGCCGTCGGTGTTCGGCGCGGGGACACCGCACTCGAGCTCGAGCGGCAACGGCGTGCACGTCGTGGTGGTCGTGGTCGGCACCGTCGTCGTGGTCGTCGCCTCGGTCGTCGTCGTGGTCTCGCCCGTCGTGGTGGAGCCGCCGTCGCCGTCGGACGTCGGTGCCGCCGGCGCGGACGTGCCCGGCGCCCCGAGCTCCTCGCCGTCGGCGTCGCCCGGCGCCCATCCGGTGACCAGCGCGGCCGACACCGCGGCGATGGCGAGGACGAGCACGGCGATGGTGCCGCCGGCCAGGAGGCGCCGGGCCCCGGGCCGGGGTGCGCGCCCGACCATCGTGCCGGCGGGACCGCCCGCGGCGGCCGCTGCCGACGGTCGACGGTCCGGACGGCGGTCGAGCATCGCCTCGATCCGGTGGCGCAGCGGCCGGGGCAGGGAGCGGGGGAGCGGCGCGACCTGGCCCTTGGCCGCCCGGCGCAGGACGCTGAGCAGCTCGCCCTCGCCCCACGGCGAGCGCCCCGTCGCCGCGAAGTAGAGCGTCGCCCCGGCGGCGAACACGTCGCTGGCCGCGGTGGCGTCCTGGCCCTTGGCCTGCTCCGGCGACATGTAGTCGGCGGTCCCGACGATCAGGTTGGTCCCGGTGATGCGGCTGGCGTCGCGGTGGGCGGCGACGCCGAAGTCGGCCAGGCGGGGGCGGCCGTCGGCACCGAAGAGCACGTTGGCCGGCTTGACGTCGCGGTGGACGACGCCGGCCCGATGGGCGACCGCCAGGGCGCTCAGCAGCCAGTCGGCGAGGGCGTCGAGCTGCTCCGGCGGCAGCGGTCCGCCGCGGGTCACCCGCTCGTGGAGGGTGCCGCCCTCGCAGTACTCCATGACGAGGACGATGTCGTCCTCCTCGGAGAGCACGTCGAGGAGGCGGATGATGCCGGGGTGGTCGAGGCGGGACAGCAGCTCGGCCTCCCGCCGGATGCGGCGGCGCGCCTCGTCGGCCTCGGCCGGGCTCCCCAACAACGGGATCCGCTTGACCGCGACCAGCTCGCCCGACGTCGCCCGGGCGAGGTCGACGCGGCCCATGCCGCCCCGGCCCAGCCGCCTCAGCACCTCGTACTGCACGCCGCGAGCGTAGAGGGCCCGAGGAGGGCCCGATCCTCGCCCGCCCGCCCGGGCGAACGGTGATCGCCCCGCGAGCGCCTCGGACACCGGGAACACCACCCCGACCCCCGGCGTCGGCCGGCACCCCGGGGTGCAATTGGTCACGCGACGGGGCCGCCGGTCCCCCGATGATGGTCCCGGTGCGTGGGGCGCAGGTCCTGCGACGTGGGGTGGTCCGGAGGTGACCGCGCGCAGCGTTAGTGGCGGGGAAACACGGCCGACACAGGTGGTCGCTAGGCTTTCGACCACCAGGGTCGAGTCGCCGTCAACGGAGCCGGGACTCAGCGGGCCAGGAGATCATCGGGACGACGCCGGCCATCGGGGTCGCACCGGGGATCGAAGATCGTGGTCCGGGGCCAATGTCCCCGGGATTCGAATCTTCGCTCTGGCCCGGGGGTACCCTCGCGATCAGGTGGCTTCTGCGCAGCAAGAGGTGATGATGACCGAGACCGCCGAGTTCGACACGGTTACCGAGGCTCTTTCTCTCATCGATCGTGGTCTGGGCGACATGGTCCACCGCGAGTTGGTGTCGAGCGATGAGGTCGCGGACCTGCTCCTCGACGTTCGTGCACTCCTGTCCTCCAGCGAGACCCCGGTCGGGAACTGAAGCCCGGGGCACCCGCCTCACAATCGAGTAGTGAGATCCGAGTCGGCCTCCGGGCCGGCTCCTTCTCCTTTTGGCCCGGCCCGGTCAGCCGGACCCGGTCAGGCCGCGTCGCCGCCGGTGTCGACCGCGTCGATGACGCGGCGGGCGATCGCCCCGAGCGCGACCCCGACGATGGCGCCGCCGACGACGTCGGACGCATGGTGGATCCGCACGTGGACCCGGCTGGCCGACACGATCACCGCCAGGCCGTACACGAGGGGTCGGGGCCACGACCGCGACAGCACCGCGGCGGCCGTGAACGCCGAGCTGGCATGGCCGCTCGGGAAGCTGGTCGTCTTCGGCTGGCGCAGCCGACGCGGTCGCTCCTGCTCCCACACCGGCCGTTGCCGGCTGAACAGGCGCTTGATGCCCTGGTTCACGATCGCCGACTCGACGCCCAGCGTCGCCGAAAGCTCGATCGCCTCGCGGCGCCGCCGGTCGGAGAACGGTGCGGCCGACCAGCCGACGAGGTGCCACAGCAGGCTGAAGTCCCCGAGCTCCGACGCCGTGTAGAGGAGCCGATCGGCGGCCCGGACGCCGCGGAGGCGGTCGAAGCGGCGGTCGACGTACGCGTCGAAGCGGCGCACGCCGGGCGCGAGCGCCCGGATGTGGATCCTCATCGGGCCTCGCCGACCCGCACCAGGTGCTCGGCGACCGCGGCGCTGATCTCCGCCGGGGCCTCCATCGGCCCGAAGTGGCCGAGATGGGGGAACGGCACGCCCCGGCCCCGGGGCAGGCGCTCGACGACCTCCGGTGCGAGCATCGCCGGCCCCGGATCGGTCGTGCGCCCGTAGCCGACCGAGACGACGCAGCCGATCTCGCCGAGGCGCTCGAACGCACCGTGGTGCTGGCCGGCCTCGTAGAGCCTCGCCTCGTCGTCGGGGCGGCACCGCAGCTCGACCGACCCGTCGGCCAGCTCACGGAAGCCGCCCGTGAGGTAGCCGCGCAGCGCCTCGGGGGTGAACCCGCCGAGTGGCGGCTTGCCCGAGAAGTTGGCGATGGCGTCGTCGATGCTCGCGAACGTGGTGCGGCGCCGCCGGGTCGCCCCGATCAGGCGGTCCACCCCCTCCCGGGGTGCGCCGACCGGTGACACGACCGGCTCGTAGCACCACAGCGAGTGGAACGTGCCCGGCCGGGCGAGCTCGGCCAACAGCAGCGCCGCACCCCCCATCGAGTGGCCGAACGCGTCGACGTCGTCGAGGCCGAGGTGGTCGACGCAGGCGAGGAGATCCTCGGCGACGCGGCGCCAGTCGAGGTCGGCGTCGGGCGGTGTCACCGACGAGCCGTGGCCCCGCACGTCGGGGGCCACGCAGCGCAGCGAGCCCCGGGAGGCGAGGTCGGAGGCCAGCGGTGCGAGCACGTGGGCGCAGAACCCGGTGGCGTGGGCGACGAGCAGCGGTCGTCCGCTGCCGCCGAGCTCCCACAGCGCCACGCGCACCCCGCCGGACGAGTCGACCAGTTCCATCGGGCCATCCTGCCACGGGTGGCGCGGGCCACCGGGAGTGCGCCAGTACGATCCCGGGGGTGGAGGACCGGGTCGCCCGTCCGCCCTCCCGTCCGTCGGACCACGGGCCCGGAGGTTCGCATCCCGCTCGACGTCGACACGCTGCTCGCCGCCAACCAGGCGTACTACGACGCCTTCGAGGCCGCCGACCTCGACGCCATGTCGGACGTGTGGGAGCACAGCGAGCGCGTCGTGTGCACGCATCCGGGCTGGTCGACGCTGCGCGGCTGGGCGTCCGTGACCGCGTCGTGGGTGGCGATCTTCGGTGCGTCCCAGCGCCTCCAGTTCATCCTGACCGAGCCGCTGCCCGAGATCGTCGGCGAGGTCGGCTGGGTGAGCGTCAACGAGAACGTCCTCGGTGCGGCGGACGGCACGACGATCGCCGCGCTCAACGTCTTCGTGCACCACGACGACCGATGGGCGATGGTGGCCCATCACGCCGGCCAGGTCGTCGGGTCGTGACCCGGGCCCGGACGGCCGTGGGCGTCCTCGCCCTGCTGGTCGCCGGGTGCACCGACCTGTCGCCGAGCGTGGAGCCGTCGGGCGACGGCGGTGATGGCGGCGGGGGAGACACCACCGTGCGGGGCGACAACCCGGTGCTCACGCCCGTCGACCCCGGCGAGGCCGAGGTCCTGGCGCCGTCCGAGCTGTGCGTCGTCGGGGAGGACTCCGACGTCCTCGCGTGCGAGACCAGCGACATCGGCCCCGAGCTCGTCGGCTGGCGCCTGTGGGACGACGTCGCCGGCGTCCGGCGCTTCGAGGTGTTCCGCAACGCCGGCACCGGCGGCATGCAGATGTACCTGGTCGCCCGGGACCCCGAGGGCGACTGGACCGACGTGAAGGTGAACCAGGCCGAGGTCACCGGTGACGACGCGGACGAGCTCCTCGTGGGGTTCCGCACGAGCGACGGTGACATCCTCCAGCTCGACATCGTCGACTTCGGCCACGGCCAGCTCACCCACCGCGAGCTCGAGGGTGGGGCGGCCCGGGCGGTGCGAGACGGCATCGAGACGTGGTCGGGCCGCTACGTGGGCTCCGACGAGCTGTGCTGCCCCTCGGAGTTCGACTACGAGTTCCTCCAGTACGACGACTCCGACAACGTCGAGTCGTGGTTCATCGCCGACTCCGGCGTCGTCTCCGCCCGCCAGGTGCCCGACACCGAGCTGTGAGGGCGCCGCCCCGGTGGGGCGGCGCCGCAAGCGCAATCCGCCCGGGAACGGCGACGACCCCGACCGGGTCGGTCGGGGTCGTCATCGGGACCGTCAGCTCGTTGTGCCCGGCCGCCCGTCGGCTGCGGGAAGGGGCGGTCGGCCGGGAACGGGTCAGGCCGTGCGGATCCGCCGCGAGATCGTCAGCGCACCGAGGCCTGCGGCCAGCAGCACGAGACCGCCACCCACGAGGGGCGTGGTCGAGGCGCCGGTGCGGGGCAGCGTCGGGTTGGTGACGTTGTTCGAGAGGACCTCGGTGTCGTCGTTGTCGTCCTCGACCTCGGCCGGGGCCTCGGTCGTGGTCGTGGTCGGCGCCGGGACCGTCGTGGCCGGGGCCTCGACGCCCTCGTCACCCTCGTCCCCGACGTCGGGGGTCGTGGTCGTCGGAGGTGCCGTCGTGGTCGTCGGAGGCGCCGTCGTGGTCGTCGTCGGGTTGCGGTCCTCGCCGACGCAGTCCTCGCCGAAGTGCTTGGCCGACACGAGGTTGTTGGGGCCGTGCGCCTCGCCGAACACGTTCTGGCGGGTCACGTCGGTGTAGAAGCTGCCGTCGATGCCGATGATGCCCAGGGGCTGGCCCAGGAAGGCGTCGACCTGCACGGCGCAGGTCTCCTCGGCCGTCGGGATGACCGCGGACAGGGAGTACGAGCCGCCCTCGGTGACGCAGGCCGGCCCGGAGACACCGCAGGACTCCCAGCCGATCAGGTACTCGTTCTCGCTCGGGTTGAACTGGGCCGTGACCGACTCGTAGGTGGCGAGGCCGACGTCGATGAGGGGGTTGCCCTCGGCGTCGGTGCAGCCGTCGGCGAAGCCGTCCCAGTTCATGACGACGGTGTCGCCGAAGGACAGGGTCAGGCTCCACAGCTCGGGACCGGTCTGGCCCGTGGTGAGGTTGGTGAAGGACTCGCCGACGAGGGCCTCGGGCCCGTCGGGGCAGTCCTCGGGGTGGGCGGCGGTCGGGTAGGACGCGAAGTCCTCCGTCACCACCGCCGGCTCGGCACCCGCGGGCACCGTCATGAGCACGAGTCCGGCCACGAGGGACACGAGGGCGGCGAGTGCCGGCCACATCCCGACTCGGCTCGTTCGATCAGTCTTGGACGTCATGGGTCAACTCCATCGATCCCGGAAGGTTCCCGCTGCCAGTCAGCGTAGGGCCCTTGCCCTAGAAGTCGATGGGTGAAACCCCCCTTTGATCGTTACAAGTAGGGGGAGATCTTTACGGTTGGTTTTCTGTTCCGACCGCAGTGAAATGTGCCGTGCGGTTCATCGTTATGACCCATGCGGTTCAGTCTCACGTGCTCGTCGTCACGGCGCTGTGACCTGCGACAACGAGGGTCGAGACCCCTGATCCGATCACGTCGCCCCGACGGCGTCGGAGGCAAAAGTGCGCAGGCGCTTGTAGTCCACCTTGGCGTTCGGAGCCCTACCGATCGTGTCAATCGTGACGACGTTGCGTGGCGCTTTGTAGTGAGCGAGTCGTTCCTTGACGAACGCGATGAGCGCGTCGCCATCGACGGAACGACCGCCGAGGGGCTCCACGACGGCCGTGATCGCCTCCCCGAAGCGGTCGTCGGGGACGCCGACGACCACGGCGTCCGCCACGTCGGGGTGCTCCTTCAGCACCTCCTCCACCTCTTCGGGGAAGACCTTCTCCCCGCCGGTGTTGATGCAGACCGACCCGCGGCCGAGCAGGGTCAGCGTGCCGTCGGCCTCGACGAGGGCGTAGTCGCCCGGGATCGAGTAGCGGGCGCCCTCGATCGTCACGAACGTCGCGGCCGACTTCTCCGGGTCCTTGTAGTAGCCGACGGGCTGGAACCCCTTGACGGCCACGCGGCCCGCCTGCCCCGAACCCGGCGCCACGTCGCGACCGGCGTCGTCGATCACCCGGGCGTTGTCGCCGAGGCGGAACCGCGCCGTCTGCGCGGCGGACGCCGCGGTCGACACCGACTCGCCCATGCCGAGCGCCTCGGAGGAGGAGAAGGTGTCGACGAGGCGCAGCTTCGGGTTGTGGCGCAGCAGGCCCTGCTTGGTGGCCTCGGACCACATGACCCCCGAGGACTGCAGCACCTGGAGGTTGGAGATGTCCCAGCGGTCGGGCTCGGCGTCGAGGGCGGCGAGCATCGGCTTGGCGAACGTGTCCCCGACGATGGCGGAGACGTTGACCGCCTCACGCTCGTAGGTGTCGAGCAGCTCGACGATGTCGAGGTGGCGGCCGGCAAGCAGCGCGACCCGCCCGCCGGTGCTGAGGACCGACAGCGCACTGAACAGGCCGGTGCCGTGCATGAGCGGGCAGGCCGGCAGCCCGACCTTGCCGGGCCGGGTGATGCGGGCGCGGTAGGCGTCCATGTCGGCCTCGCCGCGGAAGAAGCTGCTCGAGCCCATGAGGCCCCGCACCAGGTCGTCCTGGCGCCACATCACGCCCTTGGGCATGCCGGTGGTCCCACCGGTGTAGAGCATGATGATGTCGTCGGCGCCACGGCCCCACGGGGCGACCACCGGCCCGTCCGCCGGCGTCGCGATCGCGTCGGCGTGGTCGACGGCCCAGTCGGGGCACGGGCCCGAGCCGTCGTCGACCCAGTACCAGACCTTCACCCCGGGTACCCGCTCGCGCACGCGCTCGACCCGCTCGGCGAACGCCCCGTGGAACACGACGGCGACCGCGTCGGCGTTGTCCCACAGGTAGACGAGCTCGTCGTCGGCGTAGCGGTAGTTGGTGTTGACCGGCACGAGCCCGGCCTTGCACGCGGCGTAGCAGCTCTCGAGGTACTCGGGGCAGTTGTAGAGGTAGAGCGCGACCTTGTCCTGGGCGGCGAGGTCGTGGCCGAGCAGGTGCTGGGCGAGCCCGTCGGCCCGCCGGTCGAGCTCGGCCCACGTCACACGGTTGTCGCCCTGGACGAGCGCGGTCGCCTCGGGCAGGTTGGCGGCGGCGATCTCCCACATCGTGGCGTAGTTCCAGGCCGGCATCGTGACGCTTTCGCTCGACTGCGGGGACAGCGGAATCGTAGGACCCTGCCGGGCGCGCAGCCCAAGGGGCCGCCATCGCCTTTGAGATGCGGTGTGTCGCGGTGGCAGCCTCGGACGACCCAGCGTTCGAGCTGTCCCCTCCCCACGAGCAGGCACGGATGACCGACCCCAACGAGACCGACGAACCGACCGGCGAGCGTGCCGGCCGCCCGCCGATGCCCCGGGCCGGGATGGCTCCCACCGACGCCGGATCCGTCGAGCTGGTCGAGTGGCTGACCCTCGACCCGCTCGGCGGGGACGTCTTCCGCGGGCACAACCCGCCGCGGGAGGGCCGGGTGTTCGGGGGCTCGGTCCTGGCCCACGCGCTCGGTGCCGCCCAGATGACGGTGGGGGCGTCCCGGGGCGGTTCGGTGCCGACGGCCCATGCGCTCCACGGCCACTTCGTGGAGGGCGGCCTACCCGGTGAGCCGTCCGAGTACCGGGTCGAGCGGGTCCGCGACGGCGCGTCGTTCGCCACCCGCCAGGTCACCGCGACCCAGGACGGTCGGGTGATCTTCGTGGCGTCGGTGTCGTTCCACGCCGACGAGGCGGGGCCCGACTGGCAGCTCGACGCGCCGGCCGACGTGCCCGACCCGTCGGAGTGCGAGCTCGGTCGCTACGCCTCGGACGTGGTCGAGGTGCGCGACGTCCCGTTCCGTCTCGGCACCGCCCGGCCCTACGCCCGACGGATGTGGTTCCGGACCCGTCGGCCGCTGCCCGACGACCCGGCGATGTGGCAGCGGGTGATCGTGTTCGCGTCCGACCACGGCTCGACCCGGGCGGTCCGGACGCCGCACCGGGGCCTGCCCGGCCTCGCCCAGCGCCAGTCGGTCAGCCTCGACCACGCCATCTGGTTCCACCGCCCGGCCCGCCCCGACGAGTGGATGCTGACCGAGGTCGCCCCGATCTCCACCGGCAACGGCCGCGGTCTCGCCACCGGCACGATCCACACCCGAACCGGCACTCTGGTCGCCACCTTCACCCAGGAGGCCCTCTTCCGCATCCCCCCAGACGCCACCTGACCCGGGCCCGCCGCCGGATGGCCGAACCGGCCTACCGATCTGCGCCCACGACACCACTTCTGTAGGCCAGTTCCCGGCACGCGCCCGAGACACGAAGCCCAACCTGACCTGCACCGAAGGGGGATCGGGGGGCGTGGCGAGCACCCAGCTCTGGCGGCTTCGAGGTCCGCTCCGGGCGCTGGCAGGTGCGTCGCGAGTGTCCAGCTCTGGCGAGCTTCGGAACCAGTGCCAAGGGCCCGCCTGGCCGGAAGGCCCCGAGCGGAGCGGAAGACGAAACGGCCCTCCCGTCCGAGGCCTAAGGCCGAAGACAGGCGAGGCCAGCTCGAGGGGTACCGATGCCGGACGAGCCAGGGGGTGAGCTCGTCCGGCATCGGTACCGACGTGGCGGCGCACCGCGCTGTTACGTCGCCAGTCAGGGCTGCTTGCACCAGGGAGAACCGAAGCCCAACCTCGTCATGGAAACTAGAGGAGGCAGGTTTCCCGCGTGTTTCGGCGCCGTAACGGCTGCTTCAACGCGAAGCGCGCATACCTCGTCACGCGATGCGGCTAAACGCACCACGGCGAGGGAAGGTCGACGCACGCCAGCGCCGTGGGGTCATCACCGCGGCGCGCGGATAGTCCTCGAACAACCAGCGGGCGAAGTTCCGCCGGGTCCAGCCGTTGGCCCCGACGAGGGTGAGCGCCAGCTCGGCGCCGGCCCGGGCGGACAGCAACCGGGACAGGCGGTCGGCCAGTGCGTGGTCGGCGCCCATGTCGCGCTCGACGTGGCGGCGGTAGCGCGCTCCCACGACGTCGGCCGCCGCGCCCGGCTCGGCGGCGATCGCCTCCGCGGCGAACGTGCCCGTCGCCAGCGCCTGGGCGATGCCCTCGCCGCTCATGGGGTCGGTGGCCGCGGCCGCGTCGCCCACGAACAGCACCCGCCCGGCCGTGAGCTCGACCGCGCCGAGTCGGGCCGGGATCGGCCATGCCCGCATCCGTCCCGCGGCCCGGGCCCGCTCGCCGAGCACGGACCGGATGTGGGGCCTCGCCAGCAACGTGTCCCACCACTGCGCCATGTCGCCGGTGCCGATCGAGCCGCGGGTCAGGATGCCGAAGCCGACGTTGGCGGTGCCGTCCGCCAGCGGGAACGACCAGACGTAGCCCGGGAGCAGCTCGGGCTCGAACCACACGTGGAGCTCCGACGCCGCCTGCGGGCCGACGTCGACGAAGTACTGGCGGGCCGCGTACCACTCGCCCCGGTAGCCGGGCTCGGCGATGCCGAGGTGGCGCCGCACCGGAGACCAGGCGCCGTCGGCGGCGACGAGCCAGCGGGCGGTGTGCACCGTGGCGTCGTCGGTCGTGACCGACACCGTGTCGCGCTCGGCGTCGTCGACCGCCACGCAGGTGCGTCCCTCGATGACCCGGGCGCCGGCGTCGCGGGCGAGGTCGACGAGCGCGGCGTCGAGCTCGGCCCGGCGGGCGACGACGGCGTAGGAGCCTCCGGCGTCGGGGAGGGGGAAGACCCGTCGGCGGCCCGAGGGCGCGGTGATCGTGACCTCGTCGACCGCCATCCACGAGGGGACCGTGGCCGGGTCGAGGCCGAGCTCCTCGAGACGCCGGAGCGCGTCGGCGGTGAGCCCGTCACCGCAGCACTTGTCCCGGGGGAACGTCGCCCGGTCGAGGACGGTGACGTCGACACCGGCGCGGGCGAGCGTGGCCGCGGCGGCGGTGCCGGCCGGTCCGGCGCCCACCACCAGCACCTCGGACGAGGTGGTGTCGCCGCTCACCGGTGGCGCAGCGGTGAGGTCGTGCGGCTCATTCGCTGCCGGTCGAGTCGGCGGAGGCGGCGGTCGTCGTGGGTGCCGAGGTGGAGCTGGTCGGCGGGCCGGGCGCCGGCTCGACCGACGTCGTGGTCGTCGGGGCGGCCGTGGTCGTGGTGGTCGGCGGCGCGGTGGTGGTCGTCGTCTCGGGCACCGTCGTCGTCGTGGTGGTGGTGGTCGCCGCGGGCGTCGGGTTGCCGGAGCATGCGATGCCCTCCTCCGGGCGGTAGACGGCGAACACGGAGTCGGTCGTGACCTCGCCGGTCTCGAGGTTGGTGCGCTGCCGGGTCGTGGTGACCCTCGTGCACACGCCCTGGGCCGACTGGGACTGGCCGAGCTGGCCGGCCTCGAAGTACTGCGTCGAGTACAGCGACACGGTGATCGAGCTGTCGGTGTAGGTCGGCCACATGAGGATGCCGTAGGGCGTGTTGTTGACGACCTGGAGGTCGGGGTGGGGGTACGACATCGTCGCCTCCCGACCATAGGGGTACCGGGAGATGTAGATGGAGTGGCTCTGGTACTCGCCGAAGTCGAGGCCGGCGAAGAACGCCGCGTTGAACAGCGTCGTCGCGAACTGGGAGATGCCGCCGCCGACGTCGTCGGTGAAGACGCCCTGGTAGATCACCCCGGCGGCGACGAAGCCCTTCTCGATGGTCCGGCGCCCCACCGTGTCGTTGATCGAGAACGTCTCGCCGGGCTCGATGATCGTGCCCCGGAGGATGTCGGCGATCCGGTGGATGTTCGTCACCCGGGACTGGCCCGCCGGGTGCTCGGTCGTGTAGGTCGAGATCCGCTCGACGATGCCGAGCTCCTCGACGAAGCGCTCCCGGGCGTCCTCGCCCGGCACCTCGACGAGCGTGACGGGCACCGGGGACGGATCGGGGTCGGTCAACGCCGCGGCCAGGTCGTCCGCGGCGCCGGGGCCGCAGCAGCGCATGCCCGGTTCGCCGTTGGTGTAGACGAGCTCGCCCGCCTCGACCGCGATCGTCGCCTCGCCGCCATCGGCGCCGAGATCGGCCAGCTCGCGGGACAGGACGTCGGTGACACCATCGGGGTCGAGGCCCAGGCGGAGCTCGCCGTCCACGACGGTCGTGGTCACGTGGGGGAGCAGCGCCCGGCGGTCGATCGACGTCGGGGCCGGCGGGTCCTCACCCTCGGTGTCGTCCCCGTCGGTGTCGTCCCCGTCGGTGTCGTCCCCGTCGGTGTCGTCCCCGTCG
>JAXHUH010000257.1:0-92955 GCA_034211175.1 Actinomycetota bacterium
AACGCATCGGGTTCGGGTTCCGGTCCTTCCGCAACTACCGCATCCGAGTCCTGCTCTACGCAGGCCGACCCAACTGGACCCTCCTCGACCAGATCACCCCCGCCGAAATCCGATGAGCCACTTATCCCCATGAAGGTCGCGGAGTTGAGCCGGGTGCTCGAAGAGCTCGAGCTCGATGTGGACCCTGACTCGCTTCGTGATGCCGTTGCGTGTTTCGATCGGCTCTCGGCCTTGTTGGCGGATGTGGTCGGGGAGTTCGACAGGGCGAAGTTGTTCGAGCTCGACGGGTTCACGTCGACCAACATGTTCCTGCGTCACGCCGGGCTCGGGGAGAGTGCCGCGGCTCGGTTGACGGCCACGGGGCGGCGGATGGTGGTCTGCCCGGCGACCGCGGAGGCGTACCGGTCGGGCGACCTTCGGTCCGGGCACGTCGATGCGATCGTGGCGAACACGCCGGAGCGGGTGCTCTCGCAGTACGCCGCCCAGGAAGACGAGTTCGTTCCGACGATCGCTGCGTTGACCACCCGTGACGCATCGACCGTGATGCGGCGGTGGCGCGGCTATGCCGAAGACGCGCTCGACGCGAAGAACAACGAGACCGACTCACGTCGAGAGCTCTCGTTCTCCATCACCGCCAACGGGCGTGGCGAGCTGCGGGGCAGTTTCGATCCCGCCACCGCGGAGCTGATCAAGACCGGGCTCGAGCGGTTCGAGACCAAGAACAACCCGAACGAACCGGCCCGCACCGCCAAGCAGCGGCGCGCTGACGCGTTGCGTGACATCTTCACGTTCGCGATCGAGAACGGCGACGATGCAACCGGGACCGCCGGACGTCACCGGCCCCACGTCACGATCATGGTCAATGCCGACAACCGCGACGCCTGGAACCTCAACGGCGAACCGCTCTCGGGGCCGATCGTCACCTCCTGGCTCTGCGACAGCCTGGTCAACCGGCTCGTCATGGGCGCCGACGGGGTACCGCTCGACTACGGGCGCTCCGAACGAACGGCGCCGCCATCACAGTGGAAGGCTGTCGCCACCCGCGACGGCGGCTGCCGCTTCCCCGGCTGCGACCGGCCACCGCGCTGGTGCCAGGCCCACCACCTGCAGCACTGGACCCAGGGCGGGCGCACCGACATGGACAACCTCGCGTTGTTGTGCACCCACCACCATCACCTCAACTCCCAACTGTTCCGTTCGTCTGAGCCACCGGGCTCTCCCACTTGCAGGGCACGCACACGCCGCCTCACGAAACAGCAGGGATCCACGACGGTGGCTGGCACGCCAAGTTGCTGCCCGACCTCACGCTCGAAGTCACCGGACCCGACGGACGGGTCCACTCGAGCCGACCCCGTGGCATCGAACCACCAAGACTCCTGTGACCGCCCGGCGGTCCACCCCGTTGCTCCCAACCGAGCCTCCGCCGGCCAGGCGACCCCGACCGGGTCGCCGCACCGGCGCGCCCTGAACGGGGACGGTCGCGTCGGTGCCTGGCAGTAGCGTGATCCGCGTGGGTGGGGAGCTGCCTCCGGCGGTCGTCGATGCGATCTGGTCGGAGCTCATCGGCCGCATCGCTGCGCTCGCTGCTCCCAACGCCGGGCCGTCGGTGCCGATCGTCCACAGCGGGAACCACCGGCACCTGTTCGACACCCTCCTCGCCGAGCACCTCGGTCGTTCCGGCGTGCGGCTGGTCACCCCGGACGTCGCACAGCGGGAGCGGCCGGACGCCGTTCCCGTCGATGTGCGCGACGCCGTGGTCTCCGGGCGGACGTGCATCGGCGCCTCCGTTCATCGACGCCGGTGGCACGTGCTTGTTGCCGGAACGGGGAGGTCGGTGCGGGCCCGGGCGGTCGATCGGGCGCCGGAACGGGCTACCGCGCCGGCGGGCGAGTAGCGGCCGACGAACGCACGTCCGAGGTGCTCGGCCAGGCGGCTACGGTCCGGCGGCATGCCTGGAGAGACCGACCTCGACGTGATGTTGGCGGGGCTCTCGCCGGAGCTCGAACCGACCGAGTACGTCTACGCCACCGTGCCCATCGGGGTCGTGGTGCCGGTGGCCGAGTCGGCCGTCGTCCGCGTCGCCGAGGCCGAGGGGACCACGCTCGTGTTGCCCGTTGCCGAGGCGATCGGGCTCGGGCTGCAGCACGAGTTCCCGTGCCAACGGATCACGCTGCGGGTCCACTCCGACCTCGCCGCCGTCGGGCTCACCGCCGCCATCTCCACGGCGCTCGCCGCCGAGGGGCTGCCGGCCAACGTCGTCGCCGGGTTCTGGCACGACCACGTCTTCGTCCCCGCCGACCGGGCTGCCGATGCCCACGCCGTCCTCCTCGACCTCACCGCACCGGCCACTCTCCGCACCGCCATCGCCTCCGACGAGGCCGACCTGTGGCGGATGTTGCGCCACGCCGCCTGGGCCGATGACGGCGAACAGCCGGAGACCGACCCCTACCTCCGCCGCTACGTCGAGGGCTGGGGTCGGCCCGGTGACGCCGGCATCGTCGCCATCGGCCCCTCCGGCCGGGTCATCGGCGCCGCCTTCGCCCGCGCCCTCGGCGCGCTCGACGGCGGCGACCAGAACGACGCCAACGACCGGGACCACGGCGGCGGCGACCACAGCCACGACACCGACGACGTCCCCGAGCTGGCCATCGGTACCATCCCGTCCCAGCGGGGCCGCGGCCTCGGCGGCCGGATGCTCGAGGCCCTTCTCACCGAGATGGCTGCCGCCGGCCACGCCACGCTCCGCCTCGACGTCCGCGACACCAACCCCGCCATCCGCCTCTACGAGCGCCTCGGCTTCGAACGCACCCGGACCCGCACCAACCGCGTCGGCACCACCTCCATCGTCATGGAGCGGGCGCTCCGACCCGGCGCCGGCTGAGGTCAGGAGCGGGTGCGGGCCTTCTCCAGCGCCTGCCAGACGCGCTCCGGGGTGGCGGGGATGTCGAGGTGGTCGACGCCGTAGGGGGCGAGGGCGTCGACGATGGCGTTGATCGCCGACGCCGGGGCGACCAGGGCGCCGTTCTCGCCGATGCCCCTCGCGCCGAGGCGATTCACGGGGGAGCGCACCGTCAGCACGTCGGTACTGATCGACGGGACGTCCGGCGCGCCGGCGAGGAGGTAGTCGGCGAAGTTCGCGGCCCGCGGGTTGCCGTCCTCGTCGTAGCCGGCCTCCTCGAAGAGCGCGGCGGCCAGGCCGGCGACGACGCCGCCGTGCTGCTGGCCCTCGACCAGGTCACGACGCAGGACCACGCCGCAGTCGTCGACCGCCAGGTGCGAACGCAGCCGCACCCCTCCGGTCTCCGTGTCGACCTCGACGACCGTGACGTGGGTGCCGTACGGGAACGTCGGTCCCTCCGCCGGGCCGACCATCGACTCGGTCAGGTCGTGGTCCAGCGCCGCCAGCTCACCCCAGCCGACCACCGACGCCGGCACGCCGGCGACGCCGAGCCCGGCCGGGCGGCCGTCACGGGCCTCCATCAGCACGATGTCGCCCGCGTCCGCCTCGAGCTGCGTGGCGGCCAGCGCCCGTGCCCGCTCGACGAGTCGCTCGGTCACCTCGACCAGGTGGCTGCCCAGCACCTGGATCGTGCGCGACCCGCCGGTCGTGTTCGCCTCCGGGCCGACGTCGGTGTCGGCGTCGACCCACTCGACCGAACCGGCGCCGACGCCGAGCCGGGCCGCCACCAGCGGCGCCAACGTCGAGCGGTGACCCTGCCCGTGGGCCGCGGAGCCACACCGGACCGCGACCGCACCGGACGGGTCGATCCCGACCGACGCCAGCTCCACATCGTCGCCCCGGGCGGTGAGCTGGAGGTACGACGCCACCCCGATGCCGAGCTCCACCCGGTCGCCCCGGGCCCGGCGCGCCGCCTGCTCCTCCCGCAACGCCTCCACGTCGGCCCGCTCGATGGCGTGCTCGAGCGCGGCGACGTGGTCGCCCCGGTCGTCGATCCGCAGACCGGCTGCCGTCCGGCGGGGCAGGTCGCCGGGCTCCAACAGGTTGCGGTGGCGCAGCTCGATCGGGTCGATGTCGCACCGGCGCGCCGCCATGTCGACCGCCCGCTCCAGCGCCAGGACCAGCTCGGGCTGGCCGGCGCCGCGATAGGCGCCGATCGGCGTCGTGTTCGTCACCACCGCCCGGACCGAGTGCTCGGCCACCTCGAAGCGGTACGGGCCGCCGACCAGCTCACGCCGGGCCACCCCGAGCGACGCGGCCATGTCGGGATACGCCCCGGTGTCGACCAGCACGTCGACGACGATGCCGGTGAAGCGGTGCCCGGGCCCGAGGCCGAGGGCGACATCGACGACCTGGCCCCGCCCCTGCGGCATCGACACCAGGTTCTCGTAGCGGGTCTCCTGCCAGCGGACCGTCCGGCCCAGGGCCCGGGCCGCGGCGGCGACCACCACCGTCTCGTAGGGCGCGTCGCCCCGGCCGCCGAAGCCCCCGCCGACCGCCGGGGAGCGCACCCGGATCGACTCGGCCTCGACGCCGAGCCCCGATGCCAGGCCCGTCCGGAACCCGTGTACGCCCTGGGAGGTCGCCCACACGTCGAGACGGTCGCCGTCCCAGTGGGCGACGATCCCGCTGCACTCCATCGGCGCCGACGCCAGCCGGGGGCTCCGGCTGCGGCACCGCACGACCATCGACGCCGGCCCCAGCACGTCGATGGCGCTCGCCCCGGCCACCCTGGTCACCAGGTTGGTGCCCGCCTCCGGGAACAGCAGCGGCGCGTCGTCGGCGAGCGCGGCGAACGGGTCGACCACGGCCGGCAGGGGGTCGAGGTCGAGCTCGACCAGCTCGGCGGCGTCGACGGCCCGGGCGAGGGTGTCGGCCACGACGACCGCGATCGGCTCACCCACCATCCGCACCCGGCCGACGGCGAGCGGCGGACGGGCGAACGCCTCGGGCACGTAGGCGTAGCGGCGGGTTGCCGGTAGTGCCAGGTCGTCGGCGACGAGCACGGCCCGGACCCCGGGCGACCGGCGGGCCTCGGCGACGTCGGCCGACACGATCGTGGCGTGGGCCATCGGGCTGCGCACGAAGACCGCCCACAGCGGCTCGTCGGCGGGGAGGTCGGCGGTGAAGCGGGCGGTCCCGTCGAGCAGCGGACGGTCCTCGACCGCGAGCCGGGTACCGCGACCGTTCATGTCGGAGCCGTCGTCGGGCCCGCCGCCCCCTCGTCCGCGCCGGACCGGCCGCTCGACGTGCCTTGTTCCGGCGCGCCCGGTGCACCGTTGCCGGCTGCGTCGCCCGCGGCATCGGCGCCATCCAGGGCCGTCGCCGGCGCGCCGGGCGCGGTCGTCGGGGTCACCGTGTCGGGTTCGGTGTCGGTCACGAGTCTCCGGTCGCGCAAGGGGAGCTCCCTGATGAACCAGGTGGCCAAGAACGCGAGGACGACGCAGGGTAGCCCGGCCAGGAAGATGTCGCCGACCGCGTCGGCCAGCGCGTTCTGGACACCGGTACGCAGTGGCTCGTCGAGCGCCAGGATCTGCTCCGGGCCGTTCGCCACCGACGACGCGTCGAGGCTCCCGGCGTCCGCGCCGGCGATGCCGTCGTCGGCGAGCCGGTCGAGGCCGGCCTGGAGCCGGGTCGCCAGCAGCGCACCGGCGCCGGCGACGGCGAACGACCCGCCGAGCGACTGGGCGAAGCGGATCGCGGAGGTCGCGACACCGAGGTCGGCGAACTGGACGGAGTTCTGGGTGGCCAGGTTCAGCATCGGGAACACCATCCCGAGGCCGACACCGATGACGAACATCGTGACCCCGACGATCAGGCCCGATGTCGACATCGAGATCGTGGTCATCGCCGTGATCCCGACGGCGGCGACGCCGCTGCCCAAGACGAGCCACCGCTTGTAGCGCCCGGTCCTCGTGGTCGAGCGGCCGGCGAAGGTCGACGAGATCGCCACGCCTGCCATCACCGGTGCCAGCAGCAGGCCGGAGCTCGTCGCCGACACGCCCTTCACCGCCTGGAGGAACAGCGGCAGGAAGAACGTGGCGAGGAACATCGACGAGCTGATCAGGAAGCTCACCGCTGCGCACACCGTGAAGATCCGGTTCGAGAACAGGTGGAGCGGCAGCATCGGCTCCGGCGCCCGGCGCTCCCACACCACGAACACCGCGGCCAGCGCCAGGCCGAGCGCGCCCAGCCCGAGGCTCGTCGGTGACGCCCAGCCCCGCTCGGGGCCCGACCACGACGTCACGACGAGCAGCGCGGTCACCGAGGCGACGAGGAGCGTCGCGCCGAGGTAGTCGATGCGGTGGTCGCGCACGGGCAGGTCGAGCCGCAGGTTGCGGGACACGACCACGAAGGCGACCGCACCGATCGGCAGGTTCACGAGGAAGATCCAGCGCCAGTCGATGGCGTCGACCAGGAACCCGCCGATCACCGGCCCGGCGACCCCGGCGAACGCGAACGTGCCGCTGAAGTAGCCCATGTACTTGCCCCGCTGGCGGGGCGTGAGGACGTCGCCGAGGATCGTGAACGAGATCGCCATCAGGCCGCCGCCGCCGATGCCCTGCACGCCGCGGGCCAGGACGAGCTGGAGCATCGACTGGGCCAGCCCGCACAGCAGCGAGCCGACGAGGAACGAGCCGAGCGCGATCTGGAAGAGCAGGCGGCGGCCGTAGAGGTCGCTGATCTTGCCGAACAGCGGCGTCGACGCCGTCGCGGTCAGCAGGTACGCGGTGACGACCCAGGAGAGCTGCTCGATGCCGCCGAGGTCCTCGAGGATGCGGGGGAGCGCGGTGGCGACGATGGTCTGGTCCATCGCGGCGAGGAACATGCCGGCGAGCATCCCGCTGAGGATCCGCATGATCTCGCGGTGCGTGAACGACTGCTCGGCCATGGCTCCCCCCGGAACGATCCCGGCGGCGAAGCTAGTCGGACCTCACGCCGCCACCCCAGTGCGCCCCCGACGCCCGCGAGCTCCCGTCCCGCCCGTCGACCCGCCTGCCCGGAGGTCGACGCGCCGTCATCGGAGGCCGACGTGGCGGGTGTGGCTGAACCCGCCCTTGGCGAACGCGAGGATCTTGGCGGCACGGACGGCGAACACCAGGGCGGGACCTCCGGGCGCGGGATGGGCGAACCCGGTGTCGGTCACGTCGAAGCGCCACCGGCCGTCCCACCTCTCCGTCCACGCCGCGGCCAGCCGCTCGAGCGTCGCCCGGTCGGTGACGGGCTCGGCCGTGCCCTCGACGACGACGTCGAGGCCCCGCTCCCACTCGTTGCAGCCGGTGGTGAGCACGACCGCCCGGTTCTGCTCCAGGTTCCGCGCCTTCTGCTCGTCGGGGCCGGTGCAGAAGTGGAGCGTCTCGTCGACCCACACCGTGACGAGCGGCGTGACGTGTGGTCGCCCGTCGGCGCGCACGGTCGTGATCCACGCCAGCTGGGCGTGTTCGAGCGCCTCGCGGGTCGTGGCCCAGGGTGTCGGTTCGGCTCCTGGGTCGCTGAAGCGGTCGTCCAGGCGGGTCAGCAGTTCGGTCATGAGCACCTCCGTGGGTGCTCAGACGATCGTGGACGACCGAACTCACCGCTCGCCGGCGTGGAGACCCGCGGCCGGCGTGGAGACCCGCGGCCGGCGTGGCCGGCTCAGCTCTGGTCGTTGCCGCTCGGGAGGCGGAGCCAGGAGTCCGAGCGGGCCTCCACCGGGGGCAGCAGGCGCTCGAAGTCGCGGCGAGCGAACGAGTACGGCTCGGTGCCGGCGGCCTGCTCGGCGAGGCGGCTGATCTCGCTGGCGTCGGGCACCCGCATCGGCACCGACAGCACCTTCCGCATGTCGAACGCCGACGTCGTGGCCGACGCGCCGATGCCGACGACGGGGATCAGGCCCTTGAGGAGGCGGCGGCGCATCCGGTGGGTGGCCTGGTTGGCCAGCCAGCGCAGCAGCGCCTCGATCGACTGGCGGCTGGCGTCGACGCGCTCGACCCGGTCGCGGCCCAGCGCCTCGGCGAGGTCGTGGGCGAGGACCTCCGGGCCGGGGAGGCGTCCCGCCCGTCGGTACTGGCCGACCCGGGCGGACGCGGCGAGATAGGTCTCGAACAGCTCCCCGACGACGGCGGCGGTCACCGACGCGGCGGCTGCGGTGCCGGCGGAGCCGAACGCCACGATCTCGGTGACGCCGGCGCTCAACCCGGAGGCGCCGGCGGCGACGCCGACGTGGCGCACCGACGACCCCGGCATCGGGGCGTGGGCACCGACGACGATCATCAGCCGGTTGGCCTCGTCGATGCGGGCGTTGAGCCGGTCGAGGACGCGCAGGATCAGCGTGCGGTCGAACAGGGCGCGCCGCCCGGAGCCCCGCATCTCGTCGTAGACGTCGGCGACGAGGCCGTTCCAGATCGCCCGCATCACGTCGCGGGCCTCGGACGGCAGGCCGGGCGCGCTGCGCAGGGACGCCGGCGCCGCGGTGTCGAAGTCGAGGCGCTCGCGGACCTCGGACGGGAGGTCGTCGAGGCGCAGGGGCGCGGGTGAGGACTCGGGCCGGCGGGTCGCGATCTCCGTCGCCGGACGATCGTTCTGGCCGGGAGCCCCGTTGCGCACGGGCTCGTCGGATGCAGGCTCGGAGGTCACCGGTGGCCCATTCTGCCCGCCAGCGGCGCCTCGTGGAAGCAGGGTTGCGCGCCGGACCAGGTCAGCGGCCCGATCGCGGTTCCTGCGGGATCGGCTCCCGGTCACAGGTCGAGGTCCAGTTCGGCGAGGCGTTCACGGATCCAGTCGAGGAGGGCGAACGTGAGCCGCGCCCCCTCGCGGAGGAGGTCGAGCAGCCAGGTGAGCACCGACACCGCCTCGGGCCCGGCCGCCCACTGCACGGCGGCGAACACGCCGATGACGGCGGCCGCGGCGACGATCGCGGTCTCGATGACACGTCCGATCGCCCGGTCGGTGCCCCGCCGGAGCGGTCCGGGTTCCGGGCCGCGGCCCGTCGCCCGCCGTCGTCGATCGTGGGTGGACAGCACGACTCCGTCCTACCCGCTCCCGGCGACGCAGTCACCACCCGCGGTGCGCAGGGTGTCGCCACCCCGACGACGTCGGCGGCGCGGATCGGCACGGACGCCGAGGTCAGCCGGGGTCGGGCCGAGGGAACACTCGTTGGTTTCACCGGTCGTTCACCACACCCTTGGCCGTGGGCCACGGAACCGTGGTTCGCTCGTGCCATGCGCATCCTCGTCACCAACGACGACGGGATCACCTCCGAGGGGTTGCACGTGCTCGCCGAGCGCGTCGCGGCCCTCGGTGACGTGATTGTCGTCGCCCCCTCCAGCGAGTTCTCCGGCGCGGGGGCCGCCGTCGGCCCGATCCACCTCGCGCTGCCCGAGGTGCACGATGCCGAGGTCAAGGGCGCGTCGACGGCGTTCACGGTCGACGGGCCGCCGGCGCTGTGTGTCTTCCTGGCCAGGCTCGGCGCGTTCGGGGAGGTGCCGGACCTGATCGTCTCGGGCGTGAACCCCGGGTACAACGTCGGCCGCTCCGTCTACCACTCGGGCACGGTCGGTGCGGCGGTGACCGGCCGCAACGGCGGGATCAACGGCGTGGCCGTGAGCCAGGGCACGGTCGCCGAGGAGCCCCAGCACTGGGACGCGGCGGCCGAGGTGGCGGCGTGGGTGGCGGAGACGTTGCTCGTCGACCTGCCGTCCGAGCCGGTCGTGTGCAACGTGAACGTGCCGAACCTGCCGCTCGACCAGCTCGGCGAGGTGGTCCACACCCGGATCGGCGAGACGCCGCCGTTCGCCACGGCCAAGGCGGCGCTGGAGCCGATCGGCGCCGGCCGCTACCGGGTCGAGATGACGGTGGCCGACCCGGTGGAGCAGCCCCGGGACCTCGACACCGGTGCCGTCGTCGCCGGTGCGGTGTCGATCGGTTGGATCGGCCCGTGGAGCGAACCGTCCCCGCCCGGCCACACCGACCGCGTCCTCGACACCGTCGCCACCCGCCTCACCCCCACCTGACCCAAAACGCGCAACGGCCCGGGCCTGGCACCCGGGCCGTTGGCGTCTATCCGCCCATCCGCGAGAGAGGTTTCCGCCCGTCGGCTTCGCCTCCCTCGACACCTATTCAAGAGGAGTCGAACGTCCCTGAGAATGAGGTGATCTACCCAGACGCGACGTCGCTATCATCGTTCGCCTCGCGTCGGTCCTGATCCGAGCGTCGTTCGCCGGGGGACTGGGGCACGTTCGGCGTTGGGTGGGGTGGCGTGGCCGATACCATCCATGGCGCGTTCGTGTTCTCGTCCGTGCACCTGCGAGCAGGG
This sequence comes from Actinomycetota bacterium, assembly GCA_034211175.1. GTDB lineage: Bacteria > Actinomycetota > Acidimicrobiia > Acidimicrobiales > CAIXPF01 > JAXHUH01. The sequence goes on from JAXHUH010000257.1 coordinate 10,254, forward strand.
TTCCGGTCGATGTGACGCGACCGCGTTCGGGGCGGGTGAGCTCGTGATCGGTCGGAGTGCGCAGGCACGCCGCAGGGAGGCAAGACGGACCACATGGAACGGCCCCGAGTCAGCATCGGGCTGCCCGTGTACAACGGGGAGCGCTTCCTGGACCAGGCGATTCGTACGCTGCTGGCCCAGACGTTCACCGACATCGAGCTGCTGCTCGCCGACAACGGCTCCACGGACGGCACCCAGGCGATCTGCGAGTACTGGCAGAACGCCGACCAGCGTGTCCGGTACCTGCGCAGTGAGGAGAACCACGGCGCGGCGTGGAACTTCAACCGCCTGCTCGACGTCGCCCGCGGCGAGTACTTCAAGTGGGCGGCGGACGACGACGAGCACGAGCCGGGGTTCATCGGTTCGTGCGTCGAGGTCCTCGACCACCACCCGGACGTCGTGCTCGCGTACACGCAGGCCGTCGAGATCGATCCCGACAGCAAGATCCTCGAGTACCGCGGCCCGGTGAACCACGTGGACTCCGAGAGCCCGAGCGCGCGCTACCGCGCGGTGCTGCTCAAGGAGGTCTACTGCTACGCGATCTTCGGGGTCATCCGGACGGCGCCGCTGCGCACGACGGCGCTGATCGGGCCGTTCACGATGTCGGACCGGGTGCTGCTGGCCGAGCTGGCGCTCCATGGCCGCTTCGTCGAGCTGCCCGAGGCGATGTACCGCCATCGCGAGCACCCGGGCCGGTCGATGTACAAGTACGCGGACGACCGCGACCGCCTGTGGTGGTTCGACACGAGCCGCAAGGGCGGTTCGAGCATGCCGCGGTGGAAGGTCGGCCTCGAGTACGCCCGGTCGCTGCGCCGTGCCCCGGTGACGGGCAAGGAGCGCCTGGCGTCGTGGGCGTCGTTCGCCCCGTGGGCGCTCGACAACCAGCGCGTGCTGTCGCGCGAGCTGGCCCGTACGGTGCTGACGCTCAACGGGAAGCTGCGGCTGGTGCCCCCGTCGTCGGAGACCGTGCCGGCGACGATCCCGTCGGTGGAGGCGCCGCCGTCGTCTCACAACGGTGAGGCGACCGGCGGTTCGGGTACGGACCCGGACGACGCCGGGGCGACGGTCCGGGCCGGCGACCCCGGCTGAGGGGCCGCGGGCGCCGCGGGCGAACCCGTCGGGTGCGCACGCACCGGTGGGGCCGGGGTCAGCTGAACATCACCCAGTGGCCGCGAGACGGACACGCGCGCGCCACGGGGGTGCCTTGACACCGTCTCGCGCACCGGACCACGCTTGAGCCGCCTGCCGCCAGGGCAGGCGTTATCCCGGGCCGGGCGACGGGACGCGCTGCACGTTCGCAGCCGGAACGCAGCCACCCCGCCCGGCGTCGTCGAGTGGTCTCGACCTCGTGGAGCCGGCTCCGCACGCCGGCCAGGACGATCGCGATACCGCTCGCCCGGCGACGCCCAGTGATGTCCGCCGCCGCAAGGAACTCACGCCGTGCTCCGTCGTCCGCTCTCGCTGGTTGCGATCCTCCTCGCCTTCGTCCTGACCGCCGCCGCGTGCGGTGCCGGCTCCGACGACGACGACTCGTCGGCCGATGACACCGAGCCGTCGGAGCAGTCCGACGACACGGCGACCGATGACACGGCCACCGATGACACCGCCGCCGACGACGAGGGCGATGCCGCATCGGGCGAGGTGGTGATCGGCCTGACCGCCGAGCCGGCCAACCTCGACTTCACGACGACCGACGGCGCGGCGATCCCCCAGGCGCTGCTCGACAACGTCTACGAGGGCCTGGTGGCGCTCGACCCGAGCGGTGAGATCGTCCCCCGCCTGGCGACGGACTGGGAGGTCAGCGACGACCGGCTGACCTACACCTTCACGCTGGCCGAGGGCGTGACGTTCTCCGACGGCGCCGAGCTGACCGCCGAGGACGTGAAGTTCAGCATCGAGCGGGTCCAGACCGACTGGGAGATCGCCATCGCCGCCGGGATGGAGATCGTCGAGAGCGTCGAGGTCGTGTCGCCGACCGAGGTGAGCGTCACGCTCGCCGAGCCGTCGAACAGCTGGCTGTTCGCCATGACCAGCCGCATCGGGGCGATCTTCTCGCAGACCGGCGTCGACGACCTGGCCAACACGGCCATCGGGACCGGCCCGTACGAGGTGGCGGAGTGGAACCCGGGCGACTCGCTCGTGCTCGCCGCCCGTGACGACTACTGGGGCGAGGCGCCCGACATCGAGACGGTCACGCTGCGCTACTTCGAGGACGCCACCGCGCTCAACAACGCGCTGCTCAGCGAGGGCATCGACGTGATCGCCGGCGTCCAGGCGACCGAGTCGCTCGACCAGTTCACCGACGACGACCGGTTCCAGCTCATCGAGGGCACGACCAACGGTGAGCTGGTCCTGTCGCTGAACAACGGCCGGGCCCCGTTCGACGACCCGCTCGTGCGCCAGGCCGTGATCTCGGCGATCGACCGCCAGGCCCTGCTCGACGTCGTCTACAGCGGCCTCGGGGTCCCGATCGGGTCGATGGTCCCGCCGACCGACCCGTGGTACGAGGACCTCACCGGCGTCTGGCCCTACGACCCGGCCCGGGCCGAGGAGCTGCTCGCCGAGGCCGGCGTCGAGGACCTGTCGTTGACCTTCGACGTGCCGCAGCTGCCGTACGCGGTGAACGCCTCGCAGGTGATCCAGTCCCAGCTGGGCGAGGTCGGCATCGACGTCGAGCTGGAGACGCTGGAGTTCCCGGCGGTGTGGCTCGAGCAGGTGTTCAGCGGCCACGACTACGACATGTCGATCATCGCCCACGTCGAGCCCCGCGACATCGGAACGTTCGGCAACCCGGACTACTACTGGGGCTACGACAACGCCGAGGTCCAGGCGCTGCTGGCCGCGGCCGACACCGCGCCGGAGGACGAGTACGTCGCCCAGATGCAGCAGGTGGCGAGCACGCTGGCGGAGGACGTGGCCGCCGGGTTCCTGTTCGTCCTGCCCAACCTGATCGTGGCCGAGACCGACATCGAGGGCCTCCCCGAGAACGCCGTCGGTGAGGCGCTCCAGCTCCGCGAGCTCAGCCGCTCGTGACCCGGCCGGGCCCGGTGCCGGGCGGGCGGCCGCCGATGGCCGGCTGAGCCGGTGGCGCGACAGGTCCTGCGGCGGCTGGCGATCTTCGCCGTCACGGTGATCGTCGCGTCCGTCCTGATCTTCGCGTTCATGGCGGTGCTCCCCGGCGACCCGGCCCGGGTCGCGCTCGGGGTGAACGCCACGCCGGAGGCGATCGACCAGCTGCAGGCCCGGTTCGGCACCGACCGCCCGCTCGTCGTCCAGTACGCCGACTGGGTGACCGGGCTGCCGGTCGGCGACTTCGGCGAGTCGTACGTGACCCGCAGCGCGGTCGGGCCCCGCATCGTCGACCGCCTGCTGGTCACGCTGTGGCTGGTCGGCGCGTCGATGGTGCTGGCCCTCGTGGTCGCGGTGCCGCTCGGCACGATCGCCGCGGTGCGCCACCGGCGGGCCAGCGGGGCGATCATCGCCGGGCTGAGCCAGGTCGGGGTGGCGGTGCCCGGGTTCCTCGTCGGCATCCTGCTGGTCACCGTGTTCGCGGTGCGCCTCGGCTGGGTCCCCTCCAGCGGGTGGACGGCACCGGTCGACGGGTTCGGCGAGTTCCTCTCGAAGCTCGTGCTGCCGGCGGTGTCGCTGGCGGTGGTGCAGGGGGCGATCCTCACCCGGTACGTGCGGTCCGCCGTGTTGGGTGTGCTCCGTCAGGACTACCTGCGCACCGCCCGGGCGAAGGGCCTGCGGCCGGGCCAGGCACTCGTCCGTCACGGCCTCCGCAACGCCGCGGTGCCGGTGCTGACCGTCACCGGCCTCCAGCTGGCCACGTTGTTGATCGGCGCGGTGGTGATCGAGCGGGTGTTCGTGATCCCCGGGCTCGGCAGCCTGCTGCTCGACGGCGTCGCCAACCGCGACCTGCTGTTGGTCCAGGGTGTGGTGATGGTGCTGGTCGTCGGCGTGCTGGTCATCAACCTCGTCGTCGACCTGCTGTACACGGTCGTCGACCCGCGCCTGCGGAGGCCGTCGTGAGCGTCGGGCTCGGCGACGGCGCCTCCGCGGCCGATCCGACCGACGCCGCGGCCGGGGCCGCGCTGGCCGACCCGGCCGGCGACGGGGACCGGCCCACCCTCGGCGGCGGTCGCCGGATCACGCCGAACCTGGTCGTCGGCGCGGTGCTCGTCGGCCTCGTCGTGGTGATGGCGCTCGTGTCGTTCGTGTGGACGCCCTACGACCCGACCCGCATCGACGCCAGCGTCCGCCTCCAGGGCGCGGGCGTCGACCACTGGTTGGGGACCGACCGCTTCGGGCGCGACGTGTTCAGCCAGCTGATGGTCGGCGCCCGGACGACGTTGTTCGTCGGGTTCGTGGCCGTCGGGATCGCCGCGGCGGTGGGTACGCCGCTCGGCATCGCCGCCGCCATGGCCCGGCCGGGGGTCGGTGAGGTCGTGATGCGGGGCAACGACCTGCTCCTGGCGTTCCCGGCGCTGCTGCTGGCCGTGATGTTCAGTGCGGTGTACGGCTCGAGCACGTTCACCGCCATGGTCGCCATCGGCATCGCCACGGTGCCGACGTTCGCCCGTCTCGCCCACAGCGGCACCCTCCAGGTCCTGCGCACCGAGTACGTGCTCGCCGCCCGGGCGGCGGGGCGGCGGTCGGTCCACATCGGTTGGCGCCACGTGCTGCCCAACATCTCGTCGATGCTGATCGTCCAGACGTCGGTGGCGTTCGCCATCGCGGTGCTCGCCGAGGCGGCGCTGTCGTTCCTCGGCTTCGGTACGCGCCCGCCGACCCCGACATGGGGGCGGATGCTCCAGGAGTCCCAGGAGTTCCTCGCCACCCGGCCCGAGCTGGCGCTGTGGCCCGGGCTCGCCATCGCGGTGGCGGTCCTCGGGTTCAACCTCCTGGGCGACGGGCTCCGGGACCTCCTCGACCCGCGCCTGTCGGTCGGCCCGTGAGCACGGTCGACGGCCGCCCGGTCGGCGCCCCGGACGCGACCGCGACCGGTGGCGCGGCGCTCGTCGCCCGGGGGATCGGGGTGTCCGCCAGCGGCGTCGAGCTGGTCCGCGGGGTCGACCTCGAGCTCGGGACCGGCGAGCGGGTCGGGCTGATCGGCGAGTCGGGGTGCGGGAAGTCGCTCACCGCCCTGACCTTGATGGGCCTGCTCCCCGAGGGGCTCGACGCTCACGGCTCGGTGCGCCTGGCCGGTGTCGACGACGAGCTCGTCGGCGCGCCCGAGCGCCTGCTGTCCCGCCTGCGGGGCCGCGACCTGGCCATGGTGTTCCAGGAGCCGATGACGGCGCTGAACCCGTCGATGACGGCCGGCGCCCAGGTGGCCGAGGCGATCACGATCCACGGCGACAAGGCCCGGCGGCGCACGGCCGACGAACGGGCTGTCGAGCTGTTGGACCGGGTCCGGCTCGACGACCCGGCCGGCGCCGCGGCGGCCTACTCCCATCAGCTGTCGGGCGGGCAGCGCCAGCGGGTCGTGCTGGCGATGGCACTGGCCAACGACCCGGCCGTGCTGCTGTGCGACGAACCGACCACCGCGCTCGACGTGACGGTGCAGCGCCAGATGCTCGACCTGATCGCCGAGTCGGTGGCCGCCAGCTCGATGGCGTTGCTGTTCATCACCCACGACCTGGCGGTGGTGGCGTCGATCTGCGAGCGGGTCGTCGTGATGTACGGCGGGCGCATCGTCGAGCAGGGCCCGGTCGGCGACGTGTTCGGCCGGCCCCGTCACCCGTACACGGCCGGCCTGCTCGGTGCGTCGGACCTGGAGGCGACCGACGCCGCCGGCCGGCTCCCGACGATCGCCGGGTCGGTGCCGGCGGCGGGCCTGTTCCCGTCGGGTTGTGTGTTCCGCGACCGGTGCCCCCGGGCGCAGCCGGACTGCGAGACCGAGCCGACGTGGTCGTCGGACCACGGCACCGGCGGCGGCTTCGCCTGCCACCACCCCGTGCCCGTCGATGTCCCTGGGAGCGCCATCGGGACGGTGACGGGGTCGGCGCCGGACGCCGGGCCGGGTGGCGCCGCCGGGTCGGCAACCGCACCGGGGACCGGGCGCCCGGAGCCCGGCCCCGGTTCGGCGAGCGACGACGCCGGCGCCGAGCCGCTGATCGTGGTCGACGGGCTGCGGCGCAGCTACCGGCGGCCCCGGCGCTCGCTGTTCGGGCCCCGCCCGACGGTCGACGCGCTGAAGGGGGTGTCGTTCGAGGTCGGCGCCGGGCAGCGCTTCGGGGTGGTCGGCGAGTCGGGCTCGGGGAAGTCGACGCTGGTGCGGCTCCTGGCGGCCCTCGACCAACCGACCGGCGGCTCGATCCGCGTCGAGGGCCGCGAGATCGGTGGCGTGCGTGAACGCGACCTGCGGTGGCTGCGACGGGACCTGCAGATCGTGTTCCAGGACCCGATGGGCTCGCTCGACCCCCGGATGCGGGTGCGTGACATCGTCTGCGAGCCCCTCCACGCCCAGGGTGCGGCCGATGCCGGTGATCGGCTCGACGAGATGCTCGGTGCGGTCGGCCTGTCGACCGCGATCGCCCACCGGTTCCCCCACCAGTTCTCCGGCGGGCAGCGACAGCGGATCTCGCTCGCCCGGGCGCTCGTGACCCGGCCCCGGATCCTGCTGGCCGACGAGCCGGTCAGCGCGCTCGACGTGTCGGTCCGGGCCCAGATCCTCAACCTGTTGGCCGACCTGGCGGACCAGTACTCGCTCACCGTCGTGTTCGTGTCCCACGACCTGGCGGTGGTGCGCCACGTGTGCGACACGGTCGCGGTGATGCGGGGCGGCGAGATCGTCGAGCTCGGCCCGACCGAGCAGGTGTACACCGACCCCTCCCACGACTACACGCGGGCGCTGCTGGCCGCGTCGCCGTCGCTGCGGGGCGCGCTCACCGGCTGACGGCGCCGCCGGGGAGAAGGCCCCCGGGGAGAGAAGACGGACCGGGGCCGAAAACGGCTCCGGCCCGAGGAGCTCAGCTCCTCGGGCCGCAGACCAGATTCCCGCCGTAGGGTTCCGCTCGCTCTGGTCGAGATCGGCCTGGAGGCCCGCCAGCCTCCGGTGGCCGACCTCGCGATTGAGAGGTTCCCGCCGTATGTGCCGGTGGTTCCGACCGACCCCGCCAGGCCGGTCGGCCACCGTCTTTGCCCTGACCGGGATCCGCCTCCCGATCCGAGCTCCCGCCGCGGGTATCGCCTCCGCCGGTTCCGCCACCGGCTTCGGCACCCGCAGTGGGTGTCCCCGCAATCGGGATCCGCCTCCCGATCACGCTCGGTTGTCCGCCGAGAGACGCATGGCCCGCCGTGCCATCCGTCCCTCGGCGTCCCGCCGTTTCGAGCGACTCGGTTCCGCCGTTCCTTGCCGCTCACCCAGTCCAACGACGAGGCCCGGAGCCGATAACACTCCCCGGCGGAAACTTCTTCGTTTGCCCTGTTCAGGGGCCACAAATTCGGTCGCGACACCGTTAGCCGGGCCCGGACGGCCGCTGCTCGGAGCGTCCGCCCGACGGCGCCAAGTGGCCGACGCCGAACGGCCGGTGCCGCGGGGTGGCCGGCGATGCCGGGTGGGCGGTGTTCAGGTGGGCGGTGTCAGGTGGCCGGCAGGTCCCACAGCTCGCGGCGCCAACCGGACTCGGCGAGGACGAGGCGGTTGCGTCCGCCGGGGGCGTCGAGCTCGAGGGTCTCGTACGCGGCGTCGCCCGCCCACAGCAGGGTGGGGCCGTCGGGGCTCTTGGCCATGATCGTCCGGTGGCGGGCCACGGGCGCCCGGCGGACGGCGTCGAGGAGCACGTCGACGCGGTCGTGCTCGGAGATCGTGCCCAGCGTGATCCACGTCGGCGGCATCAGCTCGACCTCCCCCGCCTTGTGGCGGTCGAGCAGATGGCGGGGCGACACCCACTGGTGCTCGTGGATCTCGCCGCCGTCGATGGTGACGTCGTCGTGGGCGGCCTCGGGCCGGCCGACGAAGAACCAGGTGTCGAAGCGCCGGGCCGCGGCGGCCGGTGGCTGCCACTGCGAGAGGTGGACCAGGCCCGACGGTTCGACGGCGAGGCCGGCCTCCTCGTGGGTCTCGCGCACCGCGGCCCGCCGGGCGGCGAGCTCGACGTCGTCGGGGTGGTCGGGGTCGATGTCCTCGGGGTCGATGCGGCCACCGGGGAACACCCACATGCCGCCCGCGAACGCGAGCTTGGCGTTGCGTCGGAGCATCAGCGTCTCCAGGCCGTCGCCTCCGTCCCGGACGAGGACGACGGTGGCCGCGGGTGTGGCATCGGTCATGACCGCCATTCAAACCGCTGGGGCCCGGCGCGACCCAGCCCCGGCGTCGCAGCCCGGACGCGGACGAGCGCCGGGCCCGGGCCCGGCGCTCGTCTCGTGGTCTTCGGGTCCCGCCCGCTCGTGGGGCGGGTCGCCGTGGGCTACTCGGGCGCCGCCGTGGTCGACGTCACCGGGTTGCCGTCCTCGTCGAGCTCCGTGGACTCGTCGCTCTCGATGTCGCTCAGGTCCTCGTCCGAGCCTCCGGCGGCCAGGGCGCCGGCGAGCGACGAGAGCTCCTCCTGGGACAGCTCGCCCGATCCGCGGAACACGACGGTGCCGTTGCCGTCGACGGCGACGAAGTACGGGAAGCCGCTGAGGCCGTAGGCGCGGGCGACCAGCCCGGCGCTGCCGTCACCCTCGTTCTGGTCGACCATCGTCGGGACCGTCCAGCCCTCGCCCTCGAGCCACTCCGACGGCGGGTAGTTGCCGCTCACCCTGCCGACCGCGGTGGACACGGCCACCATCTCGACACCGTCGGGCAGGTTGCCGTCGTCGAGCCAGTCCTGGATCACCGGGACCTCGTCCTGGCAGTGCGGGCACCAGTGGGCCAGGAACACCATCATCTTCGGGGTGCCGTCGCCCGGGGTGATGGTCATCGACTCGCCCTCGAAGTTCTGGCCGCGCACCGGCGGGGCGGTCAGACCCTGTGTCACGGCGACATCCTCGCCGCCGTTGCCCGGGTGGGGAGGCAGCACGTCGCCGTCGACCGCCACCGAGGCGATCTGGCCGGGCTCGCCCGGCGCCTCGGCGTACTCGGGCGGTGCGCTGCTGTCACCACCGGTCACGGCGATCACCGTCGCCATGATCGCCGCGGCGGCCACCACGGCCACCACACCGATCAGGACCCACGGGGGGCCGGAGGACGTCGAGCTGGGTGTGCGGGTGCTCATGCTGGGGTTCCCTCGAGGACGGCGTCGGTGGTCGGGACGGGCTGCTCGCCACGCCGGGCGACGAGCAGCAGGGCGGCGATGGCGACGAAGCCGCAGCCGGCCATGAACGGGATGGACACGAACCCGAACTCGTCCACGTAGCGGAGGTTGCACGGGACGTCGGGATCACACGATCCGCCGGAGTCCGGGTACACCTGGATCCAGTAGTGGCGGATCGAGATGGCCAGGCCACCCAGCGCCGCGGGGATCCCGATGAACTTGATCCACGTGGCCCGGAAGACGGCGGCGACCGTGAGGACCACCGCGAGCGGGTACATCACGTAGCGCTGGAGCCAGCAGTAGTGGCACGGCTCGAACCCGGCGACCTCAGACATGTACAGGCTGCCGAGCATCGACGTGACCGCCACGAGCGCGGCCAGCGCCAGCGCGTAGGGGCGGACCTCGGCGAGCACCGCGTCGGCGGCGCCGAGCCCCAGCTTCGAGGCGACGAGCGCGAGCAGCGTGACCGCCGCGCCGGCCAGGGCGATGAGCGCCAGCATCGAGAAGAAGAGTGTGGCCGTGTCGGTAGCCATGGCGTTGGTTCGTCGGAGCTCCGGTGAGGGGCCGCCCGGGGCGATCGTGCCGCATCCGCGACGCCTCTCGACGTCGTGGCGACCGGCGGTGCCGATCTCCCGGAGGATCGTATGGCGACGCACGACGCTATCTCCCGCGCGTCCGGCCCCGATCCATCGGCGGTGGCGGACGAATTGTTACCGTTTCGTGTCACTGCGCCGGTCGAGCCGTCGAACGGCCCGGGATCGGCGACTCAGCGCTTCACGGCGCGCACCAGGTGGTCGAGGGCGACGTGGGCGTCGACCTGTCGTTCGAGCACCTCGGCCCGCTCGACGGTGACCGCCTCGCCGAGCTGGTCGACGATCTCCGGCGGGGTGGTCAGGATCGCCGGGTCCTGGGGCCCGCCGTGGCCGTCGGCGATGTTCGAGCGGTCGTGGCCGATGATCACCAACGTGCCGCCTGGCCGCAGCGCCGCCACCGACGTGGCCAGGACCTGCGCCCACTGCTCGGCGGGTAGGTGGAGGTAGCACACGAGCACCAGGTCGAACGGCGCCGGCGGCTCGTAGGTGAGCACGTCGGCGCACACCCAGTCGACCTCGACCCCGCGCTCGGCGCCGAGCCGCTCGGCCTTGGCGATCCCGGCCTTCGAGAAGTCGACGGCGACGACCGACCAGCCCTGCTCGGCCAGCCAGATGGCGTTGCGCCCCTCACCGGCGGCGACGTCGAGCGCGCGGCCCGGGGAGAGGTCGGCGAGCTCGGCGACGACGAACCGGTTCGGCTCGACCGACCACACCTGCCCGCCCTCGTAGCGTGCGTCCCACGCGGCGGCATCCACGCCCCGAGATCCTACGCGCCGACACCGCACCGGGCCCCGACCACGGCGACTGGTACGTTCCGCCCATGTCGGGACGGCACGACGTCACACTCGGGCATCTCGTCGCCGGCGTGGTCGGCCTGGCGATGATGCGTCACTGGTACGTCGACGGCGCCGAGAACGAGGCGCGGTTCGCCGAGCTGCGGGACGTCCTCGGCCGCCTCGACGAGGTCCCGTTCTCGATCGCCCTCAACCCGTCCCACCGCGACCTCGATGCCGGCTATGCGGAATGGGCAGCGAGCTACGACGGCGCGAACCCGATGGTCGCTGCGGAGGAAGCCGTCGTCCTGCCGCTGCTGGATCGTCTGGCCGGGCCCGATGTCGCGGCGTTGGACGCGGCCTGCGGCACCGGCCGTCACGCCGCGCTCCTCTCCGAGCGCGGCTGCGTCGTGCACGGGATCGACCGCTCCGAGGCCATGTTGTCGCTCGCCCGGGCGAAGGTCCCGGCCGCGTCGTTCGGCCGCGGTGACGTCTGCCATCTCCCGTTCGCCTCGGCCGGCTTCGACCTCGCCGTCGTGTCCCTCGCGCTGTGCCACCTGGCCGACCCGACCGACGCGCTCGTCGAGCTCCGGCGCGTGCTGCGCGACGACGGCACGCTCGTGATCGCCGATCCGCACCCCTCCAGCCTCGTCGTCGGCGGGCAGGCGTTCTACGGGATCGACGAGGCCGGCGGAGGGCGCCGGCTGTCATGGGTGCGGAACCACTACCACACCGCCTCGACCTGGTTGCGTGCGTTCCGGGCCGCGGGCCTGCGCGTCGAGGACTGCCTCGAGCCCTCCTACTCGGAGGGCCAGATGGCGGCGAGCCCGGCGGCGCGGTTCTACCCCGAGGCGGTCCGCGCGGCGATGGAGGGCCTCGCCGGCCTGTGGGTGTGGGTGGTCCGGCCGGGCTGAGCCGGCAGCTGGCGTGGCGGTCGCAGCCGCGCCGGCGGAACCCGCGGCCGGCGGACCCGCGGCCGTGGGCTCACCAGTCGTCGGCTCACCAGTCGTCGATCGGGGTGTGGCCCGACATCCACGTCAGCTCGGTGTCCTCGAGGAACCGCGTCGGCCACACCTCGAGGAGGTGCTCGGTGTCGATGCCGTAGTGGTCGAACACCCGGCGGCACAGCTCGCCGCTGCGCTCGGTCGACGGCTCGGCGAGGAGCGCGTCGATCCGTTGCATCAGGTCGGCGGGGCGGTCCGTTGCCGAGGCGGTGACCCGGAGCATCCACTTGTGGAACGGGTACAGCGCCTCGTTGGCCGCGAGCACGATCCGGCACGTGAACAGGACCACCTTCTGCACGGCCAGCGTGATGACGTAGGCGTCGTCGCGGCGGGCGCCCTCGCGGTGGTACCAGGACCAGGCCACCGCCTGGGCGGCGAACCGATCGATGCGCTCGTCCTTCTGCTCGATCGGGTACCGGGCGATCGAGGCGAGGACCGCGTCCAGGTCCGGGACCTCCGACAGCAGGACCCGGGCGCCCTGGTAGGCGAAGCGGGCGGGGTCGCTGCCCTCGGCGGCCACTCGGCGGAGGAAGTCGAGGTCGACGTACTTGCCGTCGAGGTACCCACCCTCGTAGGTGCAGATCGAGAAGTCGGTCAGGTGGAGCACGCCGTCGCGTCGCCGGCGCTCGTACTCCTCGGTGTCGACGACGATCGTGACGTCGATGTCGGAGCTCGGCGACGCGAAGCCGTGCGCGATGGACCCGCCGAGCACGAGCGCACGGCACGTCGGATCGTCCTCGAAGGCCCGGGTGGCGTTGGCGATCGACTCGGCGTGGTGCGGCGCGAGCGCCAGGCCGTCGAGCGGCGACGCGGCGGATGTCATGCGTGGCTCCGTTGGTGTGGGTCGTTCGGGAGTGCCACGCCCCCGGCGGGGAACCTACTCGCGCCCCCCCCCGACGCCGCGCTCAGGTGCGGGCGGCGTTCACCAGCTCGATCACCGAGGTGGCGGCGTCGGCCAGCGGGGTGTCGACCTTCTCGCCCGTCGCCCGGGTGACGACCTCGACGGTGCCGTTGGCCAGGCCCCGGCGCCCGACGACGATCCGGAACGGGAGCCCGACCAGCTCGGCGTCGGTCAGCTTCACCCCGGCGCGCCCGTCGCGGTCGTCGAGGACGGCGTCGACACCGGCGGCGCGCAGCTCGTCGTAGATCGACTCGGCCGCACCGGCGGCCTCCTCGGACTTCGGGTCGAGCAGCGTGACCACGGCCTCGTACGGCGCGATCGACACCGGCCAGATCAGGCCCCGGTCGTCGTGGCTCGACTCGGCCACCGCGGCCATCGCCCGGCCGATCCCGATGCCGTAGCTGCCCATGATCAGGGTCCGCTTCTTCGAGTCGGCGTCGAGGACGGTCGCCCCCATGGCCTCCGAGTAGCGGGTGCCGAGCTTGAAGATGTGGCCGGCCTCGATGCACACCAGCAGCTGGAGCGGCTCGCCGCAGCGGGCGCACGGCTCGCCGTCGGTCACGCCCCGCAGGTCGGCCCACTGGGTGACGGTGGTGTCGCGCTCGATGTCGACGCCCCGCCAGTGCCAGCCGTCCTCGTTGGCCCCGGTCGTCATGTTGGTCCGGCCCTTCAGGGCGGTGTCCATCACGATCTTCAGGTCGGTCACGCCGACCGGGCCGAGGCTGCCGGGGCTGGCGCCGAGCGCGGCGACGACCTCCTCCGGCTGGGCGGGCCGCACCTGGTTGGCGCCGATGGCGTCGGCCAGCTTCTGGTCGACGAGCTGGTGGTCGCCCCGGACCGCGGCCAGGACGATCTCGCCGTCGGCCACCATCACCAGGGTCTTGATCTGGCGGTTCGCCGGGGCGCCGCCCTCGAACGCCTCGAGCGCCGCGATGGTGACGACACCCGGGGTCGGGAACCGCTCGGGCTCGGCGGGCGGCGGGTCGTCGGTGACCTCGGCGATGGCCGAGGTGGCCCGCTCGACGTTGGCCGCGTACCCGCACGACGGGCACCGCACGACGTCGTCCTCGCCGGCGGGTGAGGCGACCATGAACTCGACGCTGCCGCTGCCGCCCATCGCGCCCGACGACGCCTCCACGCCGAACGCGTCGAGCCCGAGGCGGCGGAAGATCTCCTGGTAGGCGCCGCGGTGGAGCTCGAACGCGTGGTCGAGGCCGTCCTGGTCGAGGTCGAAGCTGTAGGAGTCCTTCATCGCGAACTCCCGGACCCGCAGCAGGCCGCCGCGGGGGCGGGGCTCGTCGCGGAACTTCGTCTGGATCTGGTACCAGATCTGGGGCACGTCCCGGTGCGAGCTCAGCTCGGTGGAGACGAGCGCGAACACCTCCTCGTGGGTCATGCCGAGGACCATGTCGGCGTCGCGGCGGTCCTTGAGCCGGAACATCTCGTCACCGATGGCGTCCCACCGCCCGGACCGCTGCCACACCGACGCCGGGTGCATGGCCGGGGCGAGGATCTCCTGGCCGCCGATGCGGTTCATCTCCTCCCGGACGATCGCCTCCACCTTCTGGTGGACCCGCAGGCCGAGCGGCAGGAGCGTGTAGTGCCCGGCGTGGAGCTGGCGGATGAACCCGGCCCGCACCAGCAGCGCGTGGCTCGCGGCCTCCGCGTCCGACGGCGCGTCTCGGAGGGTGGGGATGAACAGGCTGGACCAACGCACGGCCCGGAGGCTACAGGCCCCCACCACCCCCACCCCGATCACCACCGTCCCACCGTTCTGGTCTACACGGCCGGTGTGACGACCAGCGGTTCCGTGAGGGTGTCCGTAGACCGGAACGGGGAGGGTGCGGCGAACTGGTCTACACGGCCGGCGTGGCGACCTGGGGTTCCGTGAGGGTGTCGGTAGACCAGAACGGGGTCGGGTGGGGCGGGTAGCGTCTGTCCGTGGCCGGGGGAGTCGACGGAGCGCGAGGCGGGGAGTTGCCGCGGCCGGCCGCGGCGGGCGATGTCGTGCGCGAGGACGTCGAGCTGGCGGGTGGGCCGATCAGGCTGCGCCGTCCCCGCAGCCCCGACGCCATCCTCGACGAGCTCGTGGCCATGGACATCACCGACGACGCCCGGCTGCCGTTCTGGGCCGAGCTGTGGCCGAGCGGGGTGATGCTCGCCCGGGCCGTCGAGGCCCATCGGCCGCTCGGCAAGCGGGTGCTCGAGCTCGGCTGCGGCCTCGGGCTGGTGGCGATCGCCGCCGCCCGCGCCGGCGCCGACGTCGTGGCCACCGACCACTCGCCCGAGGCGATCGACGCCACGGCCGCCAACGCAGCGGTCAACGAGGTCGCGCTGCGGGCCGAGATCATGGACTTCGCCGACCCGGGTCTCGCCCTCGACGGCCGGCCGTGGGACCTCGTCCTCGCCGCCGACGTGCTCTACGAGCCGCTCAACGAGGAGCCGCTCGTGGCCCTGGTGCCCGAGCTGGTGGCCGGCGGCGCCGAGCTGTGGCTGGCCGACCCGGGCCGCCCGATGCTCGGCACCCTGCTCCACGAGCTGCGCCGCCGCGACCTCACCGCCAACCCGATGGACCTGTCCGCGCTCGGCGCCACCGGCCCGCTCACCCGCGTCTCGATCCACCGCATCGCCGGCCCCTGACCACCCGGGCCCGGTGTAGGTGTGCGCCGTGCGGTGCTCGTCAGGTGCGGCTGGTCGCGAGCCGGATCTCGGCCGAGTGGCCCGGGGCGGCGGCGAGCTTCGCGTCCGCGGTGAGCAGCGGGGTGGCGAGGATCTCGGCGAGGGCGACGAACGCGGCGTCGTAGGCGGTCACGTTGTGGCGCAGTGCCCACATCCGCTCGGTCATCGGTGCGTGGGGGTACCGCTCGATCGGCAGTTCGGCAACGGAGCGGAGCAGGTGGATACCTTCCGACGCCTCCATCGCGCCTTCCCGGGTGAGCCGCCGAACGGCGTGGACGACCTCGACGTCGAGCAGGTGCGGCGCGTGGAGGTCGCCGTCCTCGCCCATTGCCGTCGCCGCCGGGTGGCGGGGGTCCGCGAGCGCGACGATCAGCGCCGACGTGTCGACGACGAGCACGTCAGTCGCGGTCCCGTCCGGCCCGGACCGCAGCCACCACCTGGTCGTCGTCGAGTGTCACCGGCCGGGTGGCCGCCCGGCGGAGCACCTCGGCAACCGGTGGTCGGCTCGCGACCCGTTCGAGCTCGGCGAGCAGGTACTGGGACAGCGACAGCCCGGCTGCGGCCGCTCGCGAACGCAGCTCCCGATGGGTCTCCTCGGGGACGTCCCTGATCTGGATCGTCTTGGTCACACGGCAAGGCTACACCCGAGATGCATGTGCGACATGCACATTGGGTGTGTGCTCAGGGTGATGTCGGGTCGTCACGGGGCTCGAGCGTCTCGAGGTCGGTGCAGTGGACCAGCTCGAGCTCGGGGACGGCGCCGACGCCGGCGCACTCGATGACGGTCGTGTCGTCCACCGCGAAGCCGAACGCCCAGCCGTCGAGCATGGCGAGCGCCCGCGCTTCGTGGGCCCGCCCGTCGAACGGGACCGTGATCGTGCCGATCTCGACGATGGTTCGCCACGAGCGACCGATCTCGTCGATGTCCTCGCCGCCGAGGACGCCGATCATGACGGCCAGGTGCTCGTCGTCGACGATCAGCCCGGCCGGGTCGGACGTCGTGTGGACGCGCACGGGGTCGCCGCCGTCGTGCTCGACGACGACGGCGATCGAGCCCGCGCCGGTGGCCGGCCCCGTGAAGCGGAGCTCGGCCGGCCGATCGGCGAGGCGGGCGACCGTGAGCCAGCCGTTGCGCACGCCGTCGACGGCGCACCGCCGCCACACGGCCACCTCCTCGGGGGCGATCCGGCGCTGGCTGAGCCCGGCGATGCGGGAACGCCACGCCTGCTCCTCGTCCGTGTCGCCGGCCGTGGTCCACGCGTCGGCGGCGCTCTCCCACTCCTGGCCCAGGTGCACGAGGTCCCGGACGCGCAGGTCGAGCACCGCCTCGGCCTCGTCGTCGTCGAAGCCGAACCGCTCGTTGAGCGTTCGCCGGACCGTGTCCTCGTCCTCGGCCGACCGTGCGAGCCCACCGATCGACGACCACTCCTCCAGGGCGCGCCAGCGGGCGTCGGAGGTCGGGGCGCGTCGAGCCATGTCGTAGACGGTAGTGAGCCATCTCTCGATGCGGCGCTCCAATCTCCCTCAGAGATGGGGAACCGGCTGCGCAGGGTGCGCTCGTCACGACACCGGGCGAGTCACCCGCGTGGGGTGAGGTGCCCGGCGGACCGCCGCCGAAGACTGCACGCGATGATCCGAGCCCTCCTCGTCTTCGCCGCCGTCTTCCTCATCGCGACCTTCCCGGCCACGTGGCTGCTGATGCTGTTCCTCGGCAACCTGGGGCTCGGGATGTCCTACTGGGCCACGCTGCCCCTCGGGATCCTCGTGTCGTCCCTGCTCGGCGCGTCGACCAGCCCCGCCCGGATGATGCGCTGAGCCCCCTTCACGGGTCGAGTAGCGTCACGCCATGACCCCCGAGCGGGCACGGAGGGTGAGGCTCAGAGGTATCCGCACGTCGATGGCGACGCGCCTCGCCGCGACGATCGTCGCCGTGAGCCTCGTCTCGCTCGGCGCCGCCGCGGTCGTCGGCGCGATCACCGGGGTCGAGCTCGGCCGCGACCTCGGCGACGACCGGCTCGTGGCGCTGCGCGAGTCGGGTGCCCGCGACGTCGCGTCGTACACGCTCGCCCTCCGACGCAGCAGCGAGACGCTCGCCGCGAGTCCCCAGGCGGCCGCGGCGATCGAGGCGTTCAGCGTCGGGTTCGACGAGCTCGAGGGCACCGCCGAGGTCACGGCCGAGCAGCGCGACGAGGTGATCGAGCACCATCGCGAGACCTACGTCGAGCCGCTCGCCGAGGCGGGCCGCGACGTCGAGATCCGCGACGTCGTCGTCGAGGACCCCGCAGCGCTCCACCTGCAGTACCGCTACGCGGTGGACCTGGGGGTGGTCGACGAGGCCGAGGCGCTCGACGACGCCCGGGACGCCACCCCCTGGACGGAGGCCCACGCCCGGGTCCATCCGGTCTACCGCGACGTCGTCGAGCGGCGCGACCTGCTCGACCTGCTCCTCGTCCGGGCGGACGACGCCACGGTCGTCTACTCGGTGGCCAAGCATCCCGAGCTCGGCACCAGCCTCTCCGTCGGGCCCTTCGGCGGCTCGCCCGTGGCCGCGGCGGCGAACCAGGCGATCGGCGACCCCGACGGCGGCGTGGTGATCACCGACGTCGGCTTCTACGACGCCGTGCCCGGTGTCCCGGTCGTCGCGGCCGGCGCGCCGGTGGTCCAGGATGGCGAGCTCTACGGCGCGATCGTCCTGCTGGTCGACGCCCGCGACCTCACCGACCTCCTCACCGCCGACCAGTCGTGGGACTCCGCCGGGTTCCCGCCCACCGGTCAGACCTACCTGGTCGGTGCGGACAGCCGGCTGCGCAGCGAGCCCCGCGGCTACCTCGAGGACCCGGTCGCGTTCCTCGACGACGCCGTGGCGGCGGCCTCGCTGAGCGAGGCGGACCGGGAGGAGATCGACGCGGTCGGCACGCCCGTCCTCCTCGTGCGCGTGCCCGACGAGGCGTTCAACGCCGCGGTCGCCGGGGACGTCGCCGTCGACCGCCGCCCGACGATCGACGGGGTCGACGGCTACGGCACGGTCGGCCGGGTGCCGAGCGACGACGTCGAGTGGTGGGTCGTCTCGGAGGTCGACGCCGAGGCCGTGGAGGCCGACCTGATCGGCTTCCAGGAGCTGCTGGTCGTCGGGACCGCGGCGTTCGTGGTGATCTTCGCGTTCGTGGCGGTGGCGTGGGCCAACCGCACGCTCGAACCGATCCGCCGCCTCAGCGCCTGGCTCTCCGACGACGGGCCCCCGGTCGAGCTCGACCGGCGCAGCCCCCGGGAGTTCCGCGAGCTGACCGAGAGCTTCGAGGCGATGTCGTCCGCGCTCGCCGCCGAGGAGGCCGACCTGTCCGCGGCGCGTGCCCGCCGCCTGGCGCTGCTCCACCGCATGCTCCCGCCGACCGTTGCCGCCCGGGTCGCCGCCGGCGAGACCCAGCCGTTCGACGAGGCACCCAAGGCAACCGTCGGGGTCCTGCTCGTCGGCGGGCTCGGCGACCTCGTCCGCCACGACGGCGACGCCGGGCGACAGGTGGTGACCCGGCTCCACACCGAGCTCGGGGAGCTGGCCGAGCGCCACGGCGTCGACCGGGTGAAGGTGCTGGGCGACGCCTACGTCGTCGCCTGTGGTCACGACCGGGCGCTGATCGACCATGCGCCGCGGGTCGTCGCCTTCGCGGCCGACGCCCAGGACGCGGTGCGGGAACTGGGCCGCGACACCGCCGCGAACCTCGACATCTCCGCCGGGATCAGCACCGGCCCGGTCGTCGGGGGCATGGCCGGGGGGTCACGCCTCGTCTACGACGTGTGGGGTGAGACGGTCACGGTGGCGCACCAGCTCGCCCGGCGGGCGCCCGCCGGCGAGATCCTGGCGACCGAGGAGACGCGGGTGATGCTCCCCGCCGCGATCGAGATGTCGGCCCTCGACCTCGAGGGTGGACCGCCCGCGTGGCGCGTGGCCACCGCGACCGTCGGGGGGCCGGCGTGATCGCGCTCGCGGAGAACAGCGGCACGTGGGCGGCGGTCGTGATCGTGGCCGTGCCTGCCCTCGTCATCGCCGCCTCGGAGCTCGACGAGCGGCTGCGCCAACGCGACTCCCCCCTGCGGGCCGCGGTGGCCACGGTGCGCAACTGGGTGCTGCCGCTGTTCGCGCTGTGGGCGCTGCTCGTGCCCGTCCTCGACGCCGATCGGGACGCCCCGGCCGTGCGGATCACGGCAACGGCGTTCGTCCTGGCGCTCGCCTGGGCCACCCTGCAGCTGTTCCGCATCGCGGTCGGGGTCATCCAGCGCCGTCACCTCGCCCGTGATCGCCAGCCGCTGCCCCAGCTCCTGCTCGCGCTGCCACGCCTGCTCGTCCTCCTCGTGGTCGCCTGGCTGCTCGTCGGCGTCGTCTGGGGCATCGACCTCTCCGCCGCGCTGACCGCGCTCGGCGTGACGTCGCTCGTGGTCTCGTTCGCCCTGCAGGAGACCCTGAGCGGCCTCGCCTCGGGCGTGCTCCTGCTCGGTGACCAGCCGTTCCAGCCCGGTGACTGGATCAGCACCGACGACACCGAGGGCGTCGTCGTCGACGTGAACTGGCGGACGTCGCGCCTGAAGGACCGCAACGGCGACATGGTCACCGTGCCCAACAGCGCCATGGCCAACGCCAAGATCGTCAACTACTCCCGCCCCGCCCGCCTCCACCGCGTGGTGGTGCCGGTCCAGGTGGCGTTCTCGAACCCGCCGACGTTGGCGAAGGCGATGCTGCTCGACGCGGCCCGGGGCACCGACGGCGTGCTCACCGAGCCGCCCCCGGCCGTCCGCGTCGTCCAGATCGACGACCCGCTCATGGGCTACGAGGTCGACATGTGGATCGACGACTACGGGATCGCCCCCCGGGTCCGCAGCGACTTCGGCAGCCTCGTCTGGTACCAGTCGCACCGCCACGACGTCCCCCTCCCGAGCCCGGCCCAGGACCTGTACCTCTACGACGGTCCCGAGACGTCCACCGCCGGGGCGCCCGCGGTCGGTGAGCTCCGCCGGGGCATCGAGCAGTCCCCGCTCCTCGGCTTCCTCGCCGACGAGGACGTCGACCGCCTGGCGCAGGCGAGCCGGCCGTTGCGCTACGCGGTCGGCGAGCAGATCCTCGACGCCCGGCGGGCCGGGCGGGACCTCGTCCTGCTCGCGGAGGGTCGTGCGGTGATCGCGCTCGTGGACGACGACGGCGCCGGCGTCCGCACCGAGACCGTGGTCGGCGAGCTGACGGCGGGTGAGTCGATCACCTCGCTCGGCGACGTCGGCGAGGACCGCCACCTCGTCGTCCGGGCGGTCTCGGACTGCGACGTGCTGGTGATCGACGCCGACGTGATCGGTGAGCTCGGCAGCCGGAACACCGAGCTCGCGGCGGCGTTCAACCGCCTCAGCTCGATCCGCCGGCGCCGCATCGACCGGATCGTCGAGCAGCGGTCGGCGCGCAACGGCGCGCAGGAGCCCGCCGAGCGATGAGCACCGACGCCGCGCCCCGCAACGACGAGCCCGCCGTCGATCGGACCGCGCCGCCAGCCGGTGGGACGACCGGGCCCGGTGACGACTCGCCGGCCGCTCCGGCGACGGCGGACACCGCGGTGCCGGGCGCGGACACCGCCGCAGCCACCTCCGGGGCCACGCCGACCCGTCGGGGGCGCCGGGGCGGGCTGCGTCGACGCATCGCGGTGGCGCTCGTGCTCGCGGCCGTCGTGTCACTCGTCTTCGTGGCGGCGCTCAACTTCTTCGGGGCGCTCCGGCTGCTCCTGAACGGCAACGAGGACCGGCTCGTCGCGGTGGGTGAGAGCCGGGCCGCCAGCATCGAGCAGGGCATCGACCGGGTGCTCGACAACGTCTCGGTCGCGGCCGCCGACCTCGCGGTCGCCCTCGCGCTCGAGGGCTTCGGCGAGACCTTCTCCGAGCTCGACGACGAGCCGCTCGAACCGCGGCAGCTGGCCGAGCTCGAGGACGCGTACGGCGAGCTGGTCGTGGACGCGGTGGCCGACGCCGGCCTCGAACCGGTGACGGTCGACGAGACGATGCCGGCGTCCGACGCCGGACGCTACGTCCAGTACCACTACGGGCTCGGCGCCGCGGCCCGGGGCGAGCGCGACCTCGACCTCGCGGACGCCGGCGACGGCTCGGACTACAGCGAGCTGCGGTCGGCGTTCCATCCCTACCTGGCGTCGCTCGTGGCGACGATGCAGCTGGGCGACCTCCTCCTCGTCGACGCCGACACCGCGGACGTCGTCTACTCGGCGCAGGGCAGGATCGACGTCGGGACGAACCTGCGCGACGGCCCGTTCGCCGACACCGCGCTGGCCCGGGCCGTGCTCGACGACCTGTCGAACACGCGGGTCGGCGAGACGGTCATCGCCGACTACGAGCGCTACCTGCCGGGCGGCGGTCGGCCCGTGCTGTTCGCCGCCTCGGCCGTGCGCAGCGGCACCGAGATCGTCGGGGCCCTCGTCGCCGAGCTGCCGGTCGAGGCGCTGACCAACATCACGACCGCCGGCGGCGCCTGGGAGCAGATCGGCCTCGACGAGGGCGAGGCCTACGTCGTCGGCCCCGACCTGCTCCTGCGCAGCGAGAGCCGGCGCTGGATCGAGGACCCCGAGGGGTACCTCGAGGCGATCGACGGCGAGGAGCACGCGTCGCTGGTCGAGGTGTTCGAGTCGCCGGTCGGGCTCCAGGTCGTCGACACCGAGCCCGTCACCGAGGCGCTCGACGGGCACACGTTCTCCGGTGTGGCCACCGACTACCTGGGCGAGGCGACGTTCAGCTACGCCCGTCTCCTCGACGTCGCCGGCCTGCAGTGGGCGGTGGTGGTCGACGAGCCGATCGCGTCGGCCCGGGCCCCGTTCGCGGAGTACTTCCGCCGGCTCGGGCTCGTCGTGGCCATCATCGTGCCGCTCGTGGTCGTCCTCGGCATCGTCCTGGCCGACCGCCTGGCCCGGCGCATCCCGGCGATGGTCCGCGCCGCGCACGAGGTGGCGGCCGGTGAGCGCGACCCGGACGTGGGCACGCAGGTCAACGACGAGCTCGGCGACCTCGGCCGCCGGTTGCGACGCCTCGCCGCCGACCTCGGTCGCCGGGAGGCGCAGCTCGCGGCCGAGTACGAGCGGCGCCGAGAGCTGCTGGCCACCGTGTTGCCGGAGCGGATCGTCGACGCGGTCGACTCCGACCGCTACTCGGCCGCCGAGGGCGACCTGGTCGACGTCGGCACGGTCATCGCCGTGCGGGTCGTGCTCGACGACGCCGGCGGCGCACCCGACGACGTCGACGTCGGCGAGTTGCTCGCGGAGGACGCACGCTTCGCCGAGTCGTTGGCCCACGAGCGCGGCATCGAGCGGATCCGGGCCGACGCCGACCGCTACCTGTTCGTCGCCGGGGCCGGCCGGGACGAGGCCGGGGCCGACGACGCGCTGGCCTATGCGACCGACCTGTCGGCCGCGGTCGCCGAGGTCGCGGCGCGCGAGCAGGTGACCATGTCCGTGAGCGTCGGCCTGGCGACCGGTTCGGTCGCGATGGGCGTCGTCGGCGCCGGCGGGCTCACGTTCGCGGCCTGGGGCGAGCCCGTGCGACAGGCCCTCGCCGTCTGTGCGCTGGCCGCCGGCGGGCAGGTCCTCCTCGACCGCAGCGCGGCCGATGCCCTCACCTCCGACGACTGGCGGCTCGAGGAGGCGGAGGAGCTGGTCGACGTCGACGGCCGGCCGATGGCGCTCCTGGCGGCGGTCGCCGCCGAGTCGACCACCTGACCGATCCGACCCGAGCCCGCCTCAGCGCAGCAGGCGACGCAGCACGCGGGTCACGAGGAACGCCACCGCGACGATGGTCACCGCGACCTTGGTCGGGTCGACCGCCGGCTCCCAGGTGACGTCGCCGTCGCGGATCACGTAGGCGCCGACCGGGCGGGCCGTCACCCCGAACCCGAGACCTCCGCCGGAACCCTCCTCCTCGGTCGGCCCCTGGCCCTGCCCGCCCCCTCCGCCGCCGCCGCCACGCAGCGAGACCACCGGGACAACGGTCACGCCGCCGCGCTCGATGGGCTCGCCCACGACGCGCTCGACGGTGAGGATCTCCCGGACCCGGGCGCCCAGGGTCTCGAGGCCGGGCGGGAACCCGCCGGTGGTGTGGTCCTCGGTGAGGGTCATCTGCTCGCTCCTCGCGCTCGATCGCCCGCTGGGAACGAACGTAGTGCGAGGTCGCGTCCGGCCGGCGTGGTGGGCGGCCGACGGGCGAAGCCGGCGCGGATCGCTCAAAGTGTGCGGCATGGTTGCAGAGATCGCAGTCGTCGGGAGCCTCAACCTCGACCTCGTCGTCCCCGTGGAGCGCGTGCCCCTCGTGGGGGAGACCGTCCTCGGTGGTGACCTCGTCCGCAACTGCGGGGGCAAGGGCGGGAACCAGGCCACGGCCGCGGCCCGTCTCGGCCGGCGGGTGGCGATGGTGGCCCGAGTCGGCGACGACGACGCCGCGGAGATCCTCCGTCGGGGCCTGGACACCGACGAGATCGACGTCTCGCGGGTCGTCGGCACGCCCGGTGTGCCGTCGGGGGTGGCGCTGATCGCGGTCGAGGCGGCGGGCGACAACGCGATCGTCGTCGCGCCCGGCGCGAACGCCCGCCTCCGCCCCGAGGACGTCCGGGTCGACGCGGTGGCGACCGCGTCGGTCGTGCTCGTGCAGCTCGAGATCCCGATCGAGACCGTGGAGGCGGCGGTGGCCCACGCCACGGGGACGGTGGTGTGCAACCCCGCGCCGGCCCCGCCCGGTGGTCTCCCGGCGTCGCTGCTCGGTGCGCTCGACGTGCTCGTGCCGAACGAGACCGAGCTGTACACGCTGGCCGGTGCGCCGGCCCCCGACGGGGACGCGCCGGGCATCGAGGCGCTCGACGAGATGGCGCGGGGCCTCGGCGCCCACCACGTGGTCGTGACCCTGGGCGCCCGCGGCGCGCTCGTCGTGACCCCGGACGTGACCGAGCTCGTGCCGGCGCCGACGGTGCGCCCGGTCGACACGACCGCGGCGGGTGACTCGTTCTGCGGCGGGTTGGCCGATCGCCTCGCGGCCGGCGAGGACCTGCTCACCGCGACCCGGTGGGCGGTGCGGGTCGGTGCGGCCACGACGCTGCGGGCCGGTGCCCAGCCGTCGCTGCCGACCCCCGAGGAGGTCGAACGCCTCCTCGCCCCCTGAGCGCCCGTCACAACCGGTCAGGACGGCAGGGCGAGGCGGGAGCCGGCGGCCGAGCGGCGGTCGTTGCACGTCCGCTGGAACAGTCGGCCCTGCGCGTCGACCCAGCAGTTGGTGTTCGCACACCCGCCCTTGTCGTGGGTCTGGTAGTTGACCCGGACCGACGCGGGCCGCACGACCCGTCCGTCCGGTCGGCCCGCCTCGAGGTCGCTCCAGCGGACGGTCGCCGCCGGGTGGTCGCAGCGGGCGAAGACCTCCGACCACACCATCGGGTCGCTCAGCGCGGTGCCCGCGGCGTGCAGGTCCCGCACCCGCGTGACCTCCCCGGTCTCGACGTCGGTGATCGTCCCCGGCCACGCCCACAGCCCGTTGGTGCCCCGGATCTCGTCCGCGCCGGCGAGCTCCTCGCCGACCGGGCCGATCTGCAGGCGGTACGCGCGCCCCGGCTCCCAGAGGAAGTCCCGCGTGTTGCGGTTCCCGAGCGTGCCCGGCAGCGGCGACTCGCTGCCGTCGAGCTCCCCGCCGCCCGAGCGGTACCCGCCCCAGTTCGCCGCGGTCTTGTGCGGGTAGCGGTGGTTCCACTGGAGCCCGAGGTGGCCGGCGCCGCCCCGGCGGCCCTTGTCGACGAAGCTGGCCTGCAGCGCCCAGAAGTAGAGGCGGTCGACCGTCGGCGGCTCGACCACCTCGATCGTGGCGGCGACCCAGTCCCACTCGCCGGGCAGGTCCCAGAAGAGGTGGAACGACGAGGCCCCGTTCGACGATCGGGGCTCGCCGGCCGTGCGGGCGCCGGCGGCCGGGGCGCCGGTCAGCAGGCGGCGGACGGTGCGGAGGAACGTGTCGGCCATGGCTTCAGGCTGGAGGCCGTCCGGCCGTCTCGTCGCCGATCGCCACGATCCCCCGGGTGCGCAGCTCCTCGAGCTCGTCCGGGCCGAACCCGGCGTCGGCCAGCACCTCGGCCGTGTGGGCCCCCGCCACCGGCGCCGGCCCGCCGGGCGCCACGTCGGCGCCGTCGATGCGGAACGGGGTCGCGACCGTCTCGTGGGGACCGACGACGGGATCGTCGATCTCGGCGAACGCGCCGAGCGCCCGGACCTGCGGGTCGTCGACGACCTCGGGCAGCGTCGCCACCGGGCCCCAGGTGACGCCGTGCTCGTCGAGCCGCGTCGCCCACTCCGCCAGCGTCGCCGACGCGAACCGCTCCTCGATCAGGGGGATGAGCGTCTCGCGGTGCACGTAGCGGTCCATCGGTGTCGCGTACCGCTCGTCCTCGGCCCACTCGGGGCGACCGACGGCGTGGCAGAAGGCGGGCCACTGGCGGGGGAACGGCGCGGAGAGGATCAACCAGCGGTCATCCGCGGTCCGGTAGGTGGTGGTGAGCGGGCTCGGCGAGTCGGCGCGGGTGCGACGCGGCGGCTGGCGACGGTCGACGAGCGCGGCGGACAGGTCGACGGTGAGCGTCCACAGCGCGGTCTGCAGCAGTGACACGTGCACCGTCTGGCCCTCGCCGGTCTGGTCGCGCACGCGCAGGGCGCACAGCACGGCGGCCAGGAGGTTGAGCGACGTCGTCTGGTCGCCCTGACCGGGCCGGAACCGCACCGGCGGCTCGTCGGGCTCGCCGAGGAGGCTCATCACCCCGCCCCGGGCGAAGAACGACGTCATGTCGAAGCCCTGGCGGTCGGCGTCCGGCCCGTCGGGCCCGTAGCCCGACAGGCAGGCGACGACGAGCCGCGGGTTCGCGTCGCGCAGCTCGTCGGGGGTGAGCCCGTAGCGCTGCTGACGGGCCCGGGTGAGGTTCGTGACCACGATGTCCACCCCGCCGGCGAGGCGGCGGACGAGCGCCGGGCCCTCGGGGTGGTCGAGCGCAACGGCGATCGAGCGCTTCCCCCGGTTGATCGCCCCGAAGACGTAGTCGATCGTCGGTGCGCCCGGGTCTGCCTGGTGGGGCTGGCGGAGGGCGCCGCGCATGCTGTCGCCCTGCGGGGCCTCGACCTTCACCACGTCCGCGCCGAGGTCGGCCATGATCGCCCCGGCCGAGGGCGCGGCGGCCCAGTTCGCGATCTCCAGGACGCGAACCCCTTCGAGCGGTGCGACCACGTCCCCCTCCTCATCGATCGCCGGTGCGCGCCCGCGGACGGTAGTCGACGCCCGTCGAGCCACCCCCACCGTCGGTCCGGGCCGGCCCGGGCCGGACCGGTTGGCTCGGCCCGCCCGGACGTCGGCGGCGGGTCGTTGGCCGGGACGATCGTCCTTCACCCATTCGGGTGAGCCTCTCCGGGCCGCGCGCGTTGCGTGACTCCCATCGTCACCGTTTCGTCATGTGGCCCGGAGTGACCTGGTGGTGCCGTCGTTCGCGCCCGCGAACACCGAACGACGTGTGTCGATATTCGTCACGGAGGCGCTGGTGCGAGGCATCATCGGTGGGCACAACTACGATGACCATCGGCTCACTCGGCGGAGTGGGCCGGGCCGGGTGCTCGCCTCGTGAGTCGAGGCAGCGACGTGTGGGCGGCGCCCCGGCCGGTGTCGAACGAGCGGGAGGCCGAGCGGTCCCTTGTCCCTCTGCGTGGCGCGCCCCCGCGCCGCCACGGCGGGACGGGAAGCGCTCCCGGCCGCTCGACACGTAGGCGGCGAGGGCGGGAGTCCGATCGGTGCGAGAACTCACACTCCTCATACCACTCGGGATCATCGGTGCGATCCGGTGGTCGGCATGGCTCCTCCGACGCATTCCCGCCGTGCTGTACCACCCGGCGCGACGCGGTCATCGGGAGCCGATCACCGTGGTCACGCCGGTGTACCAGGAAGACCCGGTGCTCTTCGACAACGCCATCCGCTCGTGGTTGGCCAACGGTGTCGACGAGGTCATCTGCGTCATCGACCAGACCGACTCGGCGTGCCAGGAGGTCGCGGCCCGCCATCCGGTGAAGGTCATCGTGACCGACGTCCCCGGCAAGCGGGACGCGCTGCGCCGGGGCTGGGAGGTGGCCACGACCCCGCTGGTCGCCCTCGTCGACTCCGACACGCTGTGGGCCGACGACGTGGCCGACCGCGTGTGCGAGCCCTTCGCCGACCCCTCCGTCGGTGGTGTGGGCACCCGCCAGAACGTCTACAACCCGATGAGCGTCTGGCAGCGCCTCAACGACGCCTACCTCGACTACCGCTACTACGACGAGATCCCGGCCCAGAGCTTCGTCGGCAAGGCGGTGTCGTGCCTGTCGGGGCGCACCGCCGTGTACCGGCGCGACCTGCTCCTGTCGATCAGCGACGAGTTCATGGGCGAGCGGTTCTGGGGCGTGCCCTGCAACTCGGGCGAGGACAAGCGCCTCACGATGATGACGCTGAAGGCCGGCTACCGGACGGTCTTCCAGCAGAACGCCCGGGTGTGGTCGACCTTCCCGCCCGACGCCCGCACGTTCATGCGCCAGCGCATGCGGTGGGCCCGGAACACGTGGCGGAGCGACCTGCGCACCCTGTGCAGCCCGTGGGCGTGGCGCCACTGGTTCCTGATGCTGACCATGGCCGACAAGGCGGTCAGCGCGTTCACCCTGCTCATCGCGCCGACCTTCGGGCTCTTCGCGCTCGCCACCGGCAACTGGACCCTGCTCGCCATCCTCCTCGCCTGGTGGCTGGTCAGCCGGTCGGCCAAGTACCTGCCCCACCTGCTGCGGCGACCGTCGATGCTGCTGCGCATGCCGGTGCTCATCGGCATGTCGTTCGTGCTCGCCGTGCTCAAGATCGTCGCCCTGTGCACGATCCGCCGCCAGCGGTGGTTGACCCGTGAGGTCGAGGTCGTCGACGGCGAGATCGTGCGCACCGGCGGCGCGGCCGACGGCGAGCACGCCGTCGAGGACGGCCACGCCGTCGGCGAGGGCGCCGCGCCCGCCGGTGCCGGTCGGCGCTGGCGCATCGGGCGCGGCCGTGGGCCGGCCACCGGTGCCGGGCCCGTGCCCGCGGCCTTCGCCCGCATCCCGCTCGCCAGGTTGGTGATCGGCTCCGCGGTGCTCGTCGCCGCCATCGGCGCCACCGCCGCGGCGGCGAGGGGCCAGACGACGCCCGACTGCCTCCTGCCCGACGAGGAGCTCGACGGCACGTCGATCCTCGTGCCGGCCCGCGTCGCCCGCTTCGACTGCGACTGGCCGGCCCACGTGCGGGCGATCGTCCTCACCCAGGAGGGTGTCCGCCTCCAGGCCGGCGGGCAGGTCGTCCGGGCGGTCGAGACCGCCGGTGCGCCCGGCCGCGTCGACTTCTCCGACCTCGTCGAGCGCATCGACGACCCGGCGTGGATCACCGAGCCGACCCCGGACACGTTCGAGGTCCGTGCCGCGCTCGTGCAGCAGGCGGGCACCCGCCTCGTGATCGAGTCACCCTCGGTGCGCGAGCTGCGCCTCGTGGACCTGCCCTACGTGTACCTCGGCGGCGAGGACGCCGAGCTGCTCGTGCGCGGCACCCGGATCCGCTCGTGGCTGGTCGACGGCGCCGAGGGCGGCAGCCCCGACCTCTCGGGCGGTCGCCCGTTCGTCCTCTACGACCGCGGCTCGTCGGTCGAGATGACCGGCGGTTCGTTCGCCGACCTCGGCACCGACCGCTCGCGGGCGACGGGTGTGACCATCCGTCGCGGCAGCCACGCCACGTTCTCCGGCACCGACTTCGTCGGCAACCACATCGGGCTCAGCGCCCTCGAGGCCGGGCGCGTCGTCGTCGACGGCGGCACGTTCGGGTCGAACGCGGCGCACGGCCTCGACCTGCGTGGCGTCGACCGCCTCGCGGTGCGCGACACCGAGGTCACCGGCAACGGCGAGAACGGCATCGTGATCACCGGCTCCGCCGGCGAGGCCGCGATCCGCAAGAACGTCGTCGCCCGCAACGGCGGCAACGGCATCGTCGTCGCCGACGACGTGGTCGGCGACATCGTCGAGGGCAACTCGGTGGTCGACAACGGTCGCGACGGCATCGTCGCCGTCGACGCGGCCAGCCTGACGATCACGTCGAACACCATCGACGGCCAGCGTGTCGGCGTCCGGGTCAGCGGCGCCACCAGCGAGTTCCAGGTCATCGAGGACAACGAGATCACCGGCGGCGAGGTCGGCATCGAGGCCTACGACGGCGCCAACACGCTGGCGCTGTCGGGCAACGACGTGACCGGCAACCGCCGCGCCGGCATCGTGTTGGACGCCCCGGCGTCGTCGTCCTCCGGCGACGTCATCTCCGGCTCGGCGACCGGCATCGAGGCCCGGGCGCCGGCCGCCATCGACGAGCTCGAGATCGGGTCCGTCGACGTCGGTGTGGCCGTGAAGGCGACGGACCGGCCGCCGGTCACCCTCGACGGGGTCGACATCGTGGCGGCCGACGTGGGCGTGCGGGTCGACCGCAACGCCGAGGCCGTGCTCACGGGCGGCGGCTTCATCGATGCGCCCCGCGACATCGTCGGCTCGCACGTGGAGGAGGGTCCCGAGCGGATCGTCTCCACCGGAGGCGAGCCGACGCCCCGGATCCTCGGCATCCTGGGGATGGGCTTCGTCGCGGTGGCCTTCTTGCTCGAAGGGGTGCGGAAGTGGCGCCTGCGCGACCTCGCGTCGCTGGCAGGCAACGCACCGCCGTCGGTGATCAACCCCGCATAGACCCTGAGCGGGACACCGACGGGAACAGGACTCGGCGCGACGGAGGGCGGCCCCGCGCGGGTGGACGGAGGCGACTCCGTCGTAGTGGACGTGCACGGCGAGGTGGGAGCGGAGCCAGGCATGCGAGTGGTGATGGTCGGAGCCGGAGTGGTGGGTGCAGCGACCGGACGGGCGCTGCACCGACACGGTCACGACGTGTTCTTCGTGGACATCGACCCGTCGACCGTCGAGGCGTTGCGCCGCGACGGGTTCGACGCCGGTGGCACGATCGAGTTCGACGCACGGCCGACGGTCGTGCTCCTCGCGGTGCCGACGCCCTACCGCGACGGAGGCTGGGACCTCGGCGCGGTGCGGGCGGCGGCCGCCTCCATCGGTGACGCCCTCGGCGCCGCCATCCGGGCGTCGACGGCGCCGGAGTCGTTGGTGATCGCGGTCCGCTCGACGGTGCCCCCCGGCACCACGACCGGTCTCGTCCAGCCGATCGTGGCGGACCGCGCCGGCTGCGAGCCCGGGGAGGACTTCGTGGCCGCCTCGGCGCCCGAGTTCCTGCGCGCCGCCACCGCCCTCGACGACGCGCTGCACCCGCGGGTGTCGGTGGTGGCCGCCCGCGACGGCGACGCCCGCCGCACGCTGGCGGAGCTGTTCTCGTCGTTCGGTGGGGAGCTGGAGGTCCTCGACGAGCCGTCGGCGGCCGAGATGATCAAGTGCGCCCACAACCTCTACAACGCCACGAAGATCAGCTTCTGGAACGAGATGTGGGAGGTGGCCGGGCGTCTCGGTGTCGAGGCCGACACCGTCGCCCGGGTGGTCGCCGCCTCGTCCGAGGCGTCGTGGAACCCGTCGTACGGCATCCGCGGTGGCGAGGCGTACGGCGGCATGTGCCTTCCCAAGGACACGTGCGGGTTCCGCGCGTGGGCGGCATCGGCGGGCTACGACCTGCCGCTGCTCTCGGCGACGATCGAGGTCAACGACCGGATGAGCCGCGTCGGCGACGTCATCGACCTCCGCCACGCCCACCACGGCGTCGAAGCGGACGACGCCGACGACTCGGCCGACGACGCCGACACCCGGGGCGGTGTCGTCGGCTGAGGTGGCCGGTCCGATGATCTGAGCGACGGGTGGCCGGCGGTGAGCACCGCCGGCCACCGGCGCGTCGAGGGGGCGGGCCCGGGTCGGGGAGGATCCGCGCCGACGCTGAAGAGGCCGTGCCGATGGCCGATAGGATCCGGGACGCGGGAGTGGGGCCCCGTCGCGGCCGATCGTGCATGGGCGCGTATGGTGACGTCGGATGGGCGGACGGGGCCCGGCGGATCTGTCGAAGAGGGGTGTCGGCATGGGCAAGGTGTGGACGCGTGCGCTGGTCACCGGCGCGTCGAGCGGGATCGGTGAGCGCTTCGCCGAGCTGCTCGCCGAGCGGAGCACGGAGCTGGTCGTCGTGGCCCGCAGCCGCGATCGCCTGGAGGCCCTGGCCGATCGTCTCCCCACCCACGTCGAGGTGCTCCGCGCCGACCTCGGCGATCCCGACGACCTCGACCGGGTGATGAGCCGGGTTGCGTCGGAGAGCTCGCCGGTCGACCTCGTGATCAACAACGCCGGGGTCGGCAGCGTCGGGTCGTTCGCCGACACCGACCTGTCGGTCAGCTCCCGCATGCTCGACGTGAACGTCGGCGCCCTCGTGCGCGTCACCCACGCCGCGGCCAACGCGATGCGTCGCCGCGACCGCGGCCACATCCTCAACGTGGCGTCGGTCGCCGGCTCGATCCCGGGCCCGGGCACCGCGGTCTACAACGCGTCGAAGGCGTTCGTCCGCAGCTTCAGCGAGGCCGTGCACGAGGAGCTGCGTGACGAGGGCGTCGTCGTGAGCGCCCTGTGCCCCGGCCTCGTGCGCACGCCGTTCCAGGATGTCGCCGGCGCCTCCGTCGACGGCATCCCGGCGATGATGTGGTGCGACCTGGACGAGGTCGCCCGCGCCGGCCTCGACGGGGTCCTCCGCGGCCGCGCCGTGATCGTCCCCGGGCTCACCTACAAGGGGATCGTCGGGCTCACCCACGTCCTGCCGAGCGCGGTCACCCGCAGGGTGATGGGCGGCGCCCGGCCGACGCCGATCGCGGCGCAGCAGCACTGATCGGCCGCGTCGCCGTCCCGGGCGCTCCGGGGCCGGTGGCGGGCCCCGCCGACCGGCGGTGCAGGCGTTCGGAGCACGTCCCGGCGGGTCGGTACGCTTCTCGGGTACCGACGCACGCGCCACCCCGGAACGAGTGATGACCGACACCCAGCGCCCCTATCCCGATGTCGCGGTGAGAGCCGACTACCCCGAGATCGAGCGGCGCATCCTCGCGGGCTGGAAGGACGAGAAGACCTTCGAGCGCTCGGTCGAGCAGCGGTCCGCGGACCGCGAGTACGTGTTCTTCGACGGCCCGCCGTTCGCCAACGGGCTGCCCCACTACGGGCACCTCCTCACCGGCTACGTGAAGGACGTCATCCCCCGCTACCACACGATGCGGGGCGAGCGGGTCGAGCGCCGCTTCGGCTGGGACTGCCATGGCCTGCCGGCCGAGATGGAGTCCGAGAAGGAGCTGGGCGTCTCGGGCCGCAAGGCGATCGTCGACTACGGCATCGGCAACTTCAACGACCACTGCCGCACGTCCGTCCTCCGCTACACGAAGGAGTGGGAGGACTACGTCACACGCCAGGCCCGCTGGGTCGACTTCGAGAACGACTACAAGACCATGGACCTCTCCTACATGGAGTCGGTCATGTGGGCGTTCTCCGAGCTGTGGAAGAAGGGCCTCGTCTACGAGGCCTACCGGGTCATGCCGTACTCGTGGGGCGCGCAGACCCCGCTGTCGAACTTCGAGATCCGCCTCGACGACGCCACCCGGCCCCGCCAGGACCCGGCGCTGACCGTCGCGTTCACGCTCGAGCCCCGCGACGGTGAGCCGGAGACCCGAATCCTGGCGTGGACGACGACGCCGTGGACGCTGCCGTCGAACCTGGCCCTCGCGGTCGGTCCCGACGTCGACTACGCCGTGGTCGAGGATGCCGACGGCCTCCGCTACGTCCTCGGCGCCGACGCCATCGAGCGCTACGAGCACCAGCTCGACGGCACGACCCGGGTCGACACCGTGAAGGGCGCCGACCTGGTCGGGCGGACCTACACGCCGCTGTTCGACTACTTCGCCGACGAGGCGGACGCGTTCCGGGTGCTGGGCGCCGACTTCGTCGACACCGCCGAGGGCACCGGCGTGGTCCACATGGCGCCCGGCTTCGGTGAGGACGACCAGCGGGTGTGCGAGGAGAACGGCATCGGGCTCGTCGTGCCGGTCGACGATGCCGGCGAGTTCACCGAGGAGGTGCGTGACTTCGTCGGGATGAACGTGTTCGACGCCAACCCCGAGGTGATCCGCCACCTCAAGGACGCCGGGCGCATCGTCCGCCACGACACGTACACGCACAACTACCCGCACTGCTGGCGCACCGACACGCCGATCATCTACCGGGCGGTGAGCAGCTGGTACGTCGAGGTCACGAAGTTCCGTGACCGCATGATCGAGCACAACAAGGCGATCCGCTGGATCCCCGAGCACGTGCGCGACGGCGCGTTCGGCAAGTGGTTGGAGGGCGCCCGCGACTGGTCGATCAGCCGCAACCGGTTCTGGGGCGCACCGATCCCGGTGTGGCGCAGCGACGATCCCACCTACCCCCGCGTCGACGTGTACTCGAGCCTCGACGAGATCGAGCGCGACTTCGGTGTCCGCCCGACCGACCTGCACCGTCCCTACGTCGACGACCTGACCCGCCCGAACCCCGACGACCCGACGGGGAAGTCGGTGATGCGGCGCGTGCCCGAGGTGCTCGACTGCTGGTTCGAGTCGGGGTCGATGCCGTTCGCCCAGGCCCACTACCCGTTCGAGAACAAGGAGTGGGTGGAGGCGAACAACGCCGACTTCATCGTCGAGTACATCGCCCAGACGCGGGGCTGGTTCTACACGATGCACGTGCTGTCGGTCGCGCTGTTCGACCGGCCGGCGTTCCAGAACTGCATCTGCCACGGCGTCGTCCAGGACGAGGAGGGGCGCAAGCTCTCGAAGCGGCTGCGCAACTACCCCGACCCGGAGACGGTCTTCGAGACGATCGGGTCGGACGCGCTGCGCTGGTACCTGATGTCGTCGCCGATCCTGCGCGGCGGCGACCTCCGCATCGACCGGGACGGCGCCGGCATCAGCGACTCGGTGCGCCTGGTGCTCAACCCGATCTGGAACACGTTCCACTTCTTCACGCTGTACGCCAACGTGGAGGGCTACCAGGCCCGGCGTCGGACCGATTCACCCCAGCTGCTCGACCGCTACATCCTCGCCAAGACCCGCGAGCTCGTGGAGGAGGTGTCGGCCGACCTCGACGCCTACGAGATCGCCGCCGCCTGCGCCGACGTGGCGACCTACCTCGACGCGCTCACCAACTGGTACGTGCGCCGCAGCCGCGACCGGTTCTGGGGCGGCGACGTCGGCGAGCGGGGCCTCGACGAGGACGCGTTCGACACGCTGTACACGGTGCTCGAGACGGTGGCCCGGACGGTCGCGCCGCTGCTGCCGTTCGTGGCCGAGGAGATCTACCGGGGCCTGACCGGTGAGGAGTCGGTCCACCTGGCCGACTACCCGGACCCGGCCGAGCTGCCGGCCGACCACGAGCTGGTGGCCCGGATGGACACGGTGCGCGAGGCGGCCTCGGCGGCGCTGTCGCTGCGCGAGACCCACGGCCTGCGCACCCGCCTGCCGCTGGCGTCGCTCACGATCGCCGGCCCCGCGGCCGAGGCCGTCGAGCCGCTGGCCGCGCTGCTGCGCGACGAGGTGAACGTGAAGGAGGTGCGGTTCAGCGACGACATCGGTGCGTTCGGGTCGTTCGTACTGCGCCCCAACAGCCGGGTGCTCGGCCCGCGCCTCGGCCCGGCGACCCAGGTCGTGATCAAGGCCGCCAAGGCGGGGGACTGGTCGTCGAACGACGACGGCTCGGTCACCGTCGGTGGCCACACCCTCGACGACGGCGAGTTCGAGCTGGTGCTCGAGACCGGCGACGGCCAGGCCGCCGCGGCGCTGCGGGGCAACACGTCGGTGGTCAGCCTCGACGTCGACGTCACGCCCGAGCTGGCCGCCGAGGGCACCGCCCGCGACCTGGTCCGCCTCGTGCAGCAGGCCCGCCGCGACGCCGGCCTGAAGGTGAGCGACCGGATCACGCTGACCCTGGCGCTGCCCGACGACCTGCGCTCGACGATCGCCCCCCACGAGGGATACCTCGCCGACCAGGTCCTGGCCACGTCCGTCGTCCACACCG
Organism: Actinomycetota bacterium; assembly: GCA_034211175.1. Classification (GTDB taxonomy): domain Bacteria; phylum Actinomycetota; class Acidimicrobiia; order Acidimicrobiales; family CAIXPF01; genus JAXHUH01. The sequence continues at coordinate 45,599 of JAXHUH010000257.1, forward strand.
ACGCTGAGCAACCCACCACCTGCATGCTCGACGGCCGCGAGATCACCCTCTCGGTCGCGGTCGCGGGCTGAGTGATCGTGACGGGCCGGGACGATCCGGGCTCCTGGGCAGATCCACGTGCAGACCATCGTCGTCGGCCCAGACGACGGTCCGGCGCATGGGCCGGCCGGGTCCAGTACGGCGATGACCTGGTCGGGTCTGACGCCGACATCGTTGCGCTCTTCGACGAGTCCGCCGACGCGCCGTTGCCGTGAGGCTGCTGGCGGCGCGGCGCTGACCCGCGGCGAGGGCCGTGGGTCAGTACCGGGGGAGGGCCGGGTCGATCCCGACGGGGCGTCCTCTCAGTCGCCCCAGCAGAGGCAGAACGGGTGGCCGGCGGGGTCGGCGTAGACCTGGAAGCGGTACTTGTGGTCGGGGTCGTAGGCCTGGAGCAGGGTGGCGCCGAGTGCGGTGACCTCGTCGTGGGCGGTGGTGATGTCGTCGACGTAGAGGTCGAGGTGGATCTGCTGGGGTGTGCCGTTCGGCCAGTCGGGGCGGATGTGGTCCGGGGCGAGCTGAACGCCGATGCGAGGCGTCTTGTCGGCGTCGTGGACGGTGTGCCACTCGTCGTCGGCGCTGACCGAGCCGCCGAGCACGGCCGCCCAGAACTCGCTCTCGGCGTCGAGGTCGGCGGCGTCGAACACGATGATCTGCTGCTTGATCTGCATCGGGGGCTCCTGTCGGGCTCGTGGACGCTGCCGAACCTACGAACGGTTGTGGACACCGGCGGTCCTCGACCTGGCGCCTGTCCGGATCCGGCCGATGGCCGGCCGGGCGAGTCGGGGCCTCCGGCCCTATCCGGCGTGGTCGCCGGGCGGTTCGATCGGCGGTGAGCACGATGCCGGGTACGGAGGTGACCCGATGACCGAGGTGCACCACGACTCGCCGGCCGCCGACGTATCGGAGCCGGGGCGACCCGGAGGCACGCGGCCCGAACGCCGTCCCCGGTTGCGGGCCCGGATCGAGCACGAGCTCGACACCCGGTCGGTCCGGCTGGCGGTGTGGCTCTACCGGCGCACCCGCGGCCGGATCATGCGTCTGTGGCGACGGCGGGGCGTCGTGCTCACCACTCGGGGCCGCCGCACCGGCCGGGCCCGCACCGTGCTGGTCCAGTACTTCCCCGACGGCGACGACCTGATCGTGGTCGCGGCCAACAGCGGGCTCGACCGCCCACCCGCGTGGTACCTGAACCTGCGGGCCGAGCCGAGAGTGCAGGTCGAGGTCGACGGGCGGACGTTCGAGGCCCGCGCCGAGGAGCTGTCGGTCGAGGACGCCCGGGTGTTCTGGCCCCGGGTCCTCGCCTCGGCTCCCGACTACGAGCGCTACCCGCAACGCACCGACCGGCCGCTGCCGCTGGTTCGCCTCGTGCCGACACCGGGTTGAGCCCCGTCAGGTTTCTACGTAGGGTTCGATTCTGTCGCTCAGGGGCGCGGCCACGAGGGGGACCCGATGACGGTGACGGACGTGCCGGCGCGAGCCGCGTTCGAGGCGGAGGCCGAGTCCTGGCTGTCGTCGGTCGCCGAGCCGAAGCCGGCGCATGGCGCGTTCCGCTGGGGTGAGGGCGACGACACGGTCGTCGAGATCTGGCCCGAGCACGACCCCGCCGCCGATGCCGCGAGCCTCGAACGGTCCCGTGCGTGGCGCCGCCGGCGGTTCGACGCCGGGTTCGGATGGTGCGACGGGCCGGTCGAGCTCGGCGGCCGGGGCCTGTCCCGCGGCCATGCCCGGGCCTACGCCAAGCTCGAGGCCGGCTACGACGTGCCGGCCCAGGACTGGTTCAAGCTCGGCCCGGTGATCGGCCCGATCCTCCTCGACCACGCCGAGCCGGAGCTGGCGGCCCGCTACGTGCCCGGGCTGTTCCGGGGCGACGTGATCGCGTGTGAGCTGTTCAGCGAGCCCGGCGCCGGTTCGGACCTGGCCAGCGCGAGTTGTCGGGCGGTGCCCGAGGGTGGCCACTGGGTGCTCGACGGGCAGAAGGTGTGGACCTCCGACGCCCAGTTCGCCGACGTCGGCCTCGTCCTCGCCCGCACCGGCGACTCGGCGAGTCGACACCGGGGGCTCACGACCTTCGTGATCGACATGGCCGACCGGGCCGTCGACGTGCGGCCGCTACGCCAGATGACCGGTGGCGCGGCGTTCAACGAGGTGTTCATCGACGGGCTCCGAGTGCCCGACGACCACCGGGTCGGCGAGGTCGACGAGGGCTGGCGGGTCGCGGTGCGGACGCTGATGCTCGAACGCCAGCTCGTCGCCGGCGGCCACGGCCGGGGCGGCGTGGGGATCGCCAACGGTCAACGGCTGATCGAGCTGGTTCGCCACTGTGGCGTCGCCGACGACCCGCTCGTGCGGCAGGAGCTGATGCGGGTGCTCACCGGGTTCCGGGTCGCCGGCTACCTGAATCGCCGGCGCGACCTCCCGCCCGACGCCCCGATCATGGCCAAGCTGTCGCTGGCCCGGAACCTGACGGCCGTCGCCGAGCTCGTCGGCTCCGTGCTCGGCCCCCGCCTCGTGGCCGACACGGGGGAGTGGGGGACGTACGCGTGGACCCGGTTCGTGCTCGGCGCCCCCGGCAACCACATCGCCGTGGGCACGGACGAGACCATCAAGAACATCGTCGCCGAACGCATCCTCGGACTCCCCCGCGACCCCTCACCTCCGTCCGGGTCCGCCTGAGCGATCGAGGCCGGCCCCCGGACACGAGCGTCGGCCCGGAGCGGTGAACGGGCGTGGCGGATGGGCGGGGTGGGCGCGACTCGCCGCGGGTGCCCGGCGCCTCAGGTGCCCGGCGTGACGAGCGGGGCGACGGCTCGGGCGTCGACCGACCCGGCCACGATTGGCGCCCGGCAGGCCCGGCAGCGCGTGAGGACGTCGAGGTCGTGCCCGCAGGGCCGGTGCGCGACGTGGAGGTGGTCGGCGACGCCGAGGCTGCGCATCGCCCAGTGGCGGAGGGTCACCGACACCCCGTAGAGGTCGAGGCCCTCCTCGGTGAGGCGGTACTCGGCCCGTGAGCCGTTCCTGCGGGGGGTGTGGCGGAGCACGCCGAGGTCGGTGAGCCGACCGAGCCGGTTGGACAGGATGTTGGGGGCGATGGCCAGCCGGGTCTCGAACTCGTCGAAGTGGCGGAGGCCGAAGAACGCTTCCTGGATGACGACGACGCTCCACCGGTCGCCGGTGGCGGCGAGGCAGCGGGCTATCGGGCACGGACGGGCGCGTTCGAGCTGGTCGAGCCGGGGCACCCGCGTCTTCACGTCCGGTACCTGACGGACCGCGTCGTGCGGCGGTCGCTCGGCGTACACCTCGTGGGGCGTGATCACCTCACCGCACTCGGAGCACGCGAGCTCGGCGTGCAGCGGCGCGCCGCAGTCGAGGTGCGTGAGCTCGAGCAGCGGCCCCTCCTCGGGTTCGACCATCCACCGGCGGCCCCACTCGGCCATGTGCAGGAGCACGGGCACGTACTCGTGCGCGGTGACGGTCGGGACGTACTCGTGGCGGTCCGTCCCGGCGGCGACGCTCCGCCGCTCGAGCAGGCCGGCGTCGGTCAGGGAGCCGAGGCGCGACGTGAGCGTCGCCCGGTTGAGCCCGAGGGCGTCGCGGAAGCCGACGAACCGGCGCTGACCGAAGAGGCACGCCTCCCGCAGGATCAGCACCGACCACGCGTCGCCGACGATCGCCGAGGCGATGTGGACCGGCGTGGCGGGGATCTGCGGCGACACCCGTCAACCCTACGCACCGGTGTCGTGCTGGCCGTGCCGCCGGCCGCGACCTCGGATCGCCCATTGGCCGCTGCGGGGGTGCGCGGTCGGCACCGCTGCTGCTTGCACTAACAGACCAAGCGCCTTAGCTTTCGTTGGCAGACCAAATGCCGCGATCGCGCGGCTTCGTGGGGGGAGGGTGCAGCGATGCACGAGCAGTCATCACCGTCGGGCAAGCTGATCGTCGGCCGGGACGGCCCGGTCACGACGATCACCCTGAACCGGCCGGAGTGCCACAACGCGCTCGACCGGGAGGTGTCCGCCGAGCTGCACGCCGCGGTGAAGGAGATCGACGTCGACCGCGAGTGCCGTGTCGTCATCCTGCGGGGCGCCGGGGAGACCTTCTGCGCGGGCGACGACATCAAGGAGTTCAACGACTGGGCTCCCGAGGACGGCAACTGGCAGGTCCGCCAGTACCAGGACACGGTCAGGACCCTCGAGAACCTGGTCCCGGTGACGATCGCCGCGGTGGACGGCGTCTGCACCGGCGGTGGGCTCGAGCTGACGCTCTCGTGCGACTTCGTGGTGGCCACGCGCCGGTCGCGCTGGGGGATGCCGGAGATCAACTGGGACATCACGCCCGGATGGGGCGGGACCGCCAAGATCGCCAAGTTCGCCGGGCGGCGAAAGGCGAAGGAGTGGAACCTGCTCGGATCGCTCTTCAGTGCGGAGAAGGCCGAGCGCTACGACCTGGTGAACCGGCTGTGCGAACCCGACGAGCTCGACGGCGAGGTCGCCGCGCTGACCGAGGTGCTCCTGGCGAAGCACCCGGTGGCGCTGCAGTGCACCAAGTACTTCGTCGACCACGGGGCCGACCTCGACGTCGCCAACAGCATGGTGTTCGAGGGCGCCCCGCCCCGCCAACCGTTCGGCCAGGGCATCCGGGACTTCGTCGAGACCGAGACCCGCGACCGGCGCCGCGAGCTCGTCCGCGACTTCTGGTTCGACTGACCGGCATCACGGTTCGCGGCGCGTGGCGTGGCCTGCGAAGCACGCCGCCGGGCAGCCGACGCTCCTCACCGCGTCACGTCGTTCCCGGCGGTTCCAGGACCCGCGCCGGGGCCGTCACGGCGAGAGGGACGGTTCGCTCAGCTCGAGGCGGTCGAGGTCCGACGGCACGTGGATCGCGCCGGTGAACCCTCCCTCCCTGGCCTCCTCGGCGAAGCGGGTCACGTCCTCCTCGCCGGTCGGAGGGGGCAGCAGGTGGGTGAGGGCGAGCGCACCGACCCGAGCGTCCACGGCGAGCTGGCCGACGGAACGTGCGCTGGCGTTCCACGCCAGGGCCTCGGCGTCGACCCGGTCGGAGCGGAGCGCCTCGTGTACGAGGAGGTCGGCCTCGGCGGCCAGGGCCCGCACCCCGTCGCACACGACGGTGTCGCCGCTGACCGCCACGACGGTGCCCCCGAGCTCGATCCGGTAGCCGACCGCCGCCTCCATCGGAGGGTGCTCGACCGTCGCGCTCCGGACCTCCCACCCGCCGTCGTCGAACACCCGGGTGGGCTCGGTCGGCGCGGCGAAGCTCGCGACCTCGATCGACGGTCGCTCGGCGATGCCGGCTCTGCGCTGCGAGTGGAACGCCTGGTCCTCGAAGGGGTCGAGGCAGCTCTCGGCGAAGCGGCTGGTCGGCCCGACCGGGGCGACGATCCGCAGCGGGGTCGGCGCGCCCGCCACGAAGCGCGTGATCACCAGGGTCGCCAGGTCGCTCACGTGGTCGCTGTGGTGGTGGGTCAGGAGCACCGCAGCGAGGGTGCGCAGATCGAGCCCGGCCTCGATGGCCCGTTGGGTGACGCCGCGCCCGCAGTCGACCAGCACCCACGACCGGCCGGGATCGACCACGGCGGTGCCGGAGCCGCAGCGGCGAGAGTCGGGGTAGGGCGTGCCCGTGCCGAGGAACCGGACCTCCATGACCGGAGTCTCCCGCGCTCGCCCTCGATCACCGAATCGAACTCCGTGTAGATTCCTGTCCGAACGAAGGGCCACGTCCGGGGGGATCGTGTGAAGGCCTGGAGGATCGACGAGCTGGGGCACCCGTCAACCGCCCTGCGGCTCGCGGAGATCGATGCGCCGGTACCGGGGTCGGGCGAGCTCGCGATCGACGTCGAGTCCGCGGTCGTGAACTTCGCGGACATCCTGCTGTGTCAGGGCATCTACCAGGACCGCCCGCCCGTCCCGTTCGCGCCGGGCCTCGAGGTGTGCGGCGTCGTCACCTCCGTCGGCGACGGCATGGACGTGCCCGTCGGCGCCCGGGTGTCGGGCATGGCCGCGCTGCCGAGCGGGGCGTTCGCCGAGGCCGCGCTCGTGCGGGCGCCCAGCGCGGTCGAGGTGCCCCACGAGGTCCCCGCTGCCGACGCCGCAGCCCTGGCCAGCACCTATTTGACCTCCCACGTCGCGCTCCACCGGCGGGCCCACCTCCAGCCGGGTGAGACGCTGCTCGTCCACGGGGCCACCGGAGGGGTCGGCTCCGCGGCCGTGCAACTCGGCGTCGCCGCCGGCGCCACCGTGATCGCCACCGCCGGCGGGGAGGCCAAGGCCCGGGTCGCGAAGGAGCTGGGTGCCCACCACGTCATCGACCACCGCGTCGACGACGTCCGTGAGCGGGTGCTGGAGCTGACCGCCGGCCGGGGCGTCGACGTCGCCTACGACCCGGTCGGCGGCGCCCTCGGTGACCTGACGCGCCGGCTGATGGCATGGGAGGGCCGGCTGCTCGTGATCGGGTTCGCCTCCGGCGAGATCCCGTCGTACCCAGCCAACCACGTGCTCGTGAAGAACTACAGCGTGATGGGCCTCCACTGGGGTGCGTACACCGAGCACGGCGGCCGCCCCGTGCTCGAGGCCGCCCACGCCGACCTGCTGCGCCTGTACGCCGAGGGCGCGATCGCGCCACGGATCCACTCGACGATCGGGCTCGACGAGGTGCCCGACGCCCTCGCCGCGCTGGAGGCCCGAGAGGTGCTCGGGCGCATCGTGCTCGTGACCGGCGGTGCTGACCGGGCCCGGCACGGCTGAGACCGACCGACCTGCCGACGCAGATACGTTCCGCCGGCCCGGCCGGCAAAGGGGGAACCATGACGACCGCACCGCCGCCGATCGCCGAACGCCGCCGGGTCCTGGAAGCGGGGCGCACGTCGTGGGAGCCGACCACGCTCGGCCGGTTCCTGGCGACGCGGGCCGAGCGCTACGGCGACCGGCCGTTCGTCCTCGCCGACGACCGCACCCTGACCTACCGCGACGTCGACCAGTGGGCCACCGAGCTGGCCGACGGCCTGGCGGCACTCGGCGTCCGCCCCGGTGACCGGGTCGGGATCATCATGGCCAACCACCCCGAGCTGGTCCCGCTCAAGTTCGCGGTCGCCCGGGCGGGGGCGATCGCGGTCCCGTTCAACTACCTCTACAAGGCGAACGAGCTGGCCTGGGTGCTGCGCCAGTCGACGTGCAGCGTGCTCGTCACCATGTGCTCGTTCGGCGACCTCGACCACCTCGGGATGCTCGACGAGATCGCGCCCGGGTGGGAGACGGCTGGCGGCGGGACCGCGCTCCCCGAGCTGCGCCGGGTCGTCCAGTTCCCCGCCGGCGGTCCCGCCCGGGCCGGGGTGCTCACCCTCGACGGGTTGCGTGAGCTGGGCCGGGCCGAGCCCGGCGGCGCCGACGACTCGTCACGGGGGCCCGGCGACGACAGCGACATCGTCTACACGTCGGGCACGACCGGCTCACCGAAGGGGGTCGTGCTCACCCACGACGCCCCGATCCGGACCGCCTACGCCTCGGCCCACCATCGGGCGTTCGAGGACGGTCGCCGGATGCTGTTCTCGCTGCCCTGCTACCACATGTTCGGCTACATCGAGGGCCTGCTCGCGGTGATGCACGTCGGCGGGGCGGTGGCGCTGCGGCTCACGTTCGACCCCGCCGACCACCTCGCCGCCATCGAGCGCCACCGGGCCACCGACCTACTCGCGGTACCGACGATCACCGTCGCGCTGCTCGAGCACCCCGACCGGTTCACCCGGGATCTGTCCTCGCTGTTCGCCATCCTGTCGGCCGCCGCACCGGCGCCGCCGTGGGTGTGGGAGCGGGCCCGTGACGACCTCGGCCTCACCGAGGTGTCGACCGGCTATGGGATGACCGAGACCTCCGCGTCGATGACGTTCACGCTGCCCGACGACCCGATCGAGCGCCAGACCCAGACCGTCGGCTGCCCGAAGTTCGGAGGTGTGGCCGGGGTCGCCGAGTGGGGCGGCCGGGAGTGCCTCTACCGGACCGCCGACCCGGTGACCGGCGAGCTGCTGCCCGAGGGCGAGGTCGGCGAGCTGGTGTCGAGGGGCCCGACCCAGATGAGCCGCTACTGGGACCAGCCGGAGGAGACCGCCCGCACGATGCGCGACGGCTGGTTGTACTCGGGCGACCTCGGCTACGTCGACGACGACGGCTACCTGCGGCTCACCGGCCGCCGCAAGGAGCTGTACAAGTCGGGTGGTGAGTTGGTGATGCCCAAGGAGATCGAGGAGCTGGTCGGCGCGCTCCCGGGCGTGAGCCAGGTCTACGCCATCGGCCTGCCCGACGAGCGCTGGGGCGAGGCGGGCTGCCTGTGGATCGTGCCCGAACCGGGTGCAGAGCTCGACGAGGGCGAGATCCTCCAGGTGTGCCGGGACAACCTGGCCCAGTTCAAGGTCCCGAAGCGGGTGATCTTCTCGACCGCCGCCGAGCTGCCGACCACCCCGACCGGCAAGGTCCAGAAGTTCCTCCTCGTCGGCCAAGCTCTCGAACGGGTGGCAGCCGCGACCGGCTGACGAGTAGGCCGTTCGCGTGCGGCTGCACATCCCGGGGACACGCGCCTGAACCCGTATCAGGACCTGGCCGGGTCACGTCATGGGGACAGGTAGCCGACCCTGTGATCCTCGAGAGGTGCCCCGTGGACCCGAACGATCCCGTAACCGTCGCTGCGCTCCAACTGGTCCAGGAGTTCGGGCCCAAGGTTCTCTACCAGCGGGCGACCGGTACGACCGAGGACGCCTGGCGCGTCGGTTCGGTGGCACCGGTGACGCAGACCGATCCGAACGGCGGGGTCACGCTCGTCGAGAGCGATCTGTCATGCGAACGCGCTCCTGACGTGCTCGACCTGGGCGGGCGGGACCGCACGGGCGCCGACGGCCGGTTCGTCTGGCGGCTGAGCGACCGGTTCTGCGGGCCCAGGTCCGACGTACGTCTGCCGGTCTCGTTCGTCGCGACCCCGGCGTACCCGGCCCCGGCCAGGGATCCGTTCCCCCCGCTGCCTCCGGATCAGGGCCCGGTCCTGCTGACGTCCGAGGTCAAGGTCCTGCCCGATGATCTCGAGGTCACCGTGACGAGCTGGGATCTCGGCGGCGACAGAGCGGCCGGGATCCCGTTCTGCTACCGAGCGCTGATCGTGCGCAGCATCCCCTTCAGCGGCTGACGGCGAGCGCCGGGCTCTCACCGCACGTCGCGATCGGCCCCACGGCCGCGGCCGACGTCGGGATTCCGGCTCAGGGCGGGATGCGCTGCGATCGGGCTCGGCGGCGCTGAAGCGGCGTCATCGGTGAGAACCTCCGGTGCCGGCCGTCGACGAGTCGAGACGAGCGTGGCCCGGAGGGCCGCCCCTGACGAGGAGCTGGATGTTGACCCGCTACCTGATCTCGTTCGACGACGGCGCCATGACCTTCCCCGAGGAGGACCTGCCCGAGGTGGGCGAGGCCGCCCACGAGGTCCTCCGTGAGGCGAAGGCCGCCGGCGTCTGGGTCCACGGCGGCGGCGTGGACCGCCAGGTCGCGAGCATCGTGGCCACCGACGGAACGGTCACCGACGGCCCGGACCCCGAGACCAAGGCGGTCATCGGCGGCTTCTCGATCGTCGACGTGGCCTCCCGGGAGGAGGCGCTTGCGTGGGCTGCCAAGTTCGCCGCAGCTTGCCGGTGCGCCCAGGAGGTGCGCGAGATCATGGATGACCCCGAGGTCTGATCGCCGGGCGGCCCTTGCTCGGCGGCGGACGTGATGCGCTGCCAAAGCGCGGCCGTCGTCGGTCGTGGATTGCGTCGGTCCGGCCGGGCGGCGGCGGACCGTTCGGCTCGGCGTCCGCGTTGGGGTGGACCGTCTCGGCTCGGCCAGCCCGAAGAGACTCGACGCCGCGCCGCGAGCGGCGTCCCATCGCTGCGACGGTGCCATGGGCCGGTGCCGGCCACGGCCTCGAGGCCGACCGCCCACCTCACCACCGGCGCCAGCTCGGGTGAGACCCGGAGAGCCGGGCGCAGCACACGCGACCGGCATCGTGACGCGTCTCGACGCGCGTTGTCTCGAGCTCGCCAAGGTCCGGCGACGGCTGAGCCTCGCTCGCCGGCGGGCTGGCGCCCTCCGGTCGAGCTGCGTTCAGCGGCTGAGCCTCCCGCGCAGCACGGGCCGGTCCGCCGTCGGCGACCGCAGGGCGCCGCCGCCGAAGCGCCGGTCCGGCCGGCGTCGGTGACCTCCGCCGGCGGTCGCAGCCAGCGGGCCCCGAACTCGTCTGCGGGCACGGCGACCTGAGCTGCCGTCTCCGCTTCATCTGCCAGTCCGGAAGGCAAGGTGGGGACCGTCGTGACCATGCCCGAGATCGGCTGCGACGACGTGGCAGCGGGCAGGGCCCCCACCGACCGGGCCGACGTCGAGCTCCGCGAGTCGGATGGCATCGACGTCGCGTCACGATCGCCCGCACCATCACCCCATCGGAAGGCCCGCACCTCCCATCGCCGGCTGCCCTCGGCTACCGCCGCTCGGAGTGTCTGGCGGAGGCGGTCGTCGAGACGGCCCGTACGCAGGGACTTGCGTGCCACCCGGCTGCACCGGTCAGGAGCTGACGGCCCGGCGAACGACGTCGTCCAAAGGCCCGTGGCGCAATCGCTCAACGGTTCGGCGCCCGCGATCCGGTGGTCGTAGACCGGTGTGTCGGTGGCCTCGAGTCGTCCGGGCGAGCTGTCGTCCGCTCGCTCGGCAGGATGCGACCGAAGTCGCCAGGTCATCGCGACCGGCGTGATCGGTCCGTCCGGTTGTGAATCGCTGTCCATTGTACGACCCACCTGAATCGACGCACGCTGTCGCTCGAAGCGAACGCGTCGATCGTCAGGTGATGTGTTCGTGGCCGCACGTTCCGTAGTGAATGCAGTTGCACGGACACGCTATGTGAGGGTTGGGGAAAGTCGTGATTCCGCTCGAATCATGACGCGTGATTTGTTATGATTGGCTACATGCGGGCGGCGGAGATCATCGAGGCGGTGCAGCGTCTCGTTGTCGATGGTGATCTCGATGAGTTCGATGCTGTGGCCTGTGCGGTCGACGAACTGAAAGCGAGGCGCGCGCTGCGGTCGGTGACCGATGCCCGATTTGATCAGCTCGACGTCGCGGTCGCGCACGCTGCGAAGACGGCAGCGGATCTGGTCGATGCTGAGCTGGGTGACGCGGCGGTGGAGCTGGCCGGGTTGCGTCGGCGGTTGGAGTCCGTCGAAGCCGGAGTGGTGGGGCGGTTCGACTCGTCGGGGCAGTGGGCGCTGTCGGGCTACCGCAGCGCAGCGACGTGGTTGGCGGACAAGTGCCGTGAGTACAAGCCGGTGGCCCAGCGGCGGGTCGGGTTGGCCCGCAAGTTGCGGGACCTGCCGGCCGCTGCTGAGGCGTTCGCTGGCGGTGAGATCACCACCGTGCATGTGGAGCGGATCGCGAAGGGTCGTTCGAAGCGGCGCGGCCCGCTGGTGGCCGAAGCGGAGGAGCTGCTGGTCGGCGCCGCTCGCGATCTGGTGTACGACGACTTCGTCAAAGCGGTCGAGTATTTCGAGCAGCGCACCGAACCCGGCGAGGACCCGCACCCGAACCCGGGCCAGGAAGAACGTTCCTGTCACTCGTCGAAGTTGTTGGACGGCTGCGGGAAGGTCGACGCCACACTCGACGCGATCGGGTTCGCGGCGTTCGACGAAGCCTTGCGCCGTATCGAACAAGAGCTCTTCGAAGCCGACTGGGCCGCTTGTGTCGCCGAGTTCGGAACCGAGGCGGCGTCGGTCGACAAGTTGTGGCGCACTGCGTCGCAACGACGCGCCGACGCACTCGTCGAGATGGCCCACCGCGCCGAGACGGCGCCGAAGGACGGCAAGCGACCTGAGCCGCTCGTCGTGGTCCACATCGACGAGGAGACCTTCACCGAAGAGCTCAAGCGCCAGGCCGACGCGCCCTACGAGCACCCGGCCGAGGGGACGAGCGAGCTGCACGACGGCACCGTCGTCCACCCCGCCAACGCCGTGGCCGCCGCGGTCGAGGGCCACGTCCGGCGGGTCGTGTTCCGATCCCCCGGCGTGGTCATCAACTACGGGCGAGCTCAGCGACTGTTCACCGGTGCGCTGCGTCAGCTGCTCTCGATCCGGGACCGGGTCTGCGACGGGCCCGGCTGTGACATCGACGCCCGCCACTCGGAGGCGGACCACGTCCATGACTGGAACGACGGCGGCCACACCGACGAAGCAAACGGGCGATGCCGCTGCCGGTGGCACCACCGTCACAAACACCGATTCCGGATCATCCGCGATCCGGTGACCGGGCGGACAACCTGGCACCGCCGAACCTGAACCCGCCCCGGCATCGCCCGGCCGAGCCCGACCACCAACGGGCTCGGCCCCACCGGCGCGCACCCGGGTAGCGTCCCGCCATGGCGTCCCACGACCAGGCCCCGACCGACTGGGCCGGTGACCTGCTCGGGCGGGTGGACGAGCTGATCGACGAGTACCGGGCGTCGTTGCTCGCATGCCTCGACGGCCTCACCGACGACGAGGCCCGGATGCGCCTCGTGCCGTCGAAGACGACGCTGCTCGGCCTGGTCAAGCACGTCACGTTCGTCGAAGGCGTCTGGTTCGACCAGGCCGTCACCGGCCGCACCTACGCCGACATCGGCATCGCCACAACACCCGACCGCTCGTTCACGGTGAACAAGACCGACACCGTCGAGAGCGTGCAGCGCGCCTACCGGGAGCGCTGCGAGCAGTCCCGCCGGACGATGGCCGACCTCGCACCGGGCGACGAGGTCGACGGCCGCGGCGCTCGGCCGGTGTGGGCGCTCAAGGTGCAGGTCCTGCGAGAACTGGCCCAGCACGCCGGCCACGCCGACATCCTGCGCGAGCAGGTCCTCGCCCGGCGCGCCATCTGACCCTTCGCCAGCGTCGTGCGCCGGACCCGGCGGACGAGGTGCCCTGGCCTGGGAATTCGAACTCGGTTTAGATTCGATCGGCCCGGCGGCGTCGTGCAACCTCGTGCCCACCAGCTCGGCGGGTGCGGCGGGCCGCCGGCAACCCGATCGTGGAGGCAACCGACATGCGCAGGATCGAGCTCGACGACTTCGGGCCCTTGGACACCCTGCGTGTCGCCGAGGCGCCCGATCCCGAGCCCGGCGCCGGCGACGTGGTCATCGCGGTGGAGGCGGCGGGCGTGAACTTCGTCGACGCCCTGATCGTCCAGGGCCGCTACCAGTTCAGCCCGCCGATGCCGTTCACGCCCGGGTCCGAGGTCGCCGGGCGGGTCGAGCGTGTCGGTGCCGACGTGACGGGCCTGTCGGTGGGCGACCGGGTGCTGGCATCGACCGGGGCGGGTGGGTACGCGTCGCACGTCGTCGTGGCGGCCGCCGATGCGGTGCCGCTCCCCGAGAACCTGACCGCCGGGCAGGCGGCCGCGCTGCTGCAGAGCTACACGACGGCGCTCTACGCGTTCACCCGTCGGATCACGGTGCGGCCCGACGAGTGGGTGGCCGTGCTCGGCGCCGGTGGCGGTGTCGGGTTGGCGGCGACCGACGTGGCCTCGGCGCTCGGGGCCAAGGTGGTCGCCTGCGCGTCGACCCAGGACAAGCTGGCGTTGGCGAAGGCGGCCAGTGCGGTGGCGACGATCGCCTACGAGGACACCGACCTGAAGACCGCGATCCGCGACGCCACCGGCGGCGGCGCCGATGTCGTGGTCGACCCGGTCGGCGGCGACAAGGCCGAGCCCGCGCTACGGGCCCTGCGGTGGGACGGCCGGCTGCTGGTCATCGGCTTCGCCGGCGGCGACATCCCCCGCCTGCCCGCCAACCAGATCCTGCTCAACGGCCGCGCCGTCGTCGGCGTCGAGCTCGGCGGCTGGGTGCGACGCGACCCGGTGGGCTACCGGGCGCTGATCGGCGAGCTGATGGACCTGATCGCCGCCGGCCGCCTCCACCCGATCGAGCCCGAGGCCCGCCCGCTCGAGGACGCCACCGAGGTCCTCGACGCCCTCCAGTCCCGCCGCCTCGCCGGCAAGGTCGTGTTGCGCCCCTGAGTTTCGGGTCGCCCGGGCGGTCGTCGAACGCCTCGGCTTGTGTGCGACGGCTCGACCGGCAAGCTGCCCCCTACACTCGGTTGCGATTCTTTCGATTTCGTCGTACGTTCCTGGCCGAGGAGGAGCAGCCATGTCGACGCCCACGCTGGAACGCACCGTCCTGCCGCCGGCCGAGTCGCTGGATGCGTTGGTCGCGATCCTGTCGCGCCCGGATGCGGAGCCGACCACCACGCTGGTGGGCCCCAACGGTGAGCGGCTGGTGCTTCCCCCGGAGGTGTTCGAGGTGCTCCGGGACGTGGTGGGGGCGATGGCTCGCGGTCAGGCGGTGACGATCGCTCCGGTCCACCAACGGCTGACCACGCAGGAGGGGGCGGAACTGCTGGGCATCAGCCGTCCGACACTGGTGAAGCTGCTCGAGTCCGGCGAGATCCCGTTCGAGCAGCCGGGCCGGCACCGTCGGGTCCGCCTGGCTGACGTGCTCGCCTACCGCGAGCGTGCTTCGGTGGAGCGTCAGGCTGCGCTCGATCGCATGGTGGAGATCGCTGACGAGGCCGACATGTACGAACGGACTGCGGAACCCAAGCGCACTCGTTGATCTGTCGTGCCGTTCTCGGTCGTGCTCGACACGTGCGTGCTGTATCCGGCGCACCTGCGCGACACGCTGCTGCGTCTCGCCGAGCGTGGTCTCTACCGGGCGCTGTGGCCGCCTGACATCGTCGACGAGCTTCGGCGGAACCTCCTGGACGACGGCTTCCAGGCAACCTCTGTCGATCATCTCCCTCTGTAGCCCGGGTGGGATCGGGTGTCGCCCGTCCGTGGATGCGAGCGTGAGTGGCGATGAGCTCGATGGCGTCGAGCGCCTCGGCACGCGCCCCAACCGCGTACGCTTCGCGCATGTCTGATGTCGCTGGGCGCTTGCTGCGAGAGCTCGTCGAAGCTCGCCGGGACGAGATCAAGGCGATCGTCGCTCGTCACCACGGCCGATCCGTCGCGGTCTTCGGCTCGGTGGCGCGAGGCGACGAACGACCCGGCAGCGACATCGACTTCCTGGTCGAGCTCGAACCCGATGCCCGGCCGTTCGAGATCCTCTCGATCGGCGTCGAGCTCGAGGAAGCGCTCGGCGTGAAGGTCGACGTCGGAACCCCGGCTTCGCTGCGGGCGCGGCTCCGGGACGAGGTGCTCGCCGAGGCCGTGCCGCTTTGAGCCGTCGGGACGAAGCCCGGTTGCCCGACATCGCCAATGGCGCCGCTCGGGGGCACCTGACCAGGGGCGAGTGGTGGGCCACTGTCCACGAGGCTCTCGATGCGATGACGGTCGACGAGGTCGCCGACTACCACTCCGATGTCGATCGACTCGACGGAACGCTCGCTGACGGTCTCGCTGGAGACTGACTTGGACTGTAGGCGGGGTGTTGGTCAGCCGACCTGGCGCGTGTGGCCGGTCCAGAAGGGGGCGCGGATGGCCTTCTTGTCGATCTTGCCGACGGCGGTGACGGGGAGGTCGTCGACGAAGTCGACGCGCTTGGGGGTGTGAGCCGGGCCCTTGGCGTCGCGGACCAGTGACTTCAGCGCACTGGCGAGCTCCTCACGGGAAGCGTCGGCTCCGGGCTTCAGCGTCACCACGGCGGTCACGGCCTCGCCCCAGCGGTCGTCGGGGGCGCCGACCACGGCGGCCATCGCAACGGCCTGGTGGGCGGTCAGCACGTCCTCGATCTCGCGGGGGTAGATGTTGAAGCCGCCGCTCACGACCATGTCCTTCGCCCGGTCGACGATGTAGAGCCGGCCCTCCTCGTCCTGCCTCGCGACATCATCGGTGTGGAGCCAGCCGTGGCGGAACGCCTGCGCGGTCAGCTCGGGCTGGTCGAGGTACTCGTCCATCACGTACGGGCTGCGCACGCAGATCTCGCCCGTCTCGCCCGTCGGGACCTCGTTCCCATCGGGGTCCAACAGCGTCACCTCGCACGACGCCACCGGTGATCCGCACGACGAGTAGAGGTCGGGCCGGTCGGTGCGGTGGTCCTCCTTCGCCAGCACGCTTATCGGGTAGCACTCGGTCTGCCCGTAGAGCTGGGAGAACACCGGGCCGATCCGCTCCAGCCCCTCAGCGAGCCTCGCCGGCGCCATCGGCGACGCCCCGTAGAGCAGCAGCTCGAGGCTCGCCAGCGCGCGGCCCGACCCCGCTGCCGACCGGTCGAGCGCCTCGTGGTCGAGCAGCGTGTAGATCATCGTCGGCACCAGCAGCGTCATCGTGATCCGCGCCTCGTCGATCAGGTGGATCACCCGCTCGGGGTCGAACCCGTTCTGCAGGTACACGGTCCCGCCCCGCACCAACGTCGGCAGCACCTTCGAGCCGGCGACGTGGCTGATCGGCGCCACCGCCAGGAACCTCGGCCGCTCCGGCAGCTCGAAGTCCGACAGGATCGCCACCGTCGATGGCCCGAGCGACGAGTGGCGCCGCATCGCACCCTTCGACCGGCCGGTGGTGCCGCCCGTGTAGTTGATCACGGCCACGTCCTCGGGTCGGGCCAGGTCCTGGTGGCGGGCCGGGCCGACGGCGGCGATCGCCGCGGTGAGGTCGACGCCGTAGTCGGCCGGGTCCAACGTGAACGTGGTGGCGACCGCGTCGGCGAGGTGGCTGCCCCGCTCGCCGAACGCGGCGACGTCGACGACGAGCGCGTCGGCGCCGGCGTCGGCGAGCTGGAAGCGTTGGTCGTCGAGCGAACCGAGCGGGTGGAGCGCCGTGGTCCGCATCCCCAGGCCCTGGGCGGCGGTCGTCGCACACCACGTGCCCGCCCGGTTGCCGGCCAGCAACGCCAGGCACGCACCCCGCCCCAAGCCCCGTGAGGCGAACACCGCCTGCATCCGGGCGATCGTCTGCTCGGCCTCGGCGTAGGTCATCGAGCCGCCGTCCCACTCGAACGCCACCCTCGACGGATGACGGCGCAACGCCCGGACGGCGAGCGCCGGTGTCGTCGGCGTGGCGGCGGGACGGGCCGTCGGTGCGGCGCTCGTCGACGGCGTGTCGGTCGAAGTCATCTGCGAATCCCCCCTGGCGTCATCGACCGGCGAGCCCCCGAGTGCCTCGCCGGCAGACGAATCGAACGATCGTTAGATTACCGATCGGCGCCGACCGGGGCAGGCCGACCGCACCAGGGGAGCGAGCCCGGCAGTCAGGCGCGACGACGCGGTTGCGCCCGGGTCCCACTCGCCATATTCTAATCGCGATTCGAGAATGTTGGTGCAGGGGGAGCGCATGCGTCACGAACGCCAGGTCCAGCTGCTGGAGCGGGTGGCCGCCGCCGGCCCGCACCTGGAGGGGCTGCACGCACCGGCGAGCATGACCGCGCCGGCCAGCGCCTACACCGACCCGCAGCGCTTCGCCGACGAGATGCGGCTGCTGTTCCGGCCCGGCCCGGTGCTCGTCGGCCTCTCCAGCGAGCTGGCCGGCGCCGGCTCGTACCGGGCGATCACCGTCGACGGGATCCCGATCGTCGTTGTCCGCCAAGCCGACGGCACGCTGCGGGCGCTGGTCAACGCCTGCCGCCACCGGGGTGCCCCGCTCGTCGACACGGTCTCCGACGGCGACGGCCTCCGGGCGTTCAGCTGCCCGTACCACGCCTGGACCTACGAGCTCGACGGTGCGCTGCGGGCCCGCCCGATGTCGGCCGGGGCGTTCGACGACGTCGCCGACGCGTGCTCGCTCCACCCGCTCCCGGTGGCCGAGCGGTACGGGCTGATCTTCGTGCGGCCGACCGGCACCGAGCCGATCGACGTCGACGAGGTGCTCGCCGGCGCCCGGGACGACCTCGGGGCGTTCGGCCTCGGCGACTACGTCCACATCGACAGCCGGGTCAACACGTGGAAGATGAACTGGAAGCTCTTCTTCGACACGTTCACCGAGAGCTACCACATCCGCACGCTGCACCGGACCACGCTGGCGCCGACGTTCAACAGCGACACCGTGATCTTCGAGCCCCACGGCCGCAACGCCCTCTCGATCGGCCTGCGCAAGGACGTGCTCGACGAGACGGCCAAGCCTCGCGACGAGTGGTCGCTGCTGCCCTACGGCACGATCCAGTACTTCCTGCTGCCCAACGCCCTGCTCGTCCACCAGCTCGACCACCTCGAGCTGTGGCGGGTCGAGCCGATCGACGTCGGCACCGTGCGCACCACGACCTCGCTGTTCGCCCCGACCGAGCCCCACAGCGAGCGGGCCCGCAACTACTTCGTGAAGAACCTCGACCTGCTCCTCCAGGTGACCGGCACCGAGGACTTCCCCCTCATGGAGCGGATCCAGACCAACCTCGCCTCCGGCGCCCTGCCCGAGGTCATCTACGGGCGCAACGAGCCGCCGCTCATCCACTTCCACCGCTCGGTCGCCGAGGCGCTCGCCGCCGGCCGGGCCGCCGAGCAGCACGCCACCAACGGGCACGCCCAGAAGGTCGAGGTCTGATCATGGACGTCGGGATCCAGGCGCTGTTCGCCAGCCACGGCTGGGACGACACCGTGACCGACGGGCAGGTCTACCGGGAGGACACGAAGCTCGCGCTGCTCGCCGAGGAGCTCGGCTTCGACGTCGTCTGGGCCGTCGAGCACCACTTCTTCGACTACTCGTTCTGCCCCGACAACACCACCTGGCTGGCGTCGATCGCGGCGAGGACCGAGCGCATCGACGTCGGCACCGCGGCGGTGATCATGCCGTGGAACGAGCCGCTGCGGGTCGCCGAGAAGATCGCCCTCCTCGACCACATCGCCGAGGGCCGCCTCCGCTTCGGCATGGGCCGGGGCCTGAGCCGCCGGGAGTTCGCCAACTTCCGGGGCATCGAGATGGACGAGTCCCGCGAGCGCTTCGACGAGGGCTCGGCCATGGTCGTCGAGGCACTCGAGACCGGCACCATCCGGGGTGACGGGCCGTTCTACCCGCAGCCGCCGGCACCGATCCGCCCGGCGCCCGAGCGCTCGTTCATCGGCCGCACCTACGCGGTGGCCAGCTCCGACGACTCCCTCGAAGCCGCCGCCCGGATCCGGGGCGCGATGGTCATGTTCGCCGACCGCTCCTGGAAGGGCCGACTGCCGTCGGTCGAGAAGTGGCGCTCGATGTTCCGCGAGTTCCACGACGCCGAACCGCCCCCGCCGCTGATCTGCGACTTCGTGTACTGCCACCCCGACGCCGCCACCGCGGCCGAGAAGGGCCCGGGCTACATCGCCACCTACCTCGAGAGCGTGCTCGAGCACTACGAGATCATGGGCGACCACTTCGCCGACATGAAGGGCTACGAGGCCTACGCCGGCGCCTCCGGGGCGCTGCGCCGCATGGGTGCGTCGGGCTTCCTCGAGGGGTTCCTCGACGCCACCGCCCACGGCACACCCGAGCAGGTGATCGAGAAGTACCGGGCCCGGTGGGAGCTGCTCGGCCCGTTCGAGGCGGCGCCCGCGTTCCGCTTCGGCGGCATCCCCTACGAGGAGGCCGAGGCCAGCATGCGGCTGTTCGCCGCCGAGGTCCTGCCCGAGATCCGGTCCTGGACCTGAGCCGGCCGATGACGCCCGACGAACTGGCGGCCCGGGCCTCGATCCGGGTTGCGATCGAGACCTACACCAGCGCCGGCGACCGGGGCGCGCTCGACGAGCTGACCAGCGCGTTCACCGCAGACGGGCGGCTCGAGCTGTTCGGCCGGGTGTGCATCGGCCGGGCCGCCATCGCCGACGCGCTCGGCCGGGTGGTCGACCCCCGCTGCACCGGGCCCGACCGGCGGCCACTCGGCTTCCTCCGCCATCACCTCACGTCGTCGAAGGTCGACCTCGACGACGACGGCCGCAGCGCCCGGGGCTGGACGTACTTCCTCGTCCTCACCCCGATCGGGCTCGACCACGGCGGCGTCTACGTCGACCGGTTCGTGCCCGACGGCGACCGCTGGGCGATCGCCGAGCGCCGGATCAAGGTCGACTGGGCCGACCCGCGCTCGCTGGTCCTCGCGTCGCAGGTCACCGGCGGATGGCTGCCGTGGGGCTGGGCGACGCCGTCGACGACCCCCGCGACCTCGGTCCGGCGGTCCGCAAGCTGATGGCCGACGCCCGGCCCAACTCCGACATGGACGGCCAGCCCGTCACCGGACCCGGCCACCCGACCCCGTGTTGACGGCGTCGGGGGACCCGGTGGCTGACAACGTCGAGGACGGAGGTGCGGCGCCGGCCGCGATCGTCACCGGCGCCGGCAGCGGGATCGGCCGGGCGACGGCGGTCGAGCTCGGTCGCCGCGGCCTGCACGTGGTTGCCGTGGGGAGGACCCGGGAGACGTTGGACGCGACGTGCGACGCCGTCCGCGGCGACGGCGGGAGCGCCGAGGCGGTGACCGCCGATGTCGGCGCCGATGACACCCCGGCGGCGGTCGTTGCCGCGCTCGGCGACCGCCGGGTGGGCGCGCTCGTCCACGCCGCGGCCCACCACGACCACCAGACGTTCGTCGACACCACGCCCGTCGCCTTCGACCGCCAGGTCGCGGTGAACCTGCGGGGCCCGTTCTTCCTGACCCAGGCGCTTGTGCCGCGCTTCGCCGACGGTGCCGGGGTCGTGTTCGTCGGCTCGATCACGTCCGAGCGGGCGAGGGACCACCACATCGCCTACGCGGCGACGAAGGCGGCCCTGCTCGGGCTGACCACGCACCTCGCCGCCGAGCTCGCGCCGGGCGTACGGGTGAACTGCGTCAGCCCCGGCGCGACGGCAACCGCGATGTTGAACGCCTACGTCGACGCGTCGACCGCCGGCTTGTCCGAGGACGAGCAACGGCGGCGGCGCATCACCGACAAGGCCCGACTGCTGCTCGGCCGGGTCGCCGACCCGTCGGAGGTGGCGGCGACGATCGTCCACCTCGCGCTCGACGCCACGGCGGTCACCGGCGTCGACGTCGCAGTGGACGTCGGCTACAAGGCCAGCTGACGGTTCTCGCCCCGCCCCCCTCTCCTGACCCACCGCCACCCGAACTGGTCACCACAGCGGGCGTGGCGTGGTCGAGGTGGTGGCCAGAACGGCGTGGCGGGGCTGTCAGGGGATGCCGGCGAGGCGCTTGCCGTCGGCGAGGCCGTCGATCACGCCCTGGCGGAGGCGATCGAGGTCGTTCGACTGCTCGCCCATCTGGCCGGACCGGTACCGGGTGTAGACCCCGGCGGCGATGCAGGCCGAGCGCCAGGCGTGGAACGCCATCCAGTAGTCGAGGTCGTCCATCGTCGTGCCGCTTCCCTGCTCGTAGCGCTCGACCAGCTCGTCCCGGGTCGGGAAGCCCTCGAGGTCGGACGGGACCTCCCGCGCCGGCTCGTCGGCCCTCCCCGCGGCACGGGCCGGGTCGGTCCACGACCTCAGCAGGTACGACAGGTCGGCGCCCGCCGGGCCGGTGCTGCACAGCTCCCAGTCCAGGAGTGCGGCGACCGTGCCGTCGGGGCGGTGGATGGCGTTGCCGAGGCGGAAGTCGCCGTGGACGATGCCCGGCTTCGCCTCCTCTGGCATGTTCTCGGTGAGCCAGTCGCGCAGGTCGACCATCCCGGTCAGGTCGCGCAGGTCGGACTTCTCCCACTGGCCGTGCCACCGTCGCAGCTGGCGCTCGACGTACGGCCGCGGCCGGGCCAGCTCACCGAGGCCGACCTCGTCGATGTCCACGGCATGGAGCGCCACCATCACGTCGACCATCGAGAAGCCCGCGGCGCGTCGGGCCTCGGGCACCAGCGTGGCCGAGGCGGCGCGGTCGTGGAGCACCACGCCGCCGACGAAGTCCATGACGTAGAACGGGGCGCCGATCACGTCGACGTCGTCGCACGCGCCGACCGCGCTCGGCACCGGCACGTCGGTCGGGGCCAGCGCGGTGATGATCCGGTGCTCGCGCAGCACGTCGTGTGCGGTCGGCAGGACGTGGCCGAGCGGCGGCCGGCGCAGGACCCACCGGGGCCCGCCGGCGGGGGCGGCACCGTCGACGGTCCGGATCAGGTAGGTGAGGCACGAGTGGCCCCCCTCCACCATGGTCAGGTCCAGCTCGCCCACCTCGTCGACGTGGTTGGCGAACCAGGTCGTGAGCTCGTGTTGATCGACTCCGACGGTGGGCAACGTGTTCCTCTCTCACCGGTCCCGCGTGCCGCCGAAGGCTTGCACCGTCCGCATCGTCCAGTCAATACCGAACTTGACATCGGTTTCAGCCGTTGGTAGACCCGGCAGCCTCACCGGGGGGTGATACCGGCCCCGCTCGGGGCCGGTGACCCCGGGGACGCCGGCAGGCTCGACCAGGGGGAATCCGATGACCGCGCCACGTGACGAGGCGATTCGGGCGTTGACCGCACCGGGTGAGCCGTTCGAGCTCGAGGACGTCACCGTGCGGGGCCGGCAGCTGCGGGTGTTCAAGCACGCGCCGGCGACGATGCGCGACGTGTTCGAGTCGACCGCGGCGCACGGCGACCGCACGTGCCTCGTCTACCGCGACGAGCGCATCACCTTCGCCGAGCACCACGGCCTGGTCGGCGCGCTCGCCCACCACCTGCGGGCCGAGGGCATCGGCAAGGGCGACCGGGTCGGCATCGCCATGCGCAACTACCCCGAGTGGGTCACCTCGTTCTGGGCGACGCTGTGCCTCGGTGCCATCGCCGTGCCGCTCAACGCCTGGTGGCTCGGCTCCGAGCTCGAGTACGCCATCGAGGACTCCGGGCTGAAGGCCCTGCTCATGGACAACGAGCGGTGGAACCGGATCGGCGAGCGGGCGGTCGAGCTGGTCGACGGCCCGCTCATCGTCAGCCGCCAGCGCGACCTCGACGCCCTCCCCGCCGGCGTTCGCTCGTGGGAGCAGCTGCGCGACGAGCTCGAACCGATGGGCCTGCCCGACGTCGACCTCGAGGCCGACGACCACGCCACGATCCTCTACACCTCGGGCACGACCGGCCAGCCGAAGGGTGCGCTCGGCACCCACCGCAACCACGTCACCAACATCATGAACACGAGCTTCCTCGGCGCCGTCGCCGCCCACGTCGCCGGCACGACCCCGCCGGAGGACCCGCCCCAGCCGGCGTCGCTGCAGGTGTTCCCGTTCTTCCACATCGGCGGCCTGACCGGGCTCTACACGGCGACGGCGTTCGGCTCGAAGCTGGTCACGATGTACAAGTGGGACCTCGACGAGGCGATCGACATCCTCGCCACCGAGCGCATCACCAGCACCGGCATGGTCCCCACGCTGCTGCGGGAGCTCCTCGACTCGCCCCGCCTCGACGAGCTGCCGGCCGAGGCGCTCGCCGCCATCTCCTCCGGCGGTGCGTCCGTCCCGCCCGACCTGATCCGCCGCATCGAGACCCGGTTCGAGTCCCGGGTGTCGCCGGCCAACGGCTACGGGCTCACCGAGACCACCTCCGCCGTCGTCATCAACACCGGCGCCGACTACTTCGCCCACCCCGACAGCGTCGGGCGGCCCGCGCTCGGCGCGGAGGTCCGCATCGTCGACGAGGACGGCAACGACCTGCCCGACGGCACGGTGGGTGAGCTGTGGGTCAACGGGCCGAACATCGTCGACGGCTACTGGAACAAGCCGGAGGCCACCGCCGAGTCGTTCACCGACGGCTGGTTCCACACCGGTGACCTGGCCTTCCGTGACCCCGATGGCTACTACCACGTCGTCGATCGGCTGAAGGACGTCGTGATCCGCGGCGGCGAGAACGTCTACTCGAACGAGGTCGAGGCGACCCTGCTCGAGCACCCCGCGGTCGCCGACGTCGCGGTCATCGGCCTGCCCGACGAGCACTACGGCGAGGAGGTCGCCGCCGTCGTCAACCTCCGCCCGGGTGCCGAGGCGAGTGCGCTCGACCTCCAGGAGTTCACCGCCGCTCGCCTGGCCCGCTTCAAGGTGCCGACGACGGTCCTGTTCCGGGTCGAACCGCTGCCCCGCACGGCGACCGGCAAGGTGCTCAAGCGCGACCTGCGCGACGAGATCTCCTCCGCCGGCGTCGACGCGTGAACCCGCCAGCGGGGACACTGCCGCATGGGTGATCACGGGGCACCTTCCCGCACGAGCGCGACGGCCGACGCAACGACGGCCGATGGTGCGACCGCGGACGACCCACCGACCCGGCGGCGACGCGACCCCCGCCGGGCCCGGACGCGGCGGCGCCTGCTCGACGCCGGCCGGGAGGTGTTCGAGCGCGACGGGTTCCACCTCGCCAAGCTCTCCGACGTGACCAAGGGCGCCGGCGTGTCGACCGGCGCCTTCTACCACCACTTCGGGTCGAAGGAGGAGCTGTTCCGGGCGCTCGTCGACGAGGTGATCGACGAGCTCACCGAGATCGACGAGACGGTGCGGGCCGGCCCGCGTGACCCGGTCGTCGGCATCCTCGAGGCGAACCGGGCCTACATCAAGGGCTACCGGCGCAACGCCCGCCTCATGACGTTGCTCGTCCAGCTCGACACCGGCGACGAGATCGTCGAGAAGGCCCGGGAGATGCGGTCCCGGTTCGAGCAGCGCCTCGTGCGGGCCATCACCGCGTGGCAGGAGCAGGGGCTGGCCTACGTCGACCTCGACCCGCTGTACGCGGCGAACGCTCTGGCCTACATGGTCGACCGCTTCCTCTACGAGTGGGCCGTCCTCGACCTGCCCTACGACGAGGAGGAGGCCGCCGAGCAGCTGACGAAGCTGTGGGCCCGGGGCCTGGGCCTCGAGGACGGCCCCCGGCGATCCTCGACATGACCGTCACCGGTGCGAGCAGCGCAGGTGGACGCGGCCGGGTGCTCGTCGTCGGGGCGTCGGGCCTGGTCGGGCGGGCCGCCGTGGAGCGCTTCGCGGCGGCCGGGTGGGACGTCGTGGCCATGTCCCGGCGCCGGCCGACGGGTCTCGACGGCGTCGAGCACCGCGCGGTCGACCTCACCGACGCCGACGAGTGCGCCGCCGCCGTCGCCGACCTGGCCGACGTCACCCACGTCGTCTACGCCGCGGTGGCCGAGCGGCCCGGCCTGTTCGAGGGCTGGGTCGACGACGAGCTGATCGAGCGCAACGCCACCATGGCCGCCAACCTGTTCGACCCGCTCGTCGACGCGGCGCCGGGGCTGCGCCACGTCTCGCTGCTCCACGGGACCAAGGCCTACGGCCTCCACCACCCGTCGCTGCGCGACCATTCGATCGACCTGCCGCTGCGGGAGCGGATGCCGGTCCGGCCCCACCCGAACTTCTACTTCCGCCAGGAGCAGCACCTGCGCTCGTTGCGGGACCGGGGCGCGACCTTCTCGCTGACGATGTTCCGGCCCACGTTCGTCTACGGCACCGCGGCGGGCGTGAACATGAACCCGCTCCTCGCCATCGCCGTCTACGGGGCGATCCTGCGGGAGCTCGGTGAGCCGCTCCACTTCCCCGGCGCCGCCCCGGACCTCCTGCGGGAGGCGGTCGACGCGTCCCTGCTGGCCGATGCCCTCGTCTGGGCCGCCGATGTCGCCGACGGCCAGCATGGTGACGCGGTCGACGGCGAGGCGTTCAACGTCACCAACGGCGACCTGTTCACCTGGACCGGCGCCTGGCCCATGATTGCCGACGCGCTGGGCATGGCGGTCGGCGAGGCCCGGCCCACCCTGCTGACGACGTGGCTCGCCGAGCACGCCGACGTGTGGGCGTCGATGGTCGATCGATCCGGTTCGGGCCTGCCGAAGGACGTCGCGGCATACGTCGGGGAGAACTCGATCCGCTACGCCGACCTGGTGCTCGGGTCGCTCGGCGTGGGTGACCGGCCCATCGTCAACAGCACGATCAAGCTCCGCCACGCCGGGTTCGCCGGCTGCATCGACTCGCTCGACATGTTCGACACCCTCGTCCGCCGCCTCGCCACCGAGGGCGCCCTCCCCCCACCCTGACGCCACCCGCCCGGCCAGCCCGGCCCCTCGTTCGGGCCACGGGATCGTGCCGTCCGTGACACTCGGTAGTGGCCGGTTCGGGGGCTGCGGGGTCAACGGTCCCGGTGGTCACTCCCAGTCCGCCGGATCGTCCCCGGTCAGCGGCTCGAACAGCGCGTCGTCGACCTCGACGGGACGGAAACCCGGTGTCCGCTTCGGCAGTTCGGTCACGGGTACCAGCCGCGCGACGGACTTGCCGGCGCGGGTGATCATGACCTCTTCGCCGGCCTCGGCGGCGTCCAGGAGCTCGGGCAGGTTGGCCCCGGCTTCGGTGAGGTTCATCCGGATCACGCACCGAGTGTGGCCCATCCGGTGCGGAGCGGCGAGGTCAGCGTGGCATGGCGAAGCCGCCGGAGACGCTGAGGACCTGGCCGGTGAGCTGGCGGGCCTGGTGCGACGACAGGAACACCACCGACCAGGCGATGTCGACGGCCTCGGAGCGTCGCCGCAACGGGATGCCGGCCTCGATGTTGGCCACCTGTGACTCGCCCATCCCGATGTCCTGTTGCCACAGGCTCTGCTCGCCGATGTCCTCGGGTGCCGGCATCACGAGACCCGGGCACACGGTGTTGGCCCGGATCCCGTAGCGGCCGTACTCCTTGGCGATCGTCCGGGAGAACGCCATCACCCCCGCCTTCATCGGGCCGTAGTCGCCCATCCGGAGCTCGCCGAACCCGGCGTCGCTCGAGATCGACGTGATCGACCCCTCCCGCCGCTCGACCATCGCCGGGAGCACGGCGTGGGTGGCGTTGAACGTTGGCAGCAGGTTCAACCGGTACGCCTGCTCCCACCGCTCGGGGCCCAGGTCGAGGAAGAACGACGCCTTCCCGTTCCAACCGACGTTGTTGACCAGCGCGTGCACCGGCCCGAGGTCGGCCTCGACCGCCCGGGCCGCGGCGGCGGTGGCGTCGGTGTCGGTGAGGTCGACCTCGTAGGGCACCGCGGTGCCGCCGGCACCGCCGATGTCGGCTGCGGTCTTCTCCGCCATCGGCAGGTCGCGGTCGAGGATGGCGACCGTGGCGCCCTCGCGGGCGAGCTCGGTGGCGATCGCCCGCCCGATGTTCGAGGCGCCCCCGGTGACGATGGCGACGCGGCCGTCCAGCCCGAGATCCATGGGTCCCCCCGGTTCGCGGCCCGCCCGGTGAACGCCGAGGCGGGCCTGTTTCGAATCGGGCTTAGATTATCGACGCAGACCGCCGAGGACCAGCTCCACGAGCTGGTCGATGACGTGCGACGCGGGCCGGACATCGCCGGGCCGGTACCACTCGGACGTCCAGTTCATGGCGCCGAACAGCAGCATCCGGACGACCGGGAGGTCGAGGTCGGCGCGGATGTCGCCGGCGTCGGCCGCGGCGGTGAGCAGGTCGCCGAACCACGCGCCGTACCGGCGCTCGTGGGTGTGCTCCCGTTCGCGCACCTCGGCGCTCGCCATCGACAGGATGCGGGTGTGGGCCGCCGTGTAGTCGCTGATCTCGAGCACGGCGGCGGCGTGGGCCCTGATCGCGGTCTCGAGTCGCAGCCCGGCGGACGCGTCGGCGGGGAGGGCGTCGACCGCGGCGCGGGCGCTGTCCCAGGCGATCTCGGTGCCGCGGTGCAGCACCTCCGCCACGAGGTGCTCGCGGCTGTCGAAGTGGTAGTAGAGGCTGCCGGCCTGCATGCCGGCCTCCGCGGCGATGTCGCTGAGCCGGGCCGAGTAGCCCTGGTCGCGGAAGACCCGGGCCGCGGAGTCGAGGATCCGTTGCCGCGTCCGCTGGGACTTGGTCGGCGCCGACCGCGCGACCTGCGGGTCGCGGCGCTGCTCGTCCCCGCGTTCCCCGGTGGCCGCCAACATCCCTCTCTTCGCTCGTCCGATCGTCGGCCGCGAGGGTACCGACCGTCCGGTCGACCATCGGGCATCGGGCCCGCGGTCGTACCCGGCGCCGGCAGCGCGGGCTCCGGCCGCCGCCATCCGCCGACCTGGCCATATGGGATCACCCGGCTGGCTGAACGGAAAACGTCGACGTCAGCGGATCAAACGGAACACCCTTACAGTGAATGTGTCGCTACGCTGCGTTGTAAGGGGGGTGAGGTTGGATGGTCGCACCCGGTGAGTCGGCTGGTCATACCGAGGACTGGCTCGACCTCGCCCGCAATCTCGACTGGACCCCCGACGCGGTGTCCGAGCGCGACCTCTTCCCCGCCCAGATCGCCGGCGACCCGTGGCTGCCCGCCGAGGAGTGGGCCGGCTGGTCGGAGCCCTACCGGACCTGGTTCGGCGACTACGTGCGGGTCCAGTCCGAGAAGGAGACGTCGGTCGCGGCGATCGTCGAGGCGCTCGGGCGCGCCAGCGACGTCAGCCGGCTCGACCCGGGCTGGCTGTCGGGGGTCAAGCTCCACGCGGCGACGTTGCCGCTGGCCGAGTTCGCCGCGGTCATCGGCAGCCTCCGCGCCGCCCGCTTCGGTCGTCACGGGGCGTGGCGGACCACCGCGCTGTTCGGGGCCCTCGACGAGCTGCGCCACACGCAGATCCCGTTGACGATGATGCACGAGCTCGTCCGGTTCGACGCCCAGTTCGACTGGACCCACCGGCTGCTCCACACCAACAACTGGGTGGCGATCGCGGCGCGCCACACCTTCGAGGAGCTGCTCCTCTGCGCCGATGCCGTCGAGTACGCGCTCGCCACGAACTTCGTGTTCGAGACCGGGTTCACCAACCTCCAGTTCATCGGCCTCGCCGCGGTGTCCGACCAGGTCGACGACCGGCTGTTCGAGACGATGATCACCTCGATCCAGACCGACGAGGCCCGACACGCCCAGATCGGCCGGCCCGTGCTCGAGACCGTCGTGGCCCACGACCCCGACGGGGCCCAGCGCCTGGTCGACAAGTGGTTCTGGCGGAGCTGGCAGCTGTTCTCGGTCGTCACCGGGTTCGCCATGGACTACCTGACGCCCGTGTCGCGCCGGGCCGGTTCGTTCAAGGAGTTCGTCGAGGAGTGGGTCGTCGGGCAGTTCCTCGACTCCCTCCAGGACGTCGGCCTGCGGCGCCCGTGGTACTGGGAGACCTTCGAGCGCTCGCTCGACCACTACCACCACAGCGTCTACGCCTCGGCGTACAGCTACCGGTCGACCGTGTGGTTCGACATGGTCCTGCCCGGGCCCGAGGAGCGCCGGTGGCTGCGGCGCAAGTACCCCGACTCGTTCCCCGCCTACGAGCCGATCTGGGACCGGGTGACCGAGCTGTGGCGGCGCACCGACCCCGGCATCGACCTCGCCGTCCACGGCCTGGCGGTGCCGCTGTTCTGCCACCTCTGCCAGATCGTGCTCGCCCACGGCACCCCCGACGGCAACGACGCCGTCGTCGTCCACCACGAGGGCCGGTCCCGCATCTTCTGCTCGGAGCCGTGCCGGTGGATCTTCGAGTCCGAGCCCGAGCGCTATGCCGGCCACCAGGACATCGTCTCCCGGGTGCTCGCCGGCGAGGCGCCCGGCAACCTCGTCCAGTTCCTCCGCCGCTACTGCGGCCTGACGTACGAGGAGTGGGGCAAGGACGTCCGCGGTGGCGTGTACCCGTGGATGATGGCGCGGGAGGACGGGCGTGGCTGAGGGCCCCCTGCCCCTGTGCGGCTTCGTCGAGGGCGACTCGATGGGCGTGCTCGTGTTCGCGGCGATCGACATGCCGCTCGCCGAGGTCGCCCGTCGGCTGCTCACCTCGGCCTCGGTCCGGATCGAGCCGGGGTCACCCGAGGACTGGGAGCTCCACGTCGCCGAGCGCGCCGTCCCGATGGGAACGGCCGAGACCGAGACCGTCGGCGACGCCCACCTCGCCGCACTCGACCGCATCGACCTGCGGCGGCGCGCGTGACCCCGCCCGAGCACGGCGACGCGACCCGTCCGGGCCACCACGAGGTCGTTCGTGACACGGCAGGGACCCGGGTCGCCGACGACGCCGAGCTGTGGGAGGGCGATCTCCTCGGCGTCGAGGTCGCCGGGGTCCCGGTGGTCCTGACCCGGGTCGACGGCGTCGTGTGCGCCTACGTCGATCGGTGCGCCCACCTGCGTGTGCGCCTGAGCGAGGGCCGTCTCGACGGCGGGGTGCTCACCTGCCGGGCCCACCACTGGTGCTACGACGCCACGACCGGCAACGGCATCAACCCGCGGGGCGTCGCGCTGGAGCCCGTCGCCGCCGAGGTCCGCGACGGCGGCGTGTTCGTGGTCGTGGGTGACGACGATGGCTGAGCGACGGGTCGGGCCCGTGCTGCGTGCCGGGCGTCTGGGCGAGGCGGTCGCCGCCGCGGTCTCCCGTGGTGACGGCGGCGTCGAGATCGAGGACCGCGGCGGGTATCTGCGGGTCACCGCCCCGCCGCCGTGTGTCGTGCGCCGGGACGCGGTCGAGGAGGAGCTCGGGGAGCCGTTCGCACTGCCGGGGGACCTGGAGCGGGTGATGCCGTCGTTCCGTGGCCGGCTGGTGCTGAGCGAGGAGGAGGCGCGATGGGAGTGAACCGATCCGGGCGGCGGACCTACTCCCACCTGGCCGATCGCCGGCGGGTGCCGTCGTCCTACGAGATCGCCAGCTCGGCGCTCCTCTACTACCCGGAGCGCGGCTTCGAGCTGCGCACCCCGGTCGCCGAGTGGTACCGCACCCACCAGGACGGGTCCGCGCTCGCCGGCGGCGCCTGGGAGGACTTCAGCGACCCGGCCGCCACGACCTACGCGACCTACGTGAACCGCCAGCGCGACCGTGAGGTCGCACTCGATCTGGTCCTCGTCGGTGTCGACGACGCCGAGCCGACGGACGCGTGGCTCGAGGTCCTGGCCTCGGTGTTCGCGCCGCTGCGCTACCCGGGCCATGCGCTGATGATGGGCGCGTCCTACGTCGGGTCGATGGCGCCGGGCGGGCGGGTCGCCATCGCCGCCGCGTTCTGGGCGGCCGACGAGATGCGCCGCGTCCACCGCATCGCCCGGCGCCTCGCCGACCTGCGCGCCGCCCACCCCGGGCTCGGCGACGACGCGCGGCAGCGGTGGGAGCGGGACGGGACGTGGGTCGAGCTGCGGCGCCTCCTCGAGCGCCTGCTGGTCACCTACGACTGGGGTGAGTGCTTCGCTGCGCTCGACCTCGTGGTGAAGCCGCTGGTCGACCACCTCGTCGACGTCGAGCTCGCCGCCGCGGCCCGGGAGGCGGGCGACCGGTCGCTCGCCACGGTGCTCACGAGCCTCGCGGAGGACGCGGCGTGGCAGCGGGCGTGGTCCGTCGAGTTGGTGCGCACGGCGATCGACGACGCGGGGCGGGCGGCGCTCGCCGAGTGGGCCACGGCATGGACGGATCCGGCGATCGACGCCATCGGGCCCCTGGCGGTCGCGATCGGCGGCGGGGACCGGTCGTCGGCATCGGAGCGGACGGAAGCGGCGACAGCGGCGCAGCGGGAGCATCTCGTGCGCTGCGGACTGGCGGAGGCATGAACACGATCACTCTCGATGACGCCGTCGCCTTCACGCGCACGGCCCTCGACAACGGCCTCGACGCCGTCGCCGTGTTCGGTGACGGGCTGCGAGTCCACCACTGGAACGCGGCGATGGAGGAGCTGAGCGGCATCCCGGCCGGCCGGGCGACCCGGTCGACGATCGCCGAGCTGTTCCCGGCGATCCGCTCGTCGGAGGACGAGGCCCGCCTGGCCGCCGCGCTCGACGGCTCCTACTCGGCGTCCGAACCGCCGTTCTTCGGTGCCCGCGACCCGGCGCGGGGCCACGCGCACGAGTGGTTCGTCCTCCCGCTGGTCAACGACGGCCGGGTGGGCCGGGCCGTGCTCACCGCGCGCTCGGTCGTCGTGCGCGGCAACATCCGCGACCAGATGGCCGAGACCGACCAGCGGTTCGTGGCCATGGCCAACAGCTCACCCGTGCTGCTGTGGATGGCGGGGCGCGACGGGCTGTGCAACTTCTTCAACGAGACGTGGCTGCAGTTCAGCGGCCGGTCCATCGAGGACGAGTACGGCGTCGGTTGGACCGAGGGGGTCCACCCCGAGGACTTCGAGCACTGCATGTCGACGTACCTGCGGGCCTTCAGCGACCGGCGGTCGTTCGAGATGGAGTACCGGCTGCGCCGCCACGACGGTGAGTACCGCTGGATCCTCGACCGCGGCGTGCCACGGGAGGCGCCCTCGGGCGGGTTCGCCGGCTTCATCGGGTCGTGCATCGACATCACCGACCGGATCGAGGCGGAGCGCGAGACCCGGGCCGTGGCCGACGAGCTGGCCCGGACCAATGCCTATCTCGAGCGCCTGCTGTACGCGACCTCGCACGACCTGCGCGAGCCGATCCGGTCGGTGTTCAACTTCGCCGAGCTGCTCGCCGACCACCTCGACGTCCACCCCAACGGCTCGGACGGCTCCGTGGACCACCCGGAGGGCGGCCTCGACGACACCGGCCGCGACTACCTCCGCCGGATCACCGACGGCGCGACGCGGATGCGGGGCCTGGTCGACGGCATGTTGGAGTTCGCCAGCGTCCGCGGCGAGCCGGCGGTCCGCGACGAGGTCGACACCCGCGAGCTGATCGAGTCGATCCGCGACGACCTGGCCGACGTCGCCGCCGAAGGCGGGGTCACGATCACGGTCGGCGACGTCCCGGCGGTGCTCGGCGATCGCTCCCAGCTCGACCGGGTGTTCCGCAACCTGGTCGCCAACGCCATCAAGTACCGGGCCGAGAGCGACCCGTGCGTCACGATCACCGGGGAGCGCAGCGGCGACGAGGCCATCGTCTGCGTCGCCGACAACGGCATAGGCTTCGACCAGAAGGACGCCGATCGGATCTTCGAGATCTTCCGGCGACTCCACCCGCGAGAGCGCTACCCCGGCTACGGCGTCGGTCTTGCGCTGGTGCGGGACGTCGTGGAGCGTCACGGGGGCCGGATCTGGGCCACCTCCTCGCCGGGCAGCGGTGCGCGCTTCTGGTGCGCACTGCCGGCCGCATGATCGGAACCGGGACATGACCTCACGACACGACACCAGCCAGGGGCGGCCGATCCGCCTGATGCTGGTCGACGACAACCCCGACGATCGCCTCTTCGCTGAGCGCGCGTTCTCGACCAACGACGGGCTGGAGCTGGTCGCGGTGGCGGAGGACGGGCCCGAGGCCCTCGCCGCGCTCCGGGAGCGGGTGAGCGCCGTCGGCGGCGACGCGCCCGATCTCGTGCTGCTCGACATCAACATGCCGGCCATGGACGGCTTCGAGGTGCTGGCCGAGGTCCGCGGCGACCCGGAGCTCAACCACATCCCGGTGGCCATGCTCACGTCGAGCGACAGCCCGATCGACCTGCGTCGGTCGTACTCCGTCGGCGCGTGCTCCTACATCACCAAGCCGCTCGGGTTCGTCGCCTACCGGGCGCTGGCCGACTCGCTGTGCCACTACTGGACCGAGGTGTCGAGCTGCCGGACCTGACGTCCGGCCGGGCGCGGTCGCCCTCCTGGCCTCGTGGTTCGTGGCGGCGCGGTGCGACCCGGCGCGAAATCGTGTTGCCGGCCGTCATCTGCTGCCGCGAAGCTCCCGACATGCCCGCCACCACCCTCGACGTCGCCGCGCCCGCCTTCATGGAGATGGCCCATCGCATCGTGTGGTGCTCGGCCGCCACCGTCGACCCCTCCGGCCGCCCCCGCAGCCGCGTCCTCCACCCCATCTGGGAGTGGGACGGCTCCTCGCTCGTCGGCTGGGTCGGCACCTCGCGCACGCCGGCCAAGGACGCCCACCTCGCCCACAGCCCCTACCTGAGCTGCACCTACTGGTCGCCCAGCCAGGACACGTGCACCGCCGAGTGCCACGCCACGTGGGTGACCGATCCCGACGAGCGCCTCGCAGTGTGGGACCGGCTCGCCGGGGGCCCTGAGCCGGTGGGCTACGACCCGTCGATGATCCCCGGCTGGTCCCGTGACCCCGACTCGTCGTTCACCGGGCTGCGCCTCGAGCCGTGGCGCCTGCGCCTGATGGACGGGGTGATGATGGCGACCGGCGGGGCCGAGGGCCGTCTCCTCACCTGGCGCGCCGGCACCTGAACCGGCGTCGCGCGTCCCGTGGCGATGGCGCGTCGGGCCGTCGTCGGCGTCGCGAACGCGCCATCATGGCGATTCGCGAGGAGATCTCGTCCGGGTTGTCCATCTGCGGCCCGGTCGTTCGTCGTCGGGGTGCACGTGGGGAGCGACCCCACGGCAGAGGAGGAGAGTGCGATGCGCTACATGCTGATCCTGGTCGACGCCCCCGACGCCGGTGCCGAGCCCGGCACGCCCGAGGAGGCGGCCGAGTTCCAGCAGTGGATGGACTACACGCAGGAGATGGTCGAGGCCGGGGTGATGGTCGGCGGTGAGGCCCTGCTCGGCCCGGAGTCCGCCACCACGGTGCGGGTCCGTGACGGCAAGACGCTCACCACCGACGGGCCGTTCGCCGAGACCAAGGAGGTCCTCGGCGGCTACTACGTCATCGACGTGGCCGACCTCGACGCCGCGATCGAGTGGGCGGCCAAGGTGCCGGTCAGCGACCGGGGCTCGGTCGAGGTCCGCCCGATCATGGAGATGGACGAGCCGGCGACGACGGCCTGAGCCCGAGCCTGCCCGCGGTCGCCGTGCCCCGCCGAGCATGCCCGGCCCGAGCATGAAGGTCTCGCCGGTCGCCCGGGTCTTCGCCGAGGAGTGGACCGTACTGGTGGCCACCCTCGTGCGCGACCTGGGCGACCTGGCGCTCGCCGAGGACGTCGCCCAGGAGGCGTTCGTCGAAGCCGCCCATCGCTGGGAGCGGGACGGGACCCCGGACCGCCCCGGCGCCTGGCTGCTCACCGTCGCCCGGCGTCGGGCGCTCGACCGGGTGCGCCGCGACCGTCGGTTCGCCGACCGCCTCCCCGCGCTCGCCGAGACCTCCACCCAGCCCGGGCGCCCGGCGACCGACCTCGTCGACGACCAGCTCGCCCTCGTGTTCGGTTGCTGCCACCCCGCGCTGGCGACCGACGCCCAGGTCGCGCTGACCCTGCGCCACGTCAGCGGCCTCTCCACCGCGCAGATCGCCCGCGCCTTCGTCGTCCCCGAGGCGACGATGGCCAAGCGGCTGGTGCGGGCCAAGGCGAAGATCCGCGACGCCGGGGTCCCGTTCACCGTCCCCGACGCCGAACGCCGCGCCGAGCGCCTGGCCGGTGTCCTCGCCGTCGTGTACCTGGTGTTCACCGAGGGCCACGCGGCCAGCGACGCCGCCGACCTGTTGCGTGGCGACCTGTGCGACGAGGCCCGTTGGCTGGCCGGACTGCTCGCCGAGCTCCTACCGGACGAGCCCGAGGTCCTCGGCCTCGGCGCGTTGCTGGCGCTGACCGACGCCCGCCGGGCCACCAGGGTCGACGAACACGGCGACCTGGTGCTCCTCGAGGACCAGGACCGCTCGCGCTGGGACCGCCGGCTGATCGCCGAGGGCATCGTCTCCCTTCAGCGGGCGTTCGCCATGGGCCGGGTCGGGCCCTATCAGCTCCAGGCGGCGATCGCCGCGGTCCATGCGACCGCGCCGAGCGCCGACGCCACCGACTGGTCCGGCATCGTCCGCCTCTACGACGGGCTCGTCCTGCTCACCGACTCGCCGGTCGTGCAGCTCAACCGGGCCGCCGCGGTGGCGATGGCCGACGGCCCCGAGGCGGGGCTGGCCCTGGTCGAGGAGCTCGCCGCGTCGGGCGGACTCGCCGGCTACCGCTACCTGGCGTCGAGCCGGGCCGACCTGCTGCGCCGCCTCGGCCGCCACACCGAGGCCGCGGACGCCTACCGCGAGGCGATCGCCGCGTGCGACAACGCCGTCGAGCGCCGCTACCTCGAACGCCGCCTCACCGAGTGCACCCCCTGACACGCCCCCGAACCCGAACCGGCGGGAACAAACGACGGCGCGCAGAGCAGAGAACCACGCCAGTTCGGGATCGGGGTCCGGGGGAAACCCACGGTCCCGTTCGCCGTCCGTGGGACAGGATGTGCCGGTGACGCATCGGGTGGCCGTGTACGTGATCCTGCGCTCCGCCGACGGGCGGGTGCTGTTCATGCTGCGCGACGGCACCGGCTACCGCGACGGCGAGTACGGGCTGCCGTCGGGCAAGGCCGAGCAGGGCGAGTCGCTCGTCGGGGCCGCGGTGCGGGAGGTTCGCGAGGAGATCGGCCTCGAGCTCGATCCCGAGTCGCTGCAGCTGGTCCACGCCGGTGAGCGGGCCGCGCCCGGCGCCCGGTGGCTCGACTTCTTCTTCACCTGCGACCGCTGGGACGGCGAGCCGGTCAACGCCGAGCCCCACAAGTGTGCCGGGCTCGCCTGGCTCCCGCCGTCGTCGCCCGGTGTGATCGCCTACCTCGCCGCGGTGATCGCCCGCATCGACGCCGGCGTGGCGTTCTCGACCCACGCCGACGACCGGTAGCCCGGTCGCGCTGCGGCGTCACTCCGCAGGGCAGGGGTCGCCGGCGCCGCGGCCGCGGTTGGTCGTCGGGCCCTCGGCGTTGAACGTGAGCCGGTTGCCGCACAGCAGCTCCTGGGGGCCGTTGACGACCTTGATGCCCCAGCCGTCGTTGCCGACGAGGACGTTGTCGACCACGACCGTGCCGGTGCCGTCGGCGTCGGTGTCGCCGGTGAGGACGATGCCCGAGCCGTCGTTCGCGGTCGAGATGTTGGCCCGGAACACGGTGCCGATGCCCCGCGACGACAGCCCGCCGCCGATCGGGTCCTGGCTGCCCGTGCAGAAGTTGTGCTCGACGAGCGTGTCGACCGCCCCCTCCTTCACGTCGACGCACTCCGCCGGGGCCTCGATCCGGTTGTCGACCACGACGGTGCGGGCTGTGCCGTCGCGCTCGCCGTCGGTCTGCTCGGGTGCGGTCCCGACGTAGATGCCCTCGCCGTTCTTCTCGTCGTCGTCGAGGTCGAAGTCGCTGAGGCCACAGCCCTCGACGACGTTGGCCGCCACCACCACATCGGCGGACTCCTGCCGGATGCGGATGCATTCACCGGCGGCGTCGTGGACCCGGTTGCCCCGCAGCTGCACGTCGGTCGCGCCCTCGACGAGCACGACGATGCCGGCGTCTCCGAGGTCGAGGTTCTCGAGCCGGATGTGGTCGTGGCGGATGTGGACGAGGCGACCGCCGCCGTCGCCGTCGATCTTGGCGTCGTCGCCGACGAGGCGGATCGGTGCCTCCGGCGAACCGTCGCGCACGGTGCGCAGCGTCTCGTGGTAGGTCCCGGGCTCGATCCGGATCAGGGTGCCCGGCCCGGCGAGGTCCAGCGCCTCCTGCACCGACGGCAACGGGTCGTCCTCGGTGCCGGCGCCGTCCTCGTCGGCCTTGTCGTCGACGTGGAGGGTCACGATCGGCTCGGGCGGGGCCGTGGTCGTCGTCGGCGCGGCGGTCGTGGTCGATGCCGGGACCGACGCGGTCGCCGAGGGATCGGGGGCGGGCTCGGCGTCGTCGTCATCGCCGGTGCAGGCGCCTACGACCGCGATGAACGCGAGCGCGACCGCTGCGGGCGCGAACCGGAGGGAACGGGACCAACCCATCCCATCAGGAGTAGCGGCGTCGGCGGCACTGACGGTCGGCCACCGTGGGGATTCCCTGTTCGGGGACCGACGGGATCGGTGCCCGGATCGCTCGGGTCAGCCGACGCGGCCGAAGCTCATGGGCTTCGACGAGTAGTACATGTTCTTGAACTCGACGGTCTTGCCGGTGCTCGGCGCGTGGATGAGCTGGCCGTTGCCGGCGTAGATCCCGACGTGGTTGATCGGGTTCCCGTAGAAGACGAGGTCGCCGGGCTGGAGCTGGTCGGCGGTGATCGGGGTCGTCGCGTTCCGCTGGGCCCGCGACGAGTGGGGGAGCTGCACCCCACCGGCGGCCCACGCCCAGGCGGTGAAGCCGGAGCAGTCGAACCCGGTCGCCGGCGTCGACCCGGCCCACCGGTACGGCACGCCGAGCTGGGCCTGCGCCTCGGCCAGCACGGCGGCGACCCCGCCCCGCACGGCCGGCGCCGTCGGCTGGACCGGCGCGACCGGTGCCGCCGTCGGCGACGCCGCCGGCTCCGGCGTGGCCGCGGGCGTGGGCGACGGCGCCGCGACGGCCAGGCGCTCGGCCTGCTCGGCGGCGCGTCGCTCGGCCTCGGCCGCCGCCTCCGCGGCCCGGCGGGCCTCCTCGGCGGCGACGAGCTCGCGGACCTCGGCCTCGAGGCCGGCCACGACCGACTCCCGCTCGTCGATCGAGCGCTCGACGCCGGCGCGGGCGGTCTCCATCTCGGCGACGAGGCGCTCGGCCTCGGCGCCGAGCTCCTCGAGGCGGACGCGCTCGCGCTCGGCGTCCTCCTCGGCCATGCGCAGCGCGTCGATCGCGTCCTCGCGGGTGTCGATGGCGGAGCGGAGGTAGGCGCGGGCGGTGTCGATGTCGCCGGCGTCGAGCCCGAACGCCTCGATCTCGTGGTCCCCGCCGACGTAGGCGGCAACGGCGGCGTCGGCGACCTGGTCGCGCTTGTCGCCGATCTCGGCGTCGGCGGCGGCGACGTCGCGGCTGGCGTCCTCCATGGCGGCTCGGGCGTCGCTCAGCTCGACCAGGGCGAGGTTGTACTGCTCGTCGAGCTCGACGGCCCGCGCCTCCAGCCGTTCGAGCTCGTCGGCCGCCCGGCGCGCCTGCGCCCGCAGCTCGTCGATGGTGTCGGCCCCGGCGGGGGAGACGACCGTGGCGAGGAGCAGGATCGTGAGCACCAACGCGACGACGGGCGGCGTCCCGGGCACTCGGAAGCGCTCCCGGGACGCGCCGGTACTCGGGCCCGCGTCTCGATCCATGACCGACAATCTTTGCGATTCCGTGGCGTTCTGGCAAGCAGTCGTCATGAACTGCCTGTTCAGCAGGTTCTTCAGGGGTCGGTCAGCGGCTTCGCATGACCCGGCCGGCCGCCTCGACCGCGTGGTCGACGTCGGCCGTCGACACGTCGAGGTGGGTGACGAGCCGCAGCGGTCGACCGGTCAGGACCCGGACCCCCTCGGCGGCCATCGCCTGCTGGAACCATGCGGTGTCGGTCCCGCCGAGGTCGGCGAACACCATGTTCGTCTGCACCCGGTCGGGATCGACCTCGATGCCGTCGACGCCGGCCAGGCCCTCGGCGAGGCGGCGGGCGTTGGCGTGGTCGTCGGCCAGACGCTCGACGTGGTCGGTGAGCGCGATGATCCCGGCCGCGGCGACGACCCCGGACTGGCGCAGCCCGCCGCCGAGGATCTTGCGGTGCCGGCGTGCCCGGGCGATCAGCTCGGCGGAGCCGCACAGCACGGCGCCCATGGGTGCGCCGAGGCCCTTCGACAGGCAGATCGACGCCGTGTCGACGCCCTCGGTCGTCGCGCTGATCGGCACACCGAGCGCCACCGCGGCGTTGGCGACCCGGGCGCCGTCGAGGTGGAGCCCGAGGCCGCGCTCGGCGGTGAACGCCGCGGCCCGGGCCAGGTAGTCGAGCGGCACCACGTCGCCGTGGTGGGTGTTCTCCAGGCACAGGAGCCGGGTGCGGGCGAAGTGGGGGTCGTCGGGCTTGATCTGTGCCGCGACCTCGTCGAGGTCGAGCGTCGAGTCCGGCCGGAACCGCACCGGCTGGGGCTGGACGCTGGCCAGCACGGCGGCACCGCCGGCCTCCCACCGGTAGGTGTGGGCGTCGTGGCCGACGATCATCTCGTCGCCCCGCTGGCAGTGGCTCATGACCGCGCACAGGTTCGCCTGGGTGGCGCTCGGGCCGAACATCGCGGCCTCGGTGCCGGCGAGCCCGGCGGCCAGCTCCTCGAGCCGGCGGACGGTCGGGTCGTGGTCGAGCACGTCGTCGTCGACCTCGGCGTCGGCCATCGCCCGCCGCATGGCGTCGGTCGGCCGGGTGACCGTGTCGCTGCGCAGGTCGACGACGCCGCCGTGGCTCATCGGCCGATCCCGGCGGCGGTGTGCGTGGCGCGTCGGCGGCCCACGCTCACGCGCCCGACCCCAGGCCCTCGAGCGAGCGGGCCCGCAGCTTGCGCATCCCCCGCAGCCACCGCTCCGGGTCCGCGCCCTTGCGCTGCACGTAGGTGGCGACCTCCGGGTGGGGGAGGATGAAGAAGCGCTCGTTCTCGATGGCGTCGACGACCTCGCCCGCCACGACCTCGGGCTCGATGATCCCGTCGGTGGCGCCGTCGCCGAGCTGGCGCGGGGCCATCGCGGTGTTGACGCCCTGGGGGCACAGGACCGACACCCGCACGCCGTCGTCGTGGTGGGTGATCGAGAGCCACTCGGCCAGCGACACGCACGCGTGCTTCGTGACCGTGTACGGCGCCGACCCGATGGCGGCCAGCAGCCCCGCGGCGCTCGCGGTCTGGACGAGGTGGCCCTCGCCGCGGGCGATCATCGACGGCAGCACCGCCCGGGCCGCCCACACGTGGGCCATCACGTGGAGGTTCCACAGGCGGTCCCAGCCCTCGGTCGGCGCCTCGACGCCGCCCTCGATGCCGGCGCCGGCGTTCGAGAACATGACGTCGATCGGGCCGTGCTCGTCCTCGATCCGCTCGAGGAGCGACGTCAGCGCCGCCTCGTCGGTGACGTCGACGCCGTAGCCGACCCCGCCGATCTCCGCGGCGACGGCCTCGGCCGCGGCCGGGTCGAGGTCGATGACGACGACGAGCCGGGCGCCCTCGGCGGCGAAGCGCCGGGCGCACGCCGCACCGATCCCCCCTGCGCCGCCGGTGATGACGGCCAAACGGTTGCTGAGCTGCATGGCCGTGACCCTAACCGTGACGGTTCGGGGGCCACGAGCACCGGCACGGCGGCGGGTCGACGGGCCTCAGGCGGCGCCGCGGCCGGCCTCGGGGTCGCCGCCGGGCCGGCTCCGTTCGTAGCCCACGACCTCGGCCGGCGTCTCGAGGTCGCCCTCGAGCCGGGGGTCGGGCTCGGGCGCGCCCGCGGTGAGGGCCAGCGGGAGGACACCGGCCCACACCGGGAAGGTGTAGTCCTCCTCGTCGTCGATCGGCGGGCCGGTGCGGACCTTGGCCGAGCCCTCGTCGATCGCCATCTCCAACACGAGCGTGCCCTTCACCTCCTTCTCCGTCATCTCCCGCAGCGAGGGCCGCCGGCCGGGAACGAGGTGGTCGACGAACGCGTCGAGCGCCGCGACCTTGGCCGCCGGGTCCTCGACGCGCGTCGCCCGGCCGAAGAGCACCACCGAGCGGTAGTTCATCGAGTGGTGGAACGCGGACCGGGCGAGGACGAGCCCGTCGAGGAGGGTGACGGTCACGCACACGTCGATGCCCGAGCCGAGCCCGCGCAGCATGCGGCTCGCCGGTGAGCCGTGGAGCAGGAGGCGGTCGCCGCGGCGGGCGTAGGTGGTGGGGATCACGACCGGGCGGCCGTCGTCGCCGACGAACCCGACGTGGCAAACGAGGCCCTCGTCGAGCACCTCGTACGCCGTGGCCCGGTCGTACTCGGCCCGGTTGGCGGCCCGGCGCACCGTGGACGACGGCGTGGCGGTCAGTTCCTGGGAGATCATGGGTACCCCTGGACGAGCAGGTGCGGACAGCGAGCAGTAATGTATTGGTACATAATCACTAATGTACCGGTACGTTGTGGAACCGGAGCGTAGGACATGCGAGGACGCACGGCCAGGGAGTTGACCGACGACATCGAGCGGCGCGTCGTGGACGGCCTGCTCGCGCCCGGCGACCGGCTGCCGTCGGTCCGCCAGCTGGCCGACGACCTCGACCTCGCCCCGAACACCGTCGCGTCCGCCTACCGGATGCTGGGCGACCGGGGCGTCGTCGTCGGGCGGGGGCGCCGGGGCACGTTCATCGCCGAGCGGCCGCCGCTGGTGCTCGCCGACCGTCCCGCGACGCCGGTGCCCCGCGGGGTCCGCGACCTGGCGTCGGGCAACCCCGACCCGGCCCTGCTCCCGCCACTGCGTGACGCCCTGGCCGCCGCGGCGGCCGGCCCCGGTGCCCGCTACGGCGACGACCCGGTCGACGCCGGTCTGGCGGCGCTGGCCCTCGACGGGTTCCGCGACGACGGCGTGGCAGCCGAGCGGGTCGCGGTGGTCGGCGGCGCCCTCGACGGCATCGAGCGCGTGCTGTCGGCGCGGCTCCGTCCCGGTGATGCGGTGCTCGTCGAGGACCCGGGGTACTCGGCCGTGGTCGACCTGGTCGGCGCGCTCGGTCTGCGGCCGGTTGCCGTCCCCGTCGACGACGACGGCCTCGACCCGGGTCGGTTCGAGGCGCTGGCCGGCTCGGCGGCCGCCCTCGTCCACACGCCGCGGGCCCAGAACCCGACGGGTGCCGCGCTGAGCGCCGAGCGCCGGGAGGTCTTGCGGGGTGTGCTCGACCGCCACCCCGACCTGCTCGTCGTCGAGGACGACCACGCGAGCTGGGTCGCCGGGGCACCGTTCGTCGGGCTCGCCGAGCCCGGTCGCCGCTCGTGGGCCGTGGTCCGGTCGGTGGCCAAGGCCCTGGGCCCGGACCTGCGCCTGGCGATGCTGGCCGCCGACCGGACCACGATCGACCGGGTCGAGGGGCGCCAGCGGCTCGGCACCGGCTGGGTGCCCCACGTCCTGCAGCGGGCGGTGGCCACGCTGCTGCGCGACGACGACGTGCTCGCGCTCCTCCGGCAGGCGTCGGTGACCTACGCGGCCCGCCGGGCCGCGGTGACCGGCGCCCTCGCCGGGCGGGCCATCGGTGCCCACGGGCGCTCGGGGTTCAACGTGTGGGTTCCCGTGCGGGCGGAGCAGCCGGTCGTGGAGGCGATGGCCGCACGTGGCTGGGCGATCGCCGCCGGTGAGCGGTACCGGATGGTCGCCCCGCCGGCCATCCGGGTGTGCGTCGCCGCCCTCGACCTGGCCGAAGGGGCCCGGTGTGCGGCCCATCTGGTGGAGGTGCTCGATCCGGGGGGCCCGACGCGCTCGCGGGCCGGTTGAGCCGCGATCAGGCGACTCACGATCGATGATGGGTCGTCATTTCTGTCACATCGACCTGATGGTCGTTCCCGGCCCGAAGACGTGGGCGCGGCGCACGTCCCGTCGTCGGCGTGCGCCGTCGTGATGTTGCGGACCGCGGGACGTCGTTCGCGACCGTTCGCGACCCGACACCCCGCTGACCTGGAGCGATCCGAAGCGTCGGCTGAACCACGTGGTTCTTGAGCTGTGTTCGCAGGATCGTGTCGATACCGTCACGGGGTACGCCTTGGTGTCGGCGAGGTGACGAGGTGCGCCGTCATCGACACGGAGGACTGCCTGATCCGCGCGGTGCGCGCGTATTGAGTCACTCGATAGGGCGGTCGTCCTTCATCTAGGGTGCGGCGAGCAAGCCACCGAGCGTGGTCGATGGCGAGGAGGGAACGGATGCGGTTCGCAGCGCGCGATCGCGCACGTCGGGCGGGCCGACGGTTCGTGGCGATGATGGCGATCCTCGGGATCGTCGGAGCCGCCGTGTTCGTGGCCCCGCGCGTCGGTGCGTCGAGCGATCCGAACGCCGACCGCGCCGACCTGCCCCATCTGACCCACCGGCTGCGGACCTGGGGTGGTCACGACCTGTTCATGCAGGCGGTCGAGGCCGCGTCGCTCGCCGACGCCATCGGTGCCGCACCGTCGCTCACGCTCTTCGCGCCGTCCGACGAGGCGATGGTGGCGTTCCTCGACGACTTCGGTGTCAGCGATCCGGCCGAGCTCGGTGCCGACCTGCTCCGCCCGTTCGTCCTCCACCACCTCGTCAGCGGCTACCGGTCCTCCGGTGTGCTCACCGAGCGGGCCGAGGTCGGCGACGTCTCGTGGCGCACGGTGCTGGGCAACCGGCTCGTGACCGACGGGGTGACCGTCAACGGCGTGCCGATCACCGCCACCGACATCCCGGCCCGCAACGGCGTCATGCACGAGATCGACGGCTTCCTGCTCCCGACCCCCGACGGTCAGGGCGGTTGGGCCGACGCCGACCCGTCGCTGCTCCAGGACCCGGGATCGACGACCACGACCACCCAGGCCGTGACGACCACGACGTCGGAGTCGACGACGACCACCGAGTCGACGACCACGACGACCACGGCCGAGTCGACCACGACCACGACGTCGGAGCCGACGACCACCACGACGTCGGAGCCGACGACCACGACCACGCAGTCGACGACGACCACCACCCAGCCGGACCCGGGGTTCCCGCCCGTCGACGCCACCACCGACCTGGGCCTCTACACCGAGGCGGTCACGGCCGATGTCGAGGCCTACTGGAGCGAGCAGCTCCCGATCGTCTACGGCGTCGACTACGAACCGATCGCCGCGGTGATCCCCTACGACTCGGCCAACCCGGCGACGTGCCTGGGCCAGCCGAACCCGCTCCTCAACGCCATCTACTGCGGCCCCGAGGACACGATCTCCTACGACGCCGAGTTCCTGATGCCGAGGCTCGCCAACGCCTACGGCAACGTCGGCGCCGCGGTGGTGCTGGCCCACGAGTGGGGCCACGCCATCCAGGCCCGGGGCGCCTCGCCGCTCGACGAGATCGACCTCGAGCTCCAGGCCGACTGCTACGCCGGCGCCTACCTCGGGGCCGCGTGGAACGGCGAGCGCGACGGCGTCACCGTCGTCGACCTCGAGCTGGAGAACGCCGCATTCGCGCTGTTCGAGCTGCGCGACAGCAAGAACAGCGGGTCGGTCTACTCGCTGCACGGCACCGGGTTCGACCGGGTCGCCGCCATGGTCGACGGCATCGACCGGGGCCCCGCCTTCTGCGCCTCCTACGACGACT
Source organism: Actinomycetota bacterium (assembly GCA_034211175.1). Classification (GTDB taxonomy): domain Bacteria; phylum Actinomycetota; class Acidimicrobiia; order Acidimicrobiales; family CAIXPF01; genus JAXHUH01. The sequence goes on from JAXHUH010000257.1 coordinate 90,294, forward strand.
CCGGTGCGTACAACGTCGATCTCCCGCTGCCCGAGGGCGACGCGGAGAAGTCGGTGGCCGAGATCGTCGCCGCCTCCGAGGTCTCACTCGGTGACTACTGGTCGGCCACGCTCGACAGCCTGAACCTCGTCGGCCTGGCCATCGAGGCGGCCGGGACCGCGGCCGCCACCTGCCCCGACGGCCTCGACCCGACGATCGACTTCTGCGCCCCGACCGCCACGGTCGTCTACGAGGTCGGCTACCTCGACTTCGTCACCCGGGCCACGTTCGACTCGGCCGTGTTCGGCTCCGACGTCGTGCTCGAGACCGGCGACTTCGCGGCGGCCACCCTCCTCGCCCGGGAGTACGCCTTCGGGCTGCTGACGCTCCTCGGCTACGACCGGACCGACCCGGTCGTCCACGCCGCGGCCGACTGCATGTCGGGCTCGTGGGCGTACTACGTGGCCACCGGCAACAGCCCGCTGCTCAGCCTGAGCTACTCCGACCTGGACGAGGGGATGCTGTCGTTCGTGCTCGACGGGCCGATGCCCGGTGGCACGACCTTCGACCGGTTCGTGCAGTACCAGCGCGGCTTCTTCGAGGGCATCGACACCTGCATCGCCTCGCTGCCGTAGGACATCGGCTCACCTCTGGCGCTGGCTCACCTCTGGCGCTGGCTCACCTCGGCGCTGGGCGCCTCGATGAGCGGCTCCGTAGGCCGGGGGCGGCTCCGTCGGCTCGTCAGTCGAAGGTGCCGTGGCGGCCCTCGCCGGCGGCGAAGCGTGAGGCGCCGGCGACGGTCTCGCCCGAGCTGATCGTGGCCCAGCCGAGGCGGTACTCGTTGGCGATGGCCTCGTCGAAGGGCAGGTCCCACTGCTCGTGGCTCGACCGGCGGTCCGAGCGCAGGCATTCCTGGGGGAACGCGGCGAGGTCGCGGGCGAGCGCCGTCGCGACGTCGAGTGCCCCGCCGGGCTCGGCGAGGCGGTTGGCCAGGCCCATGCGCAGCGCCTCGTCGCCGGAGACCCCGCGGCCGGTGAGGATCAGGTCCGAGGCGTGGCTCTGGCCGATGAGGCGGGGCAGGCGGATGGTGCCGCCGTCGACGAGGGGTACGCCCCAGCGCCGGCAGTAGACGCCGAAGACGGCGTCGGTGGCGGCGACCCGCAGGTCGCACCACAACGCCAGCTCGAGCCCGCCGGCGACCGCATGGCCCTCGACCGCGGCGACGACCGGCTTGGACAGGACCATCCGGGTGCAGCCGAGCGGGCCGTCGGCCGGTGGCTCCTCGACCCGGTTGCCGCCGCCCGTCGAGATCGCCTTGAGGTCGGCACCCGCGCAGAACGTGCCGCCGGCCCCCGGTGAGGACCGCAGCCGCGAGGGCGTCGTCGGCGTCGAACGCCCGGAACGCGTCGGCGAGCGCGGCGGCGGTGTCGCGGTCGACCGCGTTGCGGACCGACGGGCGGTCGATGGTGACGACGAGGACGTCGTCGTGCGTCTCGGTACCGACGGTGGCGCTCATCGCGCCATCATCGTCGCCCCACGCCGGGCGCGCCCGCCCGATCGGCGGCCGCGGCGGCTCAGTACTGGACGGCCTGGATCACCGACAGGTCGAGGCGACGGCGCTTGCGGTCGAGCCCGATCACCTTGACCAGCACCTCGTCGCCCGGCGCCACGACCTCCTCGGGGAGGTTGACCCGGTACTCGGCGAGCTCCGACAGGTGGACGAGCCCCTCGGCACCCTCGCCGACCCGCACGAACGCCCCGAAGTCGACGAGGCGGGTCACGACGCCCTGGAGCGTCTCACCGACCTCGAGCGAGCGGAACGGGTCGGGCATCGTCTCGCGAAGCGACAGGCTGATCCGCTTGCCGTCCTTGCGGACGGCGAGCACCTTCACCTCGATCTCCTGGCCCACCCGGACGACCTCGTCGGGCCGGCTGACCCGCTCCCAGGCCATCTCCGACAGGTGGAGCAACCCGCGCACGCCGCCGAGGTCGACGAACGCCCCGAAGTCGGTGAGGGTGGCCACCCGGCCCTTGCGGGTCTGGCCCGGCTCGAGCGACTTCACGAGGTCGTCGGACGCCCGCCGCTCCCGGCGCCGCAGCACCGCCCGCCGGGACAGGACCACCCGGTCGTTCTCCCGGTCCGCCTCGACCACGACCGCGGTCAGGGTCTGGCCGACGTAGCGCTTGAGCTCGCGCGCCGGCTCGTGCTCGATGAGCGACGCCGGCATGAACGCCCGCACGCCGACATCGAGGACCAAGCCGCCCTTGACCGTCCCGGTGACCGGTGCGTCGAGCTCCGCGCCCGTGGCGCGCGCCGACTCGAGCGCCTCCCACGCGTGGAGCTTGCGGGCCCAGTCGCGTGACAGCACGACCCGGCCGCGGGGGTCGTCGCGCACGAGCACCGCGCCTTGGACCTCGGAGCCGACCGGGAGCACCGCGGCCGGGTCCGCCTCGGCGTCGGTGCCGAGGTGGCGGCGGGCGATGACGCCGATCAGGCCGCCCTCGAGCGCGACCTCGACCTCGTGCTCGTCGATGGCCTGCACGGTTCCGGTGACGAGCTGGCCGCCCTCGAGGCCGTGGGCCATCGCCGGGGTGACCGGCGCGACGGGCTCGGTCGACGGGGCCGCCGGTGCATCGCCGTCCGGCGGGGTGGGTGCCCCACCCGTGGGCGGTGGCGTCGTGG
>JAXHUH010000258.1:0-9245 GCA_034211175.1 Actinomycetota bacterium
CGCCGGGACCCGCGGAACGACCCGGCACCGACCCCGAACGACGCGGCGCCCGACGCCGCCGTCGTCGGGGCCGCGGCCGCGGCGGACACCGAAGCCGAAGCCCGTCCCGAGGAGGACCTCCCCGTGCACTTCGACGTGCCCGACATCTCCTGCGGCCACTGCCGCTCGACCATCGAGAAGGCGCTCGGCGCGCTCGACGGCGTCACCGCGGTCGAGGTCGACGTCGACCACCGCACCGTGGACGTCGCGGGCACCGCGTCGCCCGACGTCGTGCGGGCGGCGCTCGTCGACGCCGGCTACGAACCGGCGGCCTGACCAGGCACGGGCCGCCGCACGCAGGCGGCGGCCCGCTCCCCGGCCCTGCCGCGCGGCCGGCGCGAACGTTCGACCCGCGTTCGTTCTCCCACCGCCCGGATCAGCCGGGCCCACCGATACGGTGACCGCTGCGGGCACGCACGAGAAGGGGGCCCCATGGCCGGTCGATCGGTGCGGCCATTGGTCGCCAGCGCAGTCGTGGTCGCGACGCTGCTCACTCCCACCGCCATCGGCGCGTGGGAGCAGCTCCCGGCTCCCGCCGACGTCGGACCGGGCGACGCGGACCCGGGCGACGAGGCCACGGCCGAGCAGCCGGTCGAGAAGGGCGACGGGCTCCCGCCTGCGCTCACCGACCCCGGCTCCGACCTGCGCCCCACCCCCCACCCCGTCGAGCTGGTGTCCCCCGCAGACTCCGACGACACCGGTGCCACGCCGAGCGTGAGCGATCCCGAGGGCCCCGACGAGCTCGGGATCGACGACGACGTCGAGACCGGCACCCTGGTCGACGGGTTCGGCACCGGCGCCACCGAGGCCGGCACCGCCCGGATCTCCGGCACGCTCGGCACCCGACCGCCCGCCCCCGTCGGTGACCTGCGCGCCGAGGACGACGGCTCGATCCGCTCGGCCACCGTCGTCGACGTCGAGCCCGGTGAGGCGCTGTCGTACGAGGCCACGATCGGTGACGGGCCCTACGGCTCCACCTCCGGCGACGTCGACATGTTCGTGCTCCTCGACGTCACCGAGGGCGCCGAGCTCGTCGTCGAGGTCGAGACCGAGCACTACGACGAACCGGTCGACGCCGAGGTCGGCGTCTACGAGATCGCGACCGGCGAGATGATCGCCTACGGCGACGACGGCGCTGGCGGGTTCGACTTCGACCCGACCGTCGTGATCGCCGCGCCGGCCGACGGCGACTACGTCGTGGTCGTGACCGGCTGCTGCGGCCAGCCCACCGACCTCGCCGACTCGACGAGCGGCACCGGGGTCGCCGCGGTGGGCGACTACCAGGTCCTGATCGGCGTCGACTCGACGACGAGCGTGCCCGTCGACGGGTCCTCGACCGAGGACGACGGCAGCATCGACACGGCCAACCCGGTCGAGCTCGAGGTCGGGCGGAGCGTGACCTACGAGGGCGTGCTCGGCGACGGGCCCCACGGTGACGTCACCGGCGACGTCGACTTCTACGCGCTCGGTGAGGTGGCCGAAGGCGTGTCGATCGTGGTCGACACCGACACGTCGGGGCTGGCGAACCCGATCGACACCATGGTCGCGGTCTACGACGCCTCGGGCACGATGGTCGCCTCGAACGACGACGACGGCGTCGGCCTCGACTCCCTGCTGCGGGTGCCGGCGCCGGCCGACGGCGAGTACTTCGCCGCGGTGGTCGCGTGCTGCCAGTTCCCGCTCGACCCGTTCGACCCGACGACCGTCGGCCTGCCCACCGAACCCGGCGGCTACCGCGTCGACCTCGGCCTCGGCGTGATCCCCCGCTCGGGGATGGGCGACATCGATGTCTTCCTCGTCGACCTGGCCGTCGGCGACGCGTTCGCCGCCGGCTTCACCGGCTCGGCCGGCACCGTCGACGTCTACGACCCCGACGGCACGCTCGTGATGGGCTCGGGCTGGAGCGCGTCGCTGATGTACCCGGTCGACTCGCCGCTGCGTCACGTCGGCGACGTCGGCGTCGACCACGTCGCGGCCACGGCCGGGCGCCACGCCGTCGTCGTGCGCAACGGCGCCGGCGCCTACCAGGGCGAGCTCCGGGTCGTGCGTTCCGCGGCCGGTGCGACCGACGAGCGCCAGATCGTGTTCCTCGACACCGACGGCGCCATGGTCGAGCCGTCGACGCTCGACCCGGCGGCCCAGCCGTCCGCCGGGCTCAGCCGCCTGTCGGCCTTCCTGTTCCGCTGGGGCCTCGATCCCGCCGACGAGGACCGCGTCGTCGAGGCGATGGTCCGCCGGGTCGAGGACGTCTTCGCCGAGCTCGACGGCGGGACCAGCGCCATCGACCTGCGCTGGAGCGGCCACGACCCGGACCCGTGGGGCACCGAGGGTGTCAGCCGGGTCGTCATCGGGGGCTCGCAGGCCCAGTCCGGTCTCGTGACCACCGGGATCGCCGAGTCGGTCGACCCGGGCAACCTCGACCGCGACGAGACGGCCCTCGTGCTGTTGGACCTGCTCAGCGCGGCGAGTGATCCGGACTCGATCAACGGGATCGACCTCGCACCCGGCGCGTCCAAGGCCGACCTGGTCGGCTCCGCGCTCGGCGCGGTCGTCGCCCACGAGGTCGGCCACCTGCTCGGCAGCTGGCACACCGACGCGAGCAACGACGTCGCGTCGATCATGGACGGCGGCAGCCCGCTGGTCGACCTGGTCGGCGTCGGCGCCGACGGCATCTACGGGACCGCGGACGACGAGCTCGTCGGGTTCACCGCGGACACGTTCGACCCGAACGAGGGCTACACCGGCGTCCAGGACACGGCGGCCCGCACCCGGGCCGCCCTCCCGGTCCCCGGCGGCCGGTTCGCCGACGACCCGTTCACCGACGACCCGGTCGACGAGGTCGGCGAGGTCGGCGACAGTGACGAGGGGGACGAGGCCCCGACCGACCCGGGCGACGCCGTGCCGGTCGATCCCCGCCTCCTCGACTGACGAGCCCCGACCCACCCCAACCTGATCTGGTACGCGAGCTCGCCATGTCGTGGTCGGTTGCGCGTACCAGATCGGTGCGGGCGTCTCTCGGCCCCGAGCGGGGTGGTCAGTGCCAGTGGGGGCGGTTGGTGCCGAGCGGGCTCGGCGGGCGCGTCCAGCGGGTCGGCATGCGGTCGAGCGTCACCGCCGGCGGGAGGTGGTCGAGCAGGCCCCACGCGGTGTCGACCGTGGTCATCAGGTCGTCGAGGCTGCCCAGGCCCTTCGCGTCCGCGGCGTCGAGACTCGGCCCGACGGCGGTCAACCACCGCGCGGTCTGGCACAGGGACACCTCGACCAGCCAGCTCCCGCCCTCGGTCGCACGTCGGCGGAGCGCCTCCAGGGCGCCGAGCGCGCCGAGGTAGCCGGTCATGTAGTCGGTCGCCGCCGCGGGCAGCAGCGCCGGCTCGGCCTCCGAGCCCTGGGTGACGGCGAGGCCGGTCGCCGACTGCGCGAGCTGCTCCCACCCGGGCCGGTCCCGCCACGGCCCGACGGCGCCGTAGCACGACACGTCGACGTGGACGATCCCCGGACGCATGGAGACCAGGTGGTCGGCGCCGAACCCGCGACGCTCCAGCGCGCCGGGCCGGTAGCCCTGGGTGACGACGTCCGCCGTGCGCACCAGCTCCCGCAGCCGGGCCGCGTCGTCGGCCCGGGCCAGGTCGAGGTTGGTCGATCGCTTGCCGTGGCCGGTGTCGATCACGAACCGGTCGAGCGTCGGCAGCTGCGACGCCCCGACCCGCAGGACGTCGGCGCCGTGCTGGGCCAGCGTCCGCCCGCACGTGGGCCCGGCCAGCACGCGGGTCAGGTCGAGGACCCGCACCCCGTCGAGCGGTTGGGTGCAGCCGATCGGGAGCGGTTCGGGTGGGGAGTCGTCGAGCTTGCTGATCTCGACCGCGGCGAGCGCGCCGACGGCGCGGCCCTGGGGGTGCGCGGCCCACTCGGCCGGGGTGCGGGCCACGGCCCCGCACAGGCCGGCGTCCGCCAGTGCGTCCTCGAGGTCGAACGCCTTCCACGCCCCGACGGCGGCGGAGACCCGGTCGTAGGTGACGTGGGTGCCCTTGTCGATGCCGAGGATGCGCAGCGTGCCGTCGTGGAGCTCGGGGAACCCGCCGTGGAGGTGGATCCACCGGTCGTCGGCACCCCGGTGGAACGCCACCGTCGGGCGGCTGGACGCCTGGACGGCGAGCGGGCGCCCGTCGATGCGCTGGACCCGGTAGCCGACGAGCGATGCCGCCGCGGTCCGCACGTCCGAGCGGACCACCTGGCGTGGCGGCCCATCCCGCAGGGCGGCGAGCTCGGCGGCCGCGTGGCCGACGGCGACCAGCGCACTGGCGGCGAGCTCGCCGAGCGGGAACGCCGACTCGAGGTAGGGGTCGTCGCCGGTGACCTCGATCCGCTCGGGGTCGAGGTCGAGGAAGTCGAGGCGCGCCGAGTCGAGATGGCGGACGACTCGCTCGGCGTGCAACGGGACCTCCTCGGACGCGGCAACGTCGACGCTACCGGTACGTGGCGCCCGTCACCGAGAACAGCCCGTCAGTCGGGACGAAGGTCCGGTGGTCCGTTCAGCCGCGGCCGCCCGCGTTGCGCCCGGCGCGAGAGAGCGCGCACGCGGGGGTGCGCTCAGCGGCCGCCTGCGTTGCGCCCGGCGAGGGAGAGCGCACGCACCGCGTCAGCGTCCGAGCCCGAGATGTCGGGCCCGAAGGCGACGGCCAACGTGCCCCGGTGGTCGCACGGCCCCGACGAGATGGCGTACAGCGCGCTCTCGTCGTCGGGGTTGGTCTCGCCCTCGAACCGCACGACCTCGTCGACCGAGACGTCCGACGGGGAGACCGTTGTGTCGCACGCGGGGCACGAGATGCGCCCGTCCTCGATGGCGAAGTCCTCGGTGTAGCCCGCGGCGGTCAATCGGGCCACGGCCTGCTGCATCGTCTCCATCTCGTCCACGGGTGGGTCCTCCCGGTTCGGTCTCGGACGCGGGCCTCGGTGGCGCCGCGTGCATGTTCCTACCCGGCGGGGCCGCGCACCACCCGCGATCGCGTGGGGACCGGTCATGTGGAGCGGCTGCGGTCGTGCCAGGATGGCGCCGGTGACCGGGAGGCCGGAGATGGGACGGACGGGCGCGCGTGCCCGGCGGGCGCGGGAGCGCCGTCGATGAGCTCCTGGATCGAGGAGGTCGGCTTCACCTGCCTCCGCATCGACCGGGTCGACGATGTCCTCCGGGTCGTGATCGACCGCCCCGGCGACGACGCCAACGCCCGGCTCAACGCGGTCGACGGGGTGCTCCACCACGAGCTCGCCGAGCTGTTCGCGCTCCTGGCCACCGAGCGCGACGCCCGAGCCGTGCTGCTCGGCGGCTCCGGCGGGGTGTTCTCCGCCGGCGGCGACCTCGACTGGTTCCCCGAGCTGGCCGAGCCCGGCCGCCTCGAGGCCCTCCGGCTCGAGGCCCGTCAGCTGGTGTGGGACCTGCTCGACGTCCACCTGCCCATCGTCTGCGCCGTCGGCGGTCACGCCATGGGCCTGGGCGCGTCGATCGCGCTGCTGAGCGACGTCGTCGTGATGGCACGGGGCGCCCGTCTCGGTGACCCCCACGTGCGGGTCGGCATCGTCGCCGGCGACGGCGGCACGGTGGCGTGGCCGCTGGCGCTGGGCCCGATGCAGGCCAAGCGCTGGCTGCTCACCGGGGACGCCATGAGCGCAGAGGACGCCGAGCGGGCCGGCCTGGTCACCGAGGTCGTCGACGACGACGAGGTCGACGACCGCGCGATGGCGTGGGCCCAGCGGCTCGCCGCCGGCGCACCGCTGGCGGTCCAGTACACGAAGCAGGCCATCAACCAGCTGGTCAAGGACACGGCGCTGCGCTCGTTCGACCTGGCGACCGCGCTGGAGCTGATCACGTTCGGCTCCGAGGACCATCGCGAGGCCCTCGCCGCGCTCGCGGAGAAGCGGGAGCCCCGCTTCCAGGGCCGCTGACGGCGGGCCAGGCGGAGCACGGCGGGCCGGGACGGATCGGAGCGGTGACGAGCGTGGACCTCTACGAGGCCCTGATGACGACGCGGGCGGTGCGGCACTTCGACGACGCGCCGGTCACGGACGACGAGATCGAGCGGTGCCTCGCCGCCGCCTGCCAGGCGTCGGTCGCGGGCGGCGTGCAGCCCTACGAGTTCGTGGTGGTCACCGACGCCGCGCTGCGCGACCGCCTCGCCCGGCTCCACGCCGAGGCCTGCGACGCCGACGCCGACAGCGACGTCGCCGAGGCGATGGGGCGGGCGCCGGTCCTCGTGCTCGTCCTCACGCCGTCGCGGACGACCGATCACACCGACGGGACCCCGCCCGACGCCGGGCCCGCCGACGCCTCGGTCTACCCGGCCGTGCAGAACCTCGTGCTCGCGGCCCGGTCGCAGGGCCTCGGCACGGCCCTCACGACGGACATCCGGCGGCGCAGCGCCGAGGTGCGCGAGCTGCTCGGGATACCCGACGGCCACGACATCGCCGCGCTGGTGCCCCTCGGTCGCCCCGCCGAACGCTGGGGCCTCGCCGAGCGGCGACCGTGGTGGACGCTCACGAGCCGGGACCGCTTCGGTACCCGCCCCTCACCCGGTGGTGGCTGAGGGCGCGCGCCGTCGGCGGTCGGTCGCCGCGCTGGCCGCTGTGGCCGCGCTGGTGGCCGTCCCGTCGTGCGGCGTCGAGATCGAGGGCCGGTCGCTGCCCGGCTACGTCCGGGGCAACTCGGGCTGCGACGACGCCCCGCCGGGCCCGGACATCGATGAGGAGCCGTTGGCCGGCTACGACGTCGAGCCCCTCGTCGACGCGTCGCAGCCGACGACCGTGCTCGAGGTCGACGGAACGATGTTCATCGCCGAACGTGAGGGCACGGTGGCCGTCTGGTCGGGCGCCGGGGCACCCGAGACGGTGATCGACGTCGGCGACGACACCGCGACCAACGCCGACCAGGGCCTGTTCGGCCTCGCCGTCTCGCCCGAGGGCGACCGGCTGCTGGTCCACCGGACCCGGGGAGACGGCTCGTCGGTGCTCACCGCGCACGTGCTCGACGGCGGCGAGGTCGCCGCCGAGGGCGCCGAGATCCTCGTCATCGACCAGTACAGCAGCCAGCACAACGGCGGCGACGTGCGCTTCGGGCCCGACGGTGCGCTGTGGCTGACCGTGGGCGACGGCGGCGGGCAGGGCGATCCGTCGGGCAACGCCCAGGACCCGTCGACCCGGCTGGGGTCGTTCCTGCGCTACGACTGGACACCGGCCACCGCGACGTCGGAGCCGACGCTGGAGCCCGCCGGCGAGCCGACCTGGCCCGACGCCGACCCCGCCACCCGGGCGATCGGGGTCCGCAACCCGTTCCGCTGGTCGTTCGACGACGTGACCGGGGACCTGTGGCTGGCCGACGTCGGCCAGGCGTGCGTCGAGGAGATCGACCGGGTCGACCCGACCGAGCGGGGCGTCAACCTCGGATGGCCCGGCTTCGAGGGCACCCGGCCGTACTTCGGCGCGCTGCCCGACGGTGAGGTCCACCACGAGCCCGTCTTCGAGTACTGGCACCGCGACGGCCGCTGCGCCGCCATCGGCGGCTACGTCTACCGGGGCGACGCACTGGCGGCGTTGCGCGGCCGCTACCTGTTCGGGGACCTGTGCTCCGGCGAGATCATCGCCCTCGACCCCGACGGTGACGAGGTCGTGGCGCTCGACGCGACCGTTCCCCAGCTCACCGCCATCGTCGAGGGCGCGGACGGCGAGCCGCTCCTGGTGTCCGGCGAGGGGGCGATCGGCCGTCTCGTCGCCGACTGATCACGGACGGTCCGGGCCGGCCGGGCCGGTTCGTGGCACGATCGACAGGTTCTGGCCCCCAGGAGATGCCACCAGTGGCACGCTGCGGGGACCAGAACCGCCCTGACGAGGTGGCTCGAGGAGGAGTGTCGGCGGTGGCCTGGATACGAACGGTGGACCCGGACGACGCGGACGGCCAGCTGCGCGAGGCCTACGACTGGCAGGCGTCGGTCGACGCCCGACCGTCCGGGCTCATCGGTCTCGGCAGCCTCCACCCGCCGTTGGTGGTCGAGCGGCTCCGGCTGGCCCGGGTCGGTGACGACGTGCCGTCGTCGCTCACCCCGGTCGACCGTCACCTGGCGGCGTTCGTGGTCGCGCTGCTGTGCGGCTCACCGTCGGGTGCCGATGCGGCCCGCGAGGCCCTCGGACGGGCGGGCTGCGCCCCGGAGCTGGTCGCCCGCATCGAAGCGAGCCCCGAGCTGCCCTCGGCCGGAGATCGCCGCGTCGACGCCGTCTGCAGCCACGCCGCCAAGCTCACGCTGCTGCCCGGTTCCATGACGGCGGGCGACATCCGCCGCCTGCGCGATGCCGGCCTCGACGACCTCGATCTGCTGGACCTCAACAACGTCGTCGCCTACCACAACTACGTGAACCGGGTGATGGTCGGCCTCGGGCTGGACGCCGACGGCACGTCGCCCGGTGCGCCCGACGGCGCCGGTGATGGTGCGGCGGTCGACGGCGGGACGGTGCCGTCGTCGATGCCCGTCGAGGGCGCCTGAGCCCGACGCCCGCACCGGTCGAGGCCGGTCACGGTCGGGTTCACCTGTCCGGAGGATCCCACGGCGCGCGGGTGTCTCCCGATGGGTGATCTTGCCTTGCGGCAAGGTTACAAAGCCACCACTTTGTGCGTTTTGGAACTCACCGGCAGTGCGCACACTGACTCCCGCGGACCCGTCGCCGCCGGCGGGGCGTGGGAGGAAAGAATGCGAAGGTTCAGTGTGGTGGCGCTCATCCTGGGCGCCCTCGCTCTCATCGTGCCCCTGCGGGCCGAGATGGTGCGCGGCGACACGCTCTCGCCGGCCCAGACGGGCGACTTGACGCTCATGGACGACCCCGCCCCCGACGAGGACCCACCCCTCGTCGCCCCGGGCGAGACCGTGTACCTCGACGTGCTCGCCAACGACGTGGTGAGCGGCGACGGCCAGATCGATCCCGCGACGCTGGCCGTCGTGCCGGGCTCGCTCGCGCCGGGCGCCAGTGCGGTCGTGATGACGGCCGCCGAGGCCGGTCTGACCGACGACCCGACCACGATGCCGCCCGAGGACGGGACGCCGCCGACGGACGAGACGGTGCCGCCGACGGAAGAGACGGTGCCGCCGCCCGAGGAGACGGTGCCGCCGACGGAAGAGTCGGTGCCGCCGACCGAGGAGACGGTGCCGCCGACCGAGGAGACGGTGCCGCCG
>JAXHUH010000259.1:0-5441 GCA_034211175.1 Actinomycetota bacterium
TCGGTTCGGCGGGTGGGGGGACGCGAGAGGGCCCGGAGCCTTGCGGCTCCGGGCCCTCGTCAGGTCTTCAGGTTGTTCCCCGGTGGGGGATCAGCCGTCGATGAGGCCCTGCTCCGTGAGGAAGTTGGTGGCGACCTCTTCGGGGGTCAGGCCCTCGACGTCACGCTGGGCGTTGAGATCGGCCATGGTCTCGTTGTCGAGGGGCGCCAGCAGCATCTCGGCGATGGCGTCGAACTCGGCCGGGGCCTGCTGGTACAGGTCGTCCCGCACGTTCATCGAGATGTTGTAGAGGATCATCACGCCGGGATCCTCGACGATGGTGAGGTCGAGCGCCGGGATGCGGCCGTCGGTGGTGAAGATCTCACCGAAGTCGCAGTTGCCGTCGGCGGTCTCGGTGTAGATCACGCTCGTGTCGAGGATCTGGATCTGGTCCTCGGGGATCGTGTACCCGGTGTGGTCCTCGAAGAGGACGAGGCCGTCGGGACGGTCCGGGAACTCGGTCTCCATGCACACCGTCGAGTCGGGGTTCGCCTCGAGGTAGTCGGCCATGCCCTGCATGTCGAAGGCCCCACCGTTCTCCTCGGTGAGCGCCGAACCGGTGGCGAAGCCGTAGGTGTTGTTGAACGGCGCCTGGCCGAGCCAGTGGATGTCGTTCTCGGCGAGGTCCATCTCACGCACGTTCTGCGTGAGCTCGTCCGGATCGAAGGACGGGTCGTCCTGGCCGAGGTGGTTCGTCCAGCCGGTGCCGTTGTACTCGGCGTAGACGTCGATATCGCCACTGAGGAGCGCCTCACGGGCCACGGCGGTGCCGCCGAGGTTCACCCGGTCGGTCACGTCGGCGCCGGTGGCCTCGAACGCGGCGACCATGAGCTGGCCGAGGACCAGCTGCTCGGTGAAGTCCTTCGAGCCGACGGCGATCTCGATGCCGCTGAGGTCGATCTCGCTGATGGAGCTGTACTCCATCATCCCCTCTTCGCCATCGCCCTCTTCCATGTCGGACGAGTCGGTCTCCTCGCCGGCGGTGGTGTCGGAGGAGTCCTCCTCACCGGCGGTGGTGGTGGTGTCGTCGGCACCGGCATCATCGTCGTCGTCATCGCCGCAGGCGCCGGCGATGAGGGCGAACGCGAGCAGCGGCGCAAGGATGCGCCAGAGACTGGTCCGTCCAGTCTTCATGGTGGATTGCTCCCCAGGTTGCGGTTCAGATCTCCCGTCGGGGCTCACGGAGACTCGACCACGTGCACCCGCGGCCACGGAACCGATGGCGAACGTGTCGCCATCACGACCGTGGAACACCGAGCGGGGCGGCCGAGCCGGAGCTCACCCAGAGGGGACGGGACAACGGTAACCCACCGACAACCGCACGTCCGGTCACCCCCGGTGCCTCCTGGCTGGTCGGAGGTCACGTCCGCCCACGCACCGTGGCGGGCTGCACAGCCGTGGGCTCCGACGTGGCACGGGCCCGCACCCCTCGGGCACGCTGGTGTGATGGACAGGCGACGGCGAGGCGCCGGCGACGAGGTGTCGTGCCCGTGACGGGCGGCGGATCGTGAGGAGACGACGCCCGCGGATCGACGCCTCGTCGCGCGCCGAGCTCGAGGTGCTGTACGTGCCGCTGCGCCGGTTCGCCGCGGCCGTCGGCCCGGCCGAGATCGACCCCGACGATCTCGTCCAGGAGGCCCTCGTCGGCGCGCTGGCCCGCCGCGACCTGGCCGACTACGACGACCTCGGTGCCTACCTCCGGCGCTCGATCGTCTCGATCGCCGCCAACCACCGGCGGTCGTTCGATCGTCGCCGGCGGGCCATCACCCGCCTCGGCGGTGGCCTCGACGACGTGGGTCCGCCGGCGTACCCGTCCGACGTCGCCGACCTGTCGGTGCTCTCGCCCCGGGCCCGTGCGGTGCTGTGGCTCGTGGACGTCGAGGGCCGGTCGTACCGTGAGGTCGCCGAGCTGCTCGGGGGGACCGAGGAGGCCCACCGGGCGCGGGCGTCGCGGGCGCGGGCGCAGCTGCGGGCCCACATGGAGGAGGCGCAGCGATGACGAGCCATCCCGGCGACCGGCCCGATCCGGGCGACCGTCGTGCCGCCGAGCTGCTGCGGTTCGCCGCCGAGCGGGGCGAGCCGAGGGGCATCGACGCGCTGTGCGCGGCCGCAGAGGCGGGCGCCGGCGCCGAGCGCAACCGGCGGCGGTGGCGCGACGCCGCCGCGGTCGCCGCGGCCGTCGCCGCCCTGGCGTGGTTCTCCGGGCTCGGCGGCCTCGCGGGTCGCGCCGGTGCACCGTCCGACGAGGTCGCCTCGTCGTCGGCGGAGGCGGTCTACGCCGAGCAGTGCGCCGGCTGCCATGGCGCGGGCGGTCTCGGCGGTCCGGCGCCGCCGCTCGCCGGCGGGAGCACGGCCCCCGCGTTCGCCGACGCGGCCGCCGAGGCCGACTTCGTCCTCGGCCGGTCGCCCGGCGCCCGCCACGTGCCGCTGGTTGCCGTGGAGACCGGCGAGATCGCTCCCGAGGACGTGCTCGCCGTCGTGCGCTACGTCCGCGAGCTCCCGGCCTGACCCGCCGGGGCGCCGCGGCCTATCGTCGCGGTGCCAACACCGGTGCGGCGACCGCACCGGACGCCTGCAGACGCACACCACCGGGGGGTCCCGTGCGGTTCGGCATCTTCTACGAGCACCAGCTCCCGCGCCCGTGGAGCGCCGGCGCCGAGCGCCAGCTGCTCGCCGACGCGCTCGAGCAGTGCGAGCTCGCCGACCGGGTCGGCTTCGACTACGTGTGGGAGGTCGAGCACCACTTCCTCGAGGAGTACTCCCACAGCTCGGCGCCCGAGGTCTTCCTCGCCGCGGTGAGCCAGCGGACGTCACGGATCCGGCTCGGCCACGGGATCGTGCTCACGGCCCCGCAGTACAACCACCCGGCGCGCACCGCGGAGCGGATCGCCATGCTCGATCTCGTCTCCGGCGGCCGGGTGGAGTTCGGCTCGGGGGAGTCGGGCTCGGAGGCCGAGCTCGGCGGTTTCGGCGTGCCGCCCGACGAGAAGCGGGCCGCGTGGCGCGAGGGGCTCGACGTCGCCCTCCGGTGCATGACCGAGACTCCCTTCGGCGGCCACGATGGCACCTACGTGTCGATGCCGCCCCGCAACGTCGTGCCCAAGCCGGTGCAGGAACCGCACCCGCCGCTGTGGGTTGCGTGCTCCCGGCGCGACACGATCCTCATGGCGGCCGAGGAGGGGATCGGGGCGCTGACGTTCGCGTTCATCGACCCCGAGGAGGCCCGCACCTGGGTCCGGGACTACGAGGAGGTGCTGGCCGAGCGGTGCGTGCCCATCGGTCGGGCGGTGAACCCGCAGATCGCGTGCGTGAGCCCGATGATGTGCCACCACGACGAGGCCGAGGCGCTGCGGCGGGGCCTGGAGGGGGCCAACTTCTTCGGCTACTCGCTGGCCCACTACTACGTGTTCGGCGACCACGTCCCGGGCCGCACCGACGTGTGGCGCCAGTACGTCGACAAGCGCGAGGCGATGGGCTACTCGCCCGAGGTCGAGATCGCCCTCCAGCGGGAGACGCTCGGCGCCAAGCTCGCCTCCGGCGACACCGAGGGGCTGCGCGGGGCCATCGGCCGGCCCGACCAGCTGCGGGAGTACCTGCGCCGCTACGAGGAGGCCGGGGTCGACCAGGTGATCTTCGTGCTCCAGGCGGGGCGCAACCGCCACGAGCACATCATGGAGTCGCTCGAGCTGTTCGGTCGCGAGGTGCTCCCCGAGTTCGCCGAGCGTGACGCGGGGTTGCGCGCCGCCAAGGCCGAACGTCTCGCCCCCGTGATCGAGGCGGCGATGGCCCGTCGCGACGACCGCGTCGTGCCGGCGATGGATGCCGACTACCGGATGACCGCGCTGCCGAAGCAGGCGCTCGAGCAGATGGGGGGCACCGAGCTGGTCGACCAGATCGAGCAGGGCGCCGCCGTCGGTCGCCGCCTCGCCGGGCCGGCGAGCGGCTGAGCCCGACGGCGTCCGGGCGCGCCACGGCCCGGACCGTGCCGGTCCGGGCCGTGGCGTCGCGGTGTCGTGGGGCCGCCGCGTCGCGGTGTCGTGGGGCCGGCGTCGGTCAGCCGCCGAAGACGTGCGAGGTCCACATCCGGCCGTTGTCATCGACGACCACGCCGACGCCGATGTGGGTGTAGCTGTTGTTCTCGAGGTTGGCGCGATGGCCGCTGCTGTTCAGGAAGCCCTGGTGCAGCGACGGCTCGTCGGGGCCGTACCCGACGTTCTCGCCGACCAGGCGCCACGGGTTCAGCAGCGGCTCGAGGTCCTGGTGGTAGAGGTGGTTCTCGGACGCCATCTGGGCTGCCCACGCCTGGGCGGCGGCGGTCAGGCCGGGGTCGACGGCCAGCGGGGAGGCTCCGATGCCGGCCCGGTGGTCGTTGATCAGCGTGACGAAGGTGGCCTCCGCCGCGCGGTCGGTCCCACCGGTGGGGGGCGAGGCAACGGTCGTGACCGTCGTGTCCCCCGATGCCGGGGAGACGGGCTCGTCGGGCGTCGGGGTCATCCCCGGATCGCACGCCGTGAGAGCCACGGAGAGGGCCAGACCGGCCAGTGCCGCCATCCGCCGCTTCAACATGTCCACCGCCTGATTCCTGCGCCCGCCGGAGCATTACGGTACCTTTACGATCGCAGCGGGATCGTCGTAATCAAACACGAACGTCCGAGAAACTCGACGCTTGGCAGGGGTTCTCTGGTGTCACCCCGGGTGTTGCGGCCATGCGGCGAGGTCGCAGGGGTCGGCCGGCGGCCCCGGCGCCCCTGTGACGCATCGTCATATTGCGATCCGGTGTCGCGTTCCGGGGTGGCGTCAGGCCCGGGGTGGCCCCGGTCCGTCGGGTCGAGACCCGTCGGCAACATGGCCCGCGGTCGTGCAGCAGGAGCCCGGACGCGACGGTGCCGCCCCGGAGGGCGGCACCTTTTCGATCCGTGGGTTGCGTCGCCGGTGGGGCTGCTCAGCCGCCGAACACGTGGGACGTCCACATCGTCCCGTTGGCGTCGACCGAGACACCGATGCCGATCGACGTGAAGTCGCCCTTCACCATGTTGGCGAAGTGGCCGGGGGAGTTGACCAGCGCGTTGTGGATGACCGACACGTTCGGGCCATAGCCGACGTTCTCGCCGACGGTCCGGAACGGGCCGAGCAGGACGGCGAGGTTCTGGTGGACGAGGTTCCCCGAACCGGCCATCCGCTGGGCCTGCGAGCGGGCGGCGCCCTGGAGCGTGCCGTCGAGGCGGAGCGCCGGGAGGCCGGCGCCGGCCCGCACCTGGTTGACCAGGGCGAGGAACTGGCCCTCGGCGGCCGACGGCGAGGCCGCGGCAACGGTCCGGGGTGCCGGCGGCGCCGTCGTGGGCGGGGGCGCGGCGGTCGTCGGCGGAGCCGGGGCCGGGGCCGGGGCCGGCTGGGCCGCCTGC
>JAXHUH010000260.1:0-15425 GCA_034211175.1 Actinomycetota bacterium
GGGCGAGGATCGGCCGGGCCACGATCGTGGCCACCGCGGTGTAGGTGAGGTCCTCGACGAACGCGAACGACCGGTGCGCCAGGTGGTCGAGCTCGCGGGCCATCGTCGCGGTGTCGCCGAGCGCGTAGGCGACGGCGGCCGTGGTCACGTGCCAGGTCACGAACCCCGGCGTGCCCTCGCGCAGCGCGGCGACCGCGTCGTGCAGCTCCCCGACCCGGCCCTGGGCCTCGCGGATCGGCAGGATCAGCGTGGCGTAGCTGCTGAACGCCCACGACTCCCGGTAGGTGGCGAGCCCCGCCTCCAGCGCCTCGCCCGCGAGCGCCTCGGCGCGGTCGAGGTCACCGTCGACGAACGCGCAGACGCACTCGACCTGCAGCTGGGCCCGGGTCCGGTCGCGCTGCTTGACCACCGTGGTCAGCTCCCGCAGGTCGGCCACCGTTCGGTCGAACGCGATCCGGTCGGCGTCGATCAGCGCCAGGCCGACGCCGAGGAAGCTGGCCTCCCACCGGGCCTCGGGGTCGTCGAGGGTCGCCAGGCCGACTGCGGCCCGGCGACGGGCGTCGAGGTCGTCGGGGTGGGAAAGGCCGAGGTGGGCGTTCATCCGCACGGCACGGAGCAGCACCTCGTCGCCGTGGGCCTCGGCGATCTCGAGCGCCCCGTGGTAGAGCTCGCGGGCGCGGGCCGACTCGTCGGAGACGGTGAGGAGGGTCGCCGCGGCGGACAGCAGCTCGGCCCTCAGGTGGGGCCCGACCGGAGCGGCCAAGGCCCGTTCGAGGTGGCCGCGGGCGACCGGGTCGACGGTGCCGGCCATGGTCGTGGGCCCGTGGAGGCACAGCTCGGTCGCGCAGCGCACGAGCAGCTCGTCGAGCCCGGCCGTGTGGGCGAGCGTTGCGGCGCGGTCGAGCTGCTCTGCGGGGTCGAGGCTGCCGAGGCGACGGTGCGCCCGGCCGACGAGCAGGCGCAGGGACACCTCCAGGGAGGGGTCGTCGACGCCGTACTGCTCGATCGTTGCGAGTCCCGTGTCGGCCCAACCGATGACCGACGCCCACTCGAACACCTGCGCCTGCGCCTCCGCGGCGGCCAGGCAACTGGTGCAGGCGCGCAGCGGGTCGAGCGCGGTCGCGCCGACCGCCTGGGTGGCGAGCGGGATCGGCGAGGCCCCGAGCTGCGACAACGCCGCGCAGAGCTGGTCGTGGCGCATCGTGCGCTGCGCCGGGGTGAGCGACGTGGCGAGTGCGTCGACGACCAGGCCGTGCACGAACGCACCGCTTCCGGCGTCGGTGTCGAGGCGCACGAGCTGCTCGTCGACGGCGTCGCCGAGCAGCTCCGCGACTCCGGGATGGACGTGCTCGAGCGGTGCCAGCGGGAACGTCTGACCGAGCAGCGCCGCGGTCTGCAACGCCTCACGGGTCGCCCGGGAGAAGCCGGCGGTGCGCTCGTGCACGGCGTGGAGCACGTTCGTCGGGACCTCGCCGCCGAGCTGGCCCTCCGCGAGCAGCTCGAGCCGCAGACGGAGGAAGAGGCCGTTGCCGCCGGTGTCGCCGTGCAGGTGGTCGGCGAGCTCGCCGCTCGCCCGAACCGGGAGGGAGTGCTCCAGCAGCCGGGCCACCTCCGCCGGCGTGAACGGTGGGACGTCGACGCAGGGCACGGCGTCCCATGCGTCGCCGGGGAGGTCACCGAGCGGGCGGCGGGCGGCGAGCACGAGGCCGCCGACGCGCTTGTCGATCAGCCGGGCGACGATCTCGGCGGAGCTGTTGTCGAGCCAGTGGGCGTCGTCGACGACGACCACCGCCCCGACGCCGTCCACGATCACGTGGACGAGCCGGGCCAGCTCGTCGATCAACCGCTCCCGGCTGAGCAGCGGCGCCGGCGAGCGGTGGTCACCGAGCAGGCGGGCGACCGCGCCGGCGGTCGCGGGGTCGGCGGTGAGCAGGCGATGGGTGTCGGGGTCGATGACGGCGAGCTGCTCGACGAGGTCCGCGACGACCTCGATCGGACGGTCCGGGTCCGCCCGCGCCGCGGCCCGCACGACCGGCCGCGACCGGCCCGAGCGGTCGAGCACCCGCTCGATCAACGCCGTCTTGCCGACACCGGCCTCACCGCAGAGGGCGACCGGGCCGTCGGCGAGCGCGGCGAGCACGCGCGCCTCCAGCTCGTCACGGTGGAGCACGCCGGTGCGCAGCGACGTGCCCGGCCCGGCGGTGCGGGCGACGAGGGCCGGCGGCCGGGCCGATGGGAGCTCGTGGCGGAGGATGCGCCCCTCGAGGTCGGCGACGTCGGGTGCAGGGGTCAGGCCGATCTCGGCCAGCGAGCGGCGATGGCGTTCGATCGTGCGCAGGCTGTCGGCCTCGCGGCCACCGATGGCCAGCAGACCGGCGAGTGCCGACGCCACGTCACGCCGGGTCGGGTCCTCCTCGAACAGGTCGCTCAGCGGCTCGGTCGAGCGGTCGGGGCGCCCGAGCGCGACCTCACACTCGGCGAGCGCCACCACGGTGGTGTCGCGGAGCGCATCGAGACGACGGCGGGCATCGTCGACGAGGAGCGAGTCGACCCCGCCGAACGACCCCGGGCCGGTCCACAGGGCCAGCGCGGCCCGGTACCGCTCGGCGGCCGCCGCAGCGTCGAGGCCCCGGGCGCCGGTGACGAGGGACTCGAAGCGCGTGGAGTCGAGCCGGTCGAGCTCCCCGCTCAGCCGGTAGCCCTCGAGGTGGTAGTCGATGGTCAACCGGCCGTCGAGGGCGTTGCGGATCTGGGTGATCTGGGACTTCAGCCGGCTCCGGACCCGCGGGTCGTCCTCCTGCCACACGTCGCTCGCCAGCGCGGCGCGGGAGACGACCTGGCCGGGGGCGGCGGCGAGCACGGCGAGGATGTGGGCACGCTGGGGTGACAGGCGCCGCGGACGCGCCTGGTCGTCCAACACCGCGATGTCGCCCAGCACCGAGAGCGCGACTCCGGCGCGTGCTTCCGTCCCCACGCTCCGGACTGTAGTTGCAGGTCCCACGACATCCGCCCGGGCAGATCAACCCGTTGACCCAGGGCCTTCGGACCCCTACGAGTGCGCCGGCGACGTGGACCGGCCATGCTGCAGCCTGTGGCCGAGCTGCGCAGACACATGGCGATCGGGACCGATCTGATCCGGGCGATCGCGCGGCGCCTCGGCCTGCGCGCGAGGACCGAGACCGCGGCTCCGGCCCGCCGCAGGCTCGCTGATCGGCCGATGTCGAGAGCTGAGGCACTCGCGATGCGCGGCGCCCGTGCCATCGCCGCAGCCCCCACCGAGACGCCGCCGGTGTGATGCTGACCGCCGCCACATCCTGAGCCGAGCTCGACGGGCACGGGCCATCTCGGCGCCGCCGTTCGACGTATGGCGCGTCGCCTACTCGGCGACCGTGCTCGTGGCCTCTGCCTTCTTGGTCAGCGATCGATGCCGTCCCCGGCCGCGTAGGCGCCGGGGAGGTCGGCCCATGGGCCGAGGGCGCCGGCGCCGGCGTGGCCGGCGAGGAGCTTGGCGTAGAAGATCGGGGCGAACCACGGGGCGCTGGGCGACGGGCCGAGGACCCGGTCGATGGTGATCCCGCCCGCCGTCGCGGCGAGGGCGAGCATCCGGCGCCGCCGACCGGCCGTGCGCACGAGGACGGCGGTCGTGGCCATCAGGTACGCGTACTGGGTCGCCGCCCACACCCACCGGCGGGCGCCCCCGCCGTCGATGGCGGCGATGGCGAACGGATGGACGTGGATCGACGCGAACCTCAGGTGCTCGGCCGGCCCCTGGCCGGGGCGCTCGTACCAGCGGACGCACGCCGGCGTGTTGTTCGCCCACGCGCCACCCCACAGGTCGAACGAGAGCGCGGTGAGAAGGCCGCGGGCCCACCGCGCATGCGAGCGCGGCGGGCTGTGCCATGCCACAGCGGCACCGACGACCCCGAGACCGATCGAGCCGGCGTTCTCGACGACGCCGGCGCCCGGCCCGATGAACTGGTCCCACTGGCCGAGGAGGCCGTCGCGGACGGGCGGGAGCCCCGCGGCCGACGTCGTCCCGGCCACGTCATCTCGATCGTTGGCGGCGGTGGTGTCCGTGGCCGACATCGGGCCCTCCGGTTCGGCGAATGGTCAGGCTCGCCGCGGGTACTCTACAGATGTAGAGGGCCGCGTTGCCAGAGGTGGCGGGTCACCAGAGGGACGGCGACTGAGGAACGGGCGAGCATCGATGGGTTCATCACCGGGCGGCGTCGAAGACGGCGAGGCGGGGTCGAGACGCACCGAGCTGGCCGACGCGGCGATCCGCACGCTGGCCGCCGAGGGGATGCGGGGCCTGACCCATCGGGCCGTCGACCGCACCGCCGGCGTCTCCGAGGGGTCGTCCTCCTACTACTTCCGGACCCGCCGAGCACTCGTCGACGCCGCGGTCGACCGTCTCCTCGCGCTGGAGCTGGCCGAGCTCGAACACGCTGGCGCGCAGCAGGACGAGCGGTCGCGGGGCGACGGGACGGGAGCCGAGGCCCTGGTCGCCGCCGCCGAGGACCTGGCGCACCTGTGGCTGACCGACGGCCGTGACCGCCTCGCGGCCCGCTACGAGCTGAGCCTGGAGGGGATGCGGCGGCCCGAGCTGCGTGCGCGCCTGGCGGTCGCCGCGACCAGCGTGCGGGCAACGGTCGCCGACCAGCTCCGGGCCGCCGGCGTCGAGGAACCGGAGCGCACGGCCGCCGACCTCGTCGCGGGCGTCGACGGTCTCCTCTTCGCCCACATCACCGCCGGCGGCGGGCCGCCGACCGACGAGCTGCTCGGGTCGATCCGCCGACTGGTCGCTGCGCTCGCCGGCTGACCGCCGGGGCCACTCGTGCTGGCGGACCGATCTGCCGCGTGATGGTCGGCGGCGCCGGCGCGACCGCACCGAACCTGCGGCCTCGGCGTCGCGTCTGGAACGATGCGGGCCGGCGATATCGCCGTGGGGGATCCGGTTCCGGGGAGGGAGACCGCGAGATGGACGTGCGCAGCGAAGGTCGCATCGAGGTGCTCGACAAGCCCGAGGAGGTCGGCCTGTCGGCCGAGCGCCTGGGCAGGATCGAGCCGTTCTTCCAGCGGGAGTACGTCGACACCGGCAAGCTCGCCGGGCTCGTCACGCTCGTGGCCCGCCGCGGGCAGGTCGCCCACCTCGCCGCGTTCGGCCAGCGCGACCTCGAGGCCGGCGCCGCGATGGAGACCGACACGATCTTCCGGATCTACTCGATGACCAAGCCGATCACGTCGGTCGCGCTGCTGTCGCTCTACGAGGAGGGCCGGTTCCAGCTCGACGACCCGGTGTCTCGGTTCATCCCGTCGTGGGCCGACCTCCGGGTCTGGTCGGACGGCACCCCGCTCAAGTACACGACCGAGTTCCCCGAGCGGGAGATGCAGATCCGCGACCTGCTGACCCACACGTCGGGCCTCACCTACGGGTTCATGGGCCGCCACCCGCTCGACGCGCTCTACCGCCGCAAGAAGGTCGAGAAGGACGCGGCGAAGGACCTCGGCGAGATGATCGAGACGTTGGCCGACCTGCCGCTGCTGTTCTCGCCGGGGACGCAGTGGTCGTACTCGGTGGCGACCGACGTGTGCGGCTACCTGTGCGAGGTCATCTCCGGCCAGCCGTTCGACCGGTTCCTGGCCGAGCGGATCTTCGAGCCCCTGGGCATGGTCGACACCGGGTTCTCGGTGCCGGCCGACAAGGTCGACCGCCTGGCCGCCAACTACGCGTGGACGGCGGGTGATCCGCTCCACCTGTTCGACGCCCCCGAGCGCTCGACCTACCTGGCGCAGCCGGGGTTCCTCTCGGGCGGTGGCGGCCTGGTCTCGACGGCCCACGACTACCTGCGGTTCGCGCTGATGCTGGCCAACCGGGGCGAGCTCGACGGCCGCCGGGTCCTCGGCCGCAAGACCGTCGAGTACATGACCCGCAACCACCTCCCCGGTGGCGGCGACCTGGCGTCGATGGGCCAGAAGGTGTTCTCCGAGGTGTCCTACGAGGGCATCGGCTTCGGCCTCGGCGTCTCGGTCGTGCTCGACCCGTCGGCCGCCGGCGTGGTCGGCTCCGAGGGCGCCCACGGCTGGGGCGGCGCCGCGTCGACCAACTTCTCGGTCGACCGCTCGGAGGAGCTGGTGACGATCATCCTCGCCCAGCTCATGCCGTCGTCCCAGTACCCGATCCGCCGCGAGATGTCCTCCCTCGCCTACCAGGCCCTCATCGCCTGACCACGCCGGCCGGCGACGGCCCGCTGCCAGAACCGGCGGTATATACGAAGGATCGATCCGGATATCCTGGGACCGTGACGAAGCGGCTCGTGGACATCGACGACGACCTCTTGGAGTACGCACAGCGTGCCGCCGGGACACCCACGATCAAGGCAACGGTCGACGCCGCGCTGAAGAAGCTGGTGGAGGCAGACGTCTCGGTTCACCACATACGTCGCCTGCGTCAGCCGGGCGCGGTGGACCTCGAGGCGCTCGACGAGGCGCGGGCGCCACGAACCCACCTGGATGGCTGATCCCCGATATCTGGTCGATACGTCGGCGCTCGCGCGCGCCGACATCGACACCGTCGGCGATCGCCTGGAAGCGCTCGCGCTCAACGGCCGCCTGTGGTCGTGCAGGACCGTGGATCTCGAGATCGCCTTCTCGTCTCGCGTCCGCGACGTGGTTGACGTCATCCGCGAACGGCGTGCGCTCCCGGAGGCGCCGATCACACCTGCGGTCATGGACCGGGCTCTGACCGTCACGGGCCTTCTCGCCGCTGCCGGGGCTCACCGAGGCGCCAAGCCGGCGGACCTCGTGATCGCTGCGGCGGCGGAGGCCGCCGACCTGGTCGTCCTCCACTACGACGATGACTTCGACCGAATCGCGCAGGTCACTCATCAGCCGACCGAGTGGATCGCCACGCGCGGGTCGCTGGCCCACTGACGGCTGCGCGGCGGCCGCTCGGCCCGGCCGGTTTGTCCGGTGGCAGTGTCAGACGGTGGCGGGGACCTTGCCGGTGCGGCGGAACCAGAGGCGCATCAGCTTGTGGAAGCCGTCGGCGACCGGGTCGAACATGAGGGGGCAGCCGCCGTCGATGACGGTGATGCCGTGGTCGCGGCCGTAGACCGTGGCCTCGTCGCACACGCTGCCGGCGCCGAAGCTGCGGTGCATCCACACGTGGCGGATGCCGAGCTCGGCGCACTCGCGCACCGTGTCCTCGACGACGTCGGGCCGGGTGGCGACGACGACGGCGTCGACCCCGCCGGGAATGTCGGCGAGGGTGTGGTAGCAGGGGTCGCCCTCGACCTCGTCGGCGTGCGGGTTGACGGCGAACACCTCGTAGCCCTTGTCCCGC
This sequence comes from Actinomycetota bacterium, assembly GCA_034211175.1. GTDB lineage: Bacteria > Actinomycetota > Acidimicrobiia > Acidimicrobiales > CAIXPF01 > JAXHUH01. Next base: position 7,346 of record JAXHUH010000260.1, read on the forward strand.
AGGCGCTTGTAGATCCCGTTGCTGGCCTCGCCCTTCGGCTCGCGTGACACCCCGGTCACCGCGATCCGCTTGTTGGCGAGGAACTCGGCTGCTGCGTCCTTGACGTCGACCACTGCGCTCTCCTCTCGCACGCGGCCCGGTCGGGACGTCCCTGTCCCGACGGGGCCGACGCTACGAAGCCGCCACCCGGGCGCCCAGAGGCGAACGACCACGCGATCGGCCCGACGGTCCACCCGCACCGGCCCGAGCATCCCGTTCTGGCGTGGTTCTCTGCTCTGCGCGCCGTCGGTTTTCCACGCCAGAACGGGGCACCCCTCCCGAATCGGCACGTAGGGGCGACGCGGTCGCCAGCGGCGGCGTCGGCGTGCGGGGCAGGTGACGCTGCGGTCGCGGCCCACGCCATCGACGACGACGACCGACTCGTTCCGGCGGCTGGCGGCGTGGGTCGTAGCCTGAGCGGCGATGGACGCACCGGTCGGCCTGAGCTCGGCGGAGGTCGCCGCCCGGGTCCGGGCCGGGAGGGTCAACACCCCGCCGGACGCACCGGTGCGCTCGACGGCGCAGATCCTGCGGTCGAACCTCGTCCAGCCGGTCAACCTGCTCATCTACTCCCTCGTTGCCCTGGTGCTGGTGTTCAAGCCGGGCGCCGATGCGCTGCTCGGGGCGACGGTGACGGCCAACATCGTCGTCGGGGTGGTCCAGGAGCTGCGGGCCCGGGCCGCGGTCCGCGACCTGCGGGTCCTCGTCGCCCCGCAGGCGCGGGTGAGGCGGGACGGCACCGTGGGTCGGATCGACGCCGAGACCGTTGTCGAGGGTGACCTGGTCGGGCTCCGGTCGGGTGACCAGGTACCGGTCGACGGCGAGATCGTCGTCTCCGACGGGCTGGAGCTGGACGAGGCCCTGCTGACCGGCGAGTCGGAGCCGGTGGCCCGCAAACCGGGCGAGGCGGTGCGGTCGGGTTCGGTGGTGGTCGCCGGCGACGGCTGGATCCGGGCCACGGCGGTCGGCGCCGAGGCGTACGCCAACGCCCTGACCGTGGCCGCGCAGCGATCATCCTCGGTGCGCTCCGATCTGCGGGACGGCGTGAACCGGGTGATGCGCTGGCTGCTCATCGCCGCGGTCCCGCTGTTCGTGGTCGTGCTCTCCGCCCTGCTGAGCCACCAGGACGACACGGCCGACGCCGTCGCCGGGACCGTCGCCGCGGTCGTCAACGTGGTGCCCGACGGGTTGGTCCTGATGACGAGCGTGTCGTTCCGGGCCAGCGTGGTGACGCTGGCGCGGGCCGGGGTGCTGGCCCGGGAGCTGGCGGCGGTCGAGGTCCTCGCCCGGATCGACGTCGTGTGCCTCGACAAGACCGGCACGATCACGACCGGTGCGATCGGCCTGCGGGAGATCCGGCCACTCGATCAGGTGCCCCGCGCCGAGGTCGACGCCGCGCTCGCGTCGATGGTCGCGGCCGACGAGCACCCCAACGCGTCACTCGCCGCCATCGGCAGCGGGGTCGGGCCGGTTCCCGACGGCTGGGCCACCGAGGCCCATCGGCCGTTCAGCTCGGCCCGGGGCTGGTCGGCGATCGCCGTGGCCGGCCGGGGGACCTGGGTGCTCGGCGCGGCCGAGCGGGTGCTGCGGGCCGACGACCCGGCGCTGCTCGACGAGGTCGCCGGGGAGGCCGGTGCCGGCCGGCGGGTGCTGGTCCTCGCCCGGACAGAGCGACCCCTCGGCGAGGAGCTCCCCGGCGGGCTGTCGGCTGCAGCGCTCGTGTTGCTGGGCGACGAGCTGCGCAACGACGCGGCCGAGATCGTCGCCTGGCTGGGTGAGCAGGGCGCGGACCTGAAGGTCATCTCGGGCGACCACCCGGCGACGGTGGCCGCCGTGGCCCGATCGGTGGGGCTGGTCGACGAGCGGCCGGTCGACGCGAGCGACCTGGCGGCCCTCGACGACGCCACGGTCGATCGATTGGTCGCCGAGCGCCGGGTCTTCGGCCGGGTGGCGCCGGCGGCGAAGCAGCGGATCGTCGAGCGTCTGCAGGCCGCCGGACGGACGGTGGCGATGACGGGCGACGGCGTGAACGACGTGTTGGCGGTGAAGCGGGCCGACCTGGGCATCGCCATCGGTGACGCCACCGACGCGACCCGTGCCGTGGCCGACCTGACGATCGTGGGTGACCGCTTCTCGGTGTTCCCGGCGATGATGCGCGAGGCCCGCCGGGTGCTCCACGACGTCGAGCGGGTCGCCGGGCTGTACCTGGCGAAGTCGACGGTGGCGCTGGTCCTGGCCGTCGCGGCGGCCGCGAGCCGACTCGAGTACCCGCTGCTCCCGCGCCACCTGTCGCTGCTGTCGACGTTCATCATCGGCCTCCCCGGCCTCTACCTGGCGCTGCAGCCGTCGACCCGCCGATCGGCGCCCGGGTTCCTGGGGCGGGCGCTGCGGTTCGCGGCACCCGCCGGCGTCACCGTGGGCCTGGCGACGCTCGTGACCTTCGCCGTGCTGCGCTCGCAGCTCCCCCTGGACGAGGCCCGCACCGGCGCCACCCTGACGCTGCTCGGCGGGTCGCTGCTGGTGCTGGCCCGCATCCTCCGCCCGATCCGGGCGACCCGCGCGCTGCTGCTGGCCGCCCTCGTCGGCGGCTACCTGGCTGCGATCGCCATCCCGTTCACCCGCAGCTTCTACGACCTCGCGCCACCCCCGGCGAGCTGGTGGCCGCTGATCGCCGCCGCCGTGTCGACGGTCGCCGCGGTGCTCTGGACCGGCCCCCGCCTGGTCCCGTCGTGGGCCGCCGCCGACCACGCCATGTCCGCCGACACCGAGCCGATGGGCACAGGCCGGTCGAACGAGTCCCGCTCCGCATCGCCGAACCCACTGCATACACCTTGATGTGTACGCTGGTGTCGTGAGTCGGACGAACATCGAGCTCGACGACGAGCTCGTCGAGCGGGCGATGCAACGGTTCGGCCTGCGAACGAAGCGGGAGGTGGTCCAGCTCGCGCTCGAGCGGCTCGTCGGTGGCGACCCGATGAGCGTCGAGGAGCAGCTGGCGATGGAGGGCGCCGGCTGGGACGGCGACCTCGACGCAATGCGCAACGACCGCTTCACCAGCTGGAATGCCGATGATCCTGGCTGATACCTCGGCCTGGATCGAGTACCTGAACGCGACGGGATCACCCCAGTCGCTGCGACTTCGTCGGGCGATCGCAGACCGGGAGGTCGTGATGATCGACCCAATCCTGCTCGAGGTGCTCGCCGGGGCGAGGCGCGGTGTCGTCGATTCGACGCAGCGGCTCCTGCAAGCCCAGCCACGGGAATCGGTGCTCAGTACCGTCGACTGGCTCGATGCGGCGCGCATCTGCCGTGAGCTGCGGTGGCGAGGCGTCACGCTCCGCTCGCAGGTCGACGCGCTGATCGGAGCGGTCGCCTTGCGGCTCGACCTGCCGGTGCTCCACCGTGATCGCGACTACGACCGGATCGCCGAGCACACGCCGCTGAGAGTGCTCCGGCCCTGAACGGCTGCGACGGCACCGCTGCGAGTGGCCACCCACCCCGCTCGCCGCGCTGCGGGCCAGGGTTACGTGCCGGCCGATCACGCGGGGTCGCTGAAGCGACGCGTAGCGTTTGAGGGATGGGCGACGGGATCGACGAGTTGGTCGACGACATCGTGGTCGATGCGCACGACGAGCACGACCAGCTGGCGGCGTTCTCCGACGAGCTGACCGGGCGGGCGCAGTTCCCGTTCCGGGCGAGCGTCGTCGGGGTCGAGGTCGAGGTGTGGGGCGTCGACTTCGACGGCAACGAACGCCGTGGCCTGGTCGCCGAGTGCTGGCGCGACGGCGTGCGCCACGACGTCGGCCTGCTCGACGTCGAGCCGATCCCGCCGGTGGCCGCCGAGACCCATCGCCTGGTCGACGCGTACCGCCGCTGGTCGGGCATCGACCCGCTCGACGAGCCGACGCCGACCGGTGCGACCTGGGTGTACCCCCGCGTCGCCCGCATCCCGGCACCGGGTGGCGCGCCGCTCGAGCTGCGACCGATGGGCGAGTGGGACCCGGCGACCGAGTACTGGGGCGAACCGGGCGAGTACGAGCTCGAACCGATCGTCCTGGAGGTCATCGCCGCCGGGCCGAGGCCGCGCTTCGAGATGGAGCAGGTCCTGCCGGGCGAATCGGACGAGGACCTCGACGACGACCCGATCGTGGCCTCGGCCGACATGCTCGCCGCCGGGTTCGGCAACGAGGCGCGTGAGCTGCTGGAGGCGGTGATCGCCGAGGACCCGCGCTGCGTCGACGCGTGGGTCCACCTCGGCGTCATCGCCAGCGTCGACCGGGGCCCGAAGGCCGCGCTCGAGTACTACGAGACCGCGGTCGCGCTCGGCGAGGCGGCACTGCCCGAGGGCTTCGGCGGCGTGCTCCCGTGGGGCATGATCGACAACCGCCCGTTCCTGCGGGGCCTCGGCGGCCTGGCCCGGTGCGCGTGGCGCCAGCGACGCTGGGACGAGGCCGAGGCCATGTTCACAGCGCTGGTGTGGCTCGACCCGACGCGCTGGGAGCCGGTCCTGTGCCTCGACGAGGTGGTCAACCGCCGCCGCTGGCAGGCCGACTGACGAACGCGACGGGCTTGCCGGCCGGCACGTGTGCCGTGCTCAGGCCCGGCTGACGCCCCCGGCGGCGACACGTGGGCGTTCGCCTGTCGCGGCAGGCGGGACGAGGCGGCGACGGGCCGTCGAGACGAACGTCGGCATCAGCACCGCGGCCATCACGAGGCGCATCAGAGCGAACACGACCGCGGTGGCGGTCGACATGTCGGGGTCGCCGAGCGGCGCGAACGACCCGATCAGGACGACCATCGAGATCGCCCACCACACGAACCAGCCGCCGCGCACGACCCGTTCCAGCACCTCGAGCAGCACCCAGCCGGCGAGCGACACTCCGGCCGCGGTCACGACGACGGCCCCGAGCCCGATCGTTCTCGTGCCGTCGCCGTCGGGCACCTCGAGGTCGACGCCCGCCACCGGCACCGCGAGGACCCAGACGAGGACCGGCAGCAGCGTTGCCGCGGCGACCGCCCGGGCGCGGGCGGCGTTCGGGCCGGGCCCCCGCATCGCCGTGGGTACGAGGTCATGGGGACGGAGCATCGAGTCTCCTCCGTCGTCGTGCGTCGGTTGGGCGTCTCCGATCGTGCGCCCGCCGGGGCGGTCGCGCCAGAGGCGACGGTCCCGTCGCCCCGGGTCCGGCCGACGCGCGCCCACACCCCGTGAATCGGCGGCCGGGAAGGGCCGTCCGGCCCTTCCCGGAGCGGGCCGGCGGCGGGAACCTGAGGGTGCGCGACCAGGTGGCTCGGCGGGCCCCACCCCGGCTGGCGACCCGCTCCGGCCGCCCGACCGCAGCAGCGCCGCGGGTCGCTGACCGTGCGGTGCGTGCCGACGAAGGTGGATCCGTCGAGGGAGGGCCGATGTACTTCGCCGATCGTCTCGATGCGGGGCAACATCTCGGCGCACGGCTCCAGCACCTGCGCCACGAGCCGCTCGTCGTCCTCGGGCTCCCCCGTGGCGGCGTGCCGGTCGCCGCGCAGGTCGCGGCGATGCTGGATGCGCCACTCGACGTGGCGCTCGTCCGCAAGCTGGGCCTGCCGTTCCAGCCCGAGCTGGCGATGGGGGCCATCGGGGAGGACGGTGTCCGCGTCCTCGACGAGCGGGTGCTGGCGAGGGCTCACGTCAGCGAGGCCGAGGTCGCCCACGTCGAGGCCCGTGAACGGGCCGAGCTGGCCCGCCGGCTGGCGCGCTACCGCGACGGCCGGGCACCGGTCCCGCTCGACGGTCGCACCGCGGTGATCGTCGACGACGGGATCGCCACCGGGTCGACCGCGCGTGCGGCGTGCCGGGTGGCCCGGGCGCGTGGCGCAGCCCGGATCGTGCTCGCCGTGCCCGTCGCGCCCGAGGGCTGGGAGCGCCGGGTCGGCGACGAGGCCGACGAGTGCGTCGCGCTCGACACGCCCGAGCCGTTCTGGGCGGTCGGCCAGTTCTACGACGACTTCTCACCGACCTCCGACGACGAGGTCGTCGAGTGGCTCACCCGGCTGGCTGCTCCCCCGGTGGCGGCCGCGACCGTCGGCGACGGGGACGACGGGCCCACAACCGAGGCGGGGGACGTGGACCAGGAGGTCGAGGTGCACGCCGGAGCGGTGTGGCTCCCCGGCCGGCTGACCGTCCCCGAGGGAGCCCATGGCCTCGTCGTGTTCGCCCACGGCAGCGGCAGCAGCCGCCACAGCCCGCGCAACCGTGAGGTGGCGGCGGCGCTGAACCGGGCCGGTCTGGCGACGCTGTTGCTCGACCTGTTGACCGTGGACGAGGAGGACGCCCGGGCCAACGTGTTCGACGTCGAGCTCCTCGCCCGCCGGCTGCTCGGCGCGACCTGGTGGGCACGGACCCACCCGGCCACGGCCGGGCTGCCGATCGGCTTCTTCGGCGCCAGCACCGGCGCCGCCGCGGCGCTGTGGGCCGCGACCGAGCCCGATGCCGAGGTCGCCGCGGTCGTCTCCCGGGGCGGTCGGCCCGACCTCGCCGCGACGCGCCTCGCCGAGGTCACCGCGCCGACGCTGCTGATCGTCGGCGGCCACGACGACGTCGTCCTCGAGCTGAACCGGCTCGCGCTCGACGCCATGCACTGCGAGCGCGAGCTCGCGGTGGTGCCCGGCGCCACCCACCTGTTCGCCGAGCCCGGCGCGCTGGACGTGGTCGCGACCCGGGCCCGCGACTGGTTCACCCGCCACCTCGCACCGAGCGCCCGCCCGGTCGGCGTCACCTGACGGGTCCCGGCGGGGTCCGCCGGGTGGCCCACGTGGGCGCGGCGATCGTCGTCGACGGGAAGAGCAGGAGGACCCTTCCGACGGTCACCGGGTGGCAGGAACGTGGAAGTGCGCGAACAGCTGTCACGCGCACGGTCCACGAGGGAGGCCACGCACATGGAACGGCTCCTCATCGGCATCGACGGCTCCGAGACCGCACGGCAGGCATTGGGCTGGGCATCCGACCTGGCCCGACGCTCCGGCGCCGAGCTCGCCGTGTCCCGGGTGTTCGTCCCGAACCAGTCAGAGGTCCCGCCGGTCGAGTGGGACGCCCTGCGCGACCAGCAGGTGGGTGAGCTGCGCGAGCTGTGCGCGGCGCTGGAGAACCCGCCGGCCACGGTCAGCACCGCCATGTTGGACGGCGACCCGGCCGAGGCCCTGCTGCGGGCCGCCGGCGATCCCCGTGCCGACCTCCTCGTGGTCGGCGGACGGGGCGCGGGCGGGTTCCCCCACCTCCACCTCGGCAGCGTCGCCCATCACCTGATCCACCACGCGAGGACACCGATCGCCGTCGTCCCCGACGGCGGTGCGGCGCCGCTGACCCACCTCGTGGTCGGCGTCGACGGGTCACCGGCGAGCCTCGCCGCGGTCGAGTTGTGCGCCGAGCTCGCCGACGACCTCGGCGTCGACGTCACCGCCATCCACGCGTTCGAACCGGTCGCCGAGTGGGTGTCGCCGACCGATCCGTCGAGCTGGCACCACCGTGCGCTCGACGAGATGGCCCAGTGGACGGCGCCGATGGAGAAGGCGGGCGTCCCGGTCTCGATCGACGTCCAACGCGAGCTGCATCCGGTCGATGCCCTGGCCCGCACGCTGAGCACGCGACCCGGTTCGGCCGCGGTCGTCGGCGGGCGCGGGCTCGGCGGGTTCACCGGCCTGCGCCTCGGCCGGGTACCGATCCAGCTCCTCCACCACGCCGGGTCGCCGGTCATCGTGGTGCCCGGCGACGACGGCTGATGACGTCGGCCGCGCCGACGCGGCTCGAGCGGCCGATCGGCCGGCTCGTGGTCGTCGCGCTCGCCGCGACCCGCCACCCGGGCCAGATCGAGCGTGCCTACGTCGCGCTGCACCACCGCTTCGGCCGGCTGCTCGACTGCCGGCCGATCCCGGTGCGCGACGTGCTCGCCGACGCCGGCTCCCGGGTCAGGCAGGCCCGCGTCGGCGTCGCATCGGGGCTACCGGTCGACCACGTTCTCGCGGAACCGGTCGACCGGTCGGCGTGACCGCCCGTCGGGCGCCCCCGTGG
>JAXHUH010000261.1:0-18431 GCA_034211175.1 Actinomycetota bacterium
CATGAGAACACCGTTGCTGGCGCCGCCGCTGCCGTCGAGCGTCGACACGACCAGCGAGCAGTTCCGCAAGAACCGGGATGACGTGTTGGAGCAGCTCGCCGTCATCGAGGAGCTGCTCGGCCAGGCTGAGGCCGGGGGCGGTCCGGATTCGATCGCCCGCATGCGGTCCCGGGGCAAGATGCCCATCCGGGAGCGCATCGCCAACGTGCTCGACCCCGACAGCCCGTTCCTGGAGATCAGCGCCCTCGCGGGCTACGGCTCCGACTACACCATCGGCGGCGGCATGGTCGTGGGCGTCGGCGTCATCGCCGGCACCGAGTGCGTGATCATGGGCAACGACCCGTCCGTGCTGGGCGGTGCCCTGACCCCGTACGCGGGCAAGAAGTGGTCGCGGGCCATCGAGATCGCCCGTGACAACCGCATGCCCTACATCAGCTTCGTGGAGTCCGCCGGCGCCGACCTGCGCATGGGCGGTGCCGGCAGCAGCGGGCCCAAGACCCAGACCACGCACTTCGCCGAGTCCGGCCGGCCGTTCTACGAGATGATCGAGCTGTCCAAGCTGCGGATCCCGTCGGTGTGCGTGGTGTTCGGCTCGTCCACGGCCGGCGGCGCGTACCAGCCCGGGCTGTCCGACTACGTCATCGTCATCAAGGAGCAGTCGAAGATCTTCCTGGCCGGCCCGCCGCTGGTGAAGATGGCCACCGGCGAGGAGTCCGACGACGAGAGCCTCGGCGGCGCCGCCCTGCACGCCGAGGTCTCCGGCCTGGGCGACTACTTCGCCGAGGACGAGATGGACGCCCTGCGGATGTGCCGGGAGGTGGTCTCGCACCTCGACATCCGCAAGCCGGGCCCGGACCCCTCCGGTCCCGGCGACGCGCCGCTCCACGACCCCGAGGAGCTGCTCGGGCTGGTCAGCCGGGACCTGCGCCAGCCGGTGGACGTGCGCGACGTGATCGCCCGCACCGTCGACGGGTCCCGGTTCGAGGAGTTCAAGCCCCGGTGGGGCCCGACGATGGTGTGCGGGTGGGCCGAGATCCACGGGTACCCGGTGGGCATCCTGGGCAACAACGGGGTGATCTATCCCGATGCCTCCCAGAAGGCGGCCCACTTCATCCAGCTGTGCAACCAGACCGACACGCCGTTGGTGTTCCTGCAGAACGTCACCGGCTTCATGGTCGGCAAGGACTTCGAGGCCGAGGGCATCGTCAAGAAGGGCTCGCAGATGATCAACGCGGTCACCAACTCGACGGTGCCGCACCTGACGGTCATCATCGGCTCCAGCTACGGCGCCGGCACCTACGGCATGTCGGGCCGGGCGTTCGGCAACCGGTTCACCTTCATCTGGCCCACGGCGAAGATCGCGGTGATGGGCCCGAAGCAGATCGCCGGTGTCATGTCGATCGTCCGCCGGCAGCGGGCGGCCCGGAAGGGCGAGCCCTTCGACGAGGAGGAGGACGCCGCCATCGTGGCCATGGTGGAGGAGGCCCAGGAGAAGGGCTCGCTCGCCCTGGTGGCCACCGGTGCCATCAGCGACGACGGGATCATCGACCCGCGTGACACCCGCACCGTGCTGGGCATGACCCTGTCCGCCGTCCGCAACCGAGCCATCGAGGGCTCCTCGAGCTACGGGGTGTTCCGCCTGTGACCCGTCCACTCACGTCCGTCCTCGTCGCCAACCGCGGCGAGATCGCCCGGCGGGTGTTCCGCACCGCCCGGGCCATGGGCCTGCGCTGCGTCGCCGTCTACGTCGACGCCGACGCCGACGCCCCCTTCGTCGCCGAGGCCGACGAGGCGATCCGCCTCGCCGACGGCGGCTACCTCGACGCCGACGCGGTCGTGGCCGCCGCCCGGGCCGCCGGCGCGGATGCCGTCCACCCCGGGTACGGGTTCCTCTCGGAGAACGCCGGGTTCGCCCGGGCGGTGATCGACGCCGGCATCGCCTGGGTCGGGCCGACTCCCGAGGTCATCGAGTCGATGGGCGACAAGCTCGCCGCCAAGCACATCGCCGTCGAGGCCGGCGTGCCGACCTTGCCGTCCTCGGACGATCCCACGCAGGCCGACGCGGTCGACTTCCCGCTGCTCGTCAAGGCGGCGGCCGGTGGTGGCGGCAAGGGGATGCGCATCGTCGAGCGGCCCGAGGACCTCGCCGAGGCCGTGGCCGCCGCCCAGCGGGAGGCCAAGGGCGCGTTCGGCGACGACCGCGTGTTCCTGGAGCGCTACGTCGCCCGGGCGCGGCACATCGAGATCCAGATCTTGGGCGACGAGCACGGCAACCTCATCCACCTCGGCGAGCGGGAGTGCTCCATCCAGCGCCGGCACCAGAAGGTGATCGAGGAGTCGCCGTCACCGGTCATCGACGACGCCCAGCGCGCCGCCATGGGCGACGCGGCCCTGGCGCTGGCCCGCACGCTCGGCTACCGCTCGGCGGGCACGGTCGAGTTCCTCTACGACGAGGACCGGCGGGAGTTCTCGTTCCTCGAGGTCAACACCCGCCTCCAGGTCGAGCACCCGGTCACCGAGGAGGTCACCGGCATCGACCTGGTCCGCGAGCAGCTGCGCATCGCCGCCGGGGAGGCGCTCGACCACGACCAGGCGTCGGTCACCTTCACCGGCCACGCGGTGGAGGCCCGGCTCTACGCCGAGGACCCGGCGGGCGGGTTCCTGCCCGCCACCGGACGCCTCGTCGCCTACGAGGAACCGGCCGAACCGGCCATCCGCTGGGACAGCGGCGTCAACGCCGGCTCCGTGGTCGGCGTGGACTTCGACCCGATGCTGGCCAAGGTGGTGGCCCACGGGCCCACCCGGGCCGAGGCGGCCGGGCGCCTGGCGCTGGCGCTGGAGCGGCTCCACCTCGGCGGGGTGATCACGAACCGCGCCTTCCTCGCGGAGACGCTGCGCACGCCCGAGTTCCTGGCGGGGGACACCACGACCGACTTCATCGAGCGGGTGGACCCGCCGAGGTCGCTGGTGCTCGACGAGCAGGCGTTGCGGCGGGCCGCCGTGGCCGCCGCCCTGTGGCTGCAGGGCGACAACCGCGCCCACGCGCGCGTGCTGGGCGAGCTGCCGTCGGGCTGGCGGAACTCGCTCATGCCCCGCGAGCGGGTCGTGCTCCGCCACGGCGGTGACGACGTCGAGGTCGCCTACCAGGCCCGCCGCGATGGCAGCTTCGCGGTGGGGGAGGGTCGGGCCCGGGTGCACGCCTGGTCCCCGGGCGAGATCGACGTCGAGCTCGACGGGCGCCGCACCAGGTCGCGGGTCACCGTCGCCGGATCGAGCATCCACGTGCAGGTGCCGAACGGCACGGTGTCGTTCGAGATCGTCCCGCGGTTCGTCCCGCCGGGCGCCGACCTGGCCGGCGGCGGCCTCCACGCCCCCATGCCGGGCGCGGTGCTCGAGGTCCGCTGCGCCGCGGGCGACGAGGTCGAGGCCGGCCAGGTCCTGGTCGTCCTCGAGGCCATGAAGATGGAGCACCACGTCCGAGCCCCGGTGGGCGGCGTGGTCAGCGAGATCCGCGTCACCGCCGGTGACCAGGTCGACAACGGAGCGACGCTGCTCGTCATCGACGACGGCTCCGCGGAGGGAGATGCCACATGACCGAGCCGATCCGCATCGCCAACTGCTCGGGGTTCTACGGCGACCGCCTGGCCGCCGCCCGCGAGATGGTGGAGGGGGGGCCCATCGACGTGCTCACCGGCGACTGGCTGGCCGAGCTCACGATGCTCATCCTCCAGCGCACCCGGGCCAAGCGACCGCACGGGGGCTACGCCCGCACCTTCGTCACCCAGATGGAACAGGTGATGGGCAGCTGCCTGGACCGGGGGATCAAGGTCGTGTCCAACGCCGGCGGCCTCGACCCCGACGGCTGCGCCGATGCGGTCGCCGAGGTCGCCGACAAGCTCGGCCTGTCGCCCACCATCGCCTACGTCAACGGCGACGACATCCTCGGCCGCCTCGACGAACTGGTGGCGGCCGGCATCGACCTGTCCCACTTCGACACCGGCGAGCCGATCGGCGACACGTCGCGGTTCATCACCGCCAACGCCTACCTCGGGTGCTGGGGCATCGTCGAGGCGCTGAACGCCGGCGCCGACATCGTGGTCACCGGCCGCACCACCGACGCCGCCGTAGTGTGCGGACCGGCGGCCTGGCACCACGGCTGGGCGCGCGACGACTGGGACCCGCTCGCCGGCGCCGTGGTCGCCGGGCACGTCATCGAGTGCGGCACCCAGGCCACCGGAGGGAACTACTCGTTCTTCACCGAGGTGCAGGGCCTCACCCACAGCGGGTTCCCTTGGGCCGAGATCGCCGCCGACGGGTCGACGGTGATCGGCAAGCACGACGGCACCGGCGGCGAGGTCTCCGTGGGCACCGTCACCTCCCAGCTGCTGTACGAGATCGCATCGCCCGCCTACCTCGGCCCCGACGTCACCGCCCGATTCGACACGATCGAGCTCGAGCAGGTCGACCGGGACCGCGTTCGCATCAGCGGCACCAAGGGGGAGCCGCCGCCCTCGACGCTCAAGGTGGCGATGAACGAGCTCGGCGGGTTCCGCAACGAGGTCGGCGTCGGCCTCGTCGGCCTCGACATCGAGGAGAAGGCGGTGCTCGTCGAGGCCGCGTTCTGGGAGGCGCTGCCGTACTCGCCCGAGGACTACGCCTCGGCGAGCACCCGGCTGGTGCGCACCGACAAGGCCGACCCGGAGACGAACGAGGAGGCGATGGCCCAGTGGCGGCTGTCGCTGAAGGACCCCGACGAGCGCAAGGTCGGCCGGGTCGTGTTCGACGCCACCGTCGAGCTCGGTCTGGCCACCATCCCGGGCTTCACCGGTCTCGGTGGCGGCGGCCAGCAGGCCCGCCCTTACGGGGTGTACCGGCCGGCGGTCGTACCCGCCGACCTCGTGCCCCAGAACGTCGTCGTCCTCGGCGGTGCCCGCACCGTCGTGGAGTCCACCGCCCCGCCCGGCGACGTGGTGGTCGAGCCCACGCCCGGGCCGACGGCCAGCGCACCGGGCGGGAAGACCGTGCGGGCGCCGCTCGGCACGATCATCGGCAGCCGGTCCGGGGACAAGGGCGGCAACGCCAACCTCGGTGTGTTCGCCCGCACCGACGAGGCGTGGGCGTGGCTCGACTCGTTCCTCACCATCGACAAGATCGCCGAGCTGCTGCCCGAGGCCGCCCCGATGAAGATCGACCGGCACCGCCTGGCGTCGTTCCGTTCGCTGAACTTCGTGATCCACGGCCTGCTGGAGGAGGGCGTCGCCGCGTCCACGCGCAAGGACCCGCAGGCCAAGAGCCTGGGTGAGTGGCTGCGCGCCCGCGTCGTCGACATCCCCGCCGCACTCCTGGAAGGACGCTGACCACCATGGACTTCGACATGCCGCCGGAGGACGACCCCCGCCGCCTGGTGGTGCGGGCGTGGCTGGACGAGCACCCGAACGCGTCGATGGCCGAGGTGGCCGAAGCCGGCTACGTGGTGCCCCACTGGCCCGAGCCCTGGGGCCTCGAGGCCGACCCGATGCGCCAGCTCATCATCGACGAGGAGCTGCACCGGGCGGGGATCCGCCGTCCGGGCGGGATCGGCATCGGATGGGCCGCGCCCACCATCCTCCTGGCCGGGACCGAGGAGCAGAAGCAGCGGTACCTGCCGCCCATCCTCAGCGGCCAGGACCAGTGGTGCCAGCTGTTCAGTGAGCCCGACGCCGGGTCCGACCTCGCCTCCCTGCGGACCCGGGCGGTGCGCGACGGCGACAGCTACATCGTCAACGGATCCAAGATCTGGACCAGCGGCGGTCACCACAGCCGCTACGGGATCCTCATCGCCCGCACCGACCCCGAGGCCCCGAAGCACCGGGGGATCAGCTACTTCGTGTGCCCGATGGACCTGCCGGGTATGACGCTCGACCCGATCATCGACATGACGACGGCGCACTCGTTCAACCAGGTCTTCTTCGAGGACGTCCGCCTGCCGGCCGAGAACCTCGTCGGCCAGGAGAACGACGGGTGGCGGCTCACCAAGGTGACCCTGTCGAACGAGCGGGTGATGCTGTCCTCGGCCGGATCGCTGTGGGGCGCCGGTCCCTCCGCGGCCGAGCTGATCGAGCTGGTGCGCGGCAACGGCGGGGAGACCGATCCGCTGCTGCGCCAGCGGCTCGCTGCCCTGCACTGCGAGGCCGAGGTGCTGCGCCTGAACCGGCTCCGCACCCTGTCCGCACGGCTGAAGGGCCGGACACCCGGACCGGAGGCGTCCATCCAGAAGGCCATGGCCGACGAGCACGGCCAGCACGTCATGGAGCTGGCCAAGGACCTGGCCGGCACCGCCGGGGTCCTCGAGGGCTCCGGCCCACCCGGGCCCGTGCCCGAGGACGCCCGCACGGGCGCTACCGAGGTCAACGTCGACGCCCAGTTCCCCGACGTCCACCCCATCTGGCACTACGGCTTCCTGTTCTCGCCGGCGCTCACCATCGGCGGGGGCACGTTCGCCATCCAGCGCAACATCATCGGCGAGCTGGTGCTCGGCCTGCCCCGCGAACCACGGGTCGACCGATGAGCACCGCCCCGCAACCCGGAAGGAACCCATGACCGACCTCGCATCCATCACCGCCGACCTGGCGGCCGAGCAGCAATCGCTCGACGACGTGGTCGCCGAGTTGACCCCCGAGCAGTGGGCCACGCCGACTCAGAGCCCGGGGTGGGCGGTGCGCGACCAGATCGGCCACCTCACCTACTTCGACGGTACGGCGACGCTCGCCATCACCGACGAGGCCCGGTTCCAGGCCAGCCTGGAGTCGCTCATGACCTCCGGTGACCGCATGGAGGCGGTGACGCTGTTCCGCGATCTCACCCCCGACGAGCTGCTGGCGAAGTGGCGCGCCAACCGGGCCGCGCTGCTCGACGCGGCGGCGAGCCTGGAGGACGGCGAGCGGGTGCCGTGGTACGGCCCGTCGATGAGCGCCAAGTCGTTCCTCACCGCCCGGCTCATGGAGTGCTGGGCGCACGGCACCGACGTGGTCGACGCCGTCGATGGCCACCGGCCGCCCACCGACCGGCTCCGCCACGTCGCCCAGATCGGCTACATCACCCGGGGCTGGACCTACGTCAACCGCGGTGAGGAGGTCCCGCCCGGCGACGTGCGGGTCGAGCTCACCTCGCCGTCGGGTGCCGAGGTGTGGACCTTCGGCCCCGACGACGCCGAGGCCACCGTCCAGGGTCCGGCCGAGCACTTCTGCCAGGTGGTCACCCAGCGGCGCCACCTGGACGACACCGATCTGGTCGTGGATGGCGGGATCGCCCGGGACTGGCTGTCCAAGGCCCAGGCCTACGCCGGCCCGCCCAGCGAGGGCCCAGCACCGAGGGGGAAGCGCTGATGTCCGTCGTCCGCTCCGAGACCCGCGACGGGGTCTGCACCGTCACGCTGTGCGACACCGAGCACCGCAACGCGCTCGGCCGCCAGCTCGTCTCCGAGATGGTCGCCGCCTTCGAGGCCGCCGAGGCCGATGACGACGTGCGGGTCATCGTGCTCACCAACGAGGGCTCGGCGTTCTGCGCCGGCGCCGACCTGTCGGAGCGCTCCTCGCCGAGCACCGACGACGCGCCGGCCGCGGTCAGCAGCCCCATGCACCTGTTCGGCCGGTTCGCCCGCTCGCCCAAGCCCTACGTCGGGCGCATCGCCGGGCACTGCGTGGCTGGGGGCATGGGTCTGGCCGCGGCCATGGACATCTCCGTGGCCGTCGAGGACGCCAAGTTCGGCTTCACCGAGGTGCGCATCGGCGTGGCCCCAGCCGTCATCTCGGTGGTGTGCCTGCCCAAGCTGCGCACCGCGGACGCCCGGGCGACGTTCCTGCGGGGCCACCGGTTCAGCGCCGTGGAGGCGGCCGAGATGGGTCTGATCAACGCGGCCGTGCCTGCTGACCGGCTCGACGCCGAGGTCGACGCCGTCGTCGACGACCTCCTCGACGCCGCCCCCGGCGGCCTCGCCGCAGCGAAGGAGCTGCTCGCCCGCGTGCCCCAGCTCGGCACCGACGCGGCCTTCGAGTGGACCTCGAAGATGTCGGCGCAGCTGTTCACCTCCGACGAGGCCCGCGAGGGCATGACCGCGTTCCTGGAGAAGCGCGCACCGTCGTTCTCCCGACGCCGGAACCCGAACCCCGGGCGGTGACGAGATGACCAGCTCGCCGTCGTGTGTCAGGATTCATCACGTCTCTCGATGGTACGTGAGACAGATCGTCTTTCATGTGCTGGCGAGGGTCAGTGCATCGACAGGCTGAGCAGGGACGCCGGAGGTTGCCGATGGGAGCGCATGTGACGTTGGAGCAGTTCGAGGAGGAGGTGACCGCGTTCCTGGACGAGAACGCCGAGCGGCGCACCCCGGACACCGAGACCCGCTTCGTGTGGGGCGAGGGGGACGATTCGGTCGCCATGTTCGAGGAGATCGATCCGGAGGAGGAACGTCGGCAGCTGGCCGCGGCGAAGCGGTGGCGGGCAACGCGCTTCGACGCAGGGCTCGGCTACATCACCGGACCGGAGGAGTTCGGTGGCCGTGGCCTGTCCGCCGCCCACGAACGCCTCTACGCCCGCCTGGAGTCCCGCTACGAGACGCCGAACACGTCGTTCTTCGGGATCGGACTGGGGATGGTCGCTCCCACGATCCTCGCCCACGGCACCGACGTGGCCAAGCAGGCGTACCTCCGGGGGATGTGGCGGGGTGACATCGTCGCATGTCAGTTGTTCTCCGAACCCGGTGCCGGTTCCGACCTCGCCAGCCTCCAGACCAGGGCCGAGCGCGACGGTGACGAGTGGGTCCTCAACGGGCAGAAGGTGTGGACGTCCGGGGCCCAGTACTCCGACATCGGCGAGGTGATCTGCCGCACCGATCCGGACCAGCCCAAGCACAAGGGCCTCACCGGGTTCGTCGTCGACATGACGGCGCCCGGGGTCGAGGTCCGTCCGCTCCGTCAGATGACCGGAGGGGCGAGCTTCAACGAGGTGTTCTTCACCGACGTGCGCGTCCCGGACGACCACCGCCTGGGCGAGGTCAACGACGGCTGGCGCGTCGCCCTCACGACGCTCATGAACGAGCGCGCCTCCATCGGCTCGGGCAGCGGCGGAATGGGGACGGGGGTGGCGTCGATCGATCGGCTCTCGGCCATGCTGCACCACTTCGGGAAGGCCGACGATCCCGTCCTGCGCGACGAGCTCATCCGGGTCTGGATCGGCTTCCAGGTCGCGAAGTTCACCGGCCAACGCGCCACCGACAGGATCAAGGCCGGGCACCTGCCCGGTCCCGAGATGTCGATCGGAAAGCTGGCGCTCACGCAGAACCTGACCGACCTCGGGGCCTGGGTGGCCGAGGTCCTCGGTCCTCGCCTCGTGGCGGACACCGGTGAGTGGGGAACCTTCGCCTGGACCAAGTTCGTCCTCGGAACGCCGGGCATGCGGATCGCCGGCGGTTCCGACGAGGTCATGCGCAACATCGTGGGTGAACGCGTGCTAGGGCTGCCGAAGGACCCGGGCATCGACACCACGAGCCCGTTCAAGGAGCTGAAGGTGGGGACGCAGCAGTGAGCGCTCCGCCCACGCGTGTTCTCGCAACGGTGTAGCCAGCCGGGGCCCCGAGGCCGCAGGTTGCCGCTACATGATGCGGGATTCGCTTCATGTTGCGCACAGTGATCTAGGCTCCGGACATGCGCGTTCACGTGGATCAGGAGAAGTGCCAGGGCCACAACCGCTGCGTCGCCATCGCCCCCGACCTGTTCGAGGTCGATGACTACGGCACGGCTTGGGTCAAGGGCGACGGCGTCGTGCCCCCCGGGCAGGAGGAGGCAGCCCAGCTCGCCGTGGACAACTGTCCCGAGTACGCGGTCACCATCAGCGACGACTGAAGCCGACGGTCGTGAGAGACAGACATCGCTCGTCGTGTGCCGGACGCCCAGCACATCGCGGCGCGTGGCACCGCCCCGATGAGCGGCGTCCCCTCGCCGCTAGGGCAGGGGCGGAGGGAACGGCACGCCTTCCCGTGCCACGAGGGCCTGCCACGGGCCGAGCCGGGCCGGCCAGCTCACGCACAGCGCCGCCACCGTGACGCCGTTGCGCCCGTAGGCGGCGACCCAGCGCCCCTCGTCCACCGATCCCTCCATCACCTCGAACTCGTCACCGTCGCCGCAGATCCCGACGAACTGCAGCTTGCGGCCGAACTGGTCGGACCAGAAGTAGGGCACCGGGGCGTACGGGCCTGCCACCTCCCGGCCGTGGAGGAGCACCTTGGCGACGTGCGCAGCCTGCTCTCCGGCGTTGGTCCAGTGCTCGATGCGCAGCGAGCCGTATCGGGGATGCTCCCAGCGCGCCACGTCGCCCACCGCCGCCACCGTGCCATCCCCGCCGTGGGCGAGGCAAGCGTCGTCGCAGCAGAGGCCGTCGTCGAGCACGAGCCCCGAGCCATCCAGCCAGGCGGTGTTCGGCACGACGCCGATGCCCACCACCACGACGTCGGCCGCCGCGGTCGTGCCGTCGGCGAGACGGACCGCCCGCACCCGCCCGCCGGCGTCCCCGTCGAGGCCGGCGACGCCCACGCCGAGGCGTAGGTCCACGCCGTTCGAACGGTGCATCCCGGCGACGATCTCGCCGGCCACCGGTCCGAACGGTGCGAGGGGCAACGGCAGCAGGTCGACGAGGGTCACGTCCAGGCCCAGCGTTCGGCACGACGACGCCACCTCGCAGCCGATGAACCCGGCACCGACCACCACCACCCGGCGGGCGCCCTCCAGATCGGTTCGCAGGGCGGTGCTGTCGTCGATGGTGCGCAGGACGTGGACGCCCCCGAGGCCGTCGGTGCCCGCGAGGCGGCGCGGGGCAGCACCCGTGGCGATCACCGCCGCGCCGTACTCCAGCCGCGACCCGTCCTCGAGCACGACGGCCCGGCCGGCGACGTCGAGGTGATCGGCACGGCAGCCGGTGCGTACCTCCACGTCGAGGTCGTCGGGGACCCGGAGCCGGACGCGGTCGGGCTCGAGGCTGCCGACGAGCAGCTGCTTGGACAGCGGTGGCCGATCGAAGGGGGGCCAGTGCGCCTCGTCGCCGACGATGGTGAGCGGCCCCTCGTGCCCCTCGCGCCGGAGCGCCTGGGCGGTGCGCAGCCCCGCCAGCGAGCCTCCCACGATGACGACCGGGTCCTGTCGATCCACGTCCGCATCGTGACACATGTCGCTTGCAGAGTCGTGAGATGGATCGCGTACAATGTCGCATCGTTCCGCAAACGAGGAGATCCATTTCGAGATGACCGATGCCACGACGCCGTATCGCCGATCCCGACTACGTGATCGAACCGGAGAAGCGGTGGGCCGAGCAGCGAGAGCGGTGCCCGATCGCGTTCACCGAACGCCGCCAGCGGACATGGCTGCCGGTCCGGTACAGCGACCTGGGCGACATCGCCCACGACGTGGAGCGCTTCTCGTCACACGACCCCATCGTGGTGTCCCCCTTCGACGTGGCGATCAACGACCTGCTGCCCGTCCCACCGATCAGCTCCGACCCTCCGTTCCACACCTGGGCCCGTCGCCTGCTGCTGCCTGCGTTCGGCCCGACGGCCATCGACAAGATGAGCCCCATCACACATGAGCTGGCCCACGACTTGATCGACGAGCACTTCGCAGACGGCCACGGCGACGCCGCCGCCGACTACGCCCAGCACATCCCGGTGCGGATCATCGCCCAGATGCTGGGCGTGCCGGTCGAGGACGAGGAGGTGTTCCCGGCTGGGTGGTGCGCACCCTCCAGAACGGCCTCCAGAACATCGACAGCGCCATGGACGCGCTCGGCGAGATGACGATGTACTTCATGACCGCGGTGGCCGAGCGCCGGCAGATGGAGCCCGGCACCCGGCCCGACGACATCATCACCATGCTCATCGAGGCCGACACCGACGAGCCCATCACCGACCAGCACCTGCTCGGCACGTGCTTCCTGCTGCTCGTCGCCGGCATCGACACGACCTGGAGCAACCTCGGCTCGGCCCTGTGGCACCTCGCCACCCACCCCGACGACCAGCAGCGCCTGCGCGACGAGCCCGAGCTGCTGCCCACCGCGGTGGAGGAGTTCCTGCGCTTCTACAGCCCCGTGACCATGGCCCGCCTCGTCACCGAGGACACCGAGTTCGCGGGCTGTCCGATGCACAAGGGCGACAAGGTGCTGATGGCCTTCCCCGCCGGCAACCGCGACCCGGAGATGTTCGAGGACGCCGACCGGTTCGTCATCGACCGCAAGAAGAACCGGCACTTCGCCTTCGGTTCGGGGATCCACCGCTGCCTGGGCTCCAACCTCGCCCGCATGGAGATCAAGGTCGCCCTCGAGGTGTTCCTCGAGCGGATCCCCACCTTCGAGCTCGCCGACCCCGACGGCGTCACCTGGACCGGCGGGCAGGTCCGCGGACCGCGCACCGTACCCATTAGGTTCTGACCACTACCGACAAGGGGAGAACCGCTGTGAAGACCCAGGTCGCCGACATGCTCGGCGTCGAGTATCCGATCCTGGCGTTCAGCCACTGCCGCGATGTCGTCGCCGCCGTCACCAACGCCGGTGGCTTCGGCGTCCTCGGAGCCGTGGCGCACACGCCCAAGCAGCTCGAGATCGACCTCTCCTGGATCGAGGAGCAGGTCAACGGCCGACCTTACGGGGTGGACCTGCTGCTGCCGCAGAAGTACGAGGGCGCCGATGAGGGCGGCCTCGACCGGGACACGCTCCGCCAGCTCCTGCCGGCCGAGCACCAGGCGTTCGTGGACGACATCCTCGCCCGCTACCAGGTGCCCGAGCTCGACGAGGACCAGAAGGAGGCCATGTCACGGATCGGGGGCATGAACGTTTCCCCGAAGGGTTACGGTCCCCTGCTCGACGTCGCCTTCGACCATGACATCAAGCTGATCGCGAGCGCACTGGGCCCGCCGCCACCGGACCTGGTCGAGCGGGCGCACGGCGCCGGGGTGGTCGTGGCCGCCCTGGCCGGGACGCCGCAGCACGCGGTGGCCCACAAGGAGGCCGGGGTCGACATCGTCGTGGCCCAGGGGACGGAAGGCGGCGGCCACACCGGCGAGATCGCCACCATGGTCCTGATCCCCCAGGTCGTGGATGCTGTTGCGCCCACCCCTGTGCTCGCCGCCGGCGGCATCGCCAACGGTCGCCAGGTCGCCGCCTCCATGGCGCTCGGCGCCCAGGGCGTGTGGTGCGGATCGGTGTGGCTCACCACCGAGGAGGCCGAGACGGCGGCGGTCATCAAGCAGAAGTACCTCGCAGCGGGGTCCAAGGACACCGTGCGCTCCCGGTCGATCACCGGCAAGCCGGCCCGGATGCTGAAGACCAAGTGGACCGAGGAGTGGGAACGTCCCGACGGACCCGGCCCGCTCGGCATGCCCCTGCAACCGCTGCTCGTGTCCGAGGCCCAGGCCCGCATCAACCGGGCAGCCAACACCGCCGGGTCCGGTGCCGAGGAGCTGGCCACCTACTTCGTCGGCCAGGTGGTCGGGCAGATGAACCAGACCAAGAAGGCCGGCCAGGTCGTGCTCGACATGGTCGAGGAGTACGCCGATGTGGTCGGGCGGTTCGCCGACGAGGTGGCAGCGGCCACCTGAGCTGCCGGGCGTGAACGTCGGCCGCGGGGCCGGCGCTCAGCCGGCCGGCCGGAACCGCTCGAGATCCACGGTGATGAACACGGCTGTGGCGCGGACGAACACCTCCCCATCGGCGCTGCCGGTGCAGGCGAGGTGGAGCTTGCGTCCCTCGCGACCCTCCAGCCACGAGCGGAACTCGAGGGGGACTCCCAGGGGGCACGGACCCTCGTAGCGCAGCGACAGCTCACCGGTGAAGGCCATCTCGCCGATGACCGGCAGCAACCCCCCGAACGTCTCGTCGACGCACGACGCCACGATCCCGCCGTGGCTGCGGCCGGGAGCGCCTTCCCAACCGCGGTCGAGTGTCACCACGCCGACGGCCTGGTCACCCTCCCGGCGGATGCGCAGGCCGATGCTGAGCGGGTTCGCGGACCCCGAGACCGGCGAGTCGTCGAACATGTCCAGGAAGGCGCCGCCGTCGACGACCTCGGCCAGGGTCTGCGGCTCGGCGACCGCCTGCAGGAAGCCGGGGCTGGCGCCGATCTCCATGCTGCGCTCACGGACGGGCTCCTGCTCGATGCGCGCAGCGAGGTCGTCGGCGGCACTGGCGATCCGCTCCAGGACCTCGGGTGTGGCGCGGTGACCGACGAGCGCGTGGCTCAGCCGGTTGAGGGCCGAGGCGGTATCGATGCGCGCCGAGAGATCGGCATGGTCGTCGCTGGTCGGATCATCTGCACCCTGGCGCATCGGTTCACTGTGGCAGGTGCGCATCCGTGGCATCCAAGCCGGCGCCACCTACCGGTGACGCTGCCGGCGGCCCAGCCGGAAGCTCCGGCTCAACCCTCGGCGACGAGCGTGTTCGCCGAGGAGATGCCAAGGGCATGGCGGCGGATGAGCGCAGCACCCCGTCCGCTGTCCTCGTGCAGGACGAAGTGGCCGCCCTCGACGAGCACGAAGCGGGCACCGGCCCGCTCCGCCTGCTCGGCGAACACGTCGGGCAGGAACGAGTCGCGCCCGGCGACCACGGTGGCGGGACACGACAGCTCGGGCAGGTGGGACCAAGCCGCCGGGGCGCCATCGGCCTGGCCGGACACCTCGAACACCGTGGCCTCCACCTCGGGTTCGCAGGCCAGGCGCACGCCGTTACCGTCGGCCACGGTGCCCCAGCGGGCGTAGGCCTGCATCGCCTCGGGTGCGAGCTGGGAGAGCGGCTCGCGCGTTGACAAGGCCTCCACCATCGCGGCTCGGTCGGCGAAGCGCGACCGTCGCCTGCGGGCCGCTTCGGCCATGGGATTCTCCTTGGGCGCCGCCGGGTCGGCGATGCGACCGATCGGGAAGGCCACCGGCTCGGCGAGCAGGGCCCGGCTCCAGCAGCCGGAGCGGAGCTGGTCGGCCATGATCGCCACCGCCCCGCCCAGTGACCCGCCGACGACGGCGGCACGCCGGATCCCGAGGTGGTCGAGCGCTGCGAGGACGCATTCGGCCATGGCGCCGAAGCCGAACCCCGCCCGGTCGGCCGGAGGTGTGCTGGCCCCGTGTCCCGGGAGGTCCACGCCGAGTACGTGGGCATCGTCGCGCAACCGCGTCGCGACCGGGTCGTACAGCCCGGCGCAGAAGCCGTTCGGGTGCAACAGGACGAGAGGTCGGCCGGAACCACCCCAGTCGAGGACCGTGACGCGACCGCCGTCGACGTCGACGCCGATGGGCTCGGCGCTGGCCGTCATCCGAGCAGCGACACGGTCGCGAGCTCGGTGTCGAGCCGGCGCAGCAGCATGGTGTCGTGGTGCTCGCCCGGATTCTCGGTGGTGAGCAGCCGGTCCCCGAGGAAGATGGACGCGGCACCGGCGTGGAGGCAGAGCGCTTGCAGCTCGTCGGTCATCTGGGATCGCCCCGCCGACAGCCGCACCACGGACTCCGGCATCATGATCCGTGCGGCGGCGATGGTGCGCACCAGCTCGAGGCCGTCGAGCGGTTCCGTGCCGTGGAGGGGCGTGCCGGGGACCTGGACGAGCAGGTTGATGGGCACGCTCTCGGGGTGCGGGTCGAGGCGGGCGAGCTGGGCGAGGAGCCCCGCCCGCTGCTGCCGGCCCTCGCCCATGCCGACGATGCCGCCGCAGCACAGTCGGATGCCGGCGTCGCGGACGTTGGCGATGGTGTCGAGGCGGTCCTGGTACGTGCGGGTGGTGATGATCTCGCCGTAGAACTCGGGTGCGGTGTCGAGGTTGTGGTTGTAGTAGTCGAGCCCCGCCTGAGCCAGGGTGGCGGCCTGCCGCTCCGTGAGCATGCCGAGGGTCACGCAGGTCTGCATGCCGAGCGCTCCTACGGCGGTGACCGCCTCGGCGACGCGCTCGACCTGGCGGTCGTTGGGCTCCCGCCACGCCGCACCCATGCAGAAGCGGGTGGCGCCGGCGGCGCAGGCGCGCTCGGCTGCTTCGATGATCTGGCCGAGCGGCAGCAGCGGCTCGGGCGCCAGTCCAGTGTCGTGGTGCGCGGACTGTGGGCAGTAGGCGCAGTCCTCGGGGCAGCCGCCGGTCTTGATGGACAGCAGCACCGCCCCTTCGACAACGTCGGGTCGGAAGCTGCGACGATGCGTCGACTGCGCGGCGTGGACGAGGTCGTGGAACGGTCGAGCAAGGAGCTCCGCGGCGTCCTCGGTGGTCCAGTCGTGGCGCGGGGCGGGCACCGCTGAGCGCTCTTCGTCGCGACGCCGATGCGCAGGAGGCCGCGAGCTCATCAGGCGCCCACGGTCTCGGCAGGTCGGGTCTCGGCCAGCAGCTCCTCCACGACGGGGCCGAGCTCGGAGGGCTCCCACCGGTCGCCCTTGTCACGGCCGGGGCCGCGACGCCACCCCTCGGCCACCGACACCTTGCCGCCGGCCACGTTGAAGACCTGGCCGGTCACGTGCTTCGACTGGGGGCTTCCGAGCCAGACCACGAGCGGCGAGATGTTCTCCGGGGCGAACTCGTCGAACTGGCCTGGCGCCACGTCCTTGGTCGCCGGCCCGAACCCCAGGTTCTCGGTCATGCGGGTCAGCGCCGCCGGAGCGATGGCGTTCACCGTGACGCGGTAGCGGCCCAGCTCCTTGGCGGCGATGTTCGTCATGGCGGCGATGCCGGCCTTCGCCGCGCCGTAGTTGAGCTGGCCCGGGTTCCCGTAGAGCCCGGAGCCCGAGGAGGTGTTGATGATCCGGGCGTCGTTCTCCTGCCCCGCCTTGGTTCGCTCTCGCCAGTGGGCGGCAGCGAAGCGAAGGGGAGCGAAGGTCCCCTTCAGGTGCACCCGGACGACGGCGTCCCACTCGTCCTCGGTCATGTTCACGAGCATCCGGTCCCGCAGGATGCCGGCGTTGTTCACCAAGACGTCGAGGGCACCGAACGCGTCGAGCGCGGTCTGCACGAGGCGCTGCGCTCCCTCCCAATCGGAGACGTCGTCGCCGTTGGCCACGGCCTCCCCGCCCATCTCCCGGATGACATCGACGACCTCGCCCGCGGGGCCGTCGGACGACCCGGAGCCGTCGACCTCGGCGCCGAGGTCGTTGACCACCACCTTGGCGCCCTCGGCTGCGAACGCCAGCGCATGGGCCCGACCGATGCCTCGCGCTGCTCCCGTGATGACGACCACGCGGCCGTCGCAGATCCCTGCCACTCGTGTTTACCTCCCACGAAGGACCGCCGACCACCCGGCGGTCGGGTCTGCGACAGACTAGCCACGGTGTCTTGCCACGCGCAGCGGCAGCGATTGGAGTCCAGCCGTCCCTTCGGCAGACGAGCAGACGCACGGGCCCGGACATCGGTGCGACGGCTTGTGGGCCGGACACAGAGCACGTGTAGTGTCTCGTGTCGTCAACGTCGTGTCCCGAGCGGGCACCGAGGGGAGAGCCATGAAGACGCGCGCCGCGATCCTGTGGGAGCAGAACACCGACTGGAGCGTGGAGGAGATCGATCTCGATCCACCCCAGGCCGGTGAGGTCCTGGTGAAACTCGTTGGTTCGGGACTGTGCCACTCCGACGAGCACATCCGGGACCGGCGACATGGTGGTTCCCCCCAGGTACGGCATTCGGCACACGTCGGTCCAGGACGTCGCGGCCGAACTCGGCGTGAACCGGGCGCCGAGGTGATCGGCCCATTCCTGGCGTCCGACCTTCCCGAGGTCATCGCCCGGATCACCTCGGCTATCGCACCGCTATTGCGAGTCGCGATGGCGAGCGGGCAGATCGCCACCCGAGATCCCGACCTGCTCGCCGAGTCCCTCGTCCGGCTCGGTATCACCTTGATCCTCGCCCCACCCCCCGGAGATATCGACACCTTCCTCGCCGAGATACTCGTTCCCACCCTCAAACCACCCCACTGACAGCAGTCCGTCCTGGGCGCTGGTCTCCGATGACAGTCACCGAATCCCCGAGCTCCAGCGAGCGGGCGGTGCTGACACGGCGCGCGGTCCTGCTGTCGCGGCACGCCCACGAGGAGGACGAGCACAAGGCCGTCGCGTTCGATGTGTTCCAACGGTCAGCGACAGCCACCGCATCCGCTTGGGTGTCATGAACGCGGTCACCGCGGCGTTCATCGGAGGCGCCGTCGCGATCCTGCCCGGATCGGTCGCCAAGAACCGCCACCTGTTCGGCGACCGTCGCATGAGGTCGGCCGCGCCATCCGGCGGCTTCTACACTTCTTCTACACTTTTCGGAATGACGGGGTGGTACGGAGAGGTACGCTCCGGGAGTGCAGCAGCACGAAAGTCCAGCTCAACGCCACTATTTGGGACGCCGTGGTACGGGCTGGCACGGACCTCGTCGATCTCATAACCCGAAGGTCGCAGGTTCAAATCCTCCCCCCGCCACCATC
>JAXHUH010000262.1:0-15693 GCA_034211175.1 Actinomycetota bacterium
GCAGCAGCACGAAAGTCCAGCTCAACGCCACTATTTGGGACGCCGTGGTACGGGCTGGCACGGACCTCGTCGATCTCATAACCCGAAGGTCGCAGGTTCAAATCCTCCCCCCGCCACCATCCGAAGCGTGAAAGCCCAGGTCTGAGACCTGGGCTTTTGTCGTTCTCCGGCCCTCGCCAGCAGGCGGGCGTTCCCCGGTGGGCCTCACGCGGCGCCCGTTCGCGCGCATCGCCCTGACGATATCGTAGGCTTAGAACCTGATGAATCCGTCAGATGATCAAGGACGGGCGGCGCGCCCCGAGCCCGGGATCGGAAGGGAGGCCGCCGTGCCGTCGGGAGCGAGCTCCGCCGAGCCGAACCCGCCGTTGTCGGAGGTCAAGGCCGACCTGTTCAAAGCGCTCGCCCACCCGGCGCGCATCCGTGCCCTCGAGGTGCTCGTCGAGGGCGAGCACACCGTTGGTGACCTCCAGCCGTTGGTGGGCATCGAGTCCTCGCACCTGTCCCAGCAGCTCGGAGTGCTGCGCCGCGCCGGGCTCGTCTCCAGCCGCAAGGACGGCTCGTCGGTCATCTACTCGCTGCGCGACCCCCTCGTCGCCGAGCTGCTCGCGGTCGCGAAGCAGTTCCTGTTGGCATCGCTCACCGAGACCCGGGACCTGCTCGACGACCTCACCGCCGAGCTCACCTCCCGATGACCGAACTCCGATGACCGAGCCCCGCCCCCCGGCCGCCCTCCCCGGCCGGCGCCCGAACCCGTGGCCTGCGCTGCGCGCCCTGCTCCCTCAGCGCGCCGACTACGCCGGTCTCGCGCGGTGCTGGCGCTCCGATCTCGTCGCCGGGCTCACCGTCGGGGTCGTCGCGCTCCCCTTGGCGCTGGCGTTCGGGATCACCTCGGGGATCGGCGCCGCCGCCGGGCTCACCACCGCCATCGTCGCGGGGATCGTCGCCGCCGTCTTCGGTGGCTCCGGCGTGCAGGTGTCGGGCCCGACGGGCGCCATGACCGTCGTGCTGGTCCCCCTCGTCGGCCGCTACGGCGCCGACGCCGTCGTCGTCGTCGGCGTGCTCGCCGGGATCCTCGTCGTCGCCGCAGGGCTCCTTCGCCTGGGCCGGGTCCTCGCCTACATCCCCTGGCCGGTCATCGAGGGCTTCACCCTCGGCATCGCGGTCATCATCTTCCTCCAGCAGGTCCCCGCGGCGCTCGGCGTCGACAAACCCGAGGGCGAGAACACCGCCGTCGTCGCCGGGCGCGCCCTCGCTGATGCGTTCGGTGGCGGATCGCCCCCGGCGCTCGCGCTCGTCGGCGTCACCGTCGCGATCATGGTGCTCGGCCCCCGGTTCCACCGGGCACTTCCCGCATCGCTCCTCGCCGTGATCATCGCGACCGTCGTCGCGGTCGCCGCCGGGTGGGACGTCGCGACGATCGGCGCGCTGCCCTCGGCGCTGTCGGCACCACACGTGCCGGCCATCGAGCTCGGCCAGCTGTCGGCCTATCTGGGCCCGGCGTTCGCGGTGGCGATGCTCGCCGCCATCGAGAGCCTCCTGTCGGCGAAGGTCGCCGACGGCATGTCCGACGGACCCCGCCACAACCCCGACCGCGAGCTCGTCGGCCAGGGACTCGCCAACATCGCGGCGCCGATCTTCGGGGGGAAGCCCGCCACCGGCGCCATCGCCCGCACCGCGGTCAACGTCCGCTCCGGCGGCCGCACCCGCGTCGCGTCGATCGTCCACGCGCTCGTGCTCGTCGCCGTCGTGCTCGTCGGGTCCGGCGTCGTGGCCCGCATCCCCCTGGCCGCGCTCGCCGGCGTGCTGATGGTCACCGCGGTGCGCATGGTCGAGACCCACAACATCGCCACCATCGTTCGCTCGACCCGCTCCGACGCGCTCGTCCTCGTCCTCACCGCCGCCGCCACCGTGGTGTTCGACCTCATCGTCGCCGTCGAGATCGGCGTCGCCGCCGCTGCGGTCCTCGCCCTGCGCAACGTGGCGCGCACCACCGCTCTCACCGAGACCCCGATCCCCCACGAGGTCAACGACCGCGAGGAGCACGCCCTGCTCGCGGAGCACATCGTGGCCTACCGCATCGACGGCGCGCTGTTCTTCGGCGCCGCCCAACGATTCCTCACCGACTTCGCCCGCATCGCCGACGTCCGTGTCGTCATCCTGCGGCTCCCCGACCTCCAGGTCCTCGACGCCACCGGCGCCCAAGCCCTCGGCGAGATCGTGGCCGACCTCGAGGCCCGCCACATCACTGTGCTCCTGAAGGGTGCCCGACCCGAGCACGAACGCGTCCTGCGCACGGTCGGGGCCCTCGCCCACCTCGACGCCCAACGCCACATCTTCGTCAGCCTCGACGACGCCATCGCCCACGCCCGTCTGCACGTGACCGACACGCCCCACGGCCCCGACACCCCACGGCTCGAGCGGGCGGCCTGACAGGGCCGTCAACCATCAACGCGCCCCCGTCCGATGTGCCGTGCGCAGTCGCGAGAGGGCGCCGCCAGTCATCGGGGTGAGCCGGCCGGCCGCCGGCGTGGACCGCGAGGGTGGTCAGGGGCTGTTCATCCTCGCCGGGCGCCACGTCGATCCGTGCCGTCGAGGCAACCGACGTCGCCGGGCCGGCCGTCCGTTCGACGCCCTCACGTGATCGTGAAGGAGCGCGCGCCGAGGCTCACGACGGCTCAGTCCGCCCGCTGTCGGCGGGAGGGATGCCGATGATGGCCGGGTCGGCGTCCGCTCGGTGGATGCGCACCCGTAGTGGGCCGGCGTCGCCGGCTTCGACGGTGACGTCGGGAGGGAGCGTGCCGCACCACGTTGCGATCTCGTCCGCCGGGCCCGACACGTCGAGGCCGAGGTGTCCGTCGTTCGGTCCCCTGTCGTGGTCGGCGACGAGCGTCGGCGGCAGGTGCGGCGGACGGGACCAGTGGATGAACGCGCGCAGCCACGGGCGGTCGAACGCGGCGCCCAGGCCGCCGAGCAGGTGGGGGGCGTCGTTCGGGGGCTCGGCGGGCACGGCGACGACCGGGTAGCCGGCTCGTGCGCTCGCCTCCCGTAGCTGCGGCTCGGTCTCGAAGCGGACCAGCCACGCCACGGGGACGAGGGCGACGTCGGGGTGCGCGCGCAACGCCTCCTGCTGGATGCGGGCGTACGGCGGCGCGGCCGCTGCGATCGGGGTGTCGTCGGGGTGGTGCAGCTCCAACAGCTGGGTCCCGACGGCGACGACGACGTTGGAGAGGCCGGCGCCGGGGATGGATCGGCTGCTTCCGGCCTCCAGTCCCATGGCGGCGAGTTGCGCGTCGATGTCCGCCCGGCTTCGGGCGGCGAGGACGACGTGGTCGAGTGCGGGGCCGACGGTGGCGTCGTGCATCTGGTGGACCTCCGGCTTCTCTGTCGCTCGGCGAGCGTCGTCGGCAGGCTAGGCAGCTATTTGCGTGATATCCACGCAAATATCGGTTCCCGACCGGTCGTGGTCGGCGCGTTCGGGAACCCCCACGCCCGGGCCCGGTTCCGGGTCCCTTGGCGGCTCGGCGTGTGGTGACGCGGGTGACGGGTTCCGGCCGGCGGCGAAGGCGCCTGCCCAGCCGGGCCGGCGCCGCTCGCCCCCCTCGAGCCGTGAGCTACTGGTGGTACTCCTCGACCTCGGGGAGCACGTACCGGCGTGCGAGCACCTCGGCGCCAACGTGTCGATCATCGCCATCCACTCGGGCATCCCCTGGCCCTCGCGGGGACGCTTGCACCACTGACCGGCGGCCATGACCAGGAACGGGACACCGAGTGCGAGCTGGAGCCAGTTGACGCCGGCGGCGGTGGCACTGTCGGCGTCGTCCGCACCGTCGGCGACGACTCGCACGATCGCCGACACGATCACGAGCCCGGCGATCCAACCGGCCGCGAAGACGGGACCGTTGGTCCTCGCCTTGGGGTGCCGAGCATGAGGATGACGGCGATGATCGGCACGGGGCTGGTGGCGACCCGACGGCGGCCGGCAGCAGCTCGCCGAAGGCCTGGCTGAGCATGGTCAGGAACCCCCGGGGTGGTCGAGGTCGTCGGTCTGGTCGGTGCCGTCGGTCTGGGGCCCGGTGAGCGCGCGGACGGCGTCGTCGGCGGTGGGGTGGACGCGTTCGAGCAGCTCGGCTCCCCCGGTGGGCTGCGGCGACGATCGATCGCAACGCTGCGGCCCGGTTCCGACGGGGCACGCTGCGGCTCAGTTCTCGTCTGCGGCGTGGAGGTCCAGGGGGCAGTCGGCTTCGAGGCGGGTGAGCAGCTCGGCCGCCGACGCCTCGACCTCGTCGGCGTGGTCGGGGTCGCCCATCGGGGTCAGGTCACCGTCGGCGAGCGCCGTGTACGCGTCGATCAGGACGGCGAGCTGGGGCTCGAGCGCGGGCATCGCGTCGCGCAGCTCGGTGCGCCGTGGTGGCGAATGGCTCGTCGGTGCCCGCCGCCTCGACCGCGGCCATGGTGCGCTCGGCGACGGCGCAGTCACCGGCATCGGCCTCGGTCGGGGTCCGCGCCTGCGGTTCGGACGCCTCGTCGGAGACGGCGAGCCGCCCGAGACCGAAGACGAGGACGTAGCTCGCACCGAGGCCGACAACGACCGCGATGCGCCGACGCGTTCGAGCAGCCCACAGCACAAGCGACCATCGGACATCCCGCCGACCCCTTGAGCAGCCCGAACCGCCGTCGCCGGGCGCGCTCAGCCCCCTTCGGATGGTGGCCGGGGCCGTCGGCTCAACCGTGGTGCGCCTCGTCGAGGGCTCGGCGAACCGCCTCGATCACCGGTGCATCGTTCGAGCGGTCGTCGTAGTCGAATCCGCCCTGCCACTCGCCCTCGCGGTGGTGGATGCAGGGCTGAGCGATGAAGCGTGGAAGGACGCCGCGATGTGGCCAGCTCGCTGCGTGCACCAGGAACGGGTGGCAGAGGAACACGTCGCCGGCACGCCCGATGGCGGGCCTGACCTCGCGGTCGAGCGAGGCGGGGGCGTGCTCGTCTGGTGAGAAGGCGACGCCGTCCATCGGCAGTCTCGCCAGGGCACGCGCCACGTCCCGGTGCGAGCCGACCTTGATGCGGGTCGGTGCGTCGAGCTCGGTGACATCGGTGAAGAGCATGAGCAGCAGGAGCGCCCGTCCACGCGACGCGACGTTCACCATGAAGCGCGGCGGCTCACCGAAGCTGCCGTCGA
Source organism: Actinomycetota bacterium (assembly GCA_034211175.1). Lineage (GTDB taxonomy): Bacteria > Actinomycetota > Acidimicrobiia > Acidimicrobiales > CAIXPF01 > JAXHUH01. Next base: position 5,175 of record JAXHUH010000262.1, read on the forward strand.
TGTGCCAGCCGGCGTCGCCCGGGTCGGTGTCGCCCGGGAACCGCACCGGGAACGTGCCGTAGCCGTCGGTGCGCCGGCGCCATGCGGCCGGCCCACCGAGCACATCGTTGATCGCGCCGACCAGGCGCGGCGTGTTGATCGCTGCGACCACGTCGGGATCACCCGAGCCCGGGATCCGGACGACCGGTTCGGTCCACGTCGCAGGATCGGTCCGCTCGACGTCGAGCATCGACCACAGCACGTCCACACAGCGGGCCGCCAAGTCGGCGCTGAACGCCTGCTCGACGCGGACGTAACCGTGGTTGACGAACCGCCTGACCTCGTCGACCGACAACACCCCACCCATGGTTCGGAGCGTAGGCACCCGTCCCCGACCGGCAGGACGCGGTTTCCAGGGCTTCGGCTCCTCCTGGTGTCGGCACGTGTCGCTCAGAAACCCGGCGTGGGTTGCACGCATGGATGGAACGATCGTTCCATTCATGGGCGCAACGCTCGCGGCGACGCACGCACGCCGCTCCCGCAGGCAACTCCGCAGAACGAACTGGTCCCCACGGAATGCCGCCGGTGGCACTCTGCGGGGACCAGAACGGTGCGTTGGGTCGGGTGGGTTGGCGGGCGATCGTCTCGAGCTGCTCGACGGTGACCGGCGTGGAGGTGCCGCCGACCTCCGGGTCCGTGGTCAACCGTCGTAGCCCCCACCGGGCCAGCGTCTGCAGCGCCGGCTCCAGCGCCCGGCCCTGGTCGGCGTCGCCCGAGGCGCCGGCCGCGGGTAGGGGCAGCTCGCGCCGCCGGATCACGCCGGCGTCCTCCAGCTCGGTGATGCGGCGGGCGAGCATGTCGGTCGAGGTCCCGGCGAGGCCCTGGTGGAGGTCGGTGTAGCGCTTCGGGCCGGCGAGCAGGTCCCGCACGATCAGCATCGCCCACCGATCCCCGACGATGTCGAGGGACGCGGCCAGGCCGCAGTACTGGGAGTACGAGCGCGTCGCCATGCCCGCGGTCGTACGTGGACGATCCAACTGGAAGCGGGCCCGCCCTCAGTTCCGCGGGAGGTTGGCGAGGTGGGGGCGGACGGTGCGCTCGGAGGACACCTTGTGGAGCGTGGCGGCCAGCGCGTCGAACGACTCGTGCTTCGGGCCGAGGTTGGTGCGCTCCTCGGGGTCGGTGCCGAGGTCGTGGAGCTCCCACTCCCACGGCTCGTCGGCCGGCTCCTCCTCGGCGCCGTCGTGGTAGCGGGTCAGCTTGCGGACGCCGTCGGGGCCGGGCACGAGCACCGACTCGACCAGCGGGTTCGACCGGACGGCCTCGAATGCCTCCTGGGTGACGACGCTCGTCGTGCGCATCCCCTGGCTGATCTGGTCCTCGGTCATGAAGTAGACGGGCTCGTCGGCCAGCTCACCGCCCCCGAAGCACGCCGTCAGGTCCCGGCCGACGAGCGGGTGGACCTCGACGTGGGTCCCGGCCACCGTCGCTGCGACCTCCTCCGCGTCGATGCCGGCCGCGGCGAGCAGGGTCGGGAGGACGTCGACGTGGCTGGTCAGGGTGGACACGCCCTCCGGTCGGTGGTCGATCCCCGGCCCCGACAGCACCATCGGCACCCGCAGCGTCTCCTCGAACGCGTTGTGCCACTTCTGCTGGAGGCCGCCGTGGGCGCCGAGCAGCTCGCCGTGGTCCGAGGTGAACAGCACGATCGTGTCGTCGGTGAAACCGTGGCGGTCGAGTGCGTCGAGCACCCGCTGCATCGCCTCGTCCGCGCACCGGTGGAGCCACAGGTAGAAGCGGCGGTACCACTCGTCGACGGGCTGGGGGAAGATCATCCCGGCCCACGCGTCGCGGTACTGACCGTGGGTCCGGGGCCGCCCGCCGAACGTGTCGCCTTGCGACGGCGCCATCGGGACGTCGGGGATGTCGTCGGGGATGTCACCGAAGCCGAGGAGGTCCCAGGCCGGGTTGGTGAACACGATGTCGTGGGGGTTCACGAACGACGCGACGGTGAGCCAGGGCTGGCTGCGGTCGACGGCGAGGTCGGCGAAGAGGGCCTCGACCTCGGCCGCGAACAACGGGTCGCGCACGAAGCCGGTGTTCTCGGGCCGGGGGCCGTGGGGCTCGGCGCCGATCCAGCCGTCGAAGCCGAACGCGTCGAGGCGGTTGGCCCGCCGGTAGGCGTCGACGTGGGCCTCGATCAGCGAGCCGTCGCGCCGGTTGGTGAGCAGCGAGTCGTGGTCGCCGACGGGGAGGTCAGGGTGGCTGAGGTGCCACTTGCCCCGGTACTCGGTGCGGTAGCCGGCCGCGCGGAAGTAGTCGCCCATCGTGGGGACCTGCTCGGGGTCGAGCCACACCATCCGCGGGTCGCTCGCCGGCTTGGCCAGGCCGTCGGTGTTCCGTACGCCGTGCAGCGTGGGGTAGTGGCCGGTGAACAGCGTCGTGCGGCTGGGAAGGCAGGCGGTCGACGCGACGTGATGGCCGTGGAGCTCGAGCCCCGACTCGCGCAGCCGCTCCCGGGCGGGGAGCTGGTCGCGCCGCCACCGGGCGAGCGCGGCGTCCTCGTACGGCGGCGGGTACCGCTCCTGGTCCGTCATGAGGATCAGGATGTTGGGTCGTTCGGCCACCACGGGGTCCCCCTGTCGTCACGCCGTGACCCGGGACCGTACCGACCCGGCTGCCCGACCGGCCAGGCGGGTGCCTTAGTCGAGTGTGGGGTCGTCCCGCTGTGGCGCGTCAGTCGGCGTGCGGCGTCGACGCGTTGTTGAATCGCCGGGGGTGGCCCCAATACGTTGCCGCGGCGGGCGCCGGTCCGCCGCGGGGCGGCGGACGGCCTCGACGATCGACCGAGGGGAGCGCTTCGTGACCGAGCAGCCGACCAGGTTCCAGGTCTTCCGGGCGGCGGACGCGCCGACGCTGGAGCAGACCGACGTCCTCCGCTACGAGGGCCTCACGCCCGACGTCCGCGCCGGCCTGAAGCAGCTCAACGAGGCCGGCATCGGTGAGGGCAGCTTCGCCAAGATCCTGATCAACGTGCCCGGCTTCAGCCTCGCCTACGCCTGGCACAAGAGCGACTTCCCCCTGCCGCTGCACAGCCACGACGTCGACTGCTGCTACCTGATCATCGCCGGCGAGCTGCGTGTCGGCAGCGAGACCCTCGGCAAGGGCGACGGGTTCTTCGTGCCCGCCGGCTCGGCCTACACGTTCTCCACCGGCGCCGAGGGCGTGGAGTTCGTCGAGTTCCGCCAGGCGAGCTCGTGGAACATCGTGTTCAAGTACCGCAACCCCGACTCGTGGGCGAAGGCCGCGGACACGGCCGCCGCCCGACGCGAGGTGTGGGAGACCGAGGCGCAGCCCTTCGGCCTCGTCGAACCCGTCGCCTGATCCGGGGCCGGCGGGCGGGCCGATCAGGTCATGACCCGCTGCACGAACGCCTCGAAGACGTCCTCGTCGGCGTCGATCCGGAGGTGGCCGTCGACGCGCTCGATGTGCAGGGCCGGGCAGAAGTGGTCCTCGGCGCCGACGAAGAAGTGGGGCGAGCCGATGACGCCGCGCGCCTTGCCCTCCTCCCAGTCGGCGAGCACCGCGTCACGCCAGCGCTCGGACGTCGACGGCGACGCCGGCTCCCAGTCGGTGAGGCCGGCCTCCGTGGCGATGGCGGCCAGCACCACGGGGTCGGCGATGTCCCGGCCGTGCTCGAACAGCGCGTCCCGCACGGCGAGCGCGACCCGTTCCCCAGTCTCCACGTTCCGGGCGTAGCCGGCCGCGGTGAGGTCCATGGCCGGGAGGCTGGAGGCGGGGAACGCGGCGACGTCGAAGCCGACGAAGCAGTCGGCCGCCACCTGCTCGCGCAGGTCGACGATCTCCTCGGCGACGAACGGCCCGTCGAGCGGTGTTCCGTTGACGAGCTCGAGCGGCCACGCCCGCACGCGCAGTTGCACGTCGGCCCCGGCGGCATCGCGGCGTTGGACGAGTCGGCGCAGCCCGACGTGGGTGAACGGGCAGCACACATCGGCGAAGACGTCGACGACGGTCATGGCGCGAACCCTACGTCGCCCGGCCCGACCGATCGGGCTCGGCCGGTCGGCAGGTCGGGCTCGGCGGTCAGGGCGCCGTCGGGGCGGCGCGCCGCCACGGGCGGCCGGGGTCGAAGAGGTGGAGCGCGAAGTGGGCCGAGAGCTCCTCGAACACCCGCACGCCCCGAACGCTGTGGCCGTGCTCGTCGAGCGGCGGCGAGAACGTCGCCAGCCCGCCGATCCCGGGGAGGACCCCGAGGATGCCGCCACCGACACCGCTCTTGGCCGGGATGCCGACGGTGAACACCCACTCGCCGGCGTAGTCGTACATCCCGCACGTCAGCGCGACCGACAGCATGTCGCGCACCACCGCCGGGGCGATGACCGCCTCGCCGGTCACCGGGTGCACCCCGTCGTTGGCGAGCGTCGCACCGATCAGCGCCAGGTCCTCCGCGGTGACGAGCACCGAGCACTGCGCGAAGTAGAGGTCGAGCGTCTCCTCGACCCGGTCGTCGATGATGCCCTGGCTGCGCATCAGGTAGGCGATCGCCCGGTTGCGGTCCCCGGTCGCCCGCTCCGACTCCCACACCCGGCGGTCGACCTCGGGTCGTCGGCCGACGTAGCGCTCGTACAGGGAGCGGAGCGCCTCGACGCGCTCGTCGAGGTCGGAGCCGACGACCAGGTCGGTGATCGCGATCGCGCCGGCGTTCACCATCGGGTTCGGCGCACGGTTGTCGTGCTCGTCGAGGACGATGGCGTTGAACCGGTCGCCGGTCGGGGCGACGCCCACGCGCCGCATGACCCGCTCGCGGCCGTGGGTCTTGAGCGCCAGCCCGTAGACCAGCAGCTTGGAGATCGACTGGATCGTGAACGGCGTGGACGCGTCGCCGACCGACAGCACTCGCCCGTCGATCGTCGCGACCGAGATGGCGAACGCCTGCGGGTCGGCGCCGGCCAGCTCGGGTATGTAGTCGGCGACGGCCCCGTCGTCGAGCCGCGCGTACTCGTCGTGCAGCTGGCCGATCGCGTGCCGGACCCACTCCTGCTGGTGATGCGGCCGGTCGGCCTGCGGGTCGAGATCGGCCATCGCGCCGGAGCGTACGGCACTACGGTTCCGGCCGTGCACATCCTCAGGTGCCCGCGGTGCGGGCATGCCGCACCCGTCCAGTCGCTCGAGTGCATCGCTTGCGGGACGGCGATCGGGTTCCACCCGACGAAGCTGGCCATGGTCGAGCTCACCGCCGACGGCGCAGCCGTCGCCGACGAGCCGTGGACGGCGTGCGCCAACCGGGGGTGGGACTGCAACTGGCTGCTGCCCGCCGATGCCGGAGTGGCCCGCTGCTTCGCCTGCCGCTCGAACCGGAACCGTCCCGCGTCCGACGACACGATCGCGCTCGAGAAGCTGGCCGAGGCGTCCAAGGCGAAGCGTCGCCTGCTCATCCAGCTCGCCGACCTCGGCCTGCCCGTCGACCTCTACCACGACCGCGAGGGAGGGCTGGCGTTCGACCTGCTGTCGTCGTACTCGGGCGACGGCCCGGTGACCACCGGCCACGCCAGCGGCGTGATCACCATCGACCTGGTCGAGACGCTCGACGACTACCGGGAGCGCCTCCGCATCCAGCTCGGCGAGCCGTACCGGACGATGCTCGGGCACTTCCGCCACGAGGTGGGCCACTACTACCAGTGGATCCTCGTCGAGCAGGGACCCCGCATCGACGAGTGCCGGGAGCTGTTCGGCGACGAGCGGGCCTCCTACGCCGACGCCCTCGATCGCCACTACCACAAGGGTGCGCCCGACGGGTGGGAGGCGTCGTACATCTCCGAGTACGCCACCATGCACCCCTGGGAGGACTTCGCGGAGACGTTCGCCCACTACCTCCACATCACCGACACCCTCAGCACCGCGGCGACCGGCGGCATGGCGCTGCAGGCCGCCCGCCTGGACGGACTGGTCGATGCCGACGTCGTGCCCCGCGCGTCCTACGCCGACGTCGGGATCGACGAGCTCCTGGCCGACTGGCGGTGGTCGTCGATGTTCTTCAACGCCGTGAACCACGCCATGGGCAAGGGCGATCTCTACCCGTTCCGCCTGGTCGAGCCGGTGGTCGCCAAGCTGGCGTTCGTGCACGACGTGATCAGCGAGACCGGCCGCATCGCGCCCCGCCCGATCCTCACCTGACGATTTGGTCGGGCGGCCGACAAATCCGGAACCCCGATGCACTCGCGCACGTAATGTGGTCGCCGCTAGGCGCACGACCGCCACTGAGAGAGATGATGAGCGAGCCCGCCGGCAACGTCCTCCCCGTCTACTTCGTCGCCGACGAGTCCGGCTCCATGGCCGGCGACATCGAGCAGCTCAACCTGGGCCTCGTCAGCCTCCTCGACGCCCTCCACGCCGAGTCCATGGCCGCCGCCAAGGTCCGGTTCTGCGTCATCGGGTTCGCCGACGACGCCCTCTGCTACCTCGAGCCCTCCGACCTGCGCGAGGTCGAGGAGATGCCCCGCCTCGACGCCCGGGGCACGACGTCGTACGCGTCGGTCCTGCGGGAGCTCCACGAGCGCATCCCCCGCGACGTCGACCAGCTCAAGGCCGACGGCTACCTCGTCAACCGGCCGGCCGTGTTCTTCCTCACCGACGGTGTGCCGAACGCCGGGGACGGCTGGCGGGAGATCTACGACGCGCTCACCGACTCGTCGTTCCGGGCCCGGCCGAACATCCTCGCGTTCGGCATGGGCCACTCCGACCCGGACGTGGTCCGCTACCTCGCCACCTCCGAGGAGTACGCGTTCGTGACCGCGGCCGGCGTCGACACCGGTCGGGCCATCGTGTCGTTCGTGACCGCGCTGACCCAGTCGGTGATCAGCTCGGGCCACGCCCTGGCCAGCGGCGACGCCGAGCTGCCCGTCGAGAAGCCGGAGGGGTTCATCTCCCTCGCCGTGGACACGGTGTGACCATCGAGGCCTCGGCCCAGCAGGCGTCCGGTGACGCCGGCGCCGATGACCGGGAGTCGGGCGGTGACGTCCCGGCCCCGGTGATCCCACCGGTCGTCGTCGGACGTCCCGGCCCGTCGATCGAGCCGCGAGCGGTCGATCACGTGTACCGGGCCTCGCCGTACCGGCCGGACACGGCCATCGACGGGTGGACCGACGAGCACTGGGCCGTCCGGGCCGTGTCGCTCCGCGGCCACGCCCACCGCCATGGCGGTGTCCCCCGCCAGGACGACATGGCGCTCGCCCGGCGCTCCTCGGGCGACGGGGGCCTGCTCGTCGCCGTCGCCGACGGCGTCTCCGCCGCGCCCCAGGCCCACATCGGCGCCACGACGGCGGTGCGCTACGCCGTGCAGTGGCTCGACGCCTCGACCTCCGCCGAGGACGGCGCTCTCGACGCGACCGGGCTGGTGCGCGCGACCGCATGGGCCCTGGTCGAGCATGCCGCCGCGGTGCTCGACATCGCCACCGACGCGGCCGAGGCCGAGCCGCAGGTCGCGACCACGCTGGTCGCCGCGACCATCGACCCGCCCGCCGGCGGCGAGGCCGGTGGCGTCGTTCGTCTGGCCGCGGTCGGGGACTCGGGCGCGTGGGTGCTCTCGGGCGGGCGGTTCGACCGCGTGGTCGGGGGCAAGGCGCGCTCCGACGATGCGATCAGCTCGTCGGCCGTGACCGCCCTGCCCCGGGTACCGAACGAGATCGCGACCGCCACCGTCGAGCTCGGGCCCGACGACGTGCTGATCATCGCCACCGACGGGATCGGCGACCCGCTCGGCGCCGGATCGGGATCGGTCGGCGCGCTGCTCCGCTCGCTGCTCGAGGGTCGCGTGCCGACGCTGGTGGAGCTGGCCCACGCGGTCGACTTCTCCCGGGAGACCTTCGACGACGACCGCACACTCGTCGCCGTCCGGCCCCGGGGAGTCGTCGCGGACCGCCGATGAGCGGCGCCCCCCGGATCGACGTCGGCCGGCTCGGCGCGACCGACCGCATCGGCGCCGGTGGCCAGGGGATCGTCTACGGCCTGCCCGACGTGCGGGTCGAGGGCGTCGGCGCGGTCGTGTTCAAGGAGTTCAAGGCGACGGCGCTGGTGCACCTCGACACCGGCGTGCTCGAGGCGATGGCCGACCACGTCGCCGGTCTCGAGCGCAGCGGCACCTCCGATCTGCTGGCCCGGTGCGCCTGGCCGCTCGCCGTCGTCGTTCGCGGCGCGGACGTCGTCGGCTACCTGATGCCCCTCGTGCCCGAGACCTACTCGATCACGATGCGGCGGTCGTCGGGCACGGCGGCGGTCCGGGGCGAGCTCCAGCACCTGCTCAACCCCGAGGACTTCCTCGCCCGCCGCGAGATCAGGCTGACCGACCGCCACCGCTACGAGCTGATCGGCCACGTGGCCGACTCGTTGGTGGTGTTCCACCGCCAGGGCATCGTCGTCGGCGACCTGTCGCCCCGGAACCTGCTCGTCTCGCTCGAGCCCGAGACCGGGGTGTACTTCGTCGACTGCGACGCCATGCGTCTCGACGGGCGCACCGCGGTGCAACAGCTCGAGACACCGGGCTGGGAGGTGCGGGCGGTCGCGCCGCGTGAGGAGCTGGCGACGCCGGCGTCCGACGCTCACAAGCTCGCGCTGGTCGCGCTGCGGCTGCTCGTCGGTGACCAGTCGACGCGGGACGTCGATCGGCTGGCGAAGTCCGTCCCGCCGGAGGTGCGGCGCCTGATCGACGCCGGGGTGCGCGCCCGGGCGCAGGACCGACCGGCGCCGGTGGAGTGGATCGAGCCGCTGCGGTCCGCGACGTCGTCCGCCTCGACCAAGAAGCCGAAGCGGGATCGGCGGCGTGCGGCGCCGACGCGCGTCCCCGCCCCGGCGCGCCGTGCCACGACGGGCGGCCCGCCCACCACCGCCCCGACCGGACGGCCGAGGCCTCGCGCACAGATCGTGGTCCGGCGCCCCACGACCCCCCGTCGCGGCCTCAGGGGGTCCTTCCTCTGGCCGTTCGACCTGATCATCGTCGTGGGGATCGTGTTGGTGGCCATCTACCTCATGATCCGCTACGACCCCCCGAGGACTCCGGGAACCCCCAGATCGATCTGAACGAGGTCCTCGAGGCGAACGAGCTGGTGTGGTGCTTCGCAGCCGACCGCTCCGGCCAGATGCGATGCATCGACGAGGACTCCGGCGAGGAGGCGGACGTCGCGCGCCGCGACCTCGAGTGCCTGCCCAGGTCGTCCACCACCGCGCTCCAGTGCCGGATCCCCGAGGCGCTCCGCGACTGATCGGCCGACCCCTCGAGAAGGGGTGACCACCGAGAGGGGTACTGACAGGGCCACGCGCCCGCGCCCGACCGTCCGTACGGTGAGCCCATGCCCGCCGGCGCCCGGGGAGGTTTCCCCGACCCGGCCGGTGGGCACCGACGAGAACGACGGCTCACCGCAGCGCCCCCGGCCGGCTCACCCGCCGGTCCGGCGCCAGGCGCAGCGACGGTCGACCGATCGCACCAGAAGGCCCGACGAAACGGACCGCCGGAAGGCGTCCGGGCGACGGCGGGCCAGGCCAACCCCCGAGGAGACGACGATGATCCTGCAAGAGACCTACACCCTGTCGAACGGCGTCGAGATCCCGAAGCTGGGCCTCGGCACCTGGTTCATCACCGACGAGGACGCCCCGCAGGCCGTGCGCGACGCCGTGCGCCTGGGCTACCGCCACATCGACACCGCCCAGGCCTACGCCAACGAGCGTGGCGTCGGCGAGGGCATCCGCACCTGTGGCGTCGATCGCGACGAGCTGTTCATCACCACCAAGCTCGCCGCCGAGGTGAAGTCCTACGACGAGGCCGTCGAGTCGATCAACGGCTCGCTCGAGGCGCTCGGCGTCGACCACATCGACCTGATGATCATCCACAGCCCGCAGCCGTGGCAGTCCTTCGGTGACGAGGACCGCTTCTTCGAGGGCAACCGCCAGGCGTGGAAGGCGCTCGAGGAGGCGTACCAGGCCGGCAAGCTCCGGGCCATCGGTGTCTCCAACTTCGAGATCGCCGACCTCGACAACATCCTCGGGTCGTGCACCGTCACCCCGATGGTGAACCAGGTCCTGGCGCACATCAGCAACACCCCCGAGGAGCTGATCCGCTACACGCAGGACAAGGGCATCCTCGTCGAGGCGTACTCGCCAATCGCCCACGGTGAGCTGATGAAGAACGACAAGATCAAGGACATGGCCGACCGCTACGGCGTGTCCGTGCCCCAGCTGTCGATCCGCTACGTCCTCCAGCTCGGGCTCCTGCCGCTGCCGAAGACGGCGAAGCCGGCCCACATGGAGAGCAACGCGGCCGTCGACTTCGAGATCTCCGACCAGGACATGGACTTCCTGCGCAACATCGAGAAGATCAGCGACTACGGCGACGCCAGCATGATGCCGGTCTTCGGCGGATCGCTGTCCTGAGAGACCAGGTTCCGACCTCGGCGCGCTGACCTCGGCGCGTCGGGGCCGGACGCCCCGCAGGTACGTCGAGCAGTGGCCGCCCCGGTTCCCCCGGGGCGGC
>JAXHUH010000263.1:0-4411 GCA_034211175.1 Actinomycetota bacterium
CCGGTTGACGTAAGACACCTCCAGATTCGTTGAGCCCCTGTTCTCGTTCGCGGACCCCTCAACCGCCCCCGGTCGACGTCACCGCACGCCACCCACCCCGCTCAGATCCGAAGAGCCGGATAAGTATAGATCACACTCGCGATTCGATCCACTCCAAGAGAAGAAATGCGGCCCGACCGCCCAATGCCGCACAGAGTATTCGATTCACCACTACGCCTCACCGCAGTACCACCTCGAACACGTAGTACAAACACGCAGTGAGTTGAGGCCGCCCCGACCGGAGGGAGGGTCGCAACCCGCGAAGCAGGTGGCGAAGCCCGGAGTCAAGGTGGAGCGCCCGGAGCGCAGCGATCCCTTGTGTTGTGCGAGCGACTGGCCGCGTGGCCCGGGTGGTCGAGACCTCGCCGAACGGCCGAGCACAACACTTGGGAGGAGGACGAACGACCTCGACGCCGGAGCGCAGCCACCTGCTATTCACCGCGTGCCTTCGACGATCTCGCGCCGCCTCCTGGACGGTGACCGCGTTCACCCACTCGAGCGGCCGCTCGCCGCCGGCGAGGGCACGCGTCCCCCAACCGCGATGAGCCCATCGGTCGCGGCCGCCGGCGCTCCATTGGCAGGCTGGCGCCTCAACGGACCGCGACGGCGCTCTTGGCGCCCCGGCCGGGAGGCATGGGCGGTCAGTACGAGCGGGGACGACACCGCCGGCACATCCGCCGGCTTCCATCAGTCCCGGGCGCCCAACGGGATCGGCCATGACCAACCACGACTCAGACCCATTCAGTCTCCTGACGCGCCGGGTCCGCTCGATGCGCGGCCGAGCAGAGGATTCGCAGCCGCACAGCGGACCCATCCCGAGGCCACACACGGCCTGAAAGGTCGGCCCCATCGCGCGGCCTACGGCGTCACGGCCGACTCGGTCGTCGACGACGGTCGCCCCAGGCCGGCGGGTCAAGGACCTGGAGGGCGCGGACATCACCTCGGGTGCCGCGCCCGCCGTGCTGGTGCGGCTGGGCCGGCCGGGCGTCGAGACCCGGCTGTTCCTCCGGGCCGGTGGTCGCACACTGGCCGAGCTGGCGGGCCGGCCGACGGACGGACGGACGCTACGGGACCTGGTTGCTCGACCGCGACCGTTCATCGACGCCCTCGACGCGAGCGAGGCCGCGCCCCACCAGCTCGACCTCCGCGTCGGCTCCGGACCGATGGACGTGGCCCGGACCCGCACGACGATCACCGTGCGGTCGTCCCGGAGCGGGTCGCTGGCAACATCGAGGTCGTTCACCGCGCACTCTCGAGCGCTGCCCGAGCGCCCGCCATGGTCTGCACGGCAGAGGCACGCGCTGGTCCGGGTGCACAAGGCGACCGCCGCTCGAGCCGGGATGGCCGCCCCGGATCCGCATCTCGCCTGCTGCGCCACGGGTCGTTGCCCCGCCCGTCACGTGGGCTCGCCCAGCAGCAGGTCGGAGGACGCCAGCACGACGCCACGGAGCAGCCTCGATCGCTCGCGCTCGACGGGCACCCGCCGCAGAGCCGAACGACCGGGTGCGGCCGTTCCCCGGTCGCCGCATCACAGGAAGGCGGCGAGCACGACGAGCGCCAGCCACAGCACGAGCACCACGACCAGGAGCTCGAACGGGCCGCCGCAGGCCCGGTACACCCCACGCACCAGAGCGACGACTCCGACGACCAGCCAGTAGACGAGCTTGATCAGCAGCACGATCGCGGAGCCGATCAGGTAGCCCTTCACCAGTGCCCACAGGATGCTGTCGCCGTCGTCCGCCATCGAGGTCCTTCCGCCGTCGCCGTCGACCACTCGTAGGCACCGGCTGTGACAACCCCCGCCCGGACGCGCCTCGGCCGGCCCTCCCGAGGGAGGACCGGCCGGGGCTACGAAGGAGCGAGTGTCGGAGTCGCTCGGGAGGTGAAGGTCAGGCGATGGCGCCGAGGCGGCGGCGGGAGATGATCGTGAAGCCGAGGCCGGCGACGATCAGCGAGCCACCGACCACGGTCAGCCCGATCGTGTTGCTACCGGTGTAGGGCAGCGTCGCCGTCTCGTCGGCCACGCCGACCGCGGGCTGCGTCGTCGTCGGCGCTGCCGTCGTGGGAGGAGTCGTCGTCGGCGGCGTCGTGGCGGGCGGGATCGGCGGGGTGGTCGTCGGCGGGGTGGGGACCGTGGTCGGCGGCTCCGGCTCGGGCTCCGGCTCGATGTCGACGACGGCCGACACCGACAGGCACCCGGGCACGACCGAACCGGTCGTGATGTAGTCCTGGATGTGGATGATCCGCATCTGGACCGCGGTCCCGGTGAGGGTCACCTCGAAGGTGTCGTAGGACTCGCCCCGGACGACATCGTCGGGCAGGTCGGTGGTCGCTCCGGTCGAGCCGACGACGTTGCCGTCGGCGTCGATCAGCTCGACGTAGTAGCGCTCGGACGCCTGCGGGGTGTCGTACGGACGGTTCGGGTGCTCGTCCCACGAGTAGGTGTCGAACGTGTACTCGCCGGCCTCGAGGGCCGTCGTGAGGTCCACGACCCGGACGTCGCCCTGCATGATGAAGCGGCGGTCGTACCCCTGGGCGAGGAAGATCTCGGCGAGGGCGTAGGTCTGGTCGCCGTCGCAGCGACCGGCGCCGCTGTCGAGGCCCTCGAGCCAGCCATCGACGATCCCGCCGGTGGCATCGCCATCGGAGGCCTCGTCGTCGCCGGCCGGGTCGTCGCTCTCGGCAGCCTCGTCATCGGCCGGGTCGTCACTCTCGGCAGCCTCGTCATCGGCCGGGTCGCTCTCGGCAGGCTCGTCGTCGCCGGCATCGCCGAAACCCTCCACCGCGCCGGCGTCGTGCCCGGCGGCCGCGACCTCGTCGGAGGCCGGTTCGGCCTGCTCGTCCGCTGCCTGCTCGTCCGCTGCCTGCTCGTCCGCTGCCTGCTCGTCCTCGGTCCCAGCGGCCTCGTCGTCGGCCTCGTCGGCAGCGACGACCGGCGTCGGGGCGCCCTCCGCTTCAGCCTCGGCGCCGTCGCCCTCACCCTCGGCCGACTGGTCAGAGGTGTCACCGGCCGGCTCCTCGTCGGCGCCCTGCTCGCCGGCCCCGTCGGCCACGACCTCGTCGCCGACCGCCTCGTCGACCTGCTGGGCCGGCACCGTCTCATCGGTTTGGACCGGGACCGCATCACCACTCTCCGTGGTGGCAGCGCCCGCCTGGGCGGCGGGGCCGAGCGCACCGATTCCGACGACCACCGCAACCGAACCGGTGGCGATGCAGGTCTGCAGCCTCGACGTCTTGCCCATTGTCCACTCCGTTCACGTCTCCGGCGCACCCTTGCGCCGGGCTTCTCCGACGTGATCGACGCTACGGACAGTGGTCGAGTCCTTACAGGAGACGTCCGACGTACCCCGGGCAGGGGATGGCGCAGAGCGGGGCCGCGATGCCGTGAGCACGGCATCGGAGCCGGTCGGCGGGCCATCCGGCGCGGTGGCGGGACCGCGGGCCTACGCACGGGTTCGAGCGCGACGGGAAGGCCGGGCCGGCGATCCGGGTTCCGGACGGGCGGGCGCCGTGCGGAGGGAGACCCGGTGAGCCGACGAGTGGGATGGATGGTCGTGGCCACGGCGCTGGCGTTGGCCGGCGCCTGTGGGGGCGATGACGACGACGGTGCGAGCACGACCGACACCGCGGGCCGGACGAGCTCGACCACGACGCCGTCCGAGGTCCCGGAGGAGCAGGAGGACGCCGACCAGGCGGCGTCCTCCACCACCGTCGCGGCGGAGACGAGCACGACCGACACAACGAACGACGGGGACCCGGCGTGCGCGACCGGAGAGGGCGAGGCGCCGTTCCCGGAGATCGTCGATGTCGTCCTGACTCCGGAGGACGGCGGCACGTTCCTCGTGGAGGTGACGGTCAGCTCGCCCTACGACACCCCCGAGCGCTACGCCGACGGCTGGCGGGTCCTCGATCCCGACGGCACGGTGCTCGCCGAGCACACGCTCGCCCACGACCACGCCAACGAGCAGCCGTTCACCCGCAGCGACCCGGGCGTGGCCATCCCCGACGGGGTCGAGCAGGTCACGGTCGAGGGCCGCGACCTGTGCAACGGCTACGGCGGCGCCACCTTCGACGCTCCCGTGCCGCCGGCCTGACGCCGTGCCGCCGGCCTGACGCCGGGCCGGAACGCGGCCTGACCCCCGCCGACGGGCGGGGGCCGTCAGACTGGGCCCATGGCCGTGCGTGAGGACTGCCGCCACTACTCGAGCCGCGACGTGGGCGGTGACGTGCTCCGCCGCTGCCGGCTGGGGGCGAACGAGGAGACCCCGTTCGCCTGCCCGGAGGGCTGCCTGTTCTTCGAGCCCCGCACGGTCACCGACGTCGGTTGGACGACCGGGCCGACCGACCCGGACGACGACGAGGGCTGACCGGC
>JAXHUH010000264.1:0-4653 GCA_034211175.1 Actinomycetota bacterium
CAGAATGCCACCGGTGGCATTCTGCGCGGTCCAGAACGGGTCGGGGTCGGGGTCGTTGGGCGGGGTCGCGGTGGTGGGTCCGGGTCAGGCGATGACCCGGAGGAGCTCCTCGAGGCTGGTCTGGGCGTAGCGGACCTTGCGGAGGCCGTCGAGGCGCAGCGAGCCCATCCCCTCCTTCACCGCGGCGGTCGCGATCGTCGCCGCCGGCGCCCGGCGCAGGATCAGCTCCGACACCGTCGGCGTGATCGTCAGCAGCTCGTGGATGGCGACGCGGCCCTTGTAGCCCGACCCCGAGCACCGCTCGCAACCCGTGCCCCGCCACACCGGGAACGAGCCGTCGGGCTCGCGCAGCGCGACGGGCACGCCGACCGAGTCGGCCTGGGCGGGGCCGAGCAGCTGGCCGACCTTGCACGAGTCACACAGGCGCCGGGCGAGGCGCTGGGCCATGACCCCGGTGAGCGACGACGCCACCAGGAACGGCTCCACCCCCATCTCCACCAGGCGGGTCGCGGCCGATGCCGCGTCGTTCGTGTGGAGTGTCGAGAGCACCAGGTGACCGGTGAGCGACGCCTCGATGGCGATCTTGGCGGTCTCCGGGTCGCGGATCTCGCCGATCAACATCACGTCGGGATCGGCCCGCAGGAACGACCGCAGCGCCCGGGGGAACGTCAGCCCGGCCCGCACGTTCACCTGGACCTGCTTGATCCCGTCGAGCCGGTACTCGACCGGGTCCTCGACGGTCACGATGTTGCGCCCGGGGTCGTTGAGCTCGTGGAGCGTGGCGTAGAGCGTCGTCGTCTTCCCCGAACCGGTCGGCCCGGTCACGAGCGCCGCCCCCCACGGGCGGGCGTACGCCTGCCACCACTGCTTGAGGTTGTCGGGATGGAACCCGAGGTCGCCGATGCTGAGGCGGCCCTCGTCGGCCCGCAGGATCCGCAGCACCACCGACTCGCCGTGCACCGTCGGGATCGTCGCCACCCGGATGTCGACCGACTCGCCGCCCACGTCGAGCGAGATCCGCCCGTCCTGGGGCAGGCGCCGCTCCGCGATGTCGATCTCGGCCATCACCTTCAGGCGGCTGATCAGCGGTGCGTGGAGCGAGAGCGGCGGGTGGAGGACGTCGGCGAGCACACCATCGATCCGGAACCGGACCCGCAACGCGCCGTCGTGGGGCTCGATGTGGACGTCGGACGCCCGCTCCTGGACCGCCTTGGTCAGCAGCAGGTCGATGAAGTCGACGATCGCCGACCGCTCGGCGGGCCGGGCCGCGGGCGCCGCCTTCGCCGGCGTGGCCACCCCCGAGTCGTGGACCGCGGCGCGTAGCGCCTCCTCGACCTTGAGGTCGGTGTGGGCGGAGCGCTCGAGCGCCTTCAGGATCTGGTCCGGGTCGGCGAGGACCGCCCGCACCGGGCGACGCAACGCCGCCTTCATGTCGTCGAGCGCCAGCACGTCGGCCGGGTTGGCCATGGCCAGCACGACCACCTCGTCCTCCGACCACACCGGCAGGGCCCGATGGCGGCGGGCCAGGCCCGACGGCACGAGCTGGACCAGCTCGAGATCGATGCGGCGGGCGGCGAGGTCGACGAACTCGATGCCGAACTGGGTGGCGATGGCCCGCAGGAGCTCGCCCGGGGTGACGAGGCCCAGCTCCAGGAGCACCTCGCCGAGTCGACCGCCCCGCTCCTTCTGCGCGGCGATCGCCCGCTGGAGCCGCGCGTCGTCGAGCGCGCCCGACTCGATGAGGATCTCGCCGAGTCGCCGGTGGGCCGGCGCGCGCACCTTCGTGCCGCCTGAAGCCATGCCGCTGCATCGGCCCCGGGACCGCCGAAGTTGATGGCGAACGCGGCAGCGGAACCCGCCGACGACCGGACCGATCATCGACCCGGCCCTGGCCCGTCGGGATGCACCTCACCTGGGCACGGCGGCTCAAGGACGCCGCTCGAACCGCCGACGCCCGAAGCGTGCCCGATGCCGACCCCTCCCCGAGTCGGGGCGGCGACGCCTCCGGCTGGAGGGACCTCGACGACGCCGGACGGGCGTTCCTGGCCGAAGCGCTGGGCGACGACGCCGTCCGGACCGGCCGCCACGCCGACGAGCACGGACGCGACGCGCCCGGACACGGAACCGCCGCGCCGCCGGTGGGTGGAGAGCAGGAGCCGGTACTCGTGCAACGACCGGCGGGCGGCGACCTCGCCTTCATCCAGCCGCTGCTCGACGCGGTCGTGGCCACCGGCGCCTCCGACCTCCACCTGGCCCCGGACCTGCCGCCGATCGTGCGGGTCGACGGCTCGCTCCGTCCGCTCGCCGGGGTCGACCCGCTCCCCGCGCCGACCGTCGACCACCTGGTCCGAACCGTCCTCGGAGCCGACGCCGCCCGGGCGCTCGACCACGGCGGTGACGCCGAGGCCGCCATCGACACCGCGTCCGGCATCCGGTTCCGGATCGCCGCGTTCTACGACGCCGGCCGGGTGGCGGCGGCGTTCCGCGTCCTGCCGGCCACGATCCCCCGCGCCGCCGACCTCGGCCTCTCCGGGGCGATCACCGACCTGGTCGAGCGGCCCCACGGGCTCGTGCTCGTGACCGGGCCGACCGGCTCGGGCAAGACGACGACGCTCGCCGCCCTCGTCGACCACGTGAACCGCACCCGAAACGCCCACGTGATCACGGTCGAGGACCCGATCGAGTATCGGCACCGCCACCTCCTCAGCGTCGTGCACCAGCGCGAGGTCGGCGCCGACACGCCGTCGTTCGAGGCCGCGCTGCGCCACGCCCTGCGCCAGGACCCCGACGTGCTCGTCGTCGGCGAGCTGCGCGACACCGAATCGATGCGGATCGCCCTCCAGGCCGCCGACACCGGCCACCTCGTGCTCGGCACCGTGCACACGCTCGACGCACCCGGCACCGTGCACCGCCTCGTCGACTCGTTCGCCGCGGACCAGCAGCCCCAGGTGCGATCCCAGCTCGCGGCGGCGCTCAACGGCATCGTCAGCCAGCGGCTGCTGCGCAGCTCCACGGGCACCGGCCGGGTGCTCGTGACCGAGGTCCTCATCGCCAACCAGGCGGTGCGGACCCTGATCCGCGACGGGAAGATCCACCAGATCCACGCCGCCATGGAGAACAGCGGCGCCACCGGCGCCCGGACCATGGCCCGATCGATCGACGAGCTGCTGGTCCGGGGCCTCGTGGACCGGGCAGAGGCCGAGCTCCTCCGGAGGACCTGACCATGGCGAGAGGCCGACGTCCCACCACCTGGCGCTACCGGGCGACCGCCGGCGACGAGCTGCGTTCGGGCGAGATGGTCGCGCCGAACGAGGCGGCCGTGATCACGAGCCTCCGCCGGGAGGGGATGCGACCGATCGTGGTCGAGCCCGCCCGACCGCCGCTGTGGTCACGCGAGCTGCGCCTGCCCGGCACGAGCGACCGCGTCAAGCTGGCCGAGCTCGCCCCGTTCACCCGCCAGCTCCACACGATGCTGGCCGCCGGGCTCCCCCTGCTGCGCGCGCTCAGGGTCCTCTCGCTGCAGTCACGGGGCCAGCGTCTCGGCGAGGTCGTCGAGGTCGTCGCCGACGACGTCCGCAACGGCAGCTCCCTCGCCGAGGCCATCGGCCACCACCCCGAGACCTTCGACGGCCTCTACGTCGCGCTCGTCGCCGCCGGCGAGCGGGCCGGCGCGCTCGACGTCGTCCTCGAGCAGATCGCGGGCGACCTCGAGCGGGCCGCCGCGCTCCGCCGGACGATCCGGGGCGCGCTCGCCTACCCGATGGTCGTGCTCGCGGTCATCGGGCTCGTCACCGCGGCGATGCTGCTGTTCGTCGTGCCCGTGTTCGCCGACATCTACGCGGACCTCGACAGCACCTTGCCGGGCCCGACGCAGGCGCTGGTCGACCTCTCGTCCCTGCTCACCTCACGTGCGCCGTTCATCGTCGGGGCCCTCGTGCTCGGCGTGTGGGGAGCCCGCCGGTTCCGTCGCAGCGCCTCCGGCCGCCGCACGCTCGACTCGCTCTCGCTCCGCCTCCCCCTGTTCGGTGGCCTGGCCCGCAACGCGGCCATCGCCCGCTTCGCCCGGAGCATGACCGTGCTCCTGGGGGCCGGCCTGCCGCTCGTCGACAGCCTGCGCGTCGCCGCGGCGACGATGGGCAACACCCACATCGCCGCCGCCGTCGGCGAGGCGTCGACCGGGGTGCGCCAGGGCGGGACGCTGTCCGACGAGCTCGAGCGGACCGGGCTGTTCCCGCCGCTCGCGGTGCAGATGGTGGCGGCCGGCGAGGAGACCGGCCGGCTGGAGGCCCTGTTCACCAACCTCGCCGGCTTCTACGAGGACGAGGTCGACAGCTCGGCCTCCACGCTCGCCTCGCTGCTCGAACCGCTGATGATGCTCGTGATGGGCGCGGTCGTGGGCACCATGGTCGTCGCCCTCTACCTGCCCATGTTCAACATCATCGACCTCGTCGAGTGACCATGGCGCGGCGGGTCCGCGGGTGCGGGGCACGTTCGGCGAGGCGCCGTCCCGGCGATCCCGATGTCTGAACGTCCCCTGTTCCGGGCAAGAGCCCGACGTGCGCACGACCACGACGACCGACGATGACGCCACGGACCATGACGCCACCGACGGGGCGACCTCGTCGAGCGCGGAGACCGACGCCTCCGTCACGG
>JAXHUH010000265.1:0-64239 GCA_034211175.1 Actinomycetota bacterium
GGACAGCCCCGCCGGGCCCCGTGTCACTTCCTCATGGGGGTCGCGGGCGGGGGGCCCGCCGGCGACACCACATCACATGCCGATCGACTCGTCGATGTACTCGTTGGTGACGATGTCGGAGACGGCCACGTCGGGGTTGAACGAGTCGAGGCCGTCGGCCTCGAAGATCGGCAGCAGCAGGTCGATCACGCCCTGCACCCGATCCTCCTCGAAGTCACCGATCGTGTCGTCGGGACCGTTGCCGTGGAGGCCGAGCTCGGTCATGATCTCGACCGCCTCGGCGACGCCGCCCTCGCTGAGGGTCCAGAAGCTGGCGAGCTCCTCGACGTAGGTCAGCAGCATCTCGTTGATCGCCTCGGGGGCCTCGGCGTAGTCGACGATCGCCTGCTGGACGACCGGCACGAACGCCTGGAGGCAGCTGTCGAGGCTCTCCTTGTCGCCCGCCCGGATGGCGAGCGGCTGGGAGTAGATCTCGTAGCCGCCGTCGTGGAGCAGCAGGTAGTCGACCGGCTTCTGCCAGCCCTCGACCTGGTTCTCGTACGCGTACTTCTCGTTCGACACGAAGCCCTGCTGGGCGAGGCCCTCACCCTGGGAGTCGACCCAGCGGGCGGGCGAGCCGTCGTAGGACGGGTCGATCTGGTCGGCCGTCCAGTCGCCGTTGCCCACGTAGTACTTCACGAACGAGAACTGGTCGCTGAACACGAGGATCGAGATGTCGGACTCGCCCATGTCGGCGAAGGTCTCGAAGTCGTACTGCTCCGGGTCCCACATGATGAACTGCGGGTTGATGTCGAGCGGGGCGACGACGGCCAGGGTCGGCAGCTGGTCGGAGAACTGCACCGCGGTGTCGTTGGAGACGAAGCCGAAGGTGATGGCGTCGTCGACGTACATCTGGGCGCTCACCGACTGGTCGCCCAGGTACGGGCCACCGGCGCGGATCTCGATGTTCGGCACGTTGTCGCCGAACGCCTCGGCGTACGGCTCGGCCAGCGGGCCGGAGTAGAAGCCGTTGTCCGAGTCACGCTCGCCGTCCGGGCCGATCAGCTGGTAGGTGGCGCCGTGCTCGGGCTCGGGGAACCAGTCGGTCTGGATGACGATGGTCTCGGGGCACTCGGCGGCGGCGACGTCCTCGCCGTCGCCCTCGGCCTCGGTGTCGTCGGTCGAGCCCTCGTCGGCCGCCGTCGTGTCGGAGCTCTCCTCCTCGGCGGCGGTGTCGTCGGTGCTGGCGGCGTCGTCGTCATCGTCACCACACGCGGCGGCGACGAACGACAGGGCGACACCGGCGGCGAGCAACCGGGTCCAGGGGCGTGCGCGGGTCATCGGGTGGGTGTCCCTCCTCGAGGAGATGCGGATGAGGCTCGGCGGCCGGGCGGCCCGGTGCCGGCCGGTTTCAGCCGGTGCGCCCGCCGGCACTCGTGGAGTCGTGCCACGAGCGGGTCAGGAGGTCACCGAGCAGACCGAAGCTCCAGAACATGACGATGCCGAACAGCGACGACCAGAAGATCGCCCCGTAGAGCTGCGAGGTCTGGAGGTTCTGTTGGTAGACGTACAGCCACTGGCCGATGCCCTTCTCCCCCCGGCGGAAGAAGAAGTCGCCGACGATGGCGCCGATCACCGACAGGCCCGCCGCGATGCGGAAGCCGGTGAACATGGCCGGCAGCGCGGCGGGGAACATCAGCTTCCGCAACCGGGTGCCGCGGCCGGCGCCGTGCAGGGTGAACAGGTCGTGGTGGCCCTGCTCGGCCGATCGGAGCCCGAAGAGCGTGTTCGTCACGATCGGGAAGAACGAGATGATGATGCAGACGAGGATGCGGCCGTTCATCCCGTAGTCGGTGGCCACGCCGATGAGCGGGACGAGCGCGATGATCGGGATCGTCTGGAGCACCACGGCGTAGGGGTAGAACGAGCGCTCCACCCACGACGCCTGGCTCATGAGGACCGCGGCGCCGACGCCGAGGACGATGGCCAGCACGAGGCCGATGATCGTGACCCGACCGGTGACCCACAGCCCGCCGAGCGCCTCGGCGAGGTTGTCGCCGTCGGCGAACGCCTCGGACCACACGTCACCCGGGGGCGCCATCAGGAAGTCGCCGCGGTCGTTGTCCCGGGTGACGACCTGGCGGGACATCACCTGCCAGGCGATGAGGAACAGGACGAAGACCACGAGCGGCGGGGCCGCGGAGGACAGCAGGTGGCGGACCCGGCCGCCCCCGCCGGAGGGCTCGCCCGCGCCCGCCTCGCCGTGGGGCGCGGCGATCACGCCGGGGGCGCCGGCGACGTCGTGGCCCTCGGCCTCGTCGATCTCGTGCTGCTCGTCGGTGACGCTCACGTGTGACCTCCCCGCAGCGCTTCGGACACCTGACCCCCGAGCTCGGCGAACTCGGGCTCGAAGCGCAGCTCGGGGCGGCGCGGATAGGCGAAGGGCACGTCGAACTCGGCGATCATCCGGCCCGGGCGGGCCGACATCACGAGGACCCGGGTCGACAGGAAGATCGCCTCGTTGATCGAGTGGGTGATGAACAAACCGCCGAAGCACTCGTGGAGGAACAGGCGGAGCACCTCGTCGTTCAGGCGCTCACGGGTGATCTCGTCGAGGGCGCCGAACGGCTCGTCGAACAGGAACAACCCCGGGTTGAGGGTGAGCGAGCGGGCGAGCGACACCCGCATCTTCATGCCGCCCGACAGGCGCTTGGGGTGGTGCTTCTCGAAGCCGGACAGGCCGACGAGCTCGATCGCCTCCGCCGCCAGCCGGGCCCGGTCGGCCTTCGGCACGTCGTGGAGCTCGCAGAACAGCTCGACGTTGCGCGCCACGGTGCGCCAAGGCAGCAGCGTGGCGTCCTGGAACACGTAGCCGACGTTCTCGTCGGGCAGCTCGATGGTGCCGGACGACTTCGGGATCAGGCCGGTGGCCAGCTTCAGGATCGTCGACTTGCCGCAGCCCGAGGGACCGACGACGGTCACGAACTCGCCGGCGCGGACGTCGAACGAGATGTCGGCCAGTGCGTGGGTCCCGTCGGGGAACGTCTTGGACACCCCGTCGAACCGCAGCCGCACCTCGCCCGGCTCCGCGATCCGCGTCGGGGTGGTCGCCGCTTCCGCCTGGCCCGAGGCGTCTGGGTGCACGGTCGTCATGGCCCTCCTCGACTGCCGTGGCACGGAGGATGCCACAGGGTGGGGGGTCGCAACGCCCTAGAGCATGAACGCTTTGTTTCACCCTCGTGAAACGGTCGAGCGTCGGACCGTCAGACCACTCAGAGCGGCGCGAGCGCCCGGCATCCACACCGTGACCGGCGCCACGGGCAGGCGGGACCACGGGGCTCGTCAGACGAGCCGGAGGACCTCGGCGCGGTCGATGTCGGAGGGGTCGGGCTGCCAGTCCTCGAGCGCGGCCAGCGCGGCGTCGCGGCCCATCCGGCGCATGTCGCTCGACTGCCCGAAGTCCAACAGTCCGACGCCCTCCAGCTCCGGCCGGATGACGAGATCGGCCTCCGAGAGCTGCGCCCGCTGGTCGCCGAGCTCGGTCAGGCGCATCAGGAGGCGGGGCAGCGTGGGGGCGTCGTTGCCCCGTCGGCCGAGGAACAGCGAGCGCCAGCCGGCGACGTCGCCGTCCTCCGACAGACCGCGGTCGCGCAGGGTCCGCCGGCTGCCGACGTCGACCGCCACGATCCGGGCACCGGGGTGGAGCGAGCGCGCCGTGCCGATCGGCAGGTTGTCGAGGAGGCCGCCGTCGACGAGCAGGTCGCCGCCGTAGGGGATCGGCGGGAACAGGCCGGGGACGGACACGCTGGCCCGCACGATGCGCCACAGCGGGCCGGAGCGGTGGACGACGGCCTCGAGGTCGGTGAGGTTGGTCGACACGCAGAACAGCGGCAGCCACGTGTCGCTGACGTCGACCTCGGCGTGCCCGTCGCGGGCGTGCGCCTCGATCGCCTCGACGGCCTCGGCCAGCTCCTCGGCGGCGCCGTCACCGTCCCGGCCGCGGCGGCCGGGACGGCCCTCGCCGTCGAAGCCCCGGCGCAGGCGCCGGGCGAGGCGGCGGCCCCAGGCGAGGGCGACGAGCGGCAGCGTCGGGTCGACCAGGCTCGAGCGCCACCAGGGCTCCTCGGTGGCGAGCAGCTCCCGGGCGACCGACGACGGCTCGTGGCCGAGCGCGTACGCAGCACCGACGACGGCGCCGATGCTCGTGCCGCCCACGGCGTCGATCGGGATGCCGAGCTCGTCGAACGCCTCGAGCACCCCGATGTGGGCCACGCCCTTGGCGCCACCACCGCTGAGGACGACGACGGTCGCGCCGCCCCCGACCAGCCGGGCGACCCGCTCCAGGTCGCCGCGCTCGCCGACGCGGACGTGGTGGTGGCGGGCGACCGGCCGGTGGACCAGGAGGCGGTTCGTCGAGGTGGGGCGCCCCTCGCGCCCACCGCGGCACACGACCAGCTCGATCCGGGTCCCCGAGGCCTGCACGGCGCGCCACAGCTTCCGCTCCCGGGGGCCGGGGTCGACGGGCAGGTCGGGCCCGGCGACCAGGAGCACGACGTCGGCCTGGCGCAGGCAGCGCTCGGCCCACTCCCCGCCGACGTCGTGGGCCACGTAGAGGGCCAGGTCGTGGGCGGCCTCGACGGCCGAGAGGTGACGGGCGGTGTCCGGGCCGGCCGGGTCCCAGCCCGAGCTGCGCACCCCGTCGGCGTCGATGACGCTCACGGTGCTGCGGCCGGCGGCCATCGTGTCGGCGAAGACGTCGACGATGGCGTCGACGTCGACCGACTCGTTCAGGGGAACGACCGCGACCGACACGCACGGCGGGTCGGGGACCGCGCGGACGAGGGTCCGGCGCATCCGCTCGACGACCGCGGTGGTGACGGCGCGGAGGGCGTCCGGGTGATCGCTGAGGAGCTGGTCGGCACGCTCGCGGTCGAGCACGAGCACCTGGCTGTCCCGTGCTGCGCACACGGTCGCCGCCCTCGGCTCGTCGGTGAGCAGCGCCATCTCGCCGACCGGCTCACCCCTCGACAGCTCGGCGACGACGGCCTCCTCGGTGTCGAGGACCCGCAGGCGTCCGGTGACCACGAGCGCGAGCGACTCGGGCGGGTCGCCCGCCCGCCACAGGATCTCGCCCGACTCCAACCACCGCAGCTGCGACTCGGCGATCAGCCGGCGCACGGCCCGATCGGAGAGCGAGGACAGCAGCGGGCTCGACGCGACGATCGTGACCAGGTCCTCACCCGGATCGGACAGGTCAACCGTCACGATCGCCTCCCGTCACCGCGGGCGCTCCACGCCACCATCACTGCGAACACCGCTCCTGCCTTCCCGTCGCCGGCCGGGCCGAACCGCCCGAACCACTCGCGTGACGGTCGCGGGCCCGGACGCGCCGGAGGCGCCCCGCAAACGGGGCGCCTCCGGACGGATCATCGGATCCCGGCCGGTGCTCGCTCGCCGGCGAAGCCGGACGAGCTGCGCTCAGCTCCAAGCGCTCGCCGGCACAGCCGGACGAGCTCCGCTCAGAAGTCCTCCATGCCTCCCGGCATGCCACCGCCGCCGTGCTCCTTCTCCGGGGCGTCGGTGACGACGGCCTCGGTGGTGAGGAACAGGGCCGCGATCGACGCCGCGTTCTGCAGCGCCGAGCGGGTGACCTTGGCGGCGTCGATGATGCCGGCCGCGACCAGGTCCTCGTACTCGCCGGTGGCGGCGTTGAGGCCCTCGGACGCACCGGACAGGCTGCGCACCTTCTCGACGACGACGCCGCCCTCGAGACCGCCGTTGACGGCGATCTGCTTCAGCGGCTCCTCGAGCGAGCGGGCCACCAGGCGCATGCCGGTCGCCTCGTCGCCCGTCGCCGACTCGGCGGCGGCGAGGACCTTGGCCTGGGTGCGGAGCAGGGTCACGCCACCACCGGCGACGACACCCTCCTCGATGGCGGCCTTGGTCGTGCTCACCGCGTCCTCGATGCGGTGCTTCTTCTCCTTGAGCTCGACCTCGGTGGCCGCGCCGACCTTGAGCACCGCGACACCACCGGCGAGCTTGGCCAGGCGCTCCTGGAGCTTCTCGCGGTCGTAGTCGGAGTCGGTGTTCTCGATCTCGTTGCGGATCTGCTTGATCCGACCGTCGACGTCGGCCTTCTCGCCCGAGCCCTCGACGATCGTCGTCTCGTCCTTGGTGACGACGACCTTGCGGGCCTGGCCGAGCAGGTCGAGCGTGGTGTTCTCGAGCTTGAGGCCGACGTCCTCGCTGATGACCTGGCCGCCGGTGAGGATGGCCATGTCCTGGAGCATCGCCTTGCGGCGGTCACCGAAGCCGGGGGCCTTCACCGCGACCGACGGGAACGTGCCCCGGATGCGGTTGACCACGAGGGTGGCCAGCGCCTCGCCCTCGATGTCCTCGGCGATGATCACGAGGGGCTTGCCGCCCTGCATGATCTTCTCGAGGACCGGCACGAGGTCGCGCACGGCGGTGATCTTCGAGCTGACGAGGAGGATGTACGGGTTCTCGAGAACCGCCTCCATCCGATCCTGGTCGGTCACGAAGTACGGCGAGATGTAGCCCTTGTCGAAGCGCATGCCCTCGACGAGGTCCATGTCCATGCCGAAGGTCTGGCTCTCCTCGACGGTGATCACACCGTCCTTGCCGACCTTGTCGATCGCCTCGGCGATCATCGACCCGATCTCGGCGTCGGCCGCGGAGATGGCGGCGACCTGGGAGATCTGGTCCTTGTTGTCGACCTCGACGGCGAGCTCGGAGATCGAGGCCACCGCGGCCTCGACCGCGGCCTCGATGCCCTTCTTCAGCGACATCGGGTTGGCGCCGGCGGCCACGTTGCGAAGACCCTCGCGGACCATCGCCCAGGCGAGGACGGTCGCCGTCGTCGTGCCGTCACCGGCGACGTCGTCGGTCTTCTTCGCGACCTCCTTGACCAGCTCGGCGCCGATCTTCTCGTAGGGGTCCTCGAGCTCGATCTCCTTGGCGATGGACACGCCGTCGTTGGTGATCGTGGGGGCTCCCCACTTCTTGTCGAGGACGACGTTGCGGCCCTTGGGACCGAGGGTGACCCGGACGGCGTCGGCGAGCTGGTTCATGCCGCTCTCGAGCGCTCGACGGGCCTGCTCATCGAACGCGATGATCTTGGCCATGAGACGGATGTCCTCCGTTGACGATCTCTCGTAGGACCAGGGTCGTGCCGGCTCCCGGGCGGGGGGCGTTAGCACTCTCAATCTGCGAGTGCTAATCAAAGCAGGCCGCCGGGCCTTCCGCAACCTCCGCGGGCCCGGTCCCCGCACGGGTGCCGCCGCGGGCACGAGCCGGGCGGCCCGGACGTGAACAGCCGGAACCGGCGACGGTGGCGGCGGTAGCCTGCGGGACGTGAGCACACGTCCCGATCAGCGTCCCCCGCTGCTGCCGACGCTCGTCCTCGGCGGCATCGGACTGCTCGTCGCCCTGTGGCTGATCAGGGCCGTCATCGGCTTCGTCCTCGGCATCATCATGACGCTGGTCGTCGTCGGCCTCGCCGTCGCGGTGATCGCCGCGGTGGTGTCCCGCAAGGGCTGAGCGGACCGGCGCACGTCCGCGCCGCGGGCGGCCGGGCCAGGTGTGACAGCTAGGTGAGGCCGCGCAGGTGGTCGGCCACGACCTCCTCGACGCACGCCGTCGTCTCGTGCAGCGACCGCTCGGCGCCGAAGCGCTCGGTCAACGAGACCACCAGCGAATCGTCGTCGCGCTCCCGGTCGTCGTCGTCGAACACCTGGCCGGCGACGACGAGGACGGGCACGCCCAGCTCCCGGGCGAGCGCCGTGACCCCGCCGACCACCTTCCCGTCGTAGGACTGGGCGTCCACGAACCCCTCGCCGGTCACCACGAGGTCGGCACCCTCGAGGACGTCCTCGAAGCCCACCTCCTCGCTCACCAGGTCGAAGCCCGAGCACAACGACGCACCGGCGACGGCCAGGCCGCCCGCGAGGCCACCGGCGGCGCCGGCCGAGGTCAGCCCGCGCACGTCGACGCCGTGCTCCTCCAGGTACACCTGGGCCAGGCGCTCGAGCCGGCGCTTGAGCAGCTCGACCTGGGCCTTCGATGCACCCTTCTGGGGGGCGAACACCTCGGCGGCGTCGACGAACGAGCAGCGCACGTCGCACGCCACCGCGATCTCCACGCCCCGCAGGCGCTGGGTCGGGTACATCGCCCGCAGCGCCCCGAGGCCGCCGTCGGTCATCGCCGAGCCCCCGACACCGACGACGACCCGCTTGGCGCCGGCCTCGACGGCGTGGGTGATCAGCTCTCCGGTGCCGTAGCTGCTGGCGGCGATCGGGTCGTTGCCCTCGGCGCCGCCGACGAGCAGCAGGCCGGACGCGAGCGCCGACTCGATCACGGCCCGACCGCGGTGGAGCCGCCAGGCCGCCTCGACCGGCTCGCCGAGCGGGCCGGCGACCAGGCTGGTGCGGTTCGGGCCGCCGAACGCGTCGAGCAGCCCCTCACCACCATCGGCGAGCGGAACCCGGTCACATGACCAACCTGCGTCGTTCGCTGCCCGACCGATCGCGTCGGCGACCTCGGGGGCGGTCGCCGTACCACGGAACTTGTCGGGCGCAGCCACCACCCGCACGGCGTCGAGGTTAGTGCACCGACTGCGTCTCCCGACCTCCGCCCGGCCGGCGTTTGCCCAGGTGGACGGGGCATCGACGGGCAACGACCGCCCGGCGACGCGCCCGGTTATCGTGCGTCACGATGCCAGATCGCCCCGTCGTCCTCGCGTCGAACCGGGGGCCGCTGTCGTTCCACGTCGGAGAGGACGGCGCCGTCGGGGCCCGACGCGGGGCCGGTGGGCTCGTGTCCGGCCTGGCGCCGGCGGTCAGCGGGTGGGGCGCGACGTGGATCGCGGTCGCCATGACCGACGCCGACCGGGCGACCGCCCGGCAGGGCGTGGTCGAGGCCGAGGGCCTGCGCACCCGGCTGCTGGCGATCGACGAGGACGTGTACCGGGCCGCCTACGACGTCATCTGCAACGGCACGCTGTGGTTCCTCCACCACGGGCTGTTCGAATCGGCGCGCCAACCCCGCTTCGACCGGGCGTGGCACGACGCCTGGGCGGCCTTCGGCGCCTACACGGACGCCTTCGCCCGCGGGGTCGCCGAGAGCGCACCGGAGCGGGCCGTGGTGCTGCTGCAGGACTACCACCTGTCCCTCGCCGCCCGACGCCTCGCCGAGCTGCGGCCCGACCTGTCGTGCGTGCACTTCGCCCACACCCCGTTCGCGTCGCCGGAGGGGCTCGCCATGCTGCCCGACGCCGCCAGGAGCCAGCTCGTGGACGGGCTGGCGGCCAACGCCGCGTGCGGCTTCCACACGAGCCGGTGGGCCGAGGAGTTCCTGACATCGACCCGCGCCGCCGGCGCCGACCCGCCGCCGACCTTCGTCGCCCCGCTCGGGGCCGACGCGGACGACCTGCGCACGGTCGCCGCGTCCCCGGCGTGCGAGGCCGCGCTGGCCGAGCTCGACGAGCGCGTCGGCGACCGCTGCGTGCTCGCCCGGGTCGACCGCGTCGAGCTGTCGAAGAACCTCCTGCGCGGCTTCCTCGCGTTCGACGAGCTGCTGGAGCGCTGGCCGCACTGGCGGGAGCGGGTGACGTTCGCCGCCTACGTCTACCCGAGCCGCGTCGGGCTGGCTGAGTACGTCGCCTACCGCGCCGAGGTCGAGCAGCTCGTCGCCGAGATCAACGACCGGTGGGCGACCGGCGACTGGGTGCCCGTGCTGCTCGAGGTGTCCGACGACTTCCCCCGGTCGGTCGCCGCGCTCCGCCGCTACGACGCCCTGCTCGTCAACCCGGTGCGCGACGGCATGAACCTCGTCGCCAAGGAGGGCCCGCTGGTCAACGAGCGCGCCGGCTCGCTGCTGCTGAGCCCCGAGACCGGCGCCTGGGACGAGCTGGGCGACGCGTCGATCGAGGTCCACCCCTACGACATCTCGGCCACCGCGGCGGCGATCGCGGCGAGCCTCGAGCTCGGCCCCGACGAGCGGGCCCGGCGGGCGGAGACGCTGCGGGCCCGATGCGAGGACCACTCACCCACCGAGTGGCTCTCCCGCTTGGTCCTGGCCGGACGCTGAACGCGAACGGGCTGCGCTCAGCGGGGGCGGTGCTCGGTGCCCCGACCGGACGTGATCGTGATGATCGACGCGGGTTCGACGACGTCGGCGGTGTGCCACACACCCGGAGGGTTCACCGCCGCCTGCCCCGGCCCGAGCGGCACCGACCGGACCCCGCCGTCCAGCTCCTGGTGGAGCACCATCCGGCCCGAGACGACGATCACCAGCTCGTCTCCCGCGGGGTGGCACTCCCACACGTCCCAGTCGGCGTGGCTGGCGTACTGCATCACGAGCCTGCCCTCGGCACCGTCGGACTCGAACCGGCGCTCGTACGCCTCGAGGTAGGAGGGTGAGAAGTCGAATCCCTCGAGCGGAACCGCTCGGGCGCCGAGCGAGAGGTGCACGGCGGTCGTCGACAGGTCGAACCCGCCGGAGGTCGTGGTGTCGGGGGTCGCGGAGGCCACAGCCGCTCCTCGTTCGCAGGTACGGGTCGTCCCGACGCACATCGCAGCGCCGGCACGACGACCGTACGACCACCCCCACGACCCGGTCTTGAACGATCGGGAACCGGCTGAGCGGTCCTGACCGTGAGCGCTCGGAGCTGAACGCAGCTCGACCGGCATCGCCGGCGAGCGAGTATCAGTCGAGCTGAACGCAGCTCGACCGGCTCCGCCGGCGAGCGAGTATCAGCCGAGCTGAACGCAGCTCGACCGGCTCCGCCGGCGAGCGAGTATCAGCCGCCGCCAGAGAAGAGGTCGATGAGGAGCTCGAGCAGCTCGCCGAGGCCACCGAGGCCGTCCTCGCCGCCTTCGCCGCCGGGCAGGCCCGGGAGGCCGGGCAGGCCGAGCCCGCCGGCGCCGTCGACGCCGAGGTCCTCGTCGCCGTGGGCCTCGGTCATCCACCGCTGCCACCTGGCCTCGACGCCGGCGGGGTCGCCCAGCGACTCGCCGAGCAGCTGGAGCAGGCGGTCGGTGTCGATCAGCTCGAACGCGTGGGTCTCGACCACGGTGGCGAGTGCCGCGACGACCGCCTCCTGGGAGCGCTCGTCCATCATCTCGAAGTACATGACCGGCGCCTTGCCGTACACGACGCCGCCGTACTGGAGCGACGACTCGAAGGCGTCGGCCGGCTGGGCCGCCGCCGTGTCCGGGGTGCCGAACAGGCGCATCTGGCGGTAGGTCTCCGCCGTCTGGGCGTCGCACACCTTGCCGGCGATGTCGGGCCGGTCGGCCCGCATCACGAGGCACGCCGACACCTGGGCCAACGGCTCGTCGACCGCGGGCGACAGGATCGAGTCGTTGCCGACGACCGCGTGCCACCACTCGTGACCGAGCTCGTGGGCCACGGTCCAGTACCGCAGCGTGGACAGCACGTCGGGGTCGAGGGCGGCACCCAGGCCGAGCTGGTCGAGCAGACCGCCGATGAGGTCGCCCTCGGCGCCCTCGAGCCCGAGGTCGTCGAGCGAGACGCCGCCGGGGATGCCGCCGGCGAAGATCTGCGACTCGATCCACACCGCGCCCGGCCACTCCATGCCACCGACCGAGGCGCCGAGCGGCACGGAGATGACGTCGAGCTCGGTCCACGGGTAGGGGCCGAACGCATCGTTCAGCACCTCGAGCGACGTCGCCGCCTCCTCCGCCACCTCGTCCAGCGCGGTCGGGTCATCGGCCGGGCCGTGGACGCGGACCACCGTGTCGCCGACGGTGGCGCTGACGCTGTCGACCGGCACCGTGGCGTCGTCGAGCACCACGACCGACAGGTCGCGCAGGCCGACGCCGGCCTCGGCGACGATGACCCGGCCGTCCTCGCCGAAGGGCGCCTCCGCCTCGTCGAGGCGGACGCCGCCGGTCACGACGACGACGTCGTCGGGCACGTCGAGGCGGACGGTGAACGTCGACGCCTCGAAGTTGCCGATGTCGCCGAAGCCGTCGAGGGTCGGGTCGTCGTCCGCGCCCGGCGGGAGCCACAGCGGGAACCAGTGCCCGAGCGTGAGCCCGCCGTCGTGGCGGCCGAGCAGCCCGACCGTCGCCGGCGTCAGGCCCTCGGAACCGAGGAGCGACTCGAGCTGGGCGAACGGGTCGGCCGAGCTCTCCGGCGCCGCGACCTCGGGCGCCGTGTACGAGAAGCCGATGACGATGCTGGCCCGCTCGGCGGGCAGGTCGATCGGGACCCGCAGGATCGTGTCCGACAGGACGGGCTCGACGACGACGCCGTCGACGGTGACCTCGCCGAGTCGGAAGTCGGCGTCGAGGGCCGGATCGTCGGCCAGCACCCGGAAGCCGGTCTCGTCGAGCCCGTCGACCGGCACCTTGGCCTCGACGACGCCGGTCACCTCGCCGGTGTCGGGCTCGAGGCGGGCGTCGACCTCGTAGATCGGCCGCTCGTCCCAGTCGACGCCCGAGGCCAGCTCGGCGCCCGCGTCGGTCAGCGCGTCGGCCGGCTCCGTGGCAGGGCCCGACCCGAACGGAACGGAGGGCTCCGACGTCGCCCCCGGCGTGGCCGGGACCTCCGACGAGTCGGGCACGGTCTCGGCCAGGCGGTCGGCGAGGTCCTCGGACACCCCGCACGACGCGGTCACCAGGGCGGCGGCCAGGGCCACCGCGGCGGCCCACCGGCGCCTCGGCGCGGGCGCGGCCCGGGAAGGAAGGACGGTCGCGCGGGTCACGTCCTCACGCTACCGGCACCCCCTCCGCTGTCGGCCGCGCGCCGTCGCGTGGCCACCACCCCGAGAGACGCGAACGACGGGGTTGACCTTCCAGTGGCTGGAAGGTTCACGCTGGCCGTGTGCCCGGCGACGACCACACCCGAGCCGGGACCCCGATGACCATCGGCGAGCTCGCTCGTCGCACGGGTGTCTCGACCCGCACGCTGAGGTTCTGGTCCGACGAGGGACTCGTCGCGCCCGTCGGTCGGACCCGGGCCGGCTACCGCTCGTCCGACGAGGGAGCGATCGCCCGTACCGGGCTCGTGCGAACACTCCGGGAGCTCGGCGTCGACCTACCGACCGTGCGGCGCGTGCTGGACCGGAGAGCGACGCTCCACGAGGTCGCCACGACGTACGCCGACGTCATCGACGCGCAGATCCGGATGCTGACCGTCCAGCGATCGGTCCTGCGGGCGGTCGCCGCACGCGACCGCCAGGCCGGGGACACCGACCCGCACGACACCACCGCGATCGAGGAGCTCACCACCGTGCACCGACTCGCCCGACTCTCCGCCGTCGAGCGGGAGCGCCTGATCCACGAGCTCATCGACGAGACCTTCGCCGACCTCCCGAACGAGAGCCCGGTCGCCGCCAAGATGCGCGCGGCGCTCGTCGAGCTGCCCGACGAGCCGTCGCCCGCGCAGCTCGATGCATGGATCGAGCTCGCCGAGCTGATCGGCGATGGGGCCTTCCGCTCCCGCATCCGGGAGATGGCCGTCGACGGCGCCCGAGGGACCGATCGCGAGGCACCGTCGTCCCCGAACGGCATCGCCGCGGTGCTCGAGCACGCCGGGGCGGCGGCTGCGGCCGGTGTCGACCCGACCGGGGCCGCGGCCGCACCGATCGTCGAACGCATCACCGCGGCCTACGCGCAGGACGGCGTCGACCTGACCGAGCGCGCGGCCCGAGCAGACATGGCGTCAGCGATCCGGGCGTTCGCCGACGAGCGGGTGGACCGCTACTGGCGCCTGGTCGGGACGCTCAACGGCTGGGAGGCGCCGGTCGGGGCTGCCGTGCCGGCGCACCTCTGGTTCGCCGAAGCGCTCGAGGCGACGCCCGACGCCGGCTGATCGGCGAATGCGCTCGCCGGTCGCCGATCAGGAGGGTCGGATGCCGGCGCCGTCGAGGCCGATGACGACGAGCACCTGCGCAGTGCCGATGTCGGCCACCGGAACCTCCGGCGGCATCGCCGCGACCTGGGTGGCCGGGATCTGCAGCGACTCGGCCACCGCCGTCGCCTCGGCCTGGTAGCCCTCGACGAAGTACACGTTCGTGGCGTCGAACTGGGTGTTCGCGCCCGACGCGTCGATCGCGTTGGTCGGCTGGAGCACGGTGTAACCGACCCGGTTGAGCTCGTCGGTGTTGGCGCCAGCGACCCCGTTGGTGCGAGAGGCGTTGGCGACGAGGACGGTGACCTCGCCCGGCGGACGGGCGGCCGCCGACGACGTGGGCGTGCTCGACGGGGTGGAGCCGTCGACCGTGGACGAGTCGGTGGTGTCGCCGAGGTCGACGCCGCTGTTGTCCGTCTGCGACGAGTCGTCGGTCGGCGAGGTCGGGTCGGTGGCCGCGCTCTCCCCGTCGTCGCCGTAGCCCTGGCCGAGCAGGACCACGCCGATGACGACGGCGAACAGGATCAGGAGGATGCCGCGCCCTGCGGCCGCCCCGGCGCTGCGGGCGAACGACGAGCCGCCCGCGGCGTGCTGGGGCCCCGGGGAGCTCACCGGTTCCTGCCACCCCTCGGGATGCGGGCCGAGGCCACGTCCCGACGGTCAGCCGGGCTCCACCGAACGAATTCCACGTGTGAAGTCTGCGGCGGCGGGCCACGCTATGCAAGGACCCCCCGTGCGACGACGTCGACGACCGGGCCGAACGGTGGCCCCGACGGCCCCCGGTGACGACCCGGCCGGGTCGGGTGCTGGCCGTCCCCGACGGCGCGCGGAAACGTCGGTGACTCGCCTACCATCGGCACCGGCGTGGGGCCGGGGACGGAACGCTCCGACCCTCCCGCCCAGGCCCGAGTAGCTCAATCGGCTAGAGCGCCGCTCTTGTAAAGCGGAGGTCGTGGGTTCGAGTCCCACCTCGGGCTCCAGTCACCCCGGCGCCGGCCGACCCGTCGTCTCGCAACCGAATGGTTGCTATCGTGGGCTCATGCGCGACGAGCCGATCTCCCCCACCGACGGCCGGGCCGACCAGTCCGGCGGGGCCGAGGGTGCAGGCGACACCTCGGTGACCCGCGACGTCGACCTCGATGCGTCGATCGAGCGGGTGTGGGAGGCGCTGACCGAGCCCGAGGCGCTGGCCGAGTGGATGGGCGGGCCGTCCGAGCTCGACGCCCGCCCCGGTGGCGGCGGCCGGGTGACCGACGCCGAGACCGCGACGGTGCGCCGGGTGCTCGTGACCGAGTCCGATCCCGGACGCCGGCTGGCCTTCACCTGGTGGCCGGACGACGACGGCGACGGCGTGGCGTCCGAGGTGCGCTTCGACCTGACGCCGAGCGGCGGCGGCACCCGACTCACCGTGACCGAACGTCCCCTCGTCGCCCCGTCGGGCATCACGGTGTCGGCCAGCGCCGCGACACCGCGCCCGACGCCCGGTTGGTGCTCGTCGGCCGCCGGGGCCTGGACCTGGCGCCTCGCCGCACTGGAGCTGCGCTGCGCCGCGCTGCTGCGGCGCCCGGCCGGGGCGTGAGCACCGACGTCGCCACCGAGCTCGACGCGGTCTTCGACGCGCTGGGCGACCCGACCCGGCGCCACGTGCTCGGCGTGGTCGCCGCCAGCGGCCCGATCAGCGCCACCCGCATCGCCGCCGACCTGCCGATCAGCCGCCAGGCGGTGGCCAAGCACCTCGACGTGCTCCGCGACGGCGGGCTCGTGCGGGCCGACCGTCACGGCCGCGAGACGAGGTTCACGCTCACGCCCGACCCGCTCGCCGACGCGGCCGAGTGGCTGACGACGATGGGCCGTCAGTGGGACCGCCGCCTCGATCGGCTGCGCTCGATCGTCGAGCGACCGGCCGACGGCTGAGCGCGCGGCGCACGAACCACGTTCGAAGCTGCACCGCGGGTCCCCGGACGGCCGTCGCCCGGCACCTAGGGTCGGGCCATCACGATCAACCTGGACGTCCTGATCACGAGCGTCGCGATCGGCCTGACCTGGTGGACGATCGTCAAGTACGGCCTGACGATGTTCGTGCGCGCCGTGACCCTGCTGCTCGTCGCCGTGGTCATCTACGCCGTCTTCAGCGGGGGCTGGCCGAGCTTCACCGACCTCGTCGACGGCTTCAACGACATCGGCGACCGCACGCTGTCGCTCGGCCTGCTGGGCACCGCCGCGATCTTCGCGGCCGTCGTCCAGTTGGTGACCCGCCGCTGAGCCGCGCCACGGGGCCGGTCATCGTCGGGGACGCCCGCACGGTCGAATCGCTCCTCGGCCGGGTGCGCCACCGGGGCATGCGCCACACCGGCCACGACGCCTGGCTCGCCGGTGCCCGACCGCCACTGGTCGACACCCCGGTCAGCGATCGGTGAGCGCGCACCAAGGGCATCATGCGGTCTACGGACGTGATGCGACGATGCACGCATGCGCACGACCGTGACGCTCGACGCCGACACCGAACAACTGCTCCGGCGGCACATGGCGGAACGGGGCGTGTCGTTCAAGGAGGCCATCAACGACGCCATCCGCTCCGGCCTCGCCTCCGGGGCCGGACGCACGGCGTTCACCACGCAGACCGCGTCGCTGGGCGTGTCGCACGTGAACCTCGACCGGGCGCTCCAGGTCGTGGCCGAGCTCGAGGACGACGAGCTGATCAGGAAGATGCGCGCCGGCCGGTGAAGCTGGTGGACGCCAACGTTCTCGTCCACGCGGTCAACACCGACGCACCGCACCACGAGGCATCGCGACGCTGGCTCGATGCCGCGCTGTCGGGCGCGGACACCGTTGCGTTCAGCTGGCTTGCGCTCCTTGCGTTCGTCCGTCTGACCACCGAGGCCGGGCTGTTCCCGCAGCCCTTCACGGTCGACGAGGCGATGGATCGGGTCGACGCCTGGCTCGCCGCGCCGCCCGCCGTGGTCGTCGAGCCGGGCCCGGACCACGGCCGCACGGTCCGATGCCTCCTGCGCGACGTGGGGGTCGGCGCGAACCTGGTCGACGACGCCCACCTCGCCGCGCTCGCCATCGCTCACCGGTGCGATGTCGTCTCGTTCGACAACGACTTCGACCGGCTCGGCGTGCGCCGCCACGTGCCGACCGCCTGAGCGCCCGGCACGACGAATCCGGTGGATCGGCCGGTCGGCCGCCGCCACACTGGACGCATCGACCGACTGCTGACGCCCGCGACCTCGCTGGACCTCTTCGCCCGGCGCACCGAGTGGCAGCTCGCGACGCTCCTCGTCGCCCTCGTGGTCGTCCCGGGCGCGCTCGACGCCTACGAGCAGTCGAACGTCGCGTCGACGCCCCGCCGGGCGAGCGACACGACCCCGAGGCGTCACGGCCATCCCGCGACCCGCACGATCCGCCCACCCCGAAGCTGCTGACCCGTCCCCACCCCGAACTGGTCGACAGAATCGACGTCCATGCCGCATGTCGGTAGGCCAGAACGGGTCGATGCGGGGGTCGGTCGGGCGGGCTAGAGGCCGTAGCGGGTGGGGTCGGTGCGGAGCCACTCGCCGATCGTCTCGCCGATGACGATCGTCGACAGGTTGATGTTGGCCCGGGGCACCGTCGGCATGATCGATGCGTCCGCGACCACGAGCCCGTCGACGGCGTGGCAGCGGCCGTGCTGGTCGACGACCGTCGTCGGGTCGTCGGCCGGACCCATGCGGGCCGTGCCGCACGGGTGGTAGCCGGAGCCGGTCACCCGGCGGGCCAGGCCGGTCAGGTCGTCGTCGCCGACACGTGACGGGTCGGGGAACACGACCCGCTCGATCATGTCGGCCAGCGGCGGGCGCCGGGCGAGCTCCAGCGCGTCCTTCCAGGCGGCGACGTGGCGGCGGACGTCGACGTCGCACGTGCCGAAGTCGGGCTCGATCGCCGGCATCGACCGCGGGTCGGCCGAGGTCTGGCGGACCTCACCCCGGCCCTCGACCCACTCCAGGCTCGGCGCGATCACGAACGCCGGCGGGCCGTCGCGTCGCAGCCGCGCCCGGCTGATCAGCTCGATGTTCACGTCGAGGCGGGCGTCGCTGCCCGGCGACGTGTACCGGGTGATGGTCTGGATCAGCGGCAGGTCGGGGGCGCACCACGCCGGCTCCCGGGCCTCGCAGACCACGGCCAGTGCCGGGTGGTCGGCCAGGTTGGCGCCGACGCCGTCGAGGACGGCGACCGGGTCGATGCCGAGGTGGTCGAGCTCGGACCGCCGGCCGATGCCCGAGCGCACCAGCACCCCCGGCGTGTGGATCGCCCCACAACACAGCACGACCAGGCGGGCCCGGATCACCCGGACCTCGCCGGTCGGGCCCTCGACCTCGACCCCCGTGGCCCGGCCACCCTCGACCACCACCCGGCGGGTGAGGGTGTCGGCGACGATGCGCAGGTTCGGCCGCACCCGGGCCGGGGCCAAGTAGCCGACCGCGGTCGAGATCCGGACCCGACCGAGCTTGTTCATCGGCAGGCGGCTGACGCCCCAGTCGTCGGGGTCGTTGGCGTCGACGCACTCGGGATGGCCGAGCGAGCGGGCCGCCTCCAGGAACGCGGCCTGGGTCGGCACCAGCTCGTCGTCGGGGAAGCGGCGGATCGAGATCGGGCCGGCGTCGCCGTGATGGGGCGCGGCGCCGAAGTCGAGGTCGCGCTCGAGGCGCCGGAACGCCGGCAGCACCCGCTCCCACGACCAGTCCGGGCAGCCGCGGTCGGCCCAGCCGTCGTAGTCCTCGGGGATGCCGCGGAGGGCGATCGTGGTGTTCACCGCGGTCGAGCCGCCGGTGACCCGGCCCCGGGGGAACGCCTGGCGGCCCCGGTCGGCGATCGGCAGGAAGTCGAGGCCCCAGTCGTGGTCGGTGTAGCTGTTGTCGTGCCCGTCGACGAGGTCGCCGGGCAGCTCGGCGAGCAGCGGGTGGTCGGGTCCGGCCTCGACCACCACGACCGTCCGGTTCGGGTCCTCGCTCGCCCGCGCCGCGACGACCGCGCCGGCCGCACCCGCGCCGACCACGAAGACGTCGGCCACGGACTCGTCGAGCGCTCCCCCGTCGAGCCCATCCCCGGCTGACGACATGTCGTCCCTCCCCGTGCCTCCCCGGTCCGGGGAGCCTGCCACACGGGCCCCGCCGCCCCGTCACCCGACCGAACGCCGCTCACCCGCCCGGCCGCTGGCTCGGGGTCGGCTCCCACCGGCGGCGTAGGCTCCGGGCGACACGACGCACGAGGGGGCGACGCGACCGTCATGGCAGCAGACCTGGCCTTTCGCGAGGTGACCATCGTCGACGGGACCGGCGCACCGGGCACCCCCGGCGACGTCGCGGTCACGAACGGGCGCATCAGTCACGTCGGACCGACCGGGTCGGCCGGCGACGCGACGGTCGACGTCGATGGCCGGGGCCACGTCCTCGCTCCGGGCTTCGTCGACGTCCACACCCACGACGACGGCGCGCTGCTGCGTCATCCCGACCTCGGGTTCAAGGTCAGCCAGGGCTGCACCAGCCTCGTCATCGGCAACTGCGGGTTCTCCGCAGCACCGGCCGAGCCCGGCCGGCGCGACCCGAGCGGCCTCATCGGCGTCGAACCGACCTGGACGGGCCTGGAGGGCTTCCGGACCGCGGTCGCCGAGGCACGGCCGGCGGCCAACGCCGTCGCCCTCGTCGGCCACAACACGATCCGGTCGCTGGTGATGGGCAACGAGCGCCGCGACCCGACCGACGCCGAGCTCGACCGGATGCGGGCGATGGTGCGCGACGCCATGGCCGACGGCGCGTGCGGCTTCTCGACCGGGCTGATCTACGAGCCGGGCCGCTACAGCCGCACCGACGAGGCGATCGCCCTCGCCACCGAGTCGGCCGCCGCCGGCGGGCTCTACGCCACCCACATGCGCAACGAGGGCGACCGGCTGCTGGAGGCGGTCGACGAGGCCATCCACATCGGCCGCACCGCCGGTCTCCCCGTCCAGATCAGCCACCACAAGGCCGCGGGACGGCGCAACTGGGGCAAGGTCGCCGAGTCACTGGCCCGGGTCGACGAGGCCGTCGCCGACGGCATGGACGTCACGCTCGACGTGTACCCGTACACCGCGGGCAGCGGGCCGATGGCCCAGTACTTCGACCTCGACCGGCTCGACCCCGAGCTGGCCGAGGTCATCCGCATCGCCAGCTGCCCGGCGTTCCCGGCCTACGAGGGCCGCATGGCCGTCGACATCGCCGCCGACGAGGGCATCGCGGTCACCGACGTCGTCCGCCGCATCCTCACCGCCCCCGAGGGCGACCGCACGATCTGCATCCAGTTCATCATCGACGAGCCCGACGTCGAGACGAACCTGCGCCACCCGTCGATGATGGTCGGCTCCGACGGCATCCCCGACCTGCGGGGCCGACCCCATCCCCGGCTGTTCGGCACGTTCCCCCGGGTGCTCGGCCACTACGTCCGCGACCGGGCCGTGATCGGCCTCGAGGAGGCCGTGCGGCGCATGACGAGCCTGTCGTGTGATCGGTTCGGGCTCGTCGACCGGGGCCGGGTCGGTGAGGGCCAGTGGGCCGACCTCGTGCTGTTCGATCCGGCGACGGTGGCCGACGCCGCCACCTACGACGAGCCGAAGACCCCGTCGGTCGGTGTCCGGGTGGTCGCCGTGGCCGGCGAGATCGTCCTCGAGGACGGCCGCGACACCGGCGCCCGGCCCGGGGCGCTGCTGCGCTACCGCGACGGCGGCTGAGCCCTGCCGGGCCGACGAGCGGGGGCGCCGAGCCCCGGGGAGGGCCGATCACGCCAACCGGGCCGGCTGCGCTGGATCACAGCACCGGGCGGCGGGGGTTGGCCCGGAAGAAGTCCCACGTGGCCCGGGTGATCTCGATGCCGGGCCAGGCGTGGCCGGCGTCGGGCACGACCGCGAACACGACGACGACGTCCTCGTCGCAGCGGTCGTAGAGATGGCCGCCGTCGCGGCCCTCCTGGGCGTCACCGAGCTCGCAGCCGTTGCGGACGGCCCACGCCCGGGCGACCTCGGCCGGGGTCGGTTCGCCGCTGCGGCCGGCCAACGGGGCGACGACGTCGTCCTCGCCGTGGAACGCCGCGACCGACAGCGGTTCGTCGGGCCGGCACGGGTTCGGGTCGTCGAGGCCGGCGACCGTGGCGATCGACGCGATGCGCCCGGCGAGACCGCACGCGGCGAGCGACGCCATACGCCCGGCGTCGGAGAAGCCGGCCACGTGGACCTGGTCCTCGTCGATGCAGGCGATGGCGGCGACCGCGTCGGCCGCGGCGTCGATCACGGCGACGTCGTCCGGCCCGGCCGGCACCTGGCGCACGTTCCACTGGTGGGTGTCGCGCGACGACGCGATCGTCGCCACCACGAAGCCCTCCTCCTCGGCCACGGTCTCGAAGTTGCTCACCGCGGCCCACGTCTCGACGTCGTCCTCGGTCGCCGGCACCAGGTCGATCACCAGGCCCAGCGAACGGTCCGCCGGTGCGCTCTCGGGCACGAACACCCGCACGGCCCGGGCGAGGATGCCGTCGTCGACCAGCACGTCGGCCGTGCCCGGCGTGTTGGGCGGTCGCTCACCACCGAGGCAGGCGTCGTCGAGCTCGACCTGCGCGGCGAACGCACATCCCGGCAGGAGTGCCGCGCCGAGCACCACCATGAGGAGCACCGACCACACCGGCCCGCGACGCGGCGACGCGGTACGGGCCGGGCTGCGACGGCCGGCGCTCATCCGGTCCGGTGCCGCCCGATCTCGGCGCAGGCGATCGCCCCCGCCGCCGACACGTTGAGCGAGTTCAGCCGGCCCCGCATCGGGATGGCGACGAGCTCGTCGCAGCGCTGGCGCACCAGCCTCGACAGGCCCTTGCCCTCGGCCCCGAGGACGAGCGCCACCGGTTCGTTGCCGAGGGTCACGTCGTGGATCGTGCGGGGTGCGTCGGCGTCGAGCCCGAGCACCCACACGCCGAGGTCGCGCAGGCGCCCGATGGCGGCGGGCAGCCCTCCGACGAGCGCCATGGGCACGTACTCGATCGCCCCCGCCGCGGTCTTCGTGACCGCCGGAGTGACGTGCACGGCCCGATGGCGGGGCAGCACGATGCCGGTGACGCCGGCGCACTCGGCGCTGCGCAGGAGCGCGCCCAGGTTCTGTGGGTCGGTCACCCCGTCGGCGGCGAGCAGGAACGCCGGCGGGCGTCCCGAGGCCAGCGTGTCGAGCTCGTGCTCGGGCAGCGGCTGGGCCGTGGCCACGACGCCCTGTGCCGACATCGTCCGGGCCACCGAGTCGAAGCGGCCCTGGGTGACCTCGCGGACCGGCACCTTTCGGCTGGCGGCCAGCTCGACGATGTCCTCGAGGATCGGCGACGGGTCGTTGCCGGCGAGCAGGAACACCTCGTGGACCCGCCGGGTGCCGGCGATGAGCAGCTCGCGCACGGCCTGGCGGCCCTCGACCTGGTCCCCGCCGAGGCCACGCGCCGCGGACGACCGGCCACGATCACCACCACGGGGCCGATCACCACCGGGGGGCCGGCCACCGCCGCCGCTCTTGGCACCGCGGGAGCCGCCGGAGCGGTCCGACCGGGGGCCGCGGCCCTTGCCCCCCTTGGGCCCGCGCTTGGGCGGACGGGGGCTCACGACGGCTCCACCGTGGAGGACTCCACCAGCGCGACCGCGAAGCACGCGACGCCCTCGTGGCGCCCGAGCGCACCGATGCCCTCGGGCCGCTTGCCCTTCACGGTCACCGGGGCACCGACGGCGGCGGTGAGGCGGTCGTGCATCTCGGCGCGGCGGGGAGCGAGCTTCGGGGTGTCGAGCACGACCGAGCAGTCGACGTTCACGGGCACCCATCCAGCCTCGCGCACGCGGCGCACGGCCTCGGTGAGCAGCACGATGCTGTCGGCGCCCGAGAAGCGCTCGTCGGTGTCGGGGAAGTGCTGGCCGATGTCGCCGAGGCCGGCGGCGCCCAGCAGCGCGTCGGTGCACGCGTGGGCGATCACGTCGGCGTCGCTGTGGCCGGCGAGGCCCGGTGCCCCCTCGAAGCGGACACCGCCGAGCACGAGCTCGCGGGCCGGGTCGTCGCTGATCGGGTGGATGTCGAAGCCCTGTCCGATGCGGATGGCCGGACGGGTCGGCGACGGGTCGGCGGACGCCGGGCTCGCGACCGGGTCGGTCGTCGGGCCGGGGTCGGGGGATCGATCGGTCGGTGTCGTGCTCATGGCTGCGCTCTCGGTGGCGTCCGGCTCGGCCGCGAGGCGGCGGGCGAGCGCCTCGGCGACGACCAGGTCGTCGGGATCGGTGATCTTGAGGTTGTGCGATTCGCCGGTGACGGCCACGACCGTTCCCCCGATGGCCTCGACCAGCCCGATGTCGTCGGTCGCCTCGGGTGCGCCGTCGTGCGCCGCCCGCAGGATCGATGCCCGGAAGCCCTGGGGGGTCTGCACGGCGCGCAACGTCGAACGGTCGAGCGTACCGCCGTGGGCCCACCGGATCGTGTCGGTCACCATCACCGCCGGCACGACGGCGTCGGCCCCCTCGACGAGCGCGGCGAGCACCCGACGGAACAGCGCGGCCGTCGCGAGCGGTCGCGCACCGTCGTGGACCAGCACGAACGCGTCCTCGCGGTCCCGCTCGTCGCCGACGGGACCGTCGGCGGCCGCCACCGCGTCGAGGCCGGCCCGCACCGACGCGGACCGGCTCGCGCCCCCGGCCACGACCACGTCGGCGGTGCTGCGGGCCCGCTCCGAGGGCACGTCCGCGGCGGGGACGACCACCGCCACCGAGTCAGCCACGGAGCGTGCCGCGTCGACCGCCCAGTCGATCACCCGGCGCCCCAGGAGCGGCTCGTACTGCTTCGCCCGACCGAACCGCGACCCGGTCCCACCGGCCACGATGATCACCCAGCTACGAAGCATCGCTTCCCCGTGGTCGTATGAGTCATTAACGTGACGTCGATGGCCGACGTCACGCTGATCGCCGAGACCGAGCTCTTCGAGGGCATCGACGACGACGCACTGGACAAGCTGCGCGCCGCGTCGGTGGACCGTCGCCTCCACCGGGGGGACGTGCTGTTCCGAGAGGGCGATGACTCCACCGACCTGTACATCGTGGTCAGCGGTCGCATCGCGATCGCAAACCGCTCGATCGACGGGCGGGAGTCGGTGGTCGCGCTCATGGAGCCCGGGGACCTCTTCGGCGAGATGAACCTGTTCGACCCGCAGGGCCGCTCCGCGGAGGCGCGGGCCCTCGAGACGTCGGTCGTCATCGCCATCCCGTACGGCCCGGTCGGCGAGCTGCTCGAGACCCACCCGAACCTGCTGTGGAACGTCGTGCGGCTGCTGGTGCGCCGGCTCCGCTCGATGGACGCCGCGCTGGCCGACTCGGTGTTCCTCGATGTGACCGGGCGCACCGCCAAGCGGCTGCTCGAGCTCGCCGGCACCTCCGACGAGTTCGTCCTGCCCATCACCCAGGAGGAGCTGGCCGGCATGGTCGGCGCGTCCCGGGAGCGGGTGAACAAGGCGATCGCGTCGTTCGTGCGCCTCGGCTGGCTCGAGCAGGGCGACCGCCGGTACGTGATCTCCGACCGCGAGCAGCTCGAGCTGCGGGCCCGCTGAGCGGGCCACCCGCCGGTGGGCTCAGCCCTCACCGTCGGGTCCGGGTGAGGCCGCCTCGTCCTCGGGGGCGCGCAGCAGCGGGATCAGGAACGCGATGCAGCCGGCGAGGAAGATGACGCTGCCGACGACCGACCACGGGTCGGCGGCGCGCCAGGCGGCGGCGAGGTAGCAGACCGCACAGACCACGAAGAGCGCCCACCCGGCCAGGTGGAGCCTTCGTTCGCTCATCCGTACCGATCGAGGATGCTGCTCTCGGCCAGGCGGGCGAGGCTCTCCTTGATGGCCCGGGCCCGCGCCTCGTGGAGGCCCTCGATCTCGGACAGGTCGTCGGGCGTGGCCCGCATGATCTTCTGCAGGTTCCCGAACCGGGAGGCGATGCGCTCGATGACGTCCTCCGACAACCGGGGGATCTTCGAGAGCAGGCGGTGGCCCCGCGGCTGGATCGAGGCGTCGAGATCGACCGGGCCGTCACCGAGGTGGATGCGCTCGGCGACGATGCGCAGGTCGAGCAGCTCGTGGGTCTCGAGGTCGTCGAGCGCCGACATCGCCTCCTCGAGGTGCCAGCCGGCGTCCTCGTGGAAGTAGTCCTTCACGACCAGGCGGCGGTCGTCGTAGACGCCGCCGAGCAGCTCCTCGAGCTGGAGGCGGACGAGACGACCGTCGGTGCCG
Source organism: Actinomycetota bacterium (assembly GCA_034211175.1). Classification (GTDB taxonomy): domain Bacteria; phylum Actinomycetota; class Acidimicrobiia; order Acidimicrobiales; family CAIXPF01; genus JAXHUH01. Next base: position 25,162 of record JAXHUH010000265.1, read on the forward strand.
AGCTCGATGATGGCGATCTCGATCTCGCCGGCGATGCGGCGCACCATCTCCGTCCGCTGGAGCACCGACACCGCGTCGCGCACCGTGACCAGGTCCTCGACCTCGAGCGCCGAGAGCGACACCGTCACCGCATCGAGCCGGTTGCGGTAGCGCTCCAGCGTCTGCAGCGCCTGGTTCGCCCGGCCGAGGAGGCGGGCCGGGGTGTGGAGCGGGTGCTGGTCGTCGGTGACGTAGACCGTGACCGTCTCGCGCGACTCCGACACCGACAGGACGGGCACGCTGATCGAGCGGGCCACCCGCTCGGCCGTGCGGTGACGCGTCCCGGTCTCGGTCGTGGGCACGTTCGGGTCGGGCACGAGGTGCACGTTGGCCCGGGCGATGCGGCTGGCATCGCTGGCGACGATGATGGCGCCGTCCATCTTGGCCAGCTCCGACAGCCGCTGGGGGCTGAACGCCGCGTCCAGCAGGAACCCGCCGGAGCAGATGTTCAGCACCTCGGGGCCGTCACCGACGACGATCAGCGCACCTTTCCCGGCCTGCAGGATGCGGTCGAGACCGTCGCGCAGCGCCGTTCCCGGGGCGACCTTCGCCAGCGCGTCGAGGAGCGCGGGGTCCGGCTGGTTCGGCACACCGACATGGTAGTTGGGGGCCGACCGGATGGGCCCGACCGACCCACACAAGACCACGCTCCGCGGCGGTGGTTGACGCACTTCGGGGATCCCGCGGCCGCACACGCTGGGCCCGGGGACCGTCATCGCGGACCGCGGGACCCGTCCGGCGGCATGCCAAGATGGCGGCTCGGGGACGGAATCGAGTGGCCGGCCGGCGACCTCGGCGAGGGCGTCGGCGCCGATCCCCACCGGCGCCCGAAGGGATGCACGTGGCACACGCAGGTGAGCACACGATCTGGTGGCACGTGTACCCGCTCGGCTTCCTCGACGCGGAACCCGCGGCCGCCGACCGCCCGCCCGAGGCCGGGCCCGCCCACCGGCTCGACCGGCTCGCCGCGTGGATTCCCCACGCCGCCGCGCTCGGCTGCGACGGGTTGATGCTCGGGCCGGTCTTCGCATCGGAGACCCACGGCTACGACACGGTCGACCACTTCCACCTCGACCCCCGCCTCGGCGACGAGGACGACCTGGTCCGGCTGATCGGTGCCGCCCACGACGCCGGCATGGCGGTGTGCCTGGACGGCGTGTTCAACCACGTCGGCCGCGGCTTCGACGCGTTCGCGGCGGTGCTCGCCGACGGCCCCGATGCGCCGACGGCCTCCTGGTTCCGTCTCCGCTGGCCCGACGGGGCCGGCGAGCCCGACTACGACACCTTCGAGGGCCACGACCGCCTCGTGGCCCTGGACCACGACGAGCCCGCGGTCGCCGACCACGTCGTCGCGGTGATGGACCACTGGTGCGACCGGGGCGTCGACGCCTGGCGCCTCGATGCCGCCTACGCGGTCCCCTCCGGGTTCTGGCGGACCGTGACCGATCGGGTGCGGGCGTCCCACCCCGACGTGTGGATCTTCGGCGAGGTCATCCACGGTGACTACGTCGCGGCGGTCGCCGACGGCGGGCTCGACTCGGTGACCCAGTACGAGCTGTGGAAGGCGACGTGGAGCTCGATCGTCGACCACAACCTGTTCGAGGTGGCGTGGACGCTCGGGCGCCACGACGACCTCGTGGCGGCCTTCGCGCCGCTCACCTTCGTCGGGAACCACGACGTGACCCGCCTGGCCAGCACGATCGACGACGACCGTCTGTTGCCCCACGCCTACGCGTTGCTGCTCGGCGTCGGAGGCGTGCCGGCGATCTACGCCGGCGACGAGCGGGCGTTCCGTGGTGTGAAGGAGGAGCGCGAGGGCGGCGATGACGCCGTGCGTCCCCCGTTCCCCGATCGGCCCGAGGACCTACCCGCGGGCGGCGAGGACCTGTTCGCCACGATCCGCCGGCTGATCGACGTGCGCCGGGCCCACCCGTGGCTCCCACGGGCGAACACGACGTCGACGACGTTGGCGAACGAGGTCGCGGTGTTCGTGTCGCAGCCGCTGCCGGCAGGATCTGCCCCGGGGACCGACGCCGACGTCGGGCCGGACACGCCGGCGCTGGCGATCGCGCTCAACCTGGCCGACGAGGACGGCGAGGCGCCGACACCACCCGGTCCGTGGACCGTTGCCGTCGGTGACGGCGCCGCGCTCGACGGCGAGGTCATCCGGCTCGGTCCCTGCGGATGGGCACTGCTGACCAGGCCGTGAACTTCCGGGAACAGGCCCGAGCAGCGTGACGGTCAGTTGACGCCGAGCGCCTCGAGCACCCGGGCGAGCGTGGCGAGAGCCACGTTCGCCAGGAACAGCAGCACCCCGACGATCGCCGCCGCCTCGGTGGCCCGCTGGCGCGACCGTGTCCGGCGGGCGACGACGATCGTCGCGATCGTGCCGATGACCAACGTCGCAGGGATCAACAACCCGTTGATCAGGCCGTAGGCGGCGATGGAGCAGTCGTCGCACGTGCCGGCGCCCGAGGTGATGGTCATGTTGTGGATCGCCGAGGCACAGATCGCACCGGCGAGCCCGCCGACGAGGACCGATCCGACCAGAACCGGGGCGACGAGGAGACCGCGCGCGACACGCTCCCACCACGGTGCAACGGACTCGGCTCCACCCCCCTGTACGTGCTCCGACACCCGAACAACGCTAGCGACGTTGTTGACGTTCCGTCAGATACGTGGCATGTGCCACCGGCCGTCCGGTGCTACTGCACGGCGCGCAGGTCGGCCGACGGCGGCTCGGTGTCGTCGGCCAGGCGGAGGAGGCGGACGGCGTCGCCGACGTGGGGGACCCGGGCGCAGCGGAGCGAACCGACCCGCACCGGGGCGGACAGCGGCACGATCGCCCGGCGGAACCCCATGCGCTCGGCCTCGCCGAGCCGGCGTTCGAGCTGGCCGACCGAGCGCACCTCGCCGCCGAGGCCGATCTCGCCGCAGATCACGGTGTCGGCCGGGATCGGGCGGTTGGCCAGCGACGAGATGATGGCGAGGGCGAGCGCCAGGTCGGCGGCCGGCTCGATGACCTTCACGCCGCCAACGGCCAGCGTGTACACGTCGAGCCCGCCGACGCCGACCCCGATGCGCTGGTCGAGCACGGCCAGCAGGAGCGAGAGGCGCCCGGAGTCGATGCCCTGGCCCGAGCGACGGGGTGACGGCAGGTGGGACGTGGCCACGAGCGCCTGGAGCTCGACGAGCAGGGCCCGGTGGCCCTCCACGGCCGGGAGCACGACCGAGCCGGCGATGTCGGGCCGGCGGTCGGCCAGGAGCAGGCGGCTGGCGTCGGGCACGCCGACCAGCCCGCGGTCGCGCATCTCGAACACGCCGACCTCGCCCGTGGAGCCGAACCGGTGCTTGACCGCCCGCAGGAGGCGGAGGGCGTGGTGGCGCTCGCCCTCGAACGACAGGACGGTGTCGACCAGGTGCTCGAGGACCCGGGGCCCGGCGAGGGCGCCCTCCTTGGTGACGTGGCCGACGAGCACCGTCGAGATGGCCCGACGCTTGGCCTCGCCGACGAGACGGTGGGCGCACTCGCGGACCTGGGTGACCGAGCCCGGGGCCGAGCCGTGGTCGGGCAGGTGGACGGTCTGGATCGAGTCGACGACGACGAGGTCGGGCTCGACCTCGTCGTACTGGTCGAGCACCCGGCCGAGGTCGGTGTCGGCGACGAGCCACAGCTCGGGCTCCAGGGCGCCGAGCCGCTGTGCCCGGGAGCGCACCTGCGACGCCGACTCCTCGGCCGACACGTAGAGCACCCGGCGCCCGGCGCGGGCCGCGGCGGCGACGGCCTGGAGCAGCAACGTGGACTTGCCGATGCCGGGCTCCCCGCCGAGGAGCGTGACCGAGCCCGGGACGAGGCCACCGCCGAGCACCCCGTCGAGCTCGTCGATGCCGAGGGGGACGGGAACGCCGTCGTCGGCCGAGACCGACTCGATGGGTCGGGCGGTGACCGACGCGCCCGGTGCCGAGGTGCGAGAGGACGCCGACCGCGGGGCGACGGCGACCTCCTCCAACGTGTTCCACTCACCGCACGACCCGCACCGCCCCACCCAGTTGGGCGAGGGCGTGGCGCAACTGCGACAGACGTACATGCTCCGCGACCGACCCACGCCGACGACCTTACGGCCGGGGTATGACACCCGAGCGGACCCTCGGGGCTCGCCAGAGCCCGTGCGACTAGACGGACGAGGTGAAGCTGCGGAGCACCGGGTGGGTGGAGCCGGGGGCGACGGTGCCGTTGTCGGCGTAGCGGACGGTGCGGTAGCCGCGCTCGCGGGCCAGGTCCAGCACGTCGGCCCGGCTGCCGATCAGCAGCGTCGCCTGGGGCGGCACGCCCAGCGCCCGCTGCACGGTGTCGAGCATGGCGGGGTTCGGCAGGCGGGTGCCGACCTCGGCGCTCGTCACCCACGGGTTGATCATCGGGTCGAGCTCGTGGAGCTGGCGGAAGCGGGCCGACCAGTCGGCGGCATCGTTGGCCACGGCACCGACGAGCAGGGACTTGGCCCGGGCCTGGAAGAGGAAGTCGGTGATGCCGTCGCCGAGGGGCAGGCGCCGGATGAACGCGTCGTCGAGCACCTGGGGATCGCGGTGGATGCCGAGCGCCGACCAGAACGACGCGCTCGACGTCGCCCCGAGGGTGCGGGCCACGTACTGGTCGAGCACGGAGTCACGGGTCAGCGTGCTGCCCTGCTCACGGGCGAACGGGAGGACGATCTCCTCGAACACGTCGTCGACCCGCACGATCGTGCCCACGGCGTCGAGGACGACGGCCCGCAGGGCGTCGTCGGGCCCGGAGGGGACGGTCTGGGCCATCGGGCCGACGGGCCGGGGTGCGCTCGGCACCGGATCGGGCCGGGAGCGACGTCGACGGCGTTCGCGGGCCTCGGCCATCTTGTCCATCAGGAGCTGGCTCAGCCGGTAGATCAGCGCCAGCGCCGCGGCGACGAGCGCACCGAGCCCGAGCCAACGCCACAGCCGCGGTGCCAGCCGGGAGGTCTGGGCGACGGCCTCGATCGACGAGGGCGCCGGATCGGCGAAGTCGGGGTACCACTCGAGCTCCGCCGGTTCCCGGATCGGGTCGATGGCCAGCGGAGCGTCGCCCGCCACGGTGGTCGTGGTCCCGTCGACGACGATCGGGTCCTCCGACTCCTCCTCGCCCTCCAGCGGGCTGCGCGCCGCGTTCGTCGTCTGGAGGTCGCCGGGCAGGTTCACGCCGACGGTCATCGAGACGAAGCTCTCCATCGGCGCGCCGAGGGCGGCCTCGAGCGATTCGCGGCTACGGCCGAACGGTAGACCGCCGAGGAGCTCGGTCAGCTCCGGGTCGCTGAAGTCGGCCAGGCCCTCGGTCAGGTCGACCGTGCCGTTGAGCGTCCAGGTGGTCTCGGCGAACTCCGACACCTGCTCGAGCCCGAAGTCGCTGAACGGGCCGGTCTCGCCCGAGACCTCGGTGAGGATGACGTCGAGCTGGTCGGCGGTGGCGAACGGCTTGGACGCCTGGACCCAGGTGCGGCCGTCGGGCTCGAGCACCGGCTCGGTCACGGCCCAGCCGGTGGCCTCGAGGTCGCCGATGGGCAGCTCCTCCTCGAAGCCGATCGTGCGCTGGGCGGCCGCCCGGTCGAGCGCGACGGAGACGGTGACCGTCCCGCCGCCGTCGTCCGACACGTCGATGTCGACGTAGGTGTCGACCTGGCATCCGGTGAGGAGCAACAGGGCCACGACGGCTGCGGCGAGTCGAGCCAATGGTCCGCACCGCAACTTCACGCCGTTGACGGTAGCCGAGAGCGCGAGCGACCCCCGGGCACCAGCCCGGGGGTCGCGTCGATCGTTCGGTTCGTCCAGCAGGTCTGAAATCTCTTCAGACCTGTGCCGGTCAGTCTGCCGGCCCGGCCTCCGCCATCTCGACGGTCGGGGGCTCGAAGCCCTCCTCGGCCGTGAACGTGATCTGCTTCTCGCCCTTCGGCGACTCCGGGTCGACCTCGGCGTCGACGATGATCCGCTGTCCGGCGCGGAACTCCTTCCACAGGAGCCGCTCGGACATCGGGTCCTCGACGAGACGCTGGATGGCACGGCGCAGCGGCCGGGCCCCGAGCGTCGGGTCGTACCCACGGTCGGCGAGGTGCAGCTTCGCCGCCTCGGTCAGCTCCAGGCCCAGGCCCTGGCCCTCGAGCTGGACCTGGACCCGACGGATCATGAGATCGACGATCTCGGTGACCTCGGCCTTGGTCAGCTCGTGGAAGACGATCGTGTCGTCGATCCGGTTCAGGAACTCGGGACGGAAGTGCTGCTTGAGGGCGTCGTTGACCTTCTCCTTCATCCGCTCGTAGGTGATGGCCTCGTCGCTCTTGGTGAAGCCGAGGTTCGCCTTGCGGAGGTCCTGGGTGCCCAGGTTGGAGGTCATGATCAGCACGGTGTTGCGGAAGTCCACCGAGCGGCCCTGGCTGTCGGTCAGCCGGCCCTCCTCGAGGATCTGCAGCAACGTGTTGAACACGTCGGGGTGCGCCTTCTCGATCTCGTCGAACAGCACCACCGAGAACGGCTTGCGCCGCACGGTCTCGGTGAGCTGGCCGCCCTCCTCGTAGCCCACGTAGCCCGGGGGCGAGCCGACGAGCCGGCTGACCGTGTGCTTCTCCATGTACTCGGACATGTCGAGGCTGATCAGGGCCTGCTCGTCGCCGAAGAGGAACTCGGCGAGCGTCTTGGCGAGCTCGGTCTTGCCGACACCGGAGGGGCCGAGGAAGATGAACGAGCCGCTCGGGCGCTTCGGGTCCTTCAGGCCGGCACGGGTCCGGCGGATGGCCTGGCTGACCGCCTTGATGGCGTCCTCCTGGCCGATGACCCGCTTGTGGAGCTCGTCCTCCATGCGCAGGAGCTTCGCCGTCTCCTCCTCCGTCAGCTTGTAGACGGGGATGCCGGTCCAGATCGAGAGGACCTCGGCGATGGCCTCCTCGTCGACCTCGTCGAAGAGGTCGACACCGGACGCCTTGATCTCGCGCTCCTTCTCCTCGCGCTGGCCGAGGAGCTCCTTCTCCCGGTCGCGCAGGCGGCCGGCCTCCTCGAAGCGCTGGGCCTCGACCGCCTCCTTCTTCTTCCGGACGACGTCGGCGATCTCGTTCTCGAGCTCCTTGTAGTCCGGCGGCGTCTGCATGCGCTTGATGCGCAGACGGGAGCCGGCCTCGTCGATGAGATCGATCGCCTTGTCCGGGAGGTGGCGGTCGGAGATGTAGCGGTCGGCGAGGTTGGCCGACGCCACGAGCGCCTGGTCGGTGATCGTGACCCGGTGGTGCTGCTCGTAGCGGTCGCGCAGCCCCTTCAGGATCTCGATCGTGTGGGCCACGGTCGGCTCGTCGACCTTGATCGGCTGGAACCGCCGCTCGAGCGCCGCGTCCTTCTCGAGGTACTTGCGGTACTCGTCGAGCGTGGTCGCGCCGATGGTCTGGAGCTCACCGCGGGCGAGCATCGGCTTCAGGATCGAGGCGGCGTCGATCGCGCCCTCGGCGGCACCGGCACCGACGAGCGTGTGGAGCTCATCGATGAACAGGATGATGTCGCCGCGGGTCTTGATCTCCTTGAGCACCTTCTTGAGGCGCTCCTCGAAGTCGCCCCGGTAGCGGCTGCCGGCCACGAGGGCACCCAGGTCGAGCGTGTAGAGCTGCTTGCCCTGGATGGTCTCCGGCACGTCGCCGCCAGCGATCGCCTGGGCGAGGCCCTCGACGATGGCGGTCTTGCCGACACCGGGCTCACCGATGAGCACCGGGTTGTTCTTGGTGCGTCGGGACAGCACCTGCATCACGCGCTCGGACTCACGGGCCCGCCCGATGACCGGGTCGAGCTTCTTCTCGCGAGCCAGCTGGGTCAGGTTGCGCCCGAACTGGTCGAGGACGAGGGATCCCGATGGCGTCTGCTCGCTGGAGCCACCGGAGGTCGCGCCGGTCTTCTCCTGGCCACCGGGGCCGGAGTAGCCGGACAGCAGCTGGATGACCTGCTGCCGCACACGGGAGAGATCGGCGCCGAGCTTGACCAGCACCTGGGCGGCGACGCCCTCACCCTCCCGGATCAGGCCGAGCAGGATGTGCTCGGTCCCGATGTAGTTGTGGCCGAGCTGCAGCGCCTCGCGCAACGACAGCTCGAGCACCTTCTTGGCCCTCGGCGTGAAGGGGATGTGCCCGCTGGGGGACGACCCTCCCTGACCGATGATCTCCTCGACCTGGCTCCGCACTGCTTCGAGCGAGATGCTGAGGGACTCGAGCGCCTTGGCCGCGACGCCCTCGCCCTCGTGGATGAGGCCGAGCAGGATGTGCTCGGTGCCGATGTAGTTGTGGTTGAGGAGTCGGGCCTCCTCCTGCGCGAGGACCACGACTCGGCGGGCTCTGTCCGTGAACCGTTCAAACACGGGGGTTGCCTCCCACGAGGGTCGTGTGGCGAGTGTACCCGTGCGCCAAACCTTCGCACGATCGCCAATCGGCGCCGGTCGAGGTGGCACGGGTGTCGTTCAACAGCACGACCACGTCGCGCATTCCGCCGGTCGGCGGTGTTTCGGGGGCGATCACCGATAGCGGTGGCGCCACCGTCGTCGGCGCCCGACCGCGTCCGGCGGGCGGGATTTCCGTCGCGGGGACCGTCTCGCGGCGCGCCATCACGGCCGCGGGCCCCGTCCGGTCGTCACGGGCGGCCGGCACCTCGGGCGGCGCACCGCCGTCGTCGCTCGTTGCGGCCCATCTCTCACGTCGGCTGTCTCACGTGTCGACTCTCCTCTGCCGTGGTGCTCGGCCGCCGCGGCGCCGGCCGCTCGTTCGGCACGACGCCCTCCGCGCATCAGAACGACGCTCCTCGCTCATCGGCACGTCGGTTTCGCGACTTCAGCCAGGGTCACGGCCTGAGGGTAACGTCGCGTCGTGGCATCGTCCCGAGCCCTCCTCGACGTCCCGGCCCTGCACGACGACCTCGCACGGGTCGACCGAGCGCTGCTCGACGCCGTCGAGACCGAGGACGAGCTGCTCACCGAGATCGCGGGCCACCTGATCAAGGCGGGCGGCAAGCGGCTGCGGCCGGCGTTCGTCATCGGTGCGGCCGCGGCCCGCACCACCGGGGCGTCCGCCGCGCCGGACGACGTGCTCGCCGGCGGCGTCGCCGTCGAGCTGGTCCACCTCGGCTCGCTCTACCACGACGACGTCATGGACGAGGCCCAGACCCGCCGCACGGTCCCGAGCGTCAACGCCCGCTGGGGCAACCTGCAGGCCATCCTCGCCGGCGACTTCCTCCTGGCGCGTGCCTCGGAGATCGCCGCGTCGCTCGGCACCGAGGTCGCCGGGCTGCTGGCCAGCACGATCGCCAACCTGTGCGAGGGCCAGGTCCGCGAACTGCAGACGATGTTCGACACCGGCCGCACCGTCGACTCGTACCTCGCCGCCGTGCACGGCAAGACGGCCACGCTGCTCGCCAACTCGTGCCGGATCGGCGCGGTCATCGCCGGGCTCGGGGCCGCCGACGTGGACCGGCTCACCGCGTTCGGGGCCGACTACGGGATGGCGTTCCAGATCGTCGACGACGTGCTCGACGTCGTCGCCACCACCGAGCAGCTCGGCAAGCCGGCGGGCAACGACCTCGTCGAGGGCGTCTACACGCTGCCCGTGCTCCGGGCACTCGACGGCGAGGGCGGCGACGCGCTGCGCGACCTCCTCGGCCGCAAGCTCAGCGGCGGCGAGCGGGACACGGCCCGCCAGCTGGTCCGCTCGAACGGTGCCGTGGGCGCGTCCCTGGGCGAGGCCCGGACCTACCTCGACCGGGCGCTCTGCCACCTCGAGCCGTTCGGTCCCAGCTTCGGCGCCGACGCCCTCGCCGCGGTCGCCGGCCAGCTGCTCGACTCCGTACCCGCCGTCGCCGCCTGAGTCCTCCCGGCACCAACCAACGGGCTGGGCCACTCCCCGGCGGTCGCGGGGTCAGCGGGGCTGGCAGGTCGGGCAGAACGTGGCCGACCGACCGTCCCACACCCGACGCCGCAGCTCGGTGCCACACCGGACGCACGGCTCACCGGCGCGGCCGTAGACCCGGAGGTGGCGCTGGTTCTCGCCCTCGGAGCCTCGGGCGTCCCGGTAGTCACGGAAGGTCGTGCCCCCGCGCTCGATCGACGACGCCAGCGCCTCCTGGAGCGCGGGCACCAGCCGGTGGGCCTGGACCCGGGTGATCGCCCGGCGGGCCGGGTGGACCCCGGCCTCCCACAGCGCCTCGTCCGCGTAGATGCTCCCCACCCCGGCGACGACGCGCTGGCCGAGCAACTGGGTCTTGATCCGGGCCCGGGAGCGGCGCGTCGCCCGCCACAGGGCGTCGCCGTCGAACGCAGGGTCGAACGGCTCCGGGCCGAGGGCGGCGAGGGTCGGGAGCGCCTCGTAGGAGCCCCGGGCCACGACGACCGTGCGCCCGAACCGGCGGACGTCGCGGTAGCGCAGCCGCACCGCCGGGCCGCTCACCCCGTCGGGCACGACCGACGCACCGTCGAGGTCGAGGTCCCACCAGGCGCGGACGTAGGGATCGACCTCGTCGGTGCGCGCCACGACGGCGAGCGAGCCGGTCATGCCGAGGTGGACCACCAGCTCCCGGTCGTCGTCCAGCGGCGCCAGGAGGTACTTGCCCCGGCGCGCGAGCTCGCCGAGCACGGCGCCGGTCGCCGCGGTGGCCGTCGCGAACTTGGCGGACGGGTGGGCCCACGACTCGCCCACGCGGGCGCCCGACAGGACCGGCGCGAGCTGGCGCCGGATCGTCTCGACCTCGGGTAGCTCGGGCACGCTCCGCCCTTCGTCAGGCCCCGACCGTGAGGAGATCGGCGGCGCGGTCCGTCGAGTCGCTCAGGACCGGGCCCGGCTGCGGCGCAGCTCCCAGCCGGCGCGCTGGCGCGCGAGCTCGCCCTCGGACGCCCCGTGGTCGGGGTGGCGCTCGGCGAAGGCCTCCGACGCCGCGACCGCGTCGAGGCCGAGCAGCCAGTCCTCCAGCCCGATGGCCAGGACCCGGGCCCGCTCCAGCCACTCGGCGGCCTCGTCGAGCCGGCCGAGCTCCTCGAGCACGACGGCGCCGTCGAGGCGGGCGAGGGCGTCGTCGGGTGCGATCGTCGACACCTCGGTGAGCACGGTGCGCGCCTCGTCGCGCATGCCGGTGTCGGCGAGCGCCGCGGCCATCTGCACGCTGAAGTGGGCCCACGGGGCACGGAGGAGCTTGCGGAGCGCGTCGGCGACGAGGGCGGCCGTGGCCGCGTGGCCGTCGAGGCGCAACCGACCGGGCAACTCGATCAGGTCGTCCTCGAGGAGCTCGATGTCATCCGCGATGGCCCCCTCGAAGTTGGTGGGCTCCTCGGCGAACGCGACACCCCACGACCGCACGACGTCCGCCAGCGCCAGCAGGTCGCCCCGGTCGGCGGCGTCGAGCGCCCGCCGGCGGGTCCCGCCCGGCAGGTGGGGGGCCGTCCCGGCCGCGGTGGCGTGGTCGAGCGCCTCCATCGCCACCGGGTGGGCGGCGCGGGCCGCGTCGAGCCGCTCGCGCACCACCTGGGTGCCGGCGGCCCGATGCTCGGGGCACATGGTCGGCAGCATCGGCGCGAACGGGAACGGGAACGCCGCCGGGGTCCCCGCGCAGATCGGGCAGTCCTCCATCGGCTCGCTCGCCGGCGCCAGACGGGGCGGGCGGTGATCGAGCCCCGTCGGGCCGTACGTCGCCTCCACGAGGTCCTCGATCACCGGCGGGTCCATGGCCTGCCAGGTCCCGGCGACCTCGAGCGTGCCGGGGACCAGGGCCTCGTCCGCGGGGCGGGCCAGCAGGGGCTCGGCGTCACCGACGGCGACGCGGCCCATCAACGTGCCCTCGCGCACGGCGGGCTCGTCGGCCGCGACCCGGGCGAGGAGGGCCGCGGCGGTGCGGCCGAGCAGGTCCGGGTCCTCGATCGTGGCCCACACGGTCGCGTAGCCGATGACCTCGACCCCGGCGGAGCGGTCGGGCGGGACGATGGTCGCGGTGACCGGCGCCCGGGCCTCCTCCCACTCGAACGGGTCCCAGGTCACGATGCGCAACGAGACGACGTCGGCCGCGGTGGCCAGGGCCTCGTCGAGGTGCTCCCACCGGGGACGGACCTCGAGGTACGCCTTCTCGGTGAGCGGCGCCGCCGCCAGCGCGTCGGCCAGGGTGGTGCCGCTCACGCCGACGACCGGGCGACGTGGGCGGCGACGAGGTCGCCGATGGTCCCCCACAGGCCGGGCGGCAGGTCGTGGCCCATCCCGTCGATCATGTGGAGCTCGGCGTCCGGGACGAGCTCGGCGGTGCGGCGACCGCCGTCGGGACCGACGAGCGGGTCGAGCGCGCCGTGGATCACACAGGTCGGAACCTTCAGGCCGGCGAGGCCGGCGGCGCGGCTGCCGGTGGCGTAGATGGCGACGAGCTGGCGGGCGATGCCCTTGGGGTTCGACGCCCGCTCGAACGCCTCGACGGCCCGGGCCCGCAGCCAGGCCTCGTCGAGGTGGGCGGGGCTGCCGATCACCTTGGCCGCGGCGAGCGCGGCATCGCCCGCCTCCTCGGCGGTGCGGGGCGGCGCCGCGGTGAGCACCCCGAACGCCTCCTTCGACGCCTTGCCGTACTCGGGCTCGCCCGTGGTCGACATCACCGAGATCAACGAGAGGACCCGGTCGGGATGGTCGATGGCCACCTGCTGGGCGATCATCCCGCCCATCGACATGCCGAAGACATGGGCCCGCTCGACACCGACCGCGTCGAGCACCGCGACGGTGTCGGCGGCGAGGTCGGACAGGTCGTAGGGCGCACCCTCGACGGCCTCACCGGCGCGCCAGGCGCTGAACGCGCCGTTGAAGTCGACCTTGGCATCGATCCACGTCGAGCGGCCGGTGTCGCGGTTGTCGAAGCGGATCGGGCGCAGGCCCCGCTCCACGAGGGCGGCGACGAAGCCCGTGTCGTAGTGGATCATCTGGTTGCCGAGCCCGTTCACCAGCACGATCGGCGGGTCGCCGGCATCGCCGTAGACCTCGTAGGCGAGCTCGACGTTGCCCTCACCCGCCGAGTTGACGGCACGTCCCGACGCGATCGGTTCCATGCCCCGAGTCTTCGGCGCGCGGACCCACCCGTCAAACCCTCGGACGAGCAGCGGGCCGCGACCGCGCCGATGCCCCGAGGGCGATCGGTGTCGCGCCACGCCGCCAGACTGTACAGTCGCCCTGGATAGTTACACAGGCCAGCTGTACATCTCCGAGAGGTCCAGGGTGCGCTGCGATCCGTACGCCCACGTTCCACCCGCCCCGCCGCTGGCGGTGACGAGCCCCGACATCGCCGCTCCCGACGGCGTGCTCCCCGCCCACTGCTGGAACCGTCCCGGAGCGAACCGTTCTCCGGCGCTCGCGTGGGGACCGCTGCCCGACGGCACCCGAAGCGTGATGGTGACCATCTTCGACCCGGATGCCCCGGTCCCCGGCGGCTTCTGGCACTGGACGGTGACCGACCTCCCCGCGACGACCACGTCGCTGCCCGCGGGCGCCGGCGCCCCGGACGATGCCGGCCTGCCAGCGGGCAGCCGCCAGTGGCCCAACGACCTCGGTCGGCCCGGCTACATCGGCGCGGGGCCGCCGCCCGGCACCGGCACGCACCGGTACCACGTGGCGGTGACCGCGCTGGACGTCGACGCCCTCGACCTCGACGACCGCGCGACCCTGGCCATGGTCAACCGGGCCGCCGGGGCCCACACACTCGCCCGGGGCATCCTCGTCGCCACCGCGGACGCCGAGGGCCCGCCGTGACATCCGGGCCACGCGACCCCGGGGTCGCCGGACCGGCCGGGTCGGGTGAGACGAGCGGGTCGGCGGAGCTCGGCGAGGAGCTGCGGACGGTCATCGGCGAGCTCGTGCGCCGGGCGCGCACGAGCGACGAGCTCGCGGCCAGCCACGCGGCAGCGCTCGGCCACCTCGACCGCGAGGGGCCCGCGACGGTCGCCGAGCTCGCCGAGCGCTGCCGGGTCCGCCACCAGTCGATGGCAGCCGTCGCGTCGCGGATGACGCAGCAGGGTGAGGTCGAGTCCCGGCCCCATCCCGCCGACGGCCGGGCCCGGCTGCTCACGATCACCGCCGCCGGCCGCGCAGAGCTGCAACGGGATCGGGCACGCCGCGCCGCGTGGCTGGCCGCGGCGATCGACGCCGGCCCTCCGGGCACCCACCGCGACGTCGCCCACGCCATCACCGTGCTCCGCCGCCTCGCCGAGGCCGAGGTCACCCCCGACCGCGGCGGTTGAGCGGCGCCCGCAGCCGTTCGATCGGTTCGGCAGGAAACCCGATCCCGGCTGCGCGATCCGGGGCGTTCGTGACTTGGAGGGGGTGATGGCGGTCGAGGATGACAGCGGTGAGCCAGCGGACTTCGAGACGTGGTACCGGCGCGCCCACCCGCGCCTCGGGACCGCGCTGAGCCTGGCGTTCGGCGATCGCGACCTCGCCCAGGACGCCGCGGACGAGGCCGTGGCCCGCGCGTACGAGCGTTGGCACGACGTGTCGACCATGGCCTCGCCGGACGGCTGGCTCTACCGGGTGGCGTTCAACGTCGCCCGGCGGCGGCTGCGCCGTCGATCCCTGGAGGCCCGACTGCTCCGCCGGGGCCGCCCCGAGCATGCGGCACCGCCGGCCGGCGAGCTGTGGCTGGTCGTCGCCGAGCTGCCCGAGCGCCAGCGCCTGGCCGTCGTGCTCCGCCACGTCGGCCAGCTCACCGAGCCCGAGATCGCCGAGATCATGGGTGTTGCCCGGGGCACCGTCTCGTCGACCCTGCGCACGGCCCATCGCAGCCTGCGTGACCGACTCGCCGACACCACCGTTGGACGGGAGGCCCGATGACCGTCGACCTCGACCAGCTCGCCGATCGCGCCGTCGCCGCGGCTCCGACGACGGTCCCGCCGATCGCGGCCGTGCAACGCCGGGTTCGCCGCCGTCGGCGCCGCCGGATGGCTGCCGCGCTGGTTCCGCTGCTCGTCGTCGTGGTCGGCGTCAGCGCCCGGGCCGTCGGCAACGGTGGCCGCGACGGCGACCTCACCGTTGCGGCGGGGGACGGGTCGGCCGCGCTCGCCGGAGGGCTGGGACCGTTCGTGTGGCCCGCACCGCCGAGGGATCTCGCCACGGTCGAGGAGCTGATCGACGGGTTCACGACCGAGGTGCTGTCGTGGCCCGCCGACGAGATCGAGGTCGAGTGGGAGCCGGCACGGGGTGCCGACACCGAGCTGTTCGGCCCCCAGATGATCACACTCGTGAACACGCGCCTCGATCGCGAGGTGGAGCTCATGGCCCTGGAGCTCCCTCCGGGCTGGGGCGCCCACCACGTCGGCGCCTCCTCCGGAGGCTCGATCCATCGAACGGACGGCGACTCGTTCGAGCTCGACCCCGGGAGCCCACCGCCCGACACCGAGCGGATCGACCTGGAGCTGCGCCTCGTCGACGGCACCGTTCGCGTCGCGCAGCTCGAGCCCGGCGAGGCCCTCGACCTCGGCGACATCGGCCCCGACGACATCGTGAGCCAGCTCCATCGCTACCTCGACGGCGACGGCCACGTCATCGGCGCATCCGGCGGGCAGGGCCTCGGCGCGACCCCCGACCCGACGATCCCGTCCGCCGAGGCGCCGACGCCGACAACCGCCGTGGAACGGGCCACGATCCCGGCTTCCCCCGGGGAGCCGAGCCAGGATGCCGATGCGGCCCGACGCGACGGCATCGTCGCGGCGGTCGCGGCACTCCCGGGCGTCACACGGGTCCAGCCGATCCCCGAGTGGTTCGGCGCCACGACGATCGAGGCACCGGAGGGCACCTGGGTGATCTCGGCCATGGACCCCGAGCTCGTCGATGGCGCCGACGGCTGCACGCTCGGCGACACCTCCGGCGAGTGGGGCCGGGACTTCGTGAGCCTGTGCGCCTACGCCGAGATCCTTCTGCTCGACGACGACGGGGCGATCGTGCGGGCCTACCCGTTCGGCGAGGTCACGCCCCAGCAGCTCGCGCTGGGCGAAGACGCGCTCTACTGCGCCCGCCGCGGTGACGGCGGCGCGCCCGACTCGATGCTGTGTCGCATCGACCGGACCACCCACGACGCCACCGTCCGGATCTTCCCGCACCGCTCCACCGCCGACCAGACGACCGACCGATTCCGCCTCCCCGCCGACCCGGCGATCGACCCGCCCCGCGACCTCCCGCACTGGGGCGAGCTGTCGACCGACGGTGACGGGCTCACCCTCAGCGGGTCGTCCGGGTCCGCTGTCGTGGACCCCGACACCCTCGAGCTGAGCGTGATCGGCGAGACGGGGTGACCGCTCCCGGGATCAGCCGGAGACCAGGGTGGTGACCTCGGCGATGGCGGTGCGGAGGTCGGGGACCTCGCGCTCGATGGGGCCGGACGGGGTGAGGAACAGGATCACCGCTCGCTCGACCGGTTCGCCGATGGTCGCGGCGAGGGCGGCGGCGTAGGCCGCGGCCTGGATGCGGTAGCGGTCGACCGCCCGGTCGAGGTCGTCGGTCCGGGCGACGGCGTCGGTCTTGTAGTCGACGACGGTCCAGCCGGCGGCGCCCCGGTAGAAGAGGTCGACGTAGCCCTCGACCAGGCGGTCGCCGACCGGGGCGGCGACGTACAGCTCCCGCCAGTGGCGCCCGGCGGCGGCCTCGGTGACGGCGGGGCTGGTCAGCGCGGCCCGGGCCAGGCGGGCGACGAGGTCGGTGTGGTCGACCACGGCCTCGGCCGCGGCCTGGGCGGCGGCCGCGTCGTCGATGCCCTCACCCGTGGTCAGCTCCGCGGTCTGGAGCACCGCGTGCACGGCACGACCGATGGCGGTGCCGTAACGCCCCTTGTTCCACGGCGGAAGCTCCAGGTCGACCCCACCCTTGTCGAGACCAGGGTCGACCTCGCCGGCCGCCCCGAGGTCGAACACCTCGCCGTCGGCCGGCTCGTCGCCGATCGGCTCGCCTTCGACCGGTTCACCGGTGACCGGGGTCCCGGCAGCGCGCACCGCGTCCTTGGCCAGCGCCGTCGCCGAGCGAGTGCGGGGCGCGGCCGCCGCGGCGAGAGCCACCTGATGCGCCGCCTCCCACACGCTCGGCTCGGGCAGCTCGAACCCGTCGGCGCCGGCCGGCTCGACAGAGCGACCGGCGGCCGTCTCCGCGGGTTCGAGCGCCCGGGCCGACGGGCCGTCGCGCCCGGCCGATGCGAGGAGCTCGGCCGCGGTCCACTGCTCCTGCTGCTCGCCCAGCGAGCGCTCGAAGCGGTGCATGGACACGACGAGGTGGTCGCGGGCCCGAGTGGCGGCGACGTAGAGGAGCCGCAGCCGCTCGAGATGGTCGAGCTGCTCGTCGAGGGGCTGGAACCGCTCGTACTCACTGGTCGTGAGCGACGCGCTGACCTTGATCCCGAAGCCGCCGTCGGGCGGGAACACCACCTGGGCGCCGCCGCGGCGGCGCTGGGGGCGGGTGGTGAGGCCGGACAGGATCGTGATCGGGAACTCCAGGCCCTTCGAGCCGTGGACCGTGAGGATCCGGAGCGCGTCGTCGTCGGTCTCGGGCAGCACGACCTCGGGCACCCGGGCACCCTCGGCCGACTGGAGGCGGATCCACTCGCACAGCTCCCGGAGCCCACCGCCGGTGCTGTCGGCGAACGCCCGGGCCTGGTCGACGACGAAGCGCAACCGGCGCCAGACGTCGCGGGGGCGGTGCTCGGCCAGGGCCAGCTCGAGCAGGCGCCGCTCGCGCACGACCCGGTCGACGATCTCGCCGGGGGCCAGGAACCGGCGCTGGCGGTGGAGCCGGCCGAGCCAGGTCATCGCCTCGGCCACGGGGTCGGTCGCCGGGTCGAGGCCCTCGGGGATCGGGGCCTGGTGGTTCCACGAGCCCCGGTGGTCGTGGCGCCAGCGCCACAGGTCGTCGTCGCCGCAGCCGAACGCGGCGGAGCGCAGCGCGGTGAGCAGCGACAACTGGTCGGACGGGTCGTCGATCGCCCGGAGCACGGCGGTGAGGTCGCGGATCTCGGGCGTGGCGTAGACGAGCGACGTCGTCTCGGCCCGGAACGCGATCCCGGCGGCCTCGAGCTCGGACTCGAGCGCGGCCAGCGAGGTGCGGGCCGGTAGGAGCACGGCGATGTCGCCGAGCCGGCACGGGCGCCAACGGTCGTTCCCCTCGGCGTCGCGGCCGTCGCTCACCGACCAGCCCTCGGCCATCGCGGTGCGCACCGCGGCGACGACGTCGTGGGCCTCCCGGGCCCGCAGCTCGGCCGCGTCGAGGGTCTCGTCGTGGGTCGCCGCGCCGAGCAGGCCGACACCGGGGCCGACCGGGGGCGAGCCCCTCGTGATCCCGAGCGGGCGGTACGCGGCCTGGCCGCGGTGCTCGTCGGCGACGATGAGCCGGCTGAACGCATGGTTCACCCAGGCCACGACCGGCTGCGTGCTGCGGAAGTTGCGGGTCAGGTGGACGGGCGGGCCCAGCGCCTCGGCGGCCCGCAGGAACACGGCCAGGTCGGCGCGGCGGAACCGGTAGATCGACTGCTTCGGATCGCCGACCAGGAACAGCCGCCCCGGCTCGGGCGCCAGCTCGTCCCACGGGCGCTCGCCGACCGGCCCGGGGGCGGTGGCGAGCAGCGACGCCAGGTCGATCTGGATCGGGTCGGTGTCCTGGAACTCGTCGATGAGCAGGCGCTCGTAGCGCCCGGCGAGGGAGGCACGCACCTCGGGGCCCCGCTCGGGGTCGCGCAGGAGGCGGCGGGCGAGGACGAGCAGGTCGTGGAACTCCAGGCGCCCCTCGGCCCGGCGCTCGTCGGCCGCGACCAGCGTGCCGCGCCCGAGCTCGGCGGCGAGGCGGTGCAGCGACGCCTCCACGACCTCGGCCCGCACGCCGTCGACGACCCCACCGATGGCGACGACTGCGGCCCGCACGTCGTCGACCGAGCACTCGGCCGACGGGTAGGACGTCTTGCGGCCGATCCGGCCGGCCTTGAACGACGGAGCGTCGTGCTCGAGCACCCGCAGACGGCTCAGCTCGTCGGGCGCGGCCCGCAGCGCCCGGGCCCAGTCGCGCACCTGGGCCAACCGCACCAGCGAAGTGTCGCGGTCGTCGATGCAGTGCTCGCCGAGCGCGACGGCGGTGTCAACGGCGTCGAGCACCGGGGCGACGTCGATCTCCGGCGGTTCGGGGGCGTCGGCCGGGACCCGCTCGGCGACGAGGTCCCAGTTGTCGCCGAACGCCCGGGCGATGTCGCGCAGCTGGTCGACCCGCATCCCGGCCTCCAGGCCGATCAGCAGCGACCGCTCGAGGCCGGGGTCGGTGAGCAGTGCGTCCCGCAGGCGCAGCCAGCGCTCCTCGAACGCGACCTCGGAGCGGATCTCGTCGAGGACCTCGATGCGGGGCGGGAGGCCGACGTCGGTCGCGTGCTCCGACAGCAGCCGCTGGGCGAACGCGTGGAGCGTGCTCACCGCGGCGCCGTCCAGCTCGTCGAGCGCCGCCCGGCACCGCTCGCCCTCGACGCCCGCGCCCGCGGCCCGGGCCTCGAGGTCGAGCCGGACGCGCTCACGCAGCTCGGCCGCGGCCTTCTCGGTGAAGGTGATGGCGGCGATGCGGCTCATCGGCACCTTGCCGGTGCGCACGAGGCCCACGACCCGGTCGACCAGCGCCCGGGTCTTGCCGGAGCCGGCACCGGCCTCGACGAACAGCGTCTCGTCGAGCGCCCCGGTGACGAGCGCGCGCGCCTCGTCGTCCTCGCCGGGCGCCTCGGCGGCGAACAGGCTGAGCTGGGCCGTGCTCACGAGGCGCCACCCGCCAGCTCGAGCGCGACCGCCGGTTCGACGAGGCCGACGAAGCGGGCCAGCTCCGGGGCGCGACGCACCTGCTCCCAGCGGGCGTGGCGCTCGCGGGTGCCGAGCCCGTCGGGGTCGCAGAACGGGCACTCGACGAAGGGCCGCCACTGGGGCTCGGCCGGGCGGGCCGGGAAGTGGCCGGCGTCGATCGAGCCCATGATCGCCGAGACCGCCTCGCGGAACCGGGCGAGGACGGCGTCGTCGACCCGGAAGCCGCTGCGGCGGAAGTTGGCCCGCTCGCTGACGTACCAGTAGCTGGCGTCGACCGGCGCCCCGGCGCGCCCGGTTGCCTCCCGGGCGGCGAGCGCGTACACCGGCAGCTGGAGGCGTGTGCCTCCGAGGACCGGGTCCGCGGCCAGCTCCTTGTCCCTCAGGTCGGAGCCGCTGCCGGTCTTGTAGTCGACCACGGTCACGACCTCGGCGCCGACGTCGATGCGGTCCGCGCTGCCCCGGAACGCCACGATGCGGCCGCCGTCGAGGGCCACCTCGACCGGCGGTTGGTCGGCGCCGGGCCCGAAGGCCGCCTCGGTCGCGGCCGGCGCGAGCCCCGCCTCCCGCCGCCGGTCGTCGTCGCGATCGGTCAGCTCGTCGAGCTCGCGCACGATGCGGGCCCGCTGCTGCGACCACAGCACCCGCGCCCCGGTCACGCCCCGCTGCTCGAGCTCGTCGCACTCCTCGCGGGCGATCTCGGCGAGCCGGGCCCGGTCCGCGGTGGTCCACGGCTCACCGGGCCCCGGACGCTCGTCGGTCGGCCGGGCGAGCACCTCGGCGAGGAACCGGTCGAGGGCCCGGTGGATCACCGTGCCCCGGTCGAGCGCGGTGACCGACAGGACCTCCTCGGGCCGCTCGGGGACCTCGACCCGGCCGAGCACCTCGTAGAGGAAGCGGAGCGGGCAGCGGGCGAACGTCTCCAGCCGGGTGGGGGCGACGACGCCGAGGCCCCGCTGCCCGCTGCGGTCGATGCCGGCGAGGTTGCCGTCGAAGCGGGTGAAGCCGTTCGACGCCCGGGCCCGCAGCATCGTCAGGCCACGGCGGGCGACGGCGTCGTCACCGAGGAGCGGGTGGTCGTCGACCGGGCGACCGGCGCGGTGGTGGGCGAAGAGGTGGGCGAGGCGCAGCTCGCGCCCGTCGACCCACGCGGGCGCCGCCACCAGGCCCGCGGCGAACGACGGGACCTCCTCGTCGGCGGCCGGCCGGACTGTGCCGCTCGATGCGGCGCCGTTCGGTTCGGTGCCGTTCGAAGCTGTGTCGTTCGGTTCGGCGCCGTTCGGGGCCACCTGGGGCGGGTCGTCGCCGAGCGCGGCGAGGACCCAGCGGGAGGGCTGGCGCATCGAGCTGCGGCGCAGGTCGCCCCGGGGCCACAGCAGCACGCGCTCGCCCTCCGCACCGGCGGTCACCGCCAGCAGGTCGTGGTGCTGGTGATCGACCCGTTCGGCCCGCAGCGGGAGCGCACCGCCGAGGGCGTCACGCTCGCGGTCGGGCAGGAGCGGATCGTCGCGGCCGGCGCCGGGGAGCGTCCCCTCCGCGGCGCCGAGCACCCAGAGCCGCTCGACGTGGACGCCGACGAGCGACCCGAGCCGACCCACCAGCACCCCCTCGCCGAACGAGCCGACCCGGCCCGACCTGGCGTCGAGCTCCAGCTCGAGCGTGCGCCGGAACGTCGCCAGGTCGACCGGACCACTGACCCGGTCGAGCCCCGCGAGCCGGTCGAGCGCCGCCTCGGTCCGCTCCGCGGCCTCGATCTCCTCGACCGGCCAGCCGGTACGGACGGCGTCGCCCCCGAACCAGCGGTCGATCAGGCGGTGGGTCCACCGCACGCGGTCGGCCCACGGGGCCGGGCGGGCCGCGTCGGCCAGCGTGGCGTGGAGCTCACCGACGAAGCGGGCGAGGCCCCGGGCGTGGCCGGCCTCGCGCTCCAGGCGGGCGACGAGCCAGTCGCGGTCGTCGCCGGCGGACTCGGCCTCCCGCTCGGCGTCGCGCTCGGCGGCGAAGCGCTCGAGGTGCCGGGACCACTCGTCCGTGCCCCGGACCACGCCGGCGAGGCGAGACACCCGCTCCCACGCCGCGGCCGGCGCCCGGCGCCGATCGACGCGGACCAGCCCCGATGCGAGGAGCGCGGCGACGTCGTCGCGGCGGAACGCACGGTCGCCGAGGGCGAGCAGGTCGGTCAGCGCCCGCCCGAACGCACGGGCCGCGAGCGGCGTGGCCGTGGGCCCGCACCGGGCGATGCCGGCGGCGGCCAGCTGGTCGTGGACGATCCGGGCGTAGGGCTCGTCGGCCGGCCACGCGATGGCCAGGCGCTCCAAGGGCGTGCCCGCGTGGACGGCGGCGACGACCTCGCGGACCGCGGCCCGCACCTCGTCGTCGGGATCGGAGCAGCTCACGACCCGCTCGGCCGGCCGGCGGCCGGCCCCGGACGGGGCGGCGAGCGTGGCACCGAGGCGCTCGGCGAGCTCGCGGCCGCGAGCATCGGCCCGCTCGTCGCCGGTGCAGCCGATCACCGCGGTCAGCGGGCGGTCCCGGGCGAGGGCGCGGAGGAACCGCCCGGCGGCCTGGCCGATCCTCGCCGGCAGGTACAGCACCACGGGGCCGGTCCCGGTGCTGCTCGCGTCACCGGTGGCCGCCGGCGTGGCCAGCGCGGCAACCGCGGCGTCGAACAGGTCGTGCTCGTCGTACCACTCCCCGACCAGGCGGCGCCGGCACGCCCGGTGCACCCGCACGACGTCCGCGGCGCGGCGGCTGCTGGCCGCCAGGCGGTCGAGCTCGGCCTCGGACAGGTCGGCCAGCTCGGCGGTGGCATCGACCAGCGCCTGCTCGGTGGCCTGGTGGTGCTCGACCCCGGCGAACACGCCCGGGTCCTCGGCCAGGGCGGCCCGGACCGCGGACGCCAGCACCGGGACCGACACCGGTCGGCGTCCGGCGGCGGCGAGCGACGGTGCGCCGAGCTGCTCGGCCAGACGCCCGACCGTCGTGAACGCCACGGCGACGATGCCGGGGGCCGACCCGCACACCGGGCCGAGTCGACCACTGCCGAGCAGACGGCGCATCGACAGGCCGACGTCGTTGCGCGGCACGAGCACGGTGGCCGGAGCCAACGGGTCACCCGCCTTCGCCTCAGCCAGGGCGCGGCGGAGGGCCTCGGCGGCCGGCAGGCCGTACGGCGTGGCCTCGACGTGGATCGTCACGCCCGGATGGTACGGCCCGGCAGTGACGGTCCCGGACTCAGGCGCCGGCCCCGCCGCGCGTCGCCGGCGCGACCGGGTCACCGAGCGCGACCGGGCCGGCAGTGACCACCCGACCCCACACCCCGAACGGCAGGTTCTCGGTGGCGTCGACCGAGCGGCGGGTCACTCGTAGCAGGCCCAGGGTCCCGAGGTCTCGGAGGCCGGTGTCGGGGTCGAGGTTGGTGACGGCGCACCGCCCGACGTGGCCGACGACCTCGACGACGGCGCCACCGATCCGCACCCGCCGGCCGACCCAGTCGTCCTCGGCGTGGGCCGCGATCTCGTCGACGCCGAAGGTCATGCGGAACCGCCGGGGGTCGATGCTCTCCGCGCCGGCGGCCTCGGCGAGCCCGTCGAGCGCGGCCGACGAGAGGATGCTGACCGTTGCGCCCCGGTCGGGTGCCGGGTCGTCGAACCGGACGAGGCGCACGGGCCGGCCCGCGTAGGTGCTGAGCGCGTCGCTCCACGGGCCCTCGACCGTCCGGGCCGGGCTCGGACGCCCGAACACGTCGGCCACGACCGCGGCGCCGAGCTCGATCGCACCGGAGACGACGGCGCCGTCGGGCAGGTGGAGCGCCAGCGTCGAGCCGCCGTCAATCACCGGACGGATGGCGGACAGCTCCCCGCACCGCTTCCCGTTGAACAGGCGGTCCTCGTCGTCGACGAGGCCGTACGCCCGATCCCCGGGCACACCCTGCAGGGTCAGCTCGGCACGGTCGAGCGCCACCAGGGCGAGCGACTTCACCGGCGCGATCGAGATCCACGCGACGGTCCCGGCCCGGGACGCGTCGGGTACCGGCGTGTCGGTCATCGCTCGACCACGCCCCGTCGGTGCCGTGCGGGCTCAGGCGCTGGGGCGGGCCGTCGGGCGGGCGACGGTCACGAACTCGCGACCCTTGGGCCCGAGCCGGCGCTGGGTGATCTGCTCGACGATCGAGATCGCCTTCGGGCCGGCGGGCACCATGTTCGTCCACACCAGGTACCCCGCCATCAGGCCGGCGACCAGGTCGCCGAGCTCGTCGCGGTGGATGATCACCCGGTTGCCGGAGTCGAGCAGGTCGCGGATCTCGGCGAACAACGAGAGCACGTCGAGGTCGCGGCGCTCGCCGGCGACGATCGGGCGGTGGCGCCACGCCACACCGAGCTCGTCGTAGTTGTGGAGGTTGTGCCGGGCCGGGAGGAGCGAGATCACGCACGTGAACCCCTGCTCGCGGATCCAGATGATCTCCTCCTGGCGGCGGACGCGCCGGTGGTTCGGCCCGTAGCCGCCCGGTCGCTCGCACACCGCCAGCTTGTCCTTGATCACCCACGCGAAGTTGCGCGGCGTGATCCCTTGCGCCCACTTGCCCTTGGCGGCCACCAGCAGCCTCCTCGACCCCGATATCGCAGAACGCCCGTCCGCCCACGGGACGTCGCGCCGGTCGGTGACCGGGCCGCCCGAGGCGTGCCGTGAAGCCGAATGACGAACGCTCCTCGTGCGACCGGGACCCAGCGGCGCGCGGACGATCGGGGCTCCGAGGAGGAGACTGGCCGAGCGCCCGGCCCCACGTCAAGCATCGGGGGCTTCAGACCGGCGATCGTCATCGACCTGTCGCGACCGACGGTACGCACGACCGGCGTGTCGCAATCCACGAGCCCGACGGCGTCCCTCGTGCGGCCCTTCGGGGCGTGACCACCGGCATCGTGTGAACGCTCGGCCGGCGGGCGCCGGGGCCCGACGCAGCGCGGGAGAGGCGTTCAGGCGACGGGGTCGGTGGGGCGGTGCCCGTTGCCGACGACGCGCTCACCCTCGGCGAAGATCTGGAGCAGCTGCGGCTCGTCGAGCGTCTCCTCCGCGACGAGGGCCGACGCGAGGCGGTCGAGCGTCGTGCGGTGGAGGGTGAGCAGCTCTCGTGCCTCCGAGCGGGCCGCCTCGACCAGGCGACGGACCTCACCGTCGATGGCCGCGGCCATCTGGTCGGAGTGCTCGGCCACGCCGCCGCTGTTCTGGCCGTAGGGCTCGGGGCCGGTCGGCAGGAGCCGCTGCGGGCCGATCGTCTCGCTCATCCCGTACTCGCACACCATCGACCGGGCCACGGCCGTGACCCGCTCGATGTCGTCCGACGCGCCGGTCGTCGGGTCGCCGAAGATGATCTCCTCGGCGACGCGTCCACCCAGGAGCATCGCCATCTGGTCGCGCAGCTCGGTGCGGCTGCGCAGGTAGCGGTCCTCGGTGGGCAGGGCCAGGGTCCACCCGAGGGCCCGCCCACGGGCGACGATCGAGACGCGGTGGATCGGGTCGGTGTTCGGGAGCAGGTGGCCGAGGAGCGCGTGCCCACCCTCGTGGTACGCGATCGTCCACTTCTCCTTGTCGCTCATCACCCGGGTCCGGCGCTCCGGACCGCCGATGACCCGGTCGAGCGCGGCCTCGACCTCGGTGGTGCGGATCCGCTCGACGCCGCGCCGTGCTGCGAGGAGCGCGGCCTCGTTGATGAGGTTGGCGAGGTCCGCACCGGTGAAGCCGGGCGTGCGCCGGGCGACGACGTCGAGGTCGACCTCGTCGGCCAGGGGCTTGCCCCGGGCGTGGACCTCGAGGATCGACCGCCGCCCCATCAGGTCGGGCTGGTCGACGACGATCTGGCGGTCGAAGCGGCCGGGGCGCAGCAGCGCCGGGTCGAGGATGTCGGGGCGGTTCGTCGCCGCGATCATGATCACGCCGCTCGTCACGTCGAATCCGTCCATCTCGACGAGGAGCTGGTTCAGCGTCTGCTCACGCTCGTCGTGACCGCCGCCCATGCCGGCGCCCCGATGGCGACCGACGGCGTCGATCTCGTCGATGAAGATGATGGCGGGCGCCGCCGACTTGGCTTGCTCGAACAGGTCACGCACCCGGGACGCACCGACCCCGACGAACATCTCGACGAAGTCGGAGCCGGAGATCGTGAAGAACGGGACGTGGGCCTCGCCGGCCACGGCCCGGGCGAGCAGGGTCTTGCCGGTGCCGGGCGGGCCGTAGAGGAGGACGCCCTTCGGGATGCGGGCACCCATCGACGCGAAGCGCTCGGGGTGGGCGAGGAAGTCGCGGATCTCGCCGAGCTCCTCGACCGCCTCGTCGGAGCCGGCGACGTCGGCGAAGGTCACCTTCGGCTGGTCGCCCTTGATCTGGCGGGCCCGTGACTTGCCGAACTGCATCACCCGGCCGCCGCCGCCCTGGACCTGGGTGATCACCCACAGGAACACGCCGACGATGATGAGGACCGGCAGCAGGCTCCACAGCAGGCTCATCCAGAACGGCTCGACCTGGCGGTCGGCGTCCATCTCGACGGGCGGCGACGCCTCCCGGACGACGTCGGCCAGCTCGTCGCCGTAGTCCTCGGGGAAGTTGGTCTCGTACCGGGTGCCGTCGACCAGCTCGCCCACGACCTCGTGGTCGCGGTCGTGGAACACCGCGGTGAGGACGTCGCCCGCCTCGAGACGATCGAGGTACACGTCGAGCGTGAGCTCTTCGCGTCCGTCGCCGCCACGGAACAGCAGGAAGAGGGCCGCGCCGACGACGAGCCCGGCGATCCCGACGTAGACCGGCACGCTGTGGAGGATCCGCCTCACGATGGAGCAAGGCTACCGGAGACCGGTGACGGCGAGTCCCCCGATCTCGCCCGGTCAGGGGTCACGCCGGTCACACCGGGACGAACGGCGGCCAGGATCCGTCATGGACCGGCCGCGGGCGTCGCCCTCCCTCGGGGTCGGGCCGCCGGGCCGGACCGCGGCTCAGGCCTCGCCGGTGTAGGACGCCACGTAGGGGAGGTTGCGGTACCGGCCGTCGACGTCGAGCCCGTAGCCGATCACGAAGACCGGGGGCAGGCGGAAGCCGACGTAGCGCAGCTCCGGCGCGGGCTTGCCCTCGACCTCGCGAACGAGCAACGAGCACACCTCGATCGACGCCGGACGGCGCTCGCCCAGGATGCGCAGCAGGTAGTCGAGCGTGAGCCCGGTGTCGACGATGTCCTCCACGATCAGGATGTCGCGCCCGGCGACGTCGACGTCGAGGTCCTTGAGGATCTTCACCGCGCCCGTGCTGCGGGTCCCGCCGTAGGACGAGACCGCCATGAACTCGAGCTCGACGGGCAGCGGGATCTCCCGGGCCAGGTCGGCAACGAAGCAGATGGCGCCCTTGAGGACGCTGACCAGCACGGGCGAGCGGCCGGCGTAGTCCGCGGCGATCTCGTTGCCCAGCTCCTTGACCCGGGCGCCGAGCGTGTCCGTGTCGATCAGGATCTCGCCGACGTCGCCGGGCGGTGGCCAGGAGGGCGTGCTCATGGCCCGCAACCTAGCCCTGATGGTCCGCGCCCCCGGACACGCCCGCCGCCGACACCCGACGCCCCGACACCGGTCAGGGGGTCGGGGGTTCGAGGCGGAGGCGGCGGGCCGTGCGGGCGACGCGCCGGCCGCCACCGACCTCGGTCGCCCGGCGCTCGCCGGCGGCCACCGCGAGCACGCGATCGATGGTGGCCGCGTCGGGTGGGTGGCGTTCGGCGTCGGCGGCGCCCAACCAGCGGCGCACGGCGGCCGCGGCGACGATCCGGGGCGCGGCGGCGAGCGCGTCGGCGTCGGTGACGTCGAGCGCGGCCGCGTGCTCGTCGACGAACGCCGCCGCCTCCGCACACCACGTGGCGTGGCGGCCGAGCAGCGGCACGGTGTCGCGGGCCGCGACGTCGTCGAGCAGCGGCAGCACCTCGTGGCGCACCCGGTTGCGACGGAACCGGGCGTCGTCGTTGGACGGGTCCCGCACGGGTTCGAGGCCGACGACGGCACACACGGCTTCGGTGTCCGTGCGGCGGAGGCCGAGCAGCGGACGGCGCCGACCGGCCCCACCCGGGCCGAGC
Source organism: Actinomycetota bacterium (assembly GCA_034211175.1). Taxonomy (GTDB): domain Bacteria; phylum Actinomycetota; class Acidimicrobiia; order Acidimicrobiales; family CAIXPF01; genus JAXHUH01. The sequence continues at coordinate 53,118 of JAXHUH010000265.1, forward strand.
AGCGACGCCGCGCCCCACAGTCCGGCACCTCTGACCAGGTTGAGGACGACGGTCTCCGCCAGGTCGTCAGCGGTGTGGCCCGTCGCCACGTCGGCCGGGAGCACCTCGTAGCGGGCGGCCCGGGCCCGGGCCTCGAGGTTCGGGCCGGGCTCGACCTCCACCCGCTCGGCCCGGAAGCGGGCGCCGAGGCCGCGCGCCGCGGCTTCGACGACGGCCGACTCGGACGCCGAGCCGGGGCGCAGGCCGTGGTCGACGTGGACCGCCTCGACGTCACAGCCGGCGGCGCGGGCGAGCACGAGGAGCGCGAGCGAGTCGGGCCCACCGGAGACGGCACACGTCAGCCGGGTGGCGGGAGGAGGGAAGGTGCAGCGGGCGAGCGTGCCCGCGAGCTTCGCGTCGACCGTCGGGTCGGCCGCGTCGCTCAGGAGGCGACGCTGTCGGCCATCGGCTGCACGCGGTCGATCCACGTCTGCGGCTCGCGGATCTCGGCCACCGTCGGCAGGAACTCGGGGCCCCGCCACGCGTTGGCCAGCAGCTCGGGACCACCGGCGAGCTCGACCCGCTCGATGAACTCCTCACCCTGGGCGTACTGGGAGAGCTTGGCCTCGAGCCCGATGAGCTTCTGCATCAGCTTGGCCGCACCCCGCGCCGACTGGCGGCGCTGGCGGAGGACGCGGCCGAAGCGGTCGGCGCTCGGCAGGAGGCCCTCACCGGCCCGGTCCATCGTCACGTCGCCGTGGCCCTCGAGCAGCGACATCATGCCGGCGATCTCGTCGATCACCTCGCGCTGGGACGGGGTGGCGAGGACGGTGGCGAGGCCGCCGGAGTCGAGCGGCTTGTTACCGGCGCGCAGCTCGTCGACGAGGTTGCGGAGCGCGTCCATCATCCGGGACGGGTCCGGGTCGACGGCGTCGAGCGTCCGGTTGACCAGCGACACGAAGTGGTCGCGCATCCACGGCACGCCGGTGAACTGGGCGCGGTGGGTGCACTCGTGCAGCGCGAGCCACAGGCGGAACTCGCGGGGTGGGAAGGCGAAGCGCTTCTCGAGGGCGAGGACGTTGGGGCCCACGTAGTAGACGATGTCCTGGTCCTCGGGGCGATCGTCCTCGACGAGGAGGAGGTCGTACTGCCCGAGCACGCGGGTCGACATCCACCCGAGGAGGGCGCCGACCTCGGCGCCGGCCATCCGCCGGGACACGGGAGCCATCGCACCCGTACCGACGGCGTCCTCGAGCCGCTCCGTGATCGGGCGCAGCAGACGCTGGAACGAGGCGATGTTGGCCTCGACCCACCCGAGCCGATCGGTGACCCTCGCCGTTGCGGGGCCGGCCGTCGACACGAGACCCGTCTCCGCCGCGACCAGCTCCTCGGCCTGGCGGGTCAGCTCGGCGAAGTCATCCTCGAGCGAGTCGGCGTGGTACGAGTCGGCGAACGGCTCGCGGCCGGAGATCTTCGCCGCGACCCGGGTCGCCAGCTCCCAGTCGACGGCGTCGGTCACTGGTCCTCGTCGTCCCGCGGGAACTGAGGTGCCACGACGTTGGTGAAGTACATCACGATGACGGCCACGAGCAGCAGGAGCGCGGGCACGGCCAGCGCGACCGCGATCCAGTAGTGCCACACGACGGCAGAGAACAGCATGAGTAGGAGCTTAGCCTCCGTGCCCCCGGGTCTCCCCGGTCGGGACGCTCGCCCCGAGTGGGCGCGCGCCGATCAGCAGCGCCGGCGACGGCTGCGGGGATCGACCCGGCAACCGACGCTCCCGGCGTCTCAGGCGATCTTCACCCCGCGGGTGCGGGGCGTGATCATCGGCTCGTGGAGACTGCAGAAGTCCCCGTCGTTGTAGATGGAGAGGCGGGCCTCGCAGCCGTCCTCGGAGCAGACCCGACCCTTGCCGTACTGGGGGGTGCTGCCCTCGTCCGAGGCGAACCGGTAGCCCACAACCGACTTGTCGCTCATACCTACAGGAACCTGACGTACGCGGCGTAAATTCCTCCGAAAGGGCGTGATCACACTCCCCGTGCTGGAGGAAACACGAAGGGTAGCGGATTGCGGGCACGGTCGCTCGGCCGCGCGATCGGAAGAGATCTCACCCGCCGAAGCGGTGCTCAAACCTCGCGACGGCGGATCCGGCGACGAGCCGTCGGCCCGCGGCCGGCGTCAGCAGCGGTCGTCGGGGTTGGCGCGCTGCTCGGCCTCAAGCGCGGCGAGCACGCGCGATCGCAGCGGATCGGGCGCCTGCCGGTAGAGCTTCGAGCGGACGACGAGGCGCAGCTCGGCCTCGAAGTCGTACGCGCTCAGGCAGTGGTTGCACCCACGCAGGTGCACCTCGATCGACTCCCGCCGATCCACCGTCAGCTCCCCGTCGAGGAACGTGTAGATCTCGTGGAGGATCCGGCCGCAGTCGCTGATCTCGTGGCTCATGGTCGCGCTCGGGGTCCGTTGCCTGCGGCGGCCGTCGACTCGGCCGCACCTTCGCTCGTCACGTCCGAGGAGCCGGTGTCGCCGTCGCCCGCGGGGGCCTCGGCGTCTCCGATCAGTCCTCGAACCCTTGCGAAGTCGTACAACTTCTTCTGGAGCTGCTTTCTTCCCCGATGCAGCCGACTCATGACCGTGCCGATCGGGATGTCGAGGATCTCGGCGATCTCCTTGTAGGAGAACCCCTCGACGTCGGCCAGCAGCACGGCCATGCGGAAGTTCTCCGGGAGCGACTCCACCGCCTCGGCCACCTCGGCCTCGTTGAAGTAGTCGAGCAGCTCGTCCTCGGCGCTGCGCCCGGCCGTGGCGGCCTCGAGCCCGCCGAGGCGGCGGTAGAGGTAGAGGTCCTCGACCTCGTCGAGCTCGGTCTCGTCGGGCCGGCGCTTCTTCGCCCGGTAGCTGTTGATGTAGGTGTTGGTCAGGATCCGGTAGAGCCAGGCGCGGAGGTTGGTCCCCTCCTTGAAGCCGCCGAAGCCGCGGTACGCCTTCAGGTACGTCTCCTGGACCAGGTCCTCGGCCTCGGCGGCGTTGCGCGTCATGCGGAGCGCTGCGGAGTACAGCGCCCCCATGTGCTCCATCGCCTGGTCCGCGAACGTCGCCTGGTCGGCCATCGAGGCCACCATAACCGGCCCCGTCACGCTGCCCGTCCTCGCGGGCGATGTCGTCGGGCACCGCCCGCCGGCTCACCCGGGCGACGGGTGCTCGTCGAGCCGCAGGAGAAGGGCGAACGCGACGAGCCCGAAGCACAGCGCGGCCACGATCGCCGCGGTGTAGCTGCCGGTGAGATCGGTGAGCAGCCCGGCGAACGGCGGGCCGATGAGCCCGCCGAACCCCGCGGACGTGTACATGGCGCCGAGGACCCCACCGAGGCCGCGCAGCCCGAAGAGGTGGGCGGCGAGCGCCGGCCCGAGCGCGATGAACCCGCCGTAGCCGAGGCCGAGCACGACCGAGAAGGCGACGAGGACGACGTAGGACGAGCCGGCGACGAGCCAGAGCACGAAGCTGAGGCCGAGCGCGAGGAAGCACCCCTGGTAGATGCGCACGACCCGGTTGGCCCCGAGGGCGCCGAGCCCGAGCCGGCCGACGACGCTCGTCCCGCCGAGGACGGCGAGCAACGCCGCCGCGGCGCCGTCGGAGATGCCGTGGTCGGTGGCGTAGGGGACGAGGAAGACGAACGGTGTGAACAGGGCGAGCGTGCCGATGAAGCCGGCGGCGTAGAGGACCCGGAACCCGGGCAGCCGGAAGATCTCCCCGACCGGGCGCACGTCGTCGCCGCCGCCGCCCCCGGGCGGCGGCGCCGTGCCGAGTGAGGCGACGCCGAGGAGCACGAGGGTCACGACCGCCAGCACGACGTACGCGGCGCGCCAGCCGTGGGCGTCGATGATCCAGGCGACGAGCGGTGGCGCGACCAGCCACGAGCATCCGATGCCGGCGACCGCGACCCCCATGGCGAACGTGCGGCGGCGGACGAACCACGCGCCGACCGGGGCGACCATCGGCACGTACCCGCAGGCCACGCCGATGCCGACCCCGAGCCCGTAGGTGATGTACGCGAGCCACAGGGTCGGTGCGGCAGCGGTGAGCGCCAGGCCGGCGGCCATGACCACGGCGCCGAACAGCACGACGGGGCGGGGACCGACGCGGTCGCCGACGCGACCGCTGACGACGCCACCGAGGAAGTAGAGGAACGTGGCGATCGAGAACACGAAGGCGGTGGCGCCCTTGGAGGCGTCGAACGTGTCCTCCATCGCCTCGAAGAACACCCCGAAGCTGTAGGCGGGCGCGAACACCGTGAACGTCGACAGGAACGACGCCCCGGCGACGAGCCACGCCCGGCCCGAGTCGAGCTCCGCGCCCGGTGCGGCGTCGAGCGCGTCCGGTCCCGTGACGGTCATCGCATTCCCCCTGTCCGACACCCCGACGTCCCCCCGGAGCGGCGTGTGCGGCGTCAGTGTGTCCGATGGCCGGCGTCGCGGGCGAAAGGAGCGGCCGTCGCCGCGGCGAATCTCGGCTGCGCCCGGCGGGCGGCGCAGGCCAACCTTGGTCGATGACCTCGCTCCCCCTCCTGGTCGACGCGCTCACCGCCGTGTCCCGCTCCGATCTTCCCGCCGCCCGCGAGGCCGCGACCGCGGCGGCCGACGCCGACCCGGACAGCCTGCTCGCCCCGGTCCTGGCCCGCTTTCTCGCCGCCGCCGGCGCCGGGGGCGTCTACGACGAGCCGTCGGCGTTCGAGGAGTTCATCGACGGCGGCGGCAACCCCCACCTCTACGAGCGCACGATCGGGGCGCTCACCGCACTGCACCGCGCCGCGGCACCGGCCCGGGTCCTCGACATCGGCTGCGGCGACGGCCGGGTGACCGCTGCCGTCGTCGGCCCCGCCACCGGGCAGGTGACCCTCGTCGAGCCGTCCGCCGAGCTGCTGTCGACGGCGCGCGAGCGGCTCGACCGGCCCGGGCTGGCCGTGGCGGCCGTCGGGACCGGGATCGAGGAGGCGCTGGACCGGCTCCCGATCGACGAGCACTGGGACGTGGCCCAGTCGACGTTCGCGCTGCACACCCTGCCGCCCGAGCGCCGGGCGGTGGTCCTGCGGGCCCTGACCGGGCGCGTCGGCCGCATCGCCCTGGTCGAGTTCGACGTGCCCCGCTTCGAGGACCGCTCGGTGGACCACCTCACCTACCTCGCCGAGCGCAACGAGCTCGGCGTGCGCGAGTACCGGGACCAACCGGCGGTCGCCCACGGCTTCCTGATGCCGGTCCTCGTCGGCCAGCTCGACCCGACCCGCCACCGCTACACCTTCGAGCAACCGGCCACCGCCTGGGCCGACGAGCTGACCACCGCCGGCTTCACCGACACGTCGATCACCCCCGTCGCCGACTACTGGTGGGCCCCCGCCACCCTCATCCAGGCCACCGGAACCCCCTGAAGCCCCCACGAGACCCGCCGACCCGAACAGGCGTGCATTCCTGCTCCACGCGCCGTCGATTTCCCCCGCCAGTTCGACCCGACCAACCGAGCCGAGGATGGGGAGACGATCCGGCGCGTTCACCACGCGCCCCGACGCTGCCGCGCCCCGCAACCCACGCCAGAGCGAGCAACGCGCGAGCTCCCAGCTCTGACGAGCTTCGAGACCCATGCCCAGGGCCCGCCTGGCCAGAAGGCCCCGAGCGGAGCGGAAGACGATACGGGCCGTCGGACCGAGGCCAAAAACCGAGGTCAGACGACGCACGCGCAACCCACGCCAGGACGAGCAACGCGCGAGCCCCCAGCTCTGACGAGCTTCGAGACCCATGCCAAGGGCCCGCCGGGCCTGACGGCCCCGAGCGGAGCGGAAGACATAACGGGCCTCCCGACCGAGGCCAAAGGCCGAGATCAGGAGGAATACGCGAGCCCGAGAGGGGACTCGAACCCCTGACCTGCTCATTACGAGTGAGCTGCTCTACCAACTGAGCTACCCGGGCGCCGGTCCGGAAAGGCTAGCAGGAAGTGCCCGGGTCTCCGGCAGCGCATCCGGTCGTCTGACCGAACTGGAACAAGCAGTACGTCACAGAACGGCGACGGGCCGTCGCGCGCCGCGCCGGCGGACTACGCTGTAGTTGGTTAACCACTCTGGGCGGCAGGTGATGGTTCGGCGGACACCCTTGTGCGAGACCCGGCCGACATGACGTCGGTCCGGCGGGCTCCCGTGGTCGAGACGCGGCGGACGTGACGATGGGCGGCGGCCGCGACCTCCTCGCGTCGCAGCGCAGGCGCGCCTCGGCCCTCATGGCCCGCGGGCCCGGTGCCGCCGAGTTGCTCGCCCTCGCCCCGTTCGGCGTGTGCGTCGTCGGGCGGGACGGCTCGATCGTCGACGCCAACGACGCGGCGCTGCGGCTGCTCGGGCTCGGGGGATACCAGCTGCCGATCATCGTCGACCTGCTGGGCCTGGCCGAGGAGATCGCGTCGATCCCACCGGCCGACGGGGCCGGGTTCGCCGAGCGACGCGTCGTCCGCCACGTCGAGCGCACCGATCGCAGCGTGCTCGGGATCGAGGTGCTCCTGCGCCGCACCGACGCCGAGGGAGCGCACGGCGGGCGCGACGTCGTCGCCTTCCTGCGCGAGCTCGACCAGTCGACCGCGGGGTGGTCGAACACCGTCGAGTCGCTCGTCGCCCACGCACCGGTACCGGTCGCGGTGGTCGACGACGAGGGCACGGTCCGGCGTTGGAACCGGGCGATGAGCGGGCTCACGGGATGGCTCACCGAGCAGGCGCTCGATCGGCCGGTGGCGGAGCTGCTCGGTGTCGACGGCGCGGTCGTGGCCGTGCTGCTGGACCGCTCCCGCCACCGGGCCGACGCCTCGGCCGCCACCCTGGCGGCGAGCGGCCGCCGACGAGACGGGCTGACCATGCGGCTGCGGCTGTCCGCGTCGGCGATCGCCGACGCCGGCACGGTCCCCCACCACCTGCTCGCGGTGTCCGCGGCCGCGGACGCCGACGGCTCCGACGACCGGGCCCGGGGCGAGCGGCGGCTCCAGACGATCCTCCAGCACCTCGACCAGACGATCACCATCATCGACGAGACCGGCAAGACCATCGGCGGGACCGCGACGGCCACCTCGGTCCTCGGTTACGAGCCGACGTTCTGGGACGGCCGGTCGATCTTCGAGCTCGTCCATCCCGCCGACGCGCCGGCCGTCGCCAGCAGCTTCACCGAGCTCCTCGGCCAGCCCGGCGCGTCGATCGACCGGGAGCACCGGGTCCGCCACGCCGACGGCACCTACGCCATCGTCGAGGGCCGGGCGGTCAACCTCCTCCACGATCCCGACATCGCCGGGATCGTCCTCACGACCCGCAACGTCACCGAGCAGCGGCGCATCGCGGCCCGCCTCGAGGCCCAGGCCGACGCGCTCGGGCTGCTCGCCAGCGGGGCGGGCCTCGACCTCGTCCTCGACAGCATCGTCAGCCACATCGAGGGCCAGGACGAGGGCGTGGCCTGCGCGGTGGTGTACGTCAACGCCGCCGGGACTCGGCGGGTCATCCCGGGTGCGCAGGTCGCCCCGGAGATCGTCGCCGGTCTCGAGCAGGGCGTGCTCGGCGCCTCGGGACCGGCGATGGTGGATCGCGGTCGGCCGACGTCGCTCGAGCTCGACGATCCGATGCTCGAACCGGTGCGGGCGGACCTGGCGGGCCTCGGCGTCCGACGGGTCCTGGTCAACCCGCTCCAGTCGAGCCTCACCGGCCAGTCCTACGGCGCCATCGTGCTCTTCGAGCTGGACGACGCCCACAGCGGCCACCGCCACGAGGTCACCTCCGTCGGGGCGACCCTCGCCGCCATCGCGGTCGAGCGGCGCCGGGCCGAGCGCCAGCTCGCCCACCGGGCGCTCCACGACGAGCTGACCGGGCTGGCGAACCGCAACCTGTTGATCTCCCACCTCGAGCACGCCCTCGGTCGCGCCGCCCGGCGCGGGTTCCGGGTCGCGCTGCTGTTCCTCGACCTCGACCGGTTCAAGGTGATCAACGACAGCCTGGGCCACGGCGCGGGTGACGCGGTGCTCAGCCAGCTCGCGGAGCGGCTGCGGGGCACCGTCCGGCCCGAGGACACGGTCGCCCGGTTCGGCGGCGACGAGTTCGTCGTCCTCATCGAGCACGTCGAGTCGGAGCGGGAGCTGGCGACGATCACCGAGCGGGTGCTGCGCAGCGTCGAGAGCCCGTTCACCCACAACGGCACCGAGCTGTTCGTGACCGCGAGCGTCGGCGTCGCGGTCGCGGTCGACGGCGAGATCGACGCCTCGTCGCTGCTCCAGAACGCCGACGCGGCGATGTACCGGGCGAAGGAGCGCGGGCGGCACCGGGCGGAGATCTACGACGAGGAGATGCGGGCCCTCGTGACCCGCCGGCTCAAGCTGGAGAACGCGCTGCGCCGTGCGCCGGAGCGGGACGAGCTGACCGTGCACTACCAGCCGACCGTGGACCTGGCGACCGGGCGGGTCGTCGGGGCGGAGGCGCTCGTGCGGTGGCGTCACCCGACCGAGGGCCTGGTGCTGCCCGACTCGTTCGTCCCCATCGCCGAGGACACCGGCCTGATCACCGACATCGGCGCCCGGGTGCTCGACCAGGCGGTCCGGGTCGCGGCGTCGCTGGCGGCGTCCGGGCGCCGGATCACGATGGCGGCCAACCTGTCGGCCCGCCAGCTCGTGCGACCGGAGTTCGTCGACGAGGTCCGGTCGGTCCTCGAGCGCTACGCGTGGTCGCCCGAGGAGCTGGTCCTCGAGGTGACCGAGACGATCCTGATCGACGAGACCGAGACGCTGCGCGCGACGCTCCAGGGCCTCAAGCGCCTCGGTGTGCAGCTGGCGATCGACGACTTCGGCACCGGCTACTCGTCGCTGTCGTACCTCCACAAGTTCCCGTTCGACATCGTGAAGATCGACAAGACGTTCGTGTCCGACATCTTCGCGGGTCTCGTCACCGCGGCCGAGCCGCCGCCGGGCACGGGCGATGGCGAGATCACCGTCGACCGCGGCGGCGCCACGATCGCCCGGGCCGTGATCTCGATGGCCCACGCGCTCGACCGGACCGTCACCGCCGAGGGGGTGGAGCACGAGGGCCAGCTCTCCGGCCTGCGCGAGCTCGGCTGCGACCTCGCCCAGGGGTTCCTCTTCGCCCGACCACTGCCGGCCGAGGACCTGCGGGACCTGCTCGAGCTCGACGCCCGCTGGTAGCCCCGCTGCGGCGCTCAGGTCGCGGCGGACAGGCGCACGAACAGGGCCTGGAGGAGGAGTCGCTCGTTCGGGTTGCGCTCGAGCGTCTCGGTGGCGTCGCTCAGGGCCGCCAGTGCGGTCATGGCGCGCCCGGGTCGGCCGTGTTCGACGAGGTCGGCGCGGTAGGCACCGGCGAGGGCCGCGAACCCGGTGCGCAGCTCGTCGGTGCGGGCGCGCCGGCGCTCGCGACGGTGCCGGTCCTCGACGGCCTTGCGGCCGGAGCGGCGCATGCCGTAGCGCTCCTCCTGGTCGGCCAGGTCCTCGAGCTCGGTGGCCTGGCGGTCGGTGAGCGGTACGAGCGCCCGGTCGACGAGCTCGATCAGCTCGACGACCAGGTCCGCCGCGGTGGCGCCGGTCCCGTCGAGGCGGCCGGCGACCGCGCGCCACGCCTCGAGGCGGGCGGCCAGCTCGTCGTCGGTGGCGAGCAGGCGGGCGCGTGCGAGGTCGCCGCCGGCGGCGTGGGCGGCGATGTCCGCCCGCTCGTCCTCGACGCCCTCGGCCCGCAGCCGCTCGGCCACGAGCGTCGTCGGCACGGCCCGGAAGTCGAGGCGGACGCAGCGGGACGCGATCGTGACCAGCTCGGGCGGCACGTCGTCGGCGACGACCACGAACACGGTGCCGGCGGGCGGCTCCTCGATGGACTTGAGGAGGATGGGCGCGGCGTCGAGGACCAGGTGGAACTCGGTGAGCACCAGGACCTTGCGGTTGCCCTCGACCGGCGCCATCGCGGCCCGGTTGACGATCCACCGGGCCTGGTCGCGGGTGATGAACGGGCCCTCGCGCTCGACGACGACGAGGTCGGGATGGCTCTCCGCCCGGGCGAGGGCGCGGTGGCGATCGGCCTCGTCGCCCTCGGACCCGGCGGCGAGCACGTCGCCGGCGAACGCCCGGGCCGCGGCCCGCCGCCCCGAGCCGGGGGGCCCGACGAACAGGTAGGCGTGCACGGGCTCGGCGGCGCTGGAGCGGAGACGGGCGACAAGATCGTCCTGGCCGACGACGTCGTCCCAGGCGTCGGCCACTGCGCCGGTGGGACCGTCCGACGAGGTGCTCACGGGTGTGCCCCTCCCGGGGTGTCGGCGCCGAGACCGAGCCGCTCGTCGACCACGGCGGCGATGGACCGGGCGACCGCCTCGACCGGGCCGGCGCCGTCCACGACCGCCCAGCGCGCCGGATCGGCCTCGGCCTGGGCCCGGAAGCCGTCGGCGACCGACGCCCAGAACCCGCTCGCGCTCCGTTCGATGCGGTCGCGGGGCCCGGCCAGACGGGACGCGCCGAGCTCGACGGGGACCTCGACCAGCACGACGAGGTCGGCGTGGAAGCCGTCGGTGGCCCACTCGGAGAGCCGGCGCACCTCGTCGGGCGGCAGGCCCCGGCCGTGGCCCTGGTACGCGACCGACGAGTACAGGTACCGGTCGCTCACGACGTGGCGGCCCGCCTCGACGGTCGGGCGGACCAGCTCCTCGACGTGTTGGGCGCGGTCGGCCGCCATCAGCAGGGCCTCGGCCCGCACGCCGACGTCGGGACCGTCGGCGTCGAGGACCAGCTCCCGGATGCGGGCGCCGAGACCGGTGGCGCCAGGCTCGCGGGTCAACACGGCGTCGAGGCGCTCGGCCAAGAGCCGCGCCTGGGTCGACTTACCCGCACCCTCGACGCCCTCCAGCGCCACGAACCGCCCTCTCATCGGGCCCGATGATGGCATCGCCGGAGCGCTGCGCCGACACCGGGCCGTGTGGCCGGTGCCGCGGCGGGCGGCTCAGCCGTCGGAGGAGGCGTCGCCGTCGCCCGACGACGAGTCCTTCGCCGCGGTCTTCCGGGTGGCGCGGCCAGTCGTCGAGCCCTTCGCGGCCGTCTTCGTCGTGGTCGACTTCTTGGCCGCCGGCTTCTTCTTCGCGGCCGGCTTCTTCTTGGC
>JAXHUH010000266.1:0-35688 GCA_034211175.1 Actinomycetota bacterium
GTGGTCCCGTCGTCGGCACCCTCGTCGGTGGTGGCGTCGTCGTCGGCGCCCTCGTCGGTCGTCTCGTCGTCGAGCGTGGTCGTCTCGGACGGCGGGAGCGTGTCGAGCGTCGGGACCGGGCTGTCGTCGGTGCGGACCGAGCGGCCGTAGGCCACCAGCACGAGACCGAGCACGACGATCGCGACGATGACCGCCGGGAAGGCGTAGTTGCGGCGCTGCTGTCCCGGCCGCGACGACTGCGCGGCACGGGCGGCGCGGGCGACGTTGCGGGACTTCTGGGGCTTGTCTTCAGCCATGACGCTCCGACAGTACTCGGCATCCGGCCGAATCCGGACCACGTCGGGCGGGCGGATCGCCATCGCGGTCATCGACCTCCCACACGACCGACCTGAGCGCGCTTGCGGCCACTCGGGGCGCGCCAGCCTTCACCGGCCGCGCAGCTCGGCGAACAGCTCCTCGTAGGACGCGGCCACCGCGGCGGGCGACGCCCATCCCTCGACGAACGATCGCCCGGCGGCACCGAGCCGCTCCCGTTCGTCGGGCCCGTCGACGAGGCGGGTCACCGCCGCGACGAACGGCTCGACCGTCTCGGGCGGCACGCACAACCCGGCGCCCGCGCGCTCGACGACGTTCGCGACCTCGGTGCCCTCGTCGACACTGGCGACGACGGGGCGCCCGGCGGCGAGGATCGAGTAGAGCTTGGACGGCACGCTCGATCGGGCGAGGCCCCGCTTGAGCGGCACGACGTGGATGTCACCGGCCGCGAGCACCTCACCGAGGCGCTCCCGGGGCTGGAGGCCGACGAAGGTCACGTTGGTCATGCCCTCGGCCCGCGTGCGCAGGTCCTCGAGACCGGAGCCGCCGCCGTTGATCACGAACCGGACGTCGTCGCGGCCCGCGAGGCGCTCGGCAGCGGCGAGCATCAGGTCGAGCGACTGGGACATGCCGACGTTGCCGGCGTACATGACGACGGTCGTGCCGTCGAGGCCGTGCTCGCGCCGGTAGCCGTTGTCGTCCGGGCGTTCGGGGCGGATGCGCTCGGTGTCGACGAAGTTGGGGATGACCCGCACCTTCGTGCGCTGGGTCGCCGGGAGCTTGGCGGCGACGTTGTCGGCGAGGTCGTCGCTCAGGACGGTGACCGCGTCGGCGCGCCGGTAGCTGAGCCGCTCCAGCCACCGGGCCGCGGCGATCGCCCGCTCGTTGCGGAGCACGCCGAGCTCGACGGCGACGTCGGGGAAGACGTCCTGGATGTTGAACACGAACGGGACCCGGCGGGCCCGGGCGACCGACCAGCCGGCCATGCCGAGCGTCAGCGGCGGCGACATGGCGAGCACGACGTCGGGACGCTCACGGCGCACGGCCGCCATCACGGTGGCGAGCACGGTGAACCCGCCGAACGCCAGGGCGCGGGCGGGCACGTTCGACTTGTCGGTCGGGAACGGGTGGACCCGGGTGATGCGGCCCCAGTCGGTGTCCTCGTGGCGCACCGGCCGACCGCCCCAGCCGTCCTCCACCGCGTGGGAGAGGTACCAGGGCAGCGCCGTCACCACGTGGAGCCGGTGGCCGCGCTCGACGAGGCGGTCGGCGATGGCCGTCATCACCTCGCCGGTCGGCGCGACGTCCGGCCGGAAGTGGGGGCACAGGACGGTGATCCTCACCGGGCCGCGCCTGCTGCGGTGCGGTACGCCCGCGCCAGCGCGGTGGCCGAGGACCGGGCGGAGAACGCCCGCGCCCGGCGGCGACCGGCGGTCGTCAGGCGTCGACGCAGCTCGGCGTCGGAGGCGATCTCGGACATGGCGTCGCTCCAGGCGCGTACGTCGGACGGTGGGACGAGCATCCCCGCGTCGCCCACGACCTCGGGCAGCGCGGTGGCGTCGGCGGCGACGACCGGGCAACCGTCGGCCATCGCCTCGAGGACCGGCGTGCCGAAGCCCTCGAAGGTGGACGGGAACAGTAGTGCCAGCGCGCCGCGGACCAGGGCATCGAGCTCGGGGCGGGGGATGCGGCCCACGCGGTGGACCCGCGCCTCCATGCCCCGGGCCCGGATCCGCTCGACGAGTGCGTCCTCGGCGGCGTCGGCCCGCCCGGTGAGGACGAGCTCGACGTCGGGGTCGGCCATCTCCGCGAGTGCGTCCACCAGCACCGTGTGGTTCTTGTGGGGCCAGGTGGCGGCGGGGTACACGAACCACCGGGGGCCGATCCCGTGGCGGGCCCGGACCTCGTCGATCGGGGCCACGTCGCCGGTTCGGGGGCCGAGCCCGGGTGCGACGAGGCGGATGCGGTTGGCGTCGATCCCGAAGCGCCGGATGAGGTCGGCCCGCACGGTGGCGGTGAGCGTGATGACCAGGTCGGCCGAGCGCACCGAGGCGGGCACGGTCAGCCGGGTGAACACCCGCTTGGCCAGCGAGAAGTTCTCGGGCATCACGAACGGCTGGAGGTCGTACACGGTGAGCACCGTGGGGCGCCCGGGCCACAGGGCGGGCACGAACCCGCCGGCGTGGTGGAGGACGCGACGGCGGTCCCGCAGGGCGCGCTGCACGAGCCACGACGACTGTGCGGCGACCCGCAGCGGCTTGAGCCGGCCCGACAGCGGCAGGGTCCGGACCGGGAACGTCTCCGCCAGCCACGGGTGGGCCTCGACCAGCGCATCGAGTGCGTAGACGGTGAGGTCGATGTCGGGCGGGTCCAGCTCGGCCAGCCCGGCGAGGAGCCGGACGGTGTACTCCTCGCTGCCCCCGACCACACCGGGCACGAGCCAGGTCAGGTCGAGCCCGACCCGCAGCGGCGTCGTGCTCACCCCGCCACCTCCCGATAGGCGGCCACGGTCAGCGAGGCCGTCCGCTCCCACGTGTGCTCGGCGGCGCGACGACGACCGGCGTCGGCGAGCGCGGCCGCGTGGGCCTCGTCGTCGAGCACGCGGGCGAGCGCGGCCGTGATGGCGGCGGTGTCGCGGGGGTCGACGAGCTCGCCGGCGCCGGCGGCGACCTCCTCGGTCGACGTGCCCGTCGAGGTGACCACCGGGGTGCCGTGGCGCATCGCCTCGAGCACGGGGAGCCCGAAGCCCTCCCGCAGGCTCGGGTAGCAGAGCACCTCGGCCCCGGCGAGGAGGGCGTCGCGCTCGACGGCGGGCACGAACCCGCAGACGACGACGCGATCGCCGAGGGCGCCGATGCGCTCGGACAGGTCGGGGCCCCAGCCGGGCGGGCCGACGAGGGCGAGGCGAACGTCGTCGCGGTCGAGGGCGGCGAACGCGTCGAGGAGGCGGGGCAGGTTCTTGCGGGGCTCCGCGGTGCCGACCCAGACGACGTAGCGACCGTCGAGGCCGTGGCGGGCTCGGGCGGCGGCGACAGCGTCCTCGGCGACGTCGTCGCCGCCGACGCCGAGCGGCACGACCCGGAGCCGTTCGGGTGCGAACCCCTCGGCGATGCAGTCGGTGAGGGTCGCCTCCGACGAGCACAGCACGAGGTCGGCCCGGGCGCGGGCCGCGGCGACGCAGGCCCGCAGGAAGGACACGCCCCGGCGGGTGAACTGGGTGGGGTCGTGCACGAAGGCCAGGTCGTGGAAGGTCACCACGAGCGGCGCGGAGCGCGGTGGGACCGCGTAGCCGGTGGCATGGATGACGTCGACGGGACCGGTCGCCCGCTGCACCGACGGCCAGCGGAGCCGGCGCCACGACTCGTAGAGGGCGAGGCGGGGCAACGGCAGATGGTGGACCGCCACCGGGGGCGAGTACGCCTCGTCGGGTTCGTCGCGGTGGCGGGCGGCGACACCGACGAGCTCGACGTCGGGGCCGGCATCGATGGCCCGCCCGGCGTCGATCGCCGCCCTGGCCGTGCCGCCGGGCACCCGGTGCCAGCACTGCTCGAGCGTGTACGCGACACGCAGGCTCCTCACCGGCCGCGACGAGCCACCGCAGTGGCGGGAGCGTGGAGATCGGCCCGGGTCACGCTCCCCAGTCTGGCCGAACGCGCCACGGCGGACGGAACCGCACGGGTCCCGTCCGCCATGTCAGACGCGCACTAGCTCACATCGGCGAGCTTCGTCCGGAAGTACTCCGCGGTGCGGGCCAGGCCCTCGCGCAGCGCGACCTGGGGCTCCCAGCCGATCACCTGGCGGGCCAGGGTGATGTCGGGACGCCGTTGGGTGGGGTCGTCCATCGGGAGCGGCTCGTGGATCACCGGCGAGGACGAGTCGGTCACCTCGAGCACGAGCTTCGTCAGCTCGTTCATGGTGAACTCGCCCTCGTTGCCGATGTTCATCGGCCCGACGTGGTCCGAGTCGAGCAGCGCCAGGATGCCCCGCACCTCGTCCTCGACGAAGCAGAAGCTGCGGGTCTGGGTGCCGTCGCCGTAGACGGTGAGCGGCTCGCCCCGCAGGGCCTGGCACAGGAAGTTGGACACGACGCGCCCGTCACCGGGGCGCATGCGCGGACCGTAGGTGTTGAAGATGCGCACGATCCGCACGTCGAGGCCGTGGGCGTTGTGGTACGCCATCGTCATCGCCTCGGCGAACCGCTTCGCCTCGTCGTAGACCCCACGGGGACCGACCGGGTTCACGTGGCCCCAGTAGATCTCCGGCTGCGGGTGCACCTTCGGGTCGCCGTAGACCTCGCTGGTCGACGCCAGGAAGAACTTGGCGCCCTTCTGCTTGGCGAGGCCGAGGCAGTTGTGGGTCCCGAGGCTGCCGACCTTGAGGGTCTGGATCGGCATGTCCAGGTAGTCCTTCGGCGACGCCGGGCTGGCGAAGTGCAGCACGGCGTCGACGTCCCCGTGCACCCAGACGTACTTGGAGACGTCGTGGTGGTGGAACTCGAAGCGTGAGCTCGGGAGCAGGTGCTCGACGTTGGCGATGTCGCCCGTGAGCAGGTTGTCGATGCAGATGACCTCGTCGCCGCGCTCGTGGAGCGCGTCGCAGAGGTGGCTGCCCAGGAAGCCGGCCCCGCCGGTGACGACGACCCGGGCCATCAGCGCCGTCCGATGCCCTGGTAGGTGAACCCGCGGCGCAGGACCGACGAGCGGTCGAGCAGGTTGCGTGCGTCGACGATGCGGGGCTGGCCCATCAGCTCACGGACCTTGTCCATGTCGAGCCACTTGAACTCGTCCCACTCGGTGAGCACGACGAGGACGTCGGCGCCCTCGCACGCGGCGTAGGGGTCGTCGACGACCTCGATGCCCTCGAGGTCGTGCTTGATCGCCGGGTCGTAGCCCCGCACCAGCGCACCGCGGGAGGTGAGCCGGCCGAGGATCTCGAGCGACGGCGAGCACCGCAGGTCGTCGGTGTTGGCCTTGAACGTCAGGCCCCAGGCGGCGATGCGCACGCCGTCGACCGAGCCGCCGGCCATCTTGACGACCTTCTCGGCCGTGCGGTCGAACTGCTCGTCGTTGACCTCGATGACGCCGCGCAGGAGCCGGAAGTCGTAGCCGGCGTCCTCGGCGATGCGGTGCATCGCGATGGTGTCCTTCGGGAAGCACGAGCCGCCCCAGCCCGGGCCGGGACGCAGGAACTCGTGGCCGATGCGCTTGTCGTAGCCCATGCCGAGGACGACGTCGTTGACGTCGGCACCGACGGCCTCGCACACCGCGGCGACCGCGTTGACGAACGAGAGCTTCGTCGCGAGGAACGCGTTGCACGCGTACTTGATCGTCTCGGCCGAGGCCGGATCGGTCACCATCAGCGGCGCCGGGACCCCGACGTACAGCGAGGCGACGCGCACGGCGGCCGACTGGCTGTCGGAGCCGATGACGACCCGGTCGGGCTTGAGGAAGTCGCCGACCGCGGCGCCCTCGCGGAGGAACTCGGGGTTCGACACGACGGCGATGTCGCTGCGGGCCAGCGCACGCTCGACGACCCGGGTCGAGCCGACGGGAACGGTCGACTTGTTGATCACCACGGCGTCGGGCTGGAGCACCGGGCCGATCTCGCGAGCCGCGGCCTCGATGTAGCTGAGGTCGGCGGAGCCGTCCGCGCCTTCGGGCGTGGGAACGCACAGGTAGGCGAACTCGCAGTGCCGGGCCGCGTTCGCGGCACCGAGCACGAAGCGGAGCCGCCCGGCCGACACCCCCTCCTCGACGATCCGGTCGAGGCCCGGTTCGAGGATCGGGATCTCGCCGCGGTTCAGTGCCTCGACCTTGTCGCGGTCGATGTCGGCACAGATCACGTCGTGGCCGAGGTGCGCGAAGCACGCGCCCGTCGTCAGCCCGACGTACCCCGTGCCGATCACGGCGATCTTGCTCATTGTTGGTAGCCCACCTTTCGATGAGGGTCGCGCCGTTCCCCCCGGCAGCAGGGTATCGGCGCGGAGGCTCCGCGCCGCCCGGCTCGCCGGTCCTGACGACGTGTCTGGTGCGTTGGGGGTGTCAGCTCAGTTGCAGGTCGCGACGCCCTCGGGCTCCGCCGGCACCTGGCCGAGCACGGTGGTCGTCGTCGTCGAGGTGGTGGTCGTCGTCGGCCGCGACGTCGTGGACGTCGGCTCGCCGCCAGACCGGACCGGTTCGTCGAGCACTCCACCGTACGTGGCGCCGGTGACGACGACGACCTCCGTGGGGTCGAGATCGTCGTCACTGACGACCCGGACCGCCCCTTCCAGGTAGGACCGCACGAGTGCGGCGGACGCAGCGGCGTCGTCGCCGTGGCGGACCTCGGTGAGCGCGTGCCCGGACTCGTCCGCGTCGGCGACGCCGTCGACCACGAAGCCGGCGTCCTCGAAGGCGTCGCCGACCTCACCCGCCTGGCCGCGCAGGCCGGTGCCGTTGAGCACCGTGAGCTCGACGTCCTCGGGCTCCACGTCCACGTCGTCGGAGGCGGGGTCGCCGGACGAGGCGTCGTCGAACGACGGGCCGCCGTCGCCATCCCCATCGTCGGCATCCGAGTCGTCGGTGCCGGTCGCGCCGACCCCCCGGAACACGTCGAGCACCGGCTGGGCCTGGTCCTCGAGGAGCCGCACGATCGACGCGCCGCCGACCGTGTCGAAGGAGACGGGCAGTGCGTACGTCTCGAGGCTCCGGGGGTCGAAGTCCCCGAAGTCGCGGGCGAGGTCGACCAGGTCACCCGGCGTCAGGCGCTCGTCGACGGTCACGGCGTCGAGCCCGACCTCGACGAGCTGGTCGAGCGTGATCGGGTTGCGGACCCCGCGGCTGATCGCCCGGGACATGGCCCGCTTGATGAAGTCCTGCTGGCGGCTGATCCGGCCGAGGTCGCCGGAGCCGTCGGTGCGCCACCGGTCGCCGTCGAACCACTGGAACGCCCGTGAGCGGGCGTAGGCGAGCGACTGGTCGGGGTCGAGCACGACGCAACCCTCGGTGTCGACCGCCAGGCCCGAGCGCAGGTCCCGCATGGGGTACTCGGCGTAGATCGGAACACCGTCGATCGCCGCGACCAGGTCCTTGAACCCGGCCAGGTCGACCTGGACGTAGTGGTTGACCTCGATGCCGAACGAGTCGTTGATGGTCTCGATCAGCGTGTCGGGGCCGCCCACCGAGTAGGCGGCGTTGATCCGCTGGTTGCTGCCGGTGCCGGCGATCGGGAGCCACAGGTCGCGGGGCAGCGACAGGAGCGCGGCGCGCTCGGCGGCCGGGTCGACCCGCAGGAGCATGATCGTGTCGGTGAGCTGCGACCCCACGTTGCGGCCCGCGAGCACGGGATCGTCCTCGTCGAGCTCCTCGGCGTTGTCGGTGCCGACGATCAGGAACGTGCGCACGCCCGAGGTGGCGGCACCGGCCTCCGCCGTCGGCGCCAGCACGTGGCCCAGCGCCACCCGCTGCAGCCGGCCGACGCGGTTGCCCACGTATCCGAGCCCGATGGCCGTGGCCAGGCACACGACGATCAGCAGGATGTTGAACCCGATGAGAAGGCGCTGCGGCCAGGTGCGGCGCAGGCGCGCGCCCGGAGCGACCTCGACCACGGCCCTGCAGGCTACCAGTGCGGCGAACATCGAACGCGCGATGCGCAACGAGGTTCGGCCGCCACGCAGTGCCCCGTTCTGCGAGGCTCGGGGTGTGACGACGCAGACCGGTCCCGTCTGGCTCGACGGTCGCCTCCTACCCGCCGCCGAGGCCGCCATCGCGACCACCGACCGTGGCCTCACGGTGGGCGACGGGGTGTTCGAGACGATGCTGGTGATCGACGGCCGGGCGTTCGCCCTGCGCCGCCACCTGGAGCGCCTGGCCGCATCGGCGGACGCGCTCGGCATCACGACGCCCGCTCCCGGCGAGCTGCGGACCGCCGTCGAGGAGCTGCTGACCGCGACCGGGCCGGCCGCGGGCCGTGTCCGGCTGACGGCCACGGCCGGGCCGGGGTCGGTCGGCACCGCCCGCCACGGCGGCGTCCCCACGGTCCTGGTCACCGCGACCGACCGGCCGACCTACCCCGCCACCTCCACGGTCGCCGTGGTGCGTTGGACCCGCAACGAGCGCGACGCGACCGCCGGCGTGAAGACCACGTCGTACGCCGGCAACGTCCGGGCACTGGCCGCCGCCCACGGGGCCGGTGCCGACGAGGCGCTGTTCGCGAACACGTCCGGGGCGCTGTGCGAGGGCACGGGCACCAACGTGTTCGTCGTCCGCGACGGCCGACTGTGCACGCCGCCGCTGTCGTCGGGTTGTCTCCCCGGCGTGACCCGGGCCCTCGTCCTCGAGCTGACCGACGCCGTCGAGGCCGACCTGGCGCCGGACGACCTGCGACGGGCCGACGAGGCGTTCCTGACCTCGACGACCCGTGGCGTGCACCCGATCGCCGCGGTGGACGGGTCGTCGCTCGTCGAGGCCCCCGGGCCGATCACGAAGGCGGCGGCCGAGGCCTACGCCGAGCTCCAGGCCCGCGACCTCGACCCCTGAGCCGGGGTCGCGCCCTCAGCGGGGCCGGAGGTGGACGACGTCGCCCACCGCCACGACCGTGCGCCCCCCGTCGGACGTCTCCACGACCAGGCGCCCGGCCTCGTCGAACGCGACCGCCCGGCCGACGTGCTCGCCGCCGCCGAGCTCGACGCGGACCTCGCGCCCCAGCGTCGTCGAGCACGCCTCGTAGCGCTCGAGGAGCGCCCGCGGGCCGTCGGCGCGCTCCAGGAGCCGGCAGTGCGCCGCGAACGCCCGCATGACCTCGACGAGCAGCTCCTCGCGGTCGACGACGCGGCCGCACAGGTGGCGCAGCGACGTCGCCGTCGCCGCCAGCTCCGGCGGCAGCTCGTCGGGCCAGTCGACGTTGAGGCCCATCCCGACGACGACCGCCGTGCCCGGCCCGCCCGGGCCACCGAGGACGCTCTCGCTCAGGATCCCGGCGACCTTGCGTGCGCTGGTGCCGTCGACCGCGTCGGCCCGGTCACGGCTGACCACGTCGTTCGGCCACTTCAGACCGAGGTCGACCCCGGCGACCGATCGGCAGGCGTCGACCGCGGCGACACCCATCGCCAGCCCGAGCAGCGGCAGCCGGTCGGCGGCGAAGGTGGGCCGCACGAGCACCGACACGAGAAGCGACGAGCCCGGCGGCGCCGTCCACGTGCGGTCCCGCCGACCCCGGCCGGCGGTCTGGTGGTCGGCCACGAGGACGGTCCCGTCGGGGGCGCCGTCGGCGGCCGCGCGCAGCAGATCGGCGTTCGTCGAACCCGTCTCGGGGACCCATTCGAGGAGGCCGAACGCGAATTCGGCAAGCGCGGTCCTGGCGTTGGCCCCTGCCATGGCGCTAACAGTATGGGCCGTGCTGAACAAGGTGCTCATCGCGAACCGAGGCGAGATCGCGGTCCGGGTCATCGGGGCGTGCCGCGAGCTCGGCATCGGGTCGGTCGCCGTGTACTCCGAGCTGGATCGTGAGGCCCTGCACGTGAGGCTGGCCGACGAGGCCTATGCCCTCGGCGGCCGAACCGCGGCGGAGAGCTACCTCAACACGGAGGCGATCCTCGACGTCATCGAGCGCTCGGGAGCGGACGCGGTCCACCCGGGCTACGGGTTCTTCTCCGAGAACGCCGACTTCTGCCGGGCCATCACCGAGCGGGGCGTGACCTGGATCGGGCCGCCGCCGGAGGCGATCGAGGTGATGGGCGACAAGATCTCCGCCCGCCTCGCCGCGGAGCGCGCCGGCGTCGACGGCGTGCCGGGCACGACCGACCTGATCACCGACCCCGCCCAGGTGCGGGCGTTCGGCGCCGAGCACGGCTACCCGATCGCCATCAAGGCTGCGTACGGCGGCGGCGGCCGGGGCATGAAGGTCGTGCCCGACGAGTCCCAGATCGAGGCGATGATCGAGTCGGCCCAACGCGAGGCGAAGGCCGCGTTCGGTCGCGACGAGATCTACATGGAGCGGTACCTGGTCAAGCCGCGCCACGTCGAGGTCCAGGTCATGGCGGACAAGCACGGCAACTGCCTCTACGTCGGCCACCGCGACTGCAGCGCCCAGCGCCGCCACCAGAAGCTGATCGAGGAGGCGCCGGCACCGGCGATCCCCTCGGAGATCCTCGACGCGATGGGCGAGGCCGCCGTGAAGGTCGCGGTGGCGTGCGACTACACGAACGCCGGCACCGTCGAGTTCCTCTACGAGGACGGTGCGTTCTACTACCTGGAGATGAACACCCGGCTCCAGGTCGAGCACCCGGTCACCGAGATGACCTCGGGCCTCGACCTCGTCGAGCTCCAGATCCGCGTGGCCGACGGTGAGGCCCTGCCCCTCACCCAGGACGACGTCGCCGTTCGGGGCCACGCCATCGAGGTGCGGATCAACGCCGAGGACCCGGCCGAGGGCAAGTTCCTGCCCTCGCCCGGCACCATCGGGAAGCTGTCGATCCCCCAGGGCATCGGCGTCCGCTGGGACGGCGGCTACGAGAGCGGCGACGAGGTCAGCCAGTTCTACGACAACCTCGTCGGCAAGCTCGTCTGCTGGGGCGAGACCCGTGAGAAGGCGATCGCCCGGACGCTGCGGGCGCTGCGCGAGCTCGTCATCGAGGGCGTGGCGACCACGGTCCCGGCCGACGTCGCCATCCTCGCCCACCCCGACTTCGGTGCGGTCGACCACTCGACGAAGTGGGTCGAGGAGACCCTCGACCTGACCGGCGTGAAGGCGACCCCGGCGGCCCCGCCGACCGACGAGGACGGCGAGCCGAAGGTCAAGCGCGACCTCGACGTCGAGGTCAACGGCAAGAAGTTCAGCGTCTCCATGTGGGTGCCCGAGTCGGCCCCGGTCGCCGCCGCGGGCGGCGGCGCAGCCCGCGCTCCCCGACCCCGCCGGGCGGCGTCCAGCTCCGGTGGCGCGGCGGCGGGCTCCGGCCAGGTCGCGGTGCCCATGCAGGGCACGATCGTCAAGGTCGTCGTGGCCGAGGGCGACGAGATCGAGGAGGGTGCCACGATCTGCGTGCTCGAGGCCATGAAGATGGAGAACAACATCGCGGCCGACAAGTCGGGCACGATCAAGGAGATCAAGGTCGCCCCCGGCGACGCCGTCGGCGCCGGCGACGTCGTGGCCGTCATCGAGTGAGGCCCCACCGAGTGCCCCGCACCCGCGGGTGCGGGGCACTCGGTACGGGTCGGCCCGGCCGGAGGTCACGCCTCCGGCGGGTGTGCCCCCGAGGCCGTCAGCCCTCGGCGGAGCCGGCGAAGCGCAGACGGTCGTCGAGCGGCTCCCAGCTGCACACCAGGTCGACCACCTGACCGCCGGTGAAGCACCGGTGGGTCAGGTCGTAGGCGGACGGCACGTCCGTGACCTTCTCGGTCCGTAGCGCCGGGTCGACGGCGACGACATGGGGGAACCGCTCCACCGCGTCGACCAGGAACTCCAGCGGGTTGCGGCCGACGAACACCGAGAGCGTGAACACGTTGAACTCGATGACCGTCACCGGCCGGAAGCGCTCGAGCGTCCGGGCCGCGCCGGCGAGCACCGCGTCCTCGTGGCCCTCGACGTCGATCTTGAGGACGTCGAGACGGTCGATGCCGAGCTCGTCGACGACCGAGTCCAGCGACCGGACGCCGACCTCGGTGACGCTCACCGAGCCGTTGCCCTCGTGCAGCGCCGACGCGGACGTCGCGCCGGCCATGAAGGCGCCGGAGGCGTTCCAGTTGGGCACGAGCAGCCGGGACGAGCCGTCCTCGGCGCCGACCGCCGTGTGGTGGCAGCGGACGTTGTCGTAGCCGTTCAGCTCGACGGTGGCGACGAGATCGCCGTACGCACGGTCGCCGGGCTCGAACGCCTCGACCGAGCCGTTCGGGGCGAAGGATGCGAACGCGGCGGCGCACAGCCCGATGTTCGCCCCGACGTCGAACAGGACCCCGTCGGGCGGCACGACCGCACCGGCGACCATCACGGCTGCCGGCAGCGGGGCCTCGCCGAGGTGGGCGACGTAGGAGTCCTCGGTGCCCTCGGACGCGACCGCGAACGCATGCGGCCCCACCTCGAACCGCATGACGACCCGCCCCTCGTGCATCTCGACGGGGCGGGACGCGGCTCGTTCCGGCTGCGGCGCGGCATCGGCCGACGACCGGCCGGGCAGGGCGCGTCGCACGCGCCGACCGAGGTCCGACCAGGGGTGGCGCTCAGCGTCGGACATGGTCGGCGACCTCGCAGGAACGGAACGGCGCGGCATCGATGACGATGCATGGGGATTCACGGCATGGCACGCTTCCATCCTTGCCGATCACCGGCGCCCTCGCGGTGCACGGTCGGGATCGCCGGAGCGCTCAGCGCGCCTGGAGCACGATGCTTCCGGCGGCGCGGTCGTGCCAGCCCCGCCGTTCGGGGTGGGCGAGCGCGGAGCCGTAGACGGCGCTCACCGCCAACAACCCGATCGGCGCCGGGATCAGCGCCACCGCGTTGGGCAGCAGGTAGCGGATCGTCGCCTGGTGCCAGCCGAGGTAGCCGCCGCCGGTGTCCTCGACCACCAGGCCGAGGAGCCGCTTGCCCGGGGTCCGGCCCCAGAGCACCAGCGGCAGGATCTCGTACACGCCGCTGACCACCAGCATCACCGCCAGCACCCAGAGCGGCACGTTCGCCGCGGCGTCGGGGTCCTCGGCGTCGACCTCGAGGATGCCGGTCAGGCCCCACAGCGGGAAGGTCACGGCGAGGACGATGACGCCGTCGGCGAGGCGGGCGACGAAGCGCCGTCCGATCGACGCCGTGGGCAGGTCGACGACGTCACCCCCCGGGCTCGCGCCGGGCGGGGGGAACCCGTCGCTCACTCGGCGGCCTCGGCCAGCGCCTCCGACAGCGACGGGTGGACGAGCACGCTCTCGACGATGTCGTTCACCCGCAGGCCGGCGGTCACCGCGACCGCGATGACCGAGATCAGCTCCGCGGCGTGGCGACCGACGATCGACCCGCCGAGCACGACGCCGGTCGCGGGGTCGGACAGGATCTTGATGAAGCCGCGGGTCTCGTTGTTGATCAGCGCCTTCGGGTTGGCCGAGAACGGCACCTTGGTCACCCGGATCTTGCGGCCGCTGGCGAACGCATCGGCCTCGGCGAGGCCCACGTCGGCGATCTCCGGCTCCGTGAAGATGGCCGACGCCGCCTTGTCGTAGTCGAGGTGGCGGTGCTCGCGGACGTGCAGCCCCATCACGTGCTCGGCGATCTTGCGGCCCTGCATCGACGCCACCGACGACAGCGGGAGCTTGCCCGACAGGTCGCCGGCCACGTAGATGTGCGGCTGCGCGGTGCGGAGGTGGTGGTCGTCGGTGGACACGTAGCCGCCCCGGTCCACGGGGACCCCCGCCAGGTCGAGGCCGAGGCCGTCGGAGTTGGGGATCGACCCGATGGCCAGCAGCGTGTGCGACCCGACGGCGATGCGCCCGTCATCGCACACGACCCGCACGCCGCCGTCCTCGGTGCGTTCGACCGCCTCGGCGCGGGCACCCTTGTACAGCCGCACACCACGATCGAGGAAGTTCTCCTCGAGCGCGGCCGCGACCTCCGGGTCCTTGCCCGGCAGCACCTGCTGGCGGCTGACGATCAGCGTCACCTTCGAGCCGAGCGACGTGAACATGTGGACGAACTCCACACCGGTCACGCCGGAGCCGACGACGATCAGGTGCTCGGGGATCTCCGGGGGCGGGTAGGCGTGGCGCGTCGTCAGCACCCGCTCGCCGTCGATCGACGCCCACGCCGGGATGCGGGGCCGGCTGCCGGTCGAGAGCAGGATGGCGTCGGCCGCCAGCTCGTGGGTGCCGTCCGCGGTCTCGACGACGACCTCGTGGGGGCCGGCGAGGCGCCCGGTGCCCTCGTAGATCTTCACGCCCTGGCTGCGCAGCAGCTCGACCGCGGAGCGCTCGAGGCGGTCCTCGATCTCGGTGATGCGCCGGCGCAGTGCGTCGAAGTCGACGCGCTCCTCGACGTCGGCCAGGCCCATGCCCTTGGCGCGGCCGAAGAACGACATGGCGCCGCCGGTCGCGATCATCGCCTTCGAGGGGATGCAGTCCCACAGGTGCGCGGCACCGCCCATGATGTCCCGCTCGATGAGGCTGACCTCGGCGCCGAGGCGAGCGGCGTGCGTGGCAGCCATGTGCCCCGCCGGCCCCCCACCGATGATCACGAAACGCACGGACATGTGATCCAACGGTACTCGCCGGACGGCCGAGCCCAGGAGCGGAGGGACCCGGGGATCGAACGAACCCGGTTACGTGCCGGCGGGGTCACCCATCCGCGGGTCCCGGCGACGACGACAGGGACACGCCGAGGTGGTCCGTCGGGGTCCGACCCGGCTGCAATAATGCGCCCGATGGACGCAACCCCCGAGGCCGACGACGAGCTCGACGCCGCGCTCGCCCGGATCCGCGCCCGGATCGACGAGCGCCGCCGCAGCGGCGACTACCCGATCGGCCTGAACCAGGAGCTCACGACCCAGTTCGAGCGGATGGCGGCGGCGGGCCACGTCGCCGCCCGTGAGCGCGCCGCATCGGCGATCGACCGCCTGCGCATGGGCCCGCAGCTGTCCCTGGACCGGATCCCGACCGGGTCGCGGATGCCGGGCGGCGAGGCCGCGCACCGCACCGTCAAGAAGGTCGTCGGGCGCCAGATGGTCGGTCTGCTCCAGCAGGTCGACGAGTTCCGGGCGGAGACGACGAACGCGCTCGAGTCGCTCCTCGAGGCCGTCGGAGACGCCGACGGGTCCTCGGCCGGGCCCGACGCCGGCGTGCAGACCGCGGGCCTGCTCGACCGCCTCGCCCACGTCGAGCAGCTCACCGAGGTCGTCCGCGAGGTCGACGGCCGGCTCCACCGCCTGGAGGAGCGCCTCGCCGCCCCCATCGACGACCAGCTCTACGCGGCGATCGAGGAGCGCTTCCGGGGCACCCGGGAGCAGATCCTCGAGCGGCTCCGCCTCTACGTGATGCCGGCGCAGCGCACCACGAGCCCCGAGCGCCCGGCGCTCGACCTGGGATGCGGGCGGGGAGAGCTGCTCCAGCTGTTCCGCGACCACGACGTGCACGCCGTCGGGTGCGACCTCAACCCCCAGTTCGCGGCGGAGGCCCGGCTGCACGGCCGGGAGGTCCACGTCGCCGACCTGCTGAGCTTCCTCCACGCGGCCGCCGACCAGTCGTACGGAGCGGTGACGATGATCCACGTCGCCGAGCACTTCTCGATCGGCACGTTCGCCGAGATCATGCGCGAGGTCCGACGAGTGCTCGCCCCCGACGGCGTGTTCATGGTCGAGACCCCCAACGCGCAGAACCTGCAGGTCGCCTCGTCGACCTTCTGGATCGACCCGACCCACGTCCAGCCGATCCACCCGCAGCTGCTCACGTTCCTCGCCGAGTACCACGGCTTCGACCGCACGGAGCTGGTGTTCATGTCGCGGCGCTGGCCGCCGATCGACCTGGACGCGCTCGACGCCGAGGGCCTCGACCCGGAGGCACGACAGCTCCTTCCCGACGCCTACGAGGCGCTGGGCGGCCCCCAGGACGTCGCGCTCTTCGCCTGGACGCCGAGCGAGTCGGGCGAGCGCACGCCCGGGCTCAGCATCAACGAGTTGCTCCCGAAGACGTCGGACGACGACGCGGACGGCGACGGGACCGGCGCGACGACCGAGACGTTCGAGGTGACCGCGGGCGGCGACACGAGCGGCGACGGGGCCCTGCGCGCCGACGGCACCGACGCCGGCTGAACGTCGCGCCCCACGCATGGAGATCCACCAGATCCTCGTCGCCGCGGCGGAGGGAGACGCCATCACCCAGATGGCGCTGTCCATCCGCGATGCGCTCCGCCAGGTGACGAGCAGCGAGATCTACGCCTTCCACACCCCCCAGCGGGCCTTCGCCGGCATCAAGCCGCTACGCCGGCTCCCGGCGAGCGGCCGCCGTGAGCGGCTGCTCATCTACCACTCCAGCATCGGCGAGCCCCA
This sequence comes from Actinomycetota bacterium, assembly GCA_034211175.1. Lineage (GTDB taxonomy): Bacteria > Actinomycetota > Acidimicrobiia > Acidimicrobiales > CAIXPF01 > JAXHUH01. The sequence goes on from JAXHUH010000266.1 coordinate 16,304, forward strand.
GGTCACCCGGGTCATCGCCGACATGAGCGATCCGCTCGTGCTCGTGTACCACAACATCACGCCGAGCTCGTGGTTCAAGCCGTGGGACTCGCAGTTCGCGGCCCTGCTGGAGTGGGGACGCCGCGAGGTGGCGCAGCTGCGCGAACGGGTCGTCCTGCCGATCGCGGTGTCCCGGTTCAACGCACTCGAGCTCGAGGAGATGGGCTACGCCGATGTCGTCGTCGTGCCCGCCGGCGCCCACCCCGGACGCCTGCTGGACATGCCCGGCGAGGAGATCGACGACCCGAACATCTCGCCGGTCATCCTCGCCGTGGGCCAGATCCTGCCGCACAAGCGCATCGAGCTCCTCGTCCAGATGGCGGCGGTGCTCGAGCACTACGCGGGGTTGAAGGCCAGGGTCGCCGTCGTCGGAGGGTCGCCGGTCGAGAGCTACGGCAACGCCGTCGCCGGCTACGTGCGCCGCTCGGGCACGAGCATGGTCCGCCTCACGGGCAGGGTCAGCGACGGCGAGCTCGCGACCCTCTACCGGAGGGCCGACGTCTACGTCACCGCCTCCGAGCACGAAGGGCTGTGCCTGCCTCCGCTCGAGGCGATGGCGTTCGGCGTGCCGGTGCTGGCCCGCCGCCACGCCGCCCTGCCCGAGACGCTCGGCGGCGCCGCGCTCCTGCTCGACCCGGACAGCGGTCCGGTGGAGATGGCCGAAGGTGCCTACGAGCTGCTCCACAACCACTCGTTCGCCGACGTCCTGCGGGAGCGCGGGAAGGCCCGTCTCACCGAATTCGAGCCGGCCCACACGACGGCGGCGTTCCTCGACGCACTGGCGCCGGTGCTCTGATGAGGCTCGCGTTCGTCGTCCAGCGGTACGGCGCGGAGATCGGCGGTGGGTCCGAGGCCGCGTGCCGCATGTTCGCGGAGCGCATGGCGGCCCGGGGCCACCGGGTCGACGTGCTGACGTCCTGCGCCAAGCGCTACACCGACTGGGCCGACGAGTACCCGCCCGGCGCGGCCGAGCTCAACGGGGTGACGGTGCGGCGCTTCGGTGTCGCCCGGCTGCGCACCGACCAGAACTTCGGTGTGCTCAACCAGGTCGTGCACCACAGCCCGAGGCCGCTGCCGATGAGCCTCCAGCAGCGGTGGTTGCGCGAGCAGGGCCCGGACCTGCCGTCAATGGCTCCGTGGCTGCGCCGCAACCGGCACCGCTACGACGTCGTCGTCGTGGTCACCTACCTCTACCCGACGGCGGTCGCCGGACTGCAGGCGGCGGCCGGCCACGTGCCGACGGTGTTCATGCCGACCGCGCACCTCGAGCCGTACCTCGGCTTGACGCTGTTCGACACGGCGTTCGCGCTCACGGACGGCTTCGCGTTCCTCACCCCGGAGGAGGCGTCGCTCGTCGAGGGCCGCTTCGGGCTCCGCGACCGCCCCTCGTCGGTGGTCGGCATCGGCCTCGACCCGCTCGAGACACCGGACCCGACGCCGTTCCGGCTCGAGCACGGCCTCGGTGACGACCCGTACCTGCTGTGCCTCGGTCGGCTCGACCCGGCCAAGGGCGCGCACATCGCCGCCACCATGTTCGACCAGTACAAGCAGCGTCACCCGGGCCCGCTCAAGCTGGTCTTCGTCGGCGACCGGGTCACCTCGGTGCCCGACCGCGACGATGTCGTGATGACCGGGTACGTGTCCGAGGAGGACAAGCACCGGGCGCTCGCCGGGTCGATCGCGCTCCTCCACCCGTCGTTCTTCGAGTCGTTCTCGATCGTGTTGACCGAGGCGTGGGCCCACGGGGTCCCGGTGATCGTGAACGCCGCCTGCGACGTGCTCGCCGGCCAGACGACCCGCGCCCGGGGCGGGCTCGGCTACCGGACCTACGCCGAGTTCGAGGCCGCGGTCGAGGAGCTCATGGCCCGACCGGACCTGCGGAGCTTCCTCGGCGAGAGCGGACGCCGCTACGTCGCCGACACCTACCAGTGGGACGCGGTCCTCGACCGCTTCGAGTCGGTCATCGCCGGTGCCGAGGCGACGTTCCGCTCGCGGGCCGAGCTCGCCGCACAGGCATGAGCGTCACCCGGACGCCCCCGACCCCGGCCGTCGACGCCCGCCCGCTCGTGCCAACGGCGGCGTGGGACGATGGTGCACGATGACGGCGGTGCGAGAGCTCCTCGGATCGAGAGAGCTGCTGTGGAACCTGACCCAACGGAACCTGCGCGGCAGGTACCGGGGTTCGATCCTGGGCTGGACCTGGTCCCTGCTCAACCCGTTGGCGACCACCGCGGTCTACTGGTTCGTCTTCACCCGCGTCTTCGAGGCAGTGCCTCCGGTCTCGCCCACCGGACTCGAGAACTACGCCCTCTACCTCGTGATCGGCCTGCTGCCGTGGACCTACTTCCTGGTCGGCACGACCCAGGCGATGTCCGAGCTGATCGGCAACGGGTCCTTGATCCGCAAGGTGTGGTTCCCCCGCGAGATCCTCGTCGCCTCGAGCGTCATCGCCCAGACCATCGCGTTCCTGATCGAGCTCGCGCTCCTCGGGTTCATCCTCGCGCTCGTCGGCAACATCGTCGTCCTGTGGATCCCGGTCATCCTCGTGCTCGTGGTGCTACTGGGCATCTTCACGCTGGGCGTCTCGATGTTCCTCGCCTCGCTGAACGTCTACTTCCGTGACCTCAGCTACCTGTGGGGCGTGCTCGGCCAGATGATCTTCTACGGCACGCCGATCATCTACACGGTCGAGATCCTGCCGTCGAACCTGCAGTGGATGCCTCGGGTCAACCCGATCTACTCCTACATCAGCGCGTTCCGCAGCGTGATGTACGACCTGCAGTTCCCGACGGCGATGACCTGGCTGAAGATGACGACCACCAGCGCGATCGCACTGGCGATCGGGTGGGCCGTGTTCGCCCGGCTGTCCCCCCGCTTCGCCGAGGAGCTGTGATGGCCGACGCCGCCATCTCGATCGAGAACGTCTCCAAGCGGTTCCGCATCTACCACGATCGCAACCAGACGCTGAAGTCGACCGTCATGCGCGGCCGACGCGCCCGGTACGAGGACTTCTGGGCGCTCAAGGACGTCAGCTTCGAGATCGAGCGGGGCGAGACGTTCGGCATCATCGGCCACAACGGCTCGGGCAAGTCGACGATGCTCAAGTGCCTGGCGAAGATCCTTCGCCCCGAGGAGGGCCGGATCGAGGTGCGGGGAACGATCTCGAGCCTGCTCGAGCTGGGCGCCGGGTTCCATCCCGAGCTGACGGGCCGGGAGAACATCTACCTCAACGCCTCGATCCTCGGCCTGTCGCGCCACCAGGTCGACGAGCGGTTCGACGAGATCGTCGAGTTCGCCGACCTCGAGCACTTCATCGACATGCCGGTCAAGAACTACTCGTCCGGCATGTACGTGCGCCTCGGCTTCGCGGTGGCCATCAACGTCGACCCCGAGATCCTCATGATCGACGAGGTCCTCTCGGTGGGCGACGAGCTGTTCCAACGGAAGAGCTCCGAGCGCATCGCCCACTTCCGCGACTCCAACCGCACCGTCGTCATCGTCTCCCACGGGCTCGACCAGGTGCGGTCGCTGTGCGATCGGGTGGCGTGGCTGGACCACGGCGAGCTCCAGATGGTCGGCCCCGCGCCCGAGGTCGTCGACGCCTACACGGGCGAGACGGTGGTCGACCGCGAGACCAACGCCGAGGGCGTGACCACCCGGTGGGGCTCGGGCGAGGCGCGCATCACCGAGGTCGAGCTGCTCGACGCCGCCGGCAACCCGGCGCGCTCGGTGCGCACCGGCGAGGGCCTGATCATCCGCATCCACTTCGTCGCCCACGAGCGGATCATCGACCCGAGCTTCGGCATCGCCATCGAGCACATCGACGGCCAGCTGATGACGGCCACGAACACCACGCGCCAGAACCAGACCGTCAAGGAGATCGACGGGCCCGGGATCGTCGACGTGCGCATCCCGGCGGTGACGCTCGCCGAGGGCACGTACGACCTCGACGTCGCCATCGGCGAGCGCACCGAGCGCAACGACTACGACCACTGGCGCCGGCCGATCCGCTTCGACGTCAAGCGGGGCGAGGGCGTCCCCGTCGGCTACCTCGACCTCGGCATCGAGTTCGGTCTCGACCGGACGACGACAGACCCGGCCCGCCGCCGCGGCGCCTGACGACCCGACTGACCCCGCCAACCGGAACCGCCCGGAACTGCGACGCGCACCCGGCCCGACCCGCTGGCGCAGACGCGGACCGACGGGCTCACGACGGGGCGACGACCTCGTCGGCCTCCCCGCTGTCGGGCCTGAACGGGTTCAGGCGTCGGCAACCGCCGCAACTGCGGCGTCGAGCTGGCCGAACGCCCGTGACCAGGTGAACGTCCGGCCGGCCTCGCGGGCCGCCTCCCGACAGCGCGTGGCCAGGTCGCGATCCTCGGAGAGCCGACGCACGCCGGCGGCGATGGCCTCGGGGGTCGGTTCGACGACGAGGCCGGCGCCGGCGTCCTCGGTGAGCTCGACGAGGCTCCCGCCGTCGTCGCACACCACCACCGGGACCCCGTGGGCCATCGCCTCGATGACGGTGAGCCCGTAGTCCTCGTCGAGCGCGGGGGCGACGACGCAGGTCGCCCGGCGGTACAGCCCGGCGAGCTCGGCGTGGGTCGCGTAGCTCACGAACCGGACGATCCCGGCCGGCGAGCGTCCCGGCAGGGGCGGGTCGCCGTGGTTGCGGGCCCGCCACAGGCGCTCGGGCTCGACATCGGTCGTCGATCGGGCCAGCTCGTCGATGCGGCGGACCCAGTCGATGCGCGACCCGGCCCCGACGCAGACGGCCGGCAGCTCGCCGAAGCCGCGGGCGGCGGCCGCGAACAGCTCGGTCCGCTTCGGGAACTCGTGGCGGCTGACGCAGAGCACGTGCTCGCCGGGGCCCGGCCGCTCGGCCGGCTCCGCCGTCGCCGCGAGGCCGATGCCGGCGTGGAACGGCGAGACCCGATCGATCCCGTTGTAGCGGTCGAGGCGATCCGCGACCGTCCGGCTCGGCACGCAGAACCGGCCGACACCGGCCAGGCACTCGTCGTCGAGCTCGCGCACGACGGAGGCGAGCTCGAGGTGGAGGTCGGGGTCCCGCACGAGACCGGCCGACGCGAGCAGCGGGGCGAACTCGTAGAACAGGCGATAGTGGTGGTAGAAGAGCGCGAGGTGCCGCTCGTGGCGAACGGCGAACGATCCGGGCTGGGTGCTGATGACCAGGTCCTCGCCCGAGAGGTCGACGGCCCGGAACGTGGCCACGAGGCCGAGGTAGTCCACGAACTCCGGTGCCCGTCGGCGCAGCTCGTCGGGCACGGGCCGGCCGAGCGCCCGGTCGGGATCGAGATCGGCGCGGACGGTCACGATGCGCACCTCGTGGCCGACGCTGCGCAGGTGGCGGACCACGCGCCGCACGACGAGCTCGAACCCGCCGACGGTGCCGTGGTCGGGCTTGACGACGGCGATCCTCACCGTCCGGGCCCCGGCCGCAGCTCCTCGAGCGACGCCTCGACCCGATCGAGCCGGGCGGCCAGCCCCTCGAGCTGGGCGAAGACGTCCTCGAACGCGGTCGTGGTCGCCCGGTTGAACGTCGCCTGGTCCCGCAGGAACAGCCGCGCGACCCGCAGGACGAGGCCCTTCAGCCGGCGGAACCGGCCGACCGTCGGTACGGCGTCGACCGCGGCGCGGGCCTTGAGCGCGGCGACCATCTCGTCGCCGGCGGACGAGACCTCGACCCGGAGGCTGTCGTTCTCCGCGGCGACGCGCGCCAGCGCTCGCGCCCGGGCCACGAGGTCGTCGGTGTCGGCGGCGTCCGCGCCTTCTCCGTCGGGGTGTCCGGGTCGCGCTGGCTCGTTCACCGGCTGGAGCGTACAACGCGGCCGGGACCCCCGATCCCGCCTCCGGGCGCGACCGGCGGGGGTTCGCAAAGGTGCAAGACTTGCCCGCCATGACCCCCGGTTCGCCCGACCGCGCAGAGGGCGCTGCACACGCCGTGACCGACGACGATGCCCCCGTCGACGAGCCGGACCCCGAAGGCGCCGAGACCGACGCGGCGGAGGCCGGAACGTCCCGCACGGACGGGGACGGCGCACCGGTGTCGGCCTCGACGGCCGGTGCACCGTCGTCGACCAGCGCCGCGGACGACGACGAGGAGCGCTCCTCCGTCGTCCCGGCGTGGCTCGAGGTGCTCGCCATCGTCTCCGCGACCGGCCCCCTCGCGGTCGGCTCGGTCGCCCTCGTCCTGGCGATGCTCGAGGCGTACTCGATGGTCGCCTCGCTCGTCATCGCGCTCCCCCTGTGGGCGCTCAGCGTCTGGACGACGGTCCGGCTGCTGGGGCTCACCTCGGCGACGAGCCGCAGGGACCACACGATGGCCGGGGTCGTCGTCCTCATCGTGCTCGCCTCGTTCGCCTGGAACGGGATCCACGCCAGCGAGCACCTCTGGGTCGGTCGCGACCCGGGCTCCTATGCGGCGACCGCCCGGGTGATCGTCCGCGACGGCAAGCTCACGACCGACTTCTTCGACCCGTTCCTCATCGGCAACGACACCGTGCGCCCCCTGGCGACCGCCGCCTACACCGAGCGGGTCGTCGAGGACGGCACGTCCACACCCGACCACATCGAGTACCAGTTCAACCACGTGATCTCCGCGGTGCTGGCGGTCGGGTACGACATCGGCGGCCCGACGGTGATGTTCCGCATACCGGCGTTGCTCCTCGCCGTCACCCTGCTGTCGATCTACGCCATCGCGGCCCGCCTGACACGACGAAGTTGGCTCGGCGTCGCGGCGGTCATCGCGTTCGCGGCGTCGATGCCCTACGTCGTCAACGCCCGCGACACCTACTCGGAGTCGATCACCGCGCTGTTCTTCTGGGCCGGGTTGCTGGCGACGGTCCACGCCATCCGCCGCATCGACCCCGCGGTCGCGTTCGCGGCCGGCGCACTGATCGGCGGCACCGCCATGGCCCGGATCGACGGCGCGGTGCAGCTCGTCGCCGCGGCGCCGTTCGCGCTCGCCCTCGCCTGCCGCGGACGTCGTGGGCTCGTCGCGGCGGGCACGTTCTCGCTCGGGGCGTTCGCCACCTTCGCCATCGGCTCGATCGACGGCTGGGGGTTCTCCTCCGCGTACTACGACGCGCTCCGCGAGTCCCGACGCCAGGTCGAGGCGCTCATGGCCGTCGCGTGGGTGGGCTGTGGCATCGCCTACGTCCTGTGGCGCACCCGCCCGGCCATCCGGTCGTGGTACTCGTCGACGACGACACGGTTGGCCGCGGTCGCCGGCGTCGTGGTGACCGGCGCCATGTTCGCGCTGTGGTTCGTGCGGCCGGCCGTGCAGACCGTGCGCGACCCCCGCTTCACCCAGATCGTCGAGGGCCTGCAACGCCTCGAGGGCCGCACACCCGACCCGACGAGGGTGTACTCCGAGCAGACCCTCAACTGGATGGCGTGGTACCTCGGCCCGCCTGCGGTGGCGCTCGCGGCCATCGGCGCCGGGTTCCTCGCCTGGCGGTCGATGCGGGGCGAGACGCGCTGGCTCGGCCCGGTGCTCGGCATCGCCCTCGTGATCGGTGGCTCGGTCTACCTGTGGCGCCCGGAGATCACCCCGGACCACATCTGGGCGATGCGCCGCTTCGTGTTCGTCGTCGTACCCGGCCTCGCCGTGCTCGCCGTGTACGGGATCGCCCAGATCGCGCAGGTGCTGCGGAGCCGCATCGGTGACGTCGCCACCGGGGCGCTCGCGGCACTCGCCGCGCTCGCCGTGGTGGTCGCGCCGATCCTGGCGACGGCACCGGTCCGCGAGCTGCAGGAGCAGGCCAACTTCCTCGGCCCGATGGACGACCTGTGCGCGGCGCTGCCAGAGGACGCTGCGGTGCTCGTCCTCCAGGGTGCCCGCTCCCCGCTCACCCAGACGATCTACGCCTGGTGCGGCACCCCGACCGCGTCGCTGACCGAACCGGACCCGGACCTCATCCGGGAGATCGCAGCGGACAGCGCGGCGGAGTGCCGCCATCTCCACATCGTCTCGGTCAAGCGTGTCCCGACGGAGGCCCACCTCGAGGTGCTCGAAGACCTGCAACCGCTCTTCAGCGAGACCCCGACGCTCACCAGGGAGGTCGTCAACGACCGCGTGCTCGGGCTCACGTTGACGGTCCGACCGAGCGCCTACGACATCGAGTACCTCCAGATCGCGTCGGCGCCGGTGGACATCGAGCTCGACCCGTCGTGTGATGCGTGACGCCGATCCCCGATCCTGACTCATCGCAGGTCGGCAAGAGCCGCAGTTGCAGTAGGACCATCGGTACACTCCGGCTGATGCGAAGCTTTCGGGCGCGGACGTCCACGTCCGCCCGCGGCGGAGATTCGCGGGGCGACCGGGCGGGCCGGCGGCAATCGCACCGCAGGCGCCAACGGGTGCTCCGGGTCCTCGTCGTGATCGGCACGGTCGCCGCCGGGATCGTCCTCCCGCGGCCGGCGCTGGCGGCGGAGTCGACCATGGTCACCGATTCGAGCCCGGTCCCGGTCGTGCCGACGGTCTCCCGGTCGACGCTCGGGGCCGCGTCGCTGTCCCCGACGAGCCTGCCGGTCACGGCGCGGGCCGTCGACCTCGACCCGTTCGTCTCCATCGGGTTCGAGTGGCGCGCCCCGGCGGCGGCCGAGGGCTCGGTCCGGGTCCGCACCGACGGCGAGTGGTCGGGCTGGGAGCACGTGCACGTCGACGAGGGCCACGAGGAGACCGACCCCGACGCCGCGCTCGATGCCGCGGCCGTCGCCGAGGACCCGGCCGAGAGCCCGGCGACCTCCGGCGCCGGGTCGGAGACGTTCATCTCCGACCCGCTGTGGGTCGGAGCGGCCGACGGATGGGACGTGCGGCTGCCCGCCGACGCGACCGACGTCGTCGTCCACCTCGTCCGCGAGGGCCGCGAACAGGTGAACCTGACGCTGCAGACGGCCGAGGCCGAGGCGGCCGCGGTCTCGACCACCGTCAACATGCGCTCCTCGTGGGGCGCACGGGACTCGCGGCGCGAGTACGTCGTCGCCGACGACGTCGACCTCGCCGTCGTCCACCACTCGGGCGTCGCCGCCCATGTCTCCTACACCCCGGAGCAGGTGCCGGCGATCCTTCGGTCGATGCAGGCGTACCACATGGACGCGCGGGGCTGGAACGACCTCGGCTACAACTTCGCCATCGACCGCTTCGGCCGCATCTGGGAGGGTCGTGGCGGGGGCATCTCCCGGGCGATCGTCGGCGGCCACGCCTCCGGCTTCAACACCGCGTCGACGGGTGTCGTCCTCATCGGGGACTTCGCCCGCACACCTCCGACGAACCAGTCGATCGACGCGCTCGTCCAACTCCTCACCTGGAAGCTGTTCGTCCACGGCGCCGACCCCCGCAGCCGGGTCACGTACCAGTCGCTCACGACCAACGACGCCCAGCCCAAGGGCAGGCGGGTCAACGTGAACCGAATCGTCGGCCACCGCGACGTCGGCCAGACGACCTGCCCGGGCGGCTACCTCTACGCGCGGCTCCCCGAGGTCCGCCAGCGGGTGAGCGCCGCGTTCGGCGCACTGCCCGGGCGCGGCGTCTTCCAGACCGCCTCGCTGAACGGCTCGGCCGGCTCCGAGGCGATCAGCGGCGACTTCGACGGCGACGGCATCGGCGACGTCTTCCACTACACGCCGGGCTCGAGCTCGGCATCGGTCTGGTACGGCAACGGCGGCAACGGCGTCGACACCCGCTCCGTCGATCTGCCCTCGAACCGGGAGCCGCTCGTCGGTGACTTCGACGGCGACGGCCGGACCGACCTGTTCTTCTTCCAGCCGGGGCACAACGGCAGCGAGAAGGTGCTGTGGGGCCGGGCCGACCGCTCGTTCGCCCGGAGCGACGTCCCCGACGTCGGCGGCGACTTCGAGCCGCTGGTCGGCGACTTCAACGGCGGCGGCGTCGACGACATCTTCTGGTACGCCCCCGGCTCCGCCATCGACTACGTCTGGTACGGCGGGACGAACCGGACGTTCCGCGGCGCCCGGCCCACGAACGTCGGCGGCACCTTCGAGCCGTTCGTCGGCGACTTCGACGGCGGCGGCATCGACGACATCTTCTGGTACGCCCCCGGGCCCGGCGTCGAGTACGTCTGGTACGGCGAGGCCGACCGGTCCTTCACCGGCCGCCGGGCGCCGTCGGTGGGCGGCACGTACCAGACCCACGTCGGCGACTTCGACGGCATCGGTGGCGACGACATCCTGTGGTACGCACCTGGCCGGACGACCGACTACGTCTTCCGGGGCGGCTCCGGTCGCACGTTCTCGAGCGCCCCGACGGCCCCGCTCAACGGCAGCTACGAGATCGAGATCGACGACTTCGACGGTGGCGGGACCGACGACATCGTGTTCTACCGACCGTCCGACGGCCGGGCCACCCTGTGGCTCGGCACGGCCACCGGCCGCTTCATGGCCCGCCCGATCACGTTCGGCGCCGGCACCCGCGCAGCCGGTGCAGACATCAACGGCGACGGCCGTGCCGACGTCGTGCTCAACACCCACGGTTCGAGCGGCCACCGGGTCCTGATGTCGTCCTGATCGGCGGCTCGCGACGCGGGATCGACACCCGAACGCGACCGGACCGCGTCGAGCGCCCCCTCCCACTTCGGTACTGTTTGCCACCATGTCGTCAGCAACGCCCGTCGATCTCAGCAGCGAGCTCGACGTCAGCATCGTCCTTCCCGTGTACAACGAGCGGGGCCACCTGATCGAGGAGCTCGATCGCATCCGGGCGGCGATGGACCGGTCCAGCTACAGCTACGAGATCATCGTCGTGGACGACGGCTCCAACGACGGGTCCGGCGACATGCTGCGTGAGCTCGAGGGCATCCGCCTGCTCCAGTTCACCCACAACCGGGGCTCGGGTTCGGCCCGCAAGGCCGGGACCCAGGAGTCGCGGGGTCGGGTCGTCGTGTGGACCGACGTCGACATGACCTACCCGAACGACCAGATCCCCGAGCTGGTGGACGCGCTCGACGGCCACGACCAGGTCGTCGGTGCCCGCACGACCGAGGAGGGGACCCACAAGTTCGCCCGGGTCCCGGCCAAGTGGCTCATCCGCAAGCTCGCGAGCTACCTCACGCAGACGCCGATCCCCGACCTCAACTCGGGCTTCCGTGCGTTCCGGCGCGACGTCGCCCTCCAGTACCTGCGGTTCCTGCCCACCGGCTTCTCGTGCGTGACGACGATCACCATGACGTTCCTCGCCAACCACTACTCGGTGCACTACATCCCGATCCCGTACGCGGAGCGGGCCGGCGAGTCCAAGTTCCACTGGCGGCGCGACACGAGCCGCTACATGAACCAGGTCGTCCGCATGATCCTGACCTACAACCCGCTCCGGGTCTTCCTGCCGGTCGGGTTCGCGCTGGCGTTCCTGGGCTTCATCAAGCTCGGGTTCGACCTCGCCGACACGGACTTCCGGGTCGCCACCAACACGCTGCTGATCTTCTTCTCGGCGTTCCAGCTCATGGTGATCGGCCTGCTCGCCGACCTCATCGGGCGGGTGAGCCGACCCCAGCTCGAGGTGCTGCCGGCGATGACGCCGGACACCACGATCCGTCTCGACGAGCCGGCGATGAGCGACGAGCTCGCCGCGGAGCGCCTGGCGAACTGAGCGCGGGTGGGGCGCCCGGGCGACGACGATGGCGCGACCACCCCGAAAACCCGGCACAACTCTCCGTCACCCGTTCGAAACGTCCGGGCGCCGGATAGGCTCGGTCCTCCGTGGCTCGGAGCCGCGCCCGCCCACGTCGGCCGAGGCGCCCGCCACTCCGAGCGCATCAGTACGTCATCCAACGCCGTCGGGTCACGGCCGGCGGTGCGGAGGACCCGCATGAAGCTCCTGACCGCCATCGGCGCGTCCCTCGTCCTCGTCGCCACGTCGCTGGTGGCAGGCGCTGCGACCGCGGGGGCCTCGGACATCCCGGGAGCCGATCGCTACGAGCCGATCGTCGGCGACTTCGACGGCAACGGCGCCGACGACATCCTGTGGTACGGGCCGGGCACACTGGCCGACCAGCTGTGGTGGGGCGGTGCGTCCGGCTTCACCGAGGTCTCGACCAACGTGTCCGGCACCTACCGCGCCGTCGCCGGCGACTTCAACGGCGACGGCCGCGACGACATCGTGTGGCACGCGCCCGGCGCGGCACCGGACTACATCTGGTACGGCCAGTCGAACCGAAGCTTCGCGGGCCGCTCGCTCCGCAACGTCGGCGGCAACTACCAGGTGGTGCCCGGCGACTTCAACGGTGACGGGATCGGCGACATCTTCTGGTACGCCCCCGGCGTCGCCCGCGACGGCCTGTGGTTCGGCCAGCGGGGCACGTCGTTCGCCATGCGCCCGGTGCACAACGTCGGTGGCACGTACCAGCCCCTCGCCGGCGACTACGACGGCGACGGCCGCGACGACATCTTCTGGTACGCCCCCGGACCGGGCCGCGAGGCCGTGTGGTACGGCGCGGCCAACGGCTCGTTCAGCCATGCCGTCGGCCGTGCGGTCGGTGGCACGTACGTCGCCCTGACCGGCGACGCCAACAACGACGGCCGCGACGACGTGTTCTGGCTCGGCCCCGGCTCCCGAGCCGACTACCTGTGGCTCGGGACGGCGAGCCGCCGGTTCCTGGACGGCCCGTCGGTGCCGATCAGCGAGAGCCGTGTCGTGGTCGTCGTCGGCGACTTCAACGGCGACGGCCGCGACGACATCGAGTACCAGCGCTACTGAGCCGGTGCCGCGGCACGGCTGAGGCGCGAACGACCCGGCGAGACCGCGCCGGACGGCCCTGGTCCCCCACCCGGTCGGACCGGCGGAAGGGGTCGGTCCGGCAGCGGTCGCCGGGGTGACAATGATTCAGGCGGACCGGGCGGTACGCTGGCGCACGGCGCCGCGCGCGGCGGGCTCCCGTGCCCAGCGAGCACGGGAGAGCGGGACCGGATGGTGACCACGATGGAACACGGCATCGGTGTAGCGGTTGACGAGCGACGCCGAGGAGCCCTACCCGGGCGACGGGTTCGCACCGCGTGGTTGCTCGCGACCGCGCTGTTCGCGTTCGCGACCCTCCCGATCGCGGCTCCGGTCGCACTCGCGGAGGAGGCGCCACCGGACGTCAGCGTGCTCGTCCGCGTCGCCCCGTCCGGCACGACGCCGACCGAGGTCCTCGAGCAGGCCGACGTGTCGACGAGCGACGCCCGGTCCTTCGACGAGCTGTCGGTCGTCGCGGTGGACGTCTCGACCGACGAGCTCGCCAAGCTCGCCTCCGCACCCGGCGTGGTGGACGTCCAGCCCGACATCTGGCTGCACAGCGAGCTCGAGGAGAGCACGTCGCTGATCGGCGCCCGCAGCGCGTGGGCCGAGGGCTACACCGGCTCCGGGCAGACGGTGGCGGTCGTCGACACGGGTGTCGACGCGGCACACCCCTTCCTGAAGGGGAAGGTGTCCTACGAGGCGTGCTTCTCCCCGTCGTGCCCGAACGGGCAGACGACGATGGTCGGCGCGGGTGCCGCAGCACCGTGCGGGGTCGCCAACGACTGCGGCCACGGCACCCACGTGGCGGGCATCATCGCCGGCGAGGGCACGATCAACGGCCAGCCCATCAGCGGCGTCGCCCCCGGCACGAACATCGCCGCCATCCAGGTCTTCTCCCCCGTCGACGAGGACGCGGAGTGCGGCGGCCCAGGCACCGCGCCGTGCGCGCGGGCGAGGCTGAGCGACGTCCTCGCCGCCCTCGACCACCTGACCGACAGGGCCGCCCAGCTCTCGCTCGCCGCGGTCAACCTGAGCGTGTCGAGCGACGCCGCCCAGGACCGCTGCGACGGGAACGTCCTCAAGGCCGCGGTCGATCGGCTCGAGGCCGTCGGCGTGGCCACCGTCGTCTCGTCCGGCAACGCCGGGTCGTCGACCGGGCTCGGCCTGCCCGCGTGCATCTCGTCCACGATCAGCGTCGGCGCGACCTACGACGACCGCGACGTCGTGTGGCCACTGTCGAACTCGTCGTCCGACCTCGACCTGCTCGCCCCGGGCGTCGACATCATCTCCGCGCTCCCCGGCGCCCGCTTCGGCTCGGCCAGCGGCACGTCGGCGGCGGCGCCCCACGTGTCGGCCGCCTACGCCATCGCCACCCAGTTGCGCGGCCAGCGCTCGGCGAGCGGGACGCTCTCGTTCCTCCAGGAGCGGGGCACCCCGATCCGTGACCGCAAGAGCGGCGTGGTCACGAACCGCCTCGATCTCGCCGGCCTCCTCGCACCCCAGTACTCGAGCGTCCTGGGCCCCGCGGCGGACGCCACGGAGCGCTACACCCCGGTGTCGGGCGACTTCGACGGCGACGGCCGCGACGACATCTTCTGGTACGGGCCCGACGGCGGCGACGAGACCGTCGGCTACGGGGGCCCGGGTGGCACGTTCTCGATCGTCACGGCGAACGCGCCCGGTGACGACTACCAGCCGATCCCCGGCGACTTCGACGGCGACGGCCGCGACGACATCTTCTGGTACGCCCCCGGCGGACGCGGCGAGTACGTCTGGTACGGGCGCGGCAACCGGGGGTTCGCGCAGGTCGCGACGCTCGCGTCCAACGGGACCTACGAGCCCTACGCCGGCGACTACGACGGCGACGGCGCCGCTGACATCCTGTGGTACGGCGTCGGCTCCCGACCCGACTACCTGTGGTACGGGCGCTCCGACCGCTGGTTCGACGGTGGCACGCCGTTCCCCGTCGGCGGGATCTACGAGCCGGAGGTCGGCGACCTCGACGGCGACGGGCTGGACGACATCCTCTGGTACGCCCCCGGCCCGGCCAACGACTACATCTGGTACGCCAACCGGGGCCGCGGTGCGTTCAGCGGGCAAGTCGTCCGGGTCAACGGCAGCTACCAGGCGTTCGTCGGCGACTTCGACGGCAACCGCTCGACCGACGTCTTCTGGTACGCACCGGGCGCAGCACGCGACTACCTCTGGTACCACGGCGGCCGCGGCAGCTTCCGCTCGCTGCCGACCTCGGTGTCGGGCACCTACGACCCGGTCCCGGGCGACTACGACGGCGACGGCCGCGCCGACATCGCGTGGTTCGCCGCCGGTCCCAGCCGCGACTACGTGTGGTTCGGAGCCGGCGTCGGCCGCTTCCGCTACTGAGCGTCCGCCGCGCCGGGCGCATCGGCGGCCTTCGAAGGTGTGAATCGCGGACGTGCTGGTCCCGCTGATCCGGTGCGGGAGCTCGTGGAGCGCCACGACACGAGCCATACACTTTCGACAGATCGGCTCGCACCGGGAAGGCGGTACCGGCGGACGGCCCGATTCGTGACGACACCTGATCGGGCGCGTGGCGCGCCCCCTCGGAGGACGCAGTGCGGCGGAGATGGTTGGCGGGACTGGCCGGTGCGGCCGCGGCGATCGTCGCGGCGACCGCGCTGCCGTTGTGGGCGAACGTGGACACCGCGTTCGCCGGCGACGGTCGATACACGAACGACCTCGTGCAGGGGTTCGAGACGGCGGTCCGGCCGAACGGCAACGTCGTGGCCATCGGCTACGTCAACAGCACGAACGTCCACATCTACGAGCTGAACGCGGCCGGTTCGGTCGTGCGGGACGAGCCCGTCAGCGTCGGCGGGCTCGGCGCCCACACCGGGCTGCACACGCTCGGCGGGCTGGCCCTGCAGTCGGACGGCACCGCAGTCGCCGCGTTCGGTACCCACATCGGGACGGCCCTGCTCCGGTTCAACACCTCGCTGCAGCTCAGCGGCGTGACGCTGAACGACAACTGCGGCACCCAGCCTCGCGGCGTCGCTACCGACAGCCACGACAACATCCTCGTCGTGTCGTTCCCCGGCGGTGAGTACGGCCAGTGCCCGGGCGCGACGGTGAACAAGTACAGCGCCGCCGGCACCCACATCTCCTCGTGGGGCGACGGGACCCAGACGAACGTGCACGGGTCGATCGACCTCGACGGCCAGCACTACGACGGCCACGTGTTCCCGTCCGGGATCGCGATCGACAGCCTGAACCGGATCATCATCGCCGGCGGCAACGACGACAAGCAGCCGGGCTACACGGGCGTCGACCAGAACGCGGTCGGGATCGCCCGGATCACGGCCGCCGGCGGACGCGACTCGACGTTCGGCTCCGCCACCGGTCAGGACGCCGGCCACATCCGCCTCGACGCCCCGGGCAACCCGCAGGCGACCGGCGGGCGGGACAACTTCGGGATGTTCCCGCTGCCGACCGACACCGCGATCGGCCGCTTCGCCCAGAGCCACCACAGCGAGCAGGGCATGGGGGTCGCGGTCGACGCCCAGAACCGCATCTACGTGGTCGGCACCCAGTGCACGGCGGCGACCGACGACATCCCACCCCAGTGCACCGCCGGGTTCCGGGGCTGGGTCGCCAGGGTCACCGCGGCCGGCACGCTCGACACCAGCTTCGGCAACAACGGCTGGGTGCTGCTGCCCAACCCGGGCGGCGCCGTGCAGTTCGCCACTGAGGTGAGCGTCGCCCCGAACGGCCGGGTGTACGTCAGCGGCTTCACCGGCACCAACCCGGCGCGTCTGTTCGTGACCGCCCTGAGCACCTCCGGCGCACCGGTGACGGACTTCGACGGTGACGGGTACTGGGTGGCGCCGTTCGGCGACGAGAAGGCGAACGAGTCGCAGCAGCCGCTGGCGATCAGCTTCCGCGGCTCCGACAGCGCCAACTTCTACGTCGCGGGTATCCGCTCCTCCGCCGGGTCGCCCGACGGCTTCGTCGCCTCGTTCAACGCGTCGGGCACGACGGCACCGCCGGCGACCACGCCACCGGCGACGACGCCACCGGCGACACCAACGATGTTCGCCTCGGCCGCGGCAGCGATCAACGGCGACTACGAACCCCTCGCCGGCGACTTCAACGGCGACGGCCGGACCGACGTCTTCTGGTACGGCGAGGGCAGCCGCCCCGACGGCCTGACCCTGGCCCGCAGTTCACCCCGCGGTCTCGTGGCCGCGCCGTCGGCGGGCGTGGGCGGCGTCTACGAACCGGTGGTCGGCGACTTCAACGGCGACGGGTTCGACGACATCTTCTGGTACGGACCGGGAACGACGCCCGAGTACCTGTGGCGGGGCAGCAACCGACCCGGCACGTTCACCGGTCAGCGCATCCGGGACATCAACGGCAGCTACACGCCGCTCGCCGGGCAGTTCTACGGCACGACCAACGGGCCCGACGACGTCTTCCTGTACGGTCCCGGCGCCACGCCCGAGTACCTGTTCGTCGGTACGCCGAACGGTGCGTTCGCACCGCGTTCCGGCCGTGGTGCCAGCGGCACCTACCGGACGCTCGTCGGCGACTACGACGGCAACGGGTACGACGACATCTACTTCTGGGGCCCGGGATCGACGCCGGAGGGCCAGTGGCGTGGGGTCGCGAGCGGCGCCTTCGTGAACGGACCGCGCCTCGGTGTCGGCGGTGACTACCTCGCGATGGTCGGCGACTTCGGCGGCGACGGGCGCGACGACATCTTCTGGTACGCCCCGGGGAGCGGCGCGGAGTACCTGTGGACCGCCGCCGGGGGTGGCGCGTTCCGACCGGGCGGCGCACCCGCCGCCAACGGCGTGTACTCACCGTTCACCGGTGACATCGACGGGAACGGCAAGGACGACATCTTCTGGTACCGCCCGGGCCCGGGCACGGACTACTACTGGTTCGCCCGGTGACGGTGACGACCGGCTGATCGTCGTGGCGCCGGGGGCGTCGGGCTCGACCCGGCCCCGGGCGCCACCCGTTCTCGGCGGGACGCACGTCTCATGGCCGGGACCGCGCAACGACCGCACGATCTCCCCGAGAGTGGCGCAGCCCCGCGCCTCCGGTCTCGCCGAGGAGTACCACACGTGCGGAAGAGCACACTGATCGCTGTCGTCACCGCGGCATCCACGCTCGCGCTGCCCGCCCCCGCGCTCGCCGCCGTCGACGCGGGCGGGTCGTCGTACTCGTCCGCGGAGGGCGCGAGCTCGTTCACCTCGGTCGTCGGCGCGGACGGGCGGGTGTACGCGGTCGGCGCGGTCGGCACCGGGGCGTTCACGGTCGCCGTCCTCGGTGGCTCCGGCATCGAGAACGCCACGGTCATCGAGGTCACCGCGGCGGAGGGCCACGACGGGATCTACGGGGCAGCCGAGGTCGCGGCCCAGTCCGACGGCACGATCGTCGCGGTCTTCGGCACCGCGATCGGCACGGCGCTGTTCCGCGTCGACCCGTCGTCGCTGGCCCTGGTCGGCTCGAACTGGGACGACAGCTGCGGCACCAGCCCCGTCGGGGTGGCCGTGGGCACGAGCGGTGACGCCCTCGACCACATCTTCGTGGCCTCCTACCCGGGCTCGGACTACAGCTCCTGCCCGGGCACGGTCATCAACCGCTACGACGCCAGCGGCGGCGGCGTTGCGTGGGGCGACGGCACCGACGGCGGCCACGACATCGGCGACCAGCACCTGGACACGTCGATCTTCGCGTCGGACGTCACCATCGACGGCTCCGGCCGGGTCATCGCGGCCGGCGGCAGCGACGGCGAGAACCGCGTCGGCATCCTCCGCACGACCGCCGACGGCGAGGCGGACGCCGGCTTCGGCGACGGGGCCGGCACCTACGCCGGCAACGTCTACATCGACGCCCCCGGGGTTCCCCCGACGGAGGGGGTGAACTTCGGGTTCATGCCGAAGGCCGCGAACGGGGCCATCGGCTACGTCCCCCAGACGTTCCACTCCGAGCAGGCGATGGCCGTCGTGACCGACGACGCGGGGCGGATCTACCTGACCGGCTCGACGTGCGAGGCGATCGACACCGCCGCCGACAAGCGGTGCACGAGCGTGGCCCGGGCCTGGGTCATGCGGCTCACGAGCGACGGCACCCTCGATGCCTCGTTCGGCGACGGCGGCATCGCCGAGCTCGAGAGCGCGGCCGGGTTCGCCCTCTACACCACCGACCTCGCGGTGTCCGGCGACGGCCGGATCGCCGTGACCGGCTACGCCTCCGACGACGTCGCCGGTCTGTGGGCGGGAACGGCGACCGCGAAGCTGTTCGTCGGGCTGCTCGAGAGCGACGGTTCCGCGTCCTCCGATGCCGGCTCCGACGGCGTGTGGGTCGAGGAGCTCGCCGACCCGACCGTGCACCAGGGCGCGACGTCGGTCTCGTTCGTCACCGGCGGGACGCTGGCGGTGTCGGGCAAGCGGGTCGACGGCTCCGCCTCGACGGCGTTCGTCCGCCTGCTCACCGTCGACGGGACGGTCACGACCAACCCCGGCGGCGGCGACACCGGGGGCGGCGACACCGGCGGCGACACGGGCGGCGGCGGCGACACCGGCGGCGACACCGGCGGCGGCAC
>JAXHUH010000267.1:0-4082 GCA_034211175.1 Actinomycetota bacterium
GCCGCCCCGTTCGTCCGGCGGGCCGGGGCCGGTGCCGGCTCGGGCTCGTCGTCGAGGAGCGCGTCGAGGGAGTGGTCGTCGTAGGCGTCGTCCGGCTCGGGCTCCGGGCGCGCCGGCGCACTGTGGCCGTTGCCGTTCCCGTTCGTGTAGCCGGGGTCGACCGGCTGCTGCGGGACCATGGCCCCGGGCTGGCCCATCGGGCCCATCGGCCCCATCTGCGGGGGCATCGGCTGGTTGCCCATCGGCTGCTGGTAGCCGTAGGGGCCCGGCATCGGCATCTGGTAGCCGGGGTGGTAGGCGGCCGGCATGGTCGGCTCGTTGTGGGCCAGGCCCTTGCGCCGGGCCGCCACCCCGTCGACGAGCAGGGCGCCGGCGGCGGCGGCGACGATGCCGAGGATGATGATCGTCGCCTGCGTGCGGATCCTCCCGCCGTCGATCACGTCGGGGGTGGAGTTGAACGCCTGGGAGACGCCGATGTAGTCGAGCGGGTCGACGTTGGCGGCGACCTGTCGCTCCTGGAGCACCGAGGTGGTCTCGTCGAGCAGTGCGCTCGCCGTCTCGTTCGCCTGCTCCTCGGTCTCGGCCGTGATCACGTACTGGAGGATGGCGGCGTCACGGTTGGTCGTCAGCTCGTACTCGGGCGAGTAACCGGTCTCCTCGAACTGCTCGCGAGTGGCGGCCGTGCCCAGGTGACCGAAGGCGATCTGCAGACCGGAGTTGACGTTGCCGTTGACGATCAACGGGTTCTGGACCGGCACCTGGGTGCCGTCGTCGAAGAACCGAGGCGTGGGGGTGGTGAGCCAGATGCCACCCTCGAGCTCGTAGGACGGCTTGATGCCACTGGCGATGCCGAAGCTGGCCACCACGGCGACGATCAGCACCGGTACGGTGATGTACCACCGCCGGAAGATCGCAAAGATAGTCGTCCACAGGTCCACGACCGATGTCCTCTCTTCTGCGAGGGGCCTCGCCCCGGCGTTCCTCGCCCACCGACCCGGGGGTTTCGGACCTCGGATCTCGGCTGCACGCGAGCCGGCCGTTCATCGGCCATGGTAGTGCCGGTTGGCGGCTTGGCCGACCCCGACTTGCTCAGGCTGAATTACGTTCCTCTGCCCAACCCCGGGGACCGCGGCTCGATGATGTTCGCCGCTGCGGACCTCCACCGATGTGGGCAGATCATCCTGTGTCGTGGGTCACCGATAGGATGGAAGTCCTAGAGGTATGGCGTCCGATGGCGGATGCTGCCTTCGACGCGCCCCACGCTGTAGGCGAGCGTATAGACCCAACGGCTCCGATCCCCCCGTCCGATGAGGACGGTCGGGACCGACGCCACCAGTTCGGTCCAGCGGCGCAGCACCGCCCAGGCCGACGCCCGCGAGAGACCGGCGTCACGGAAGCGGGCGTAGACCAGGGGCTCGCTGCGCCCGTAGTTGCGGAACTGACGGAACATCCCGCGGAGATCGCTCCGGTGGCGGTAGGCCACGACGGCGTCGCGAGCGTAGCCGAGGCGCATTCCGCAGAGCTGGGCGCGGAACGAGAAGTCGACGTCGTCGTTGCCGATCTCGAACGACTCGCAGAACCCGCCCAGCTCGGCCGCCGCGTCGCGCCACACCGCCAGGTTGGCGCCCACCGCGAACGGCAGGAACGACAGCCCGATCGGCAGGTCGTCCGCAGGCATGCGCGGCCGGCGCACCGAGTCGCCGGTGTTCAGCGACTCCTCGTCGATCCGTCCGCCGACCACGTCGGCGTCGGTCGCGGCCGCCGCCATGGCGCCGACCCAGCCGGGACCGACGATGTCATCGGTGTCGCAGAACAGGAGCAGGTCACCGCGGGCCTCGACGATGCCCCGGTTTCGGGCCACGTTGATCCCGGCCCGCTCGGACGCATCGACGACCAGGAGCGGCAGGTGGGGCCGCCAACCCTCGACGACCTCGAGCGACCCGTCCGTCGAGCCGTTGTCGACGACGACGAGCTCCCACGCCACGTCGGTGTCCTGCGCGGCCAGCGCCGCGAGCTGCTCCTCGAGGTGCTCGCCCCCGTTGCGCATCGGCATGATCACGCTGATCATCCGGGCCGGTTGCCGCACGGCGCGGGCGGCGCCGGGTGATCGGCGCACACGGCCCGTCGGCTCCGGCTGCGATCGCCCGGCGTCGGAGGTGACGCGGTGCGCGGAGGTGGAGGCGTGAACGGTCGTCAAGAGCTGGTCCCCGGTGGTCCGCCGATAGCGTGCGTGGCATGCGCGCCCTCCCGGACCGTCTGACGTCGTTGGCCAAGTCGGCGATCCGTCGTTACCCGGGGAAGCTGCCCGCCTACAACCTTCGTCTGAAGGCGCTCAGAGCCCACCGTATCCCCGCCCTGAAGCGCTTCGAAACGCAGGAGGCCGAGCGCGCGGTGCGCCAGTGGGGGCGTCGTCCCGTGGCGTCGGTGGCCACGATCATCCCCACCTACAAGCGGCCCGAGCAGGTCGTCGAGGCGATCAACTCGGCGCTCGCCCAGACCTGGGAGGACCAGGTCGTCATCGTCATCGACGACGGGGCCGGCCTGCCGCCGCTGCCCGACGACGACCGGGTGTTCGCCTACAGCCTGAGCCGCAACTGCGGCATCGCCGGGATCGTGCGCAACGTGGGGATCCGGGCCAGTGCGTCGCGCTGGGTCGCGTTCCTCGACGACGACAACACGTGGACGCCCGACCACCTGACCTACGCGATGGGCGCCCACGCGGCCGGTGCCGAGCTCACGTACTCGGCGATCGAGCGCGTCCGCCCCGACGGCACCCGCAAGGACGTGCTCTCCCACCCCTTCGACCGCGAGGTCATGAAGGAGCGGGGGATCTGCGACACGAACACGATCGTCGCCAAGCGGACCCCCGACACCCGGTTCAGCCGGGTGCCGCGCCGCCACGGCGACTTCCCGCTCGAGGACTGGGAGCTGGTGTTCCGGCTGTCCGAGTCGCTGCGGACCGAGCACCTGCCGAAGGTGACCGCGACCTACCTGGTCCACGACGGCAGCTTCTTCAGCGACTGGGATCGGGCCGAGGCCCGCGAGGCCGCGTCGCTCGCCGACGCCGGTCCCGACCTGGCCGCGAGCTGAGCGGCTGAGCCTGGCTGAGCCTGGCTGAGCCTCGCTCGCCGGCTTCGCCGGACGAGCTACGTTCAGCTCTCGCCGGCTTCGCCGGACGAGCTACGTTCAGCGTTCGCCGGCTGCGCCGGTCGAGCTGCGTTCAGCTGCAGGTGTCGACCTTCGGGTTCGTGAGCCGGTCGGAGTCGTAGTAGGTCACCGGGGCGCCGTCGCTGGTGATGTTGCAGCTCACCTCGGCATCGCCCTGGATCGTCATCGCCCCGTACAGGAAGCTGTCGGCCTCGATCACGTTGTCGACGACCCGGGCGTTCGTCGGGGCGTCGCAGCAGCCTCCGGCGCTCGAGCGGCCGGCGTAGACGTACACCGTGAACGACCCGCCGGTCATGTAGTTGTCCTCGATGGTGATGCCGTCGATCGGCGCCAGGTCGGACTTGATGATGATGGCCGACGTCTGGTCACGTCGGTGCTCGAGGCGGTTGCCCCTGATCACGGCGTCGGTGCCGCCGACCATCTGCAGGGTGTCGTTGTGGGCGCCCGGCGTGGCCGCCAGCGAGTGGATCCAGCTGTCCTCGATCACCGAGCCGCTGGCGACGAAGGCGCCGTCGTCGTGGCCCGAGATCTCCGTGCGGCGCACGGTGAAGGCGTTCTCGGAGTACACGCCGGCCTGGACGTAGCCGACCGCCGGCCCGGTGATCTCGCTGTCCTCGATCAGCAGGCCGGAGGCGCTGCCCGACTGGTGGACGGCGGCGTTGGTGCCCTCGCCGCCGCAGGTGATGCGGCTCTTGCGGATCACGACGTCGTCGGCCGTCACCTTCACGCAACCGTCGAGGTCGACGCCCTCCAGCACGGCGCCGTCGTCGTCGAGGACGATCTCGCCGGTCTCGGTCCGCAGGGTCGTGCTCGCGGGCACCCCGGTCGTGTCCTCGTCGGGCCAGCCCTCGCCGGTCGCCGGGTCGCGCTCGACGGTGGTCGACGTCGTGGTGGTGGCGTCGCCTGGCTCGTCC
>JAXHUH010000268.1:0-40326 GCA_034211175.1 Actinomycetota bacterium
ACGACCGGCCGTCACGGATCCCGCCGGAGGGCGGCGCCCGATCGGCTCGGCCGATCAGCGGATGAGCTGGAGGACCGACTGGGGCACCTGGTTGGCCTGGGCCAGCATCGAGGTGCCGGCCTGGACCATGATCTGGTTGCGGGTGAAGTCGACCATCTCCTTGGCGATGTCGGCGTCGCGGATCCGGGACTCCGACGCGGTCAGGTTCTCCGACGACACCTGCAGGTTCGTGATCGTGTGCTCGAGCCGGTTCTGGGTCGCACCCAACGTCCCCCGGGTGGTCGACAGCGTGTCGATCGCCCCCCTGATCGTCGTGATCGCGCCGTCCGCCGCGGTGGTGAGGTCGAGCGCGTCGACGCCGAGGTCGGTCGCGGTCAGCGCCCCGGTGGTGACGGAGATGTTCTCGCCGGCGTTGGCGCCGATGTGGAACGTCTGCGCTGTGGCCGAGAACACGGTGATGCCGGCGAACTGGGTCGAGGCGCCGATCTGGTTGATCTGGGCGACGAGCTCGTCGACCTCGGCCTGCTCGGCCGTACCGTCGGACGTCGCGGTGTTCGCCGCGGAGACCGCCAGCTCCGACATGCGCTGGAGCATCGAGTGGACCTCGTTGAGCGCACCCTCGGCGGTCTGGACGAAGCTGATCCCGTCCTCCGCGTTCCGAACCGCCTGGTTCAGACCACGGACCTCGGAGCGAAGGGACTCCGACTTCACCAGACCCGCGGCATCATCGCCGGCCCGGTTGATCCGGAAACCCGACGAGAGCTTCTCCAACGACTTGCCCAGCGACCGGTCGTTGATGCCCAGGTTCCGGTGCGCCGTCAGCGACATGGCGTTGGTGTTGATGCGAAGTGCCATTGCGTTCAGTTCCTCCGTGAGTGGTTCCGGCCCGACGTCCGTGTCGGGACACCACTGCTACGACCGGAACGGCCGTCTTCTGGAGGGAAAATCGCCGTTTCCCTCGACAGATGCAGGACCTCCGACCCAGGACCGGCCGCCGTACCCAGGACCCCGGGGGGGGCCTTCGGCCCGACGCCACGCACCGCCGGCCCGACGCGAGCGAGCGCCGGGCACGCGGGCCCGGCGCTCGATGCGACGACGTCGGTGATCACGGGCCCCGGACGGTCGGCCGGGGCCCATGCGGTCGGTCAGCGGATGAGCTGGAGGACCGACTGGGGCACCTGGTTGGCCTGGGCCAGCATCGACGTGCCGGCCTGGACCATGATCTGGTTGCGGGTGAAGTCGACCATCTCCTTGGCGATGTCGGCGTCGCGGATCCGGGACTCCGACGCCGTCAGGTTCTCCGACGCCACCTGCAGGTTCGTGATCGTGTGCTCGAGCCGGTTCTGGGTCGCACCCAACGTCCCCCGGGTGGTCGACAGCGTGTCGATCGCCGTGCGAATCGCAGTGATCGCTGCGTCCGCATCGCCGGTTGCGGTGGTCAGGTCGACCGCGTCGATCCCCAGGTCGGCGTCGGTGAGCACGCCGACGGTGACATCGATGCTCTCACCGGCGTTGCCGCCGACGTGGAAGGTCTTGGCGTTGGCGTCGAACACGGTGATGCCGGCGAACTGCGTCGACGTCCCGATCTGGTTGATCTGGGTGCGCAGCTCGGCGAGCTCGGCCTGCTCGGCCGAACCATCCGACGTCGCGGTGTTCGCCGCGGAGACCGCCAGCTCCGACATGCGCTGCAGCATCGAGTGGACCTCGTTGAGCGCACCCTCAGCGGTCTGCACGAAGCTGATCCCGTCCTCCGAGTTCCGAACCGCCTGGTTCAGACCACGGACCTCGGAGCGAAGGGACTCCGACTTCACCAGACCAGCGGCATCATCGCCGGCCCGGTTGATGCGGAAGCCCGACGAGAGCTTCTCCAACGACTTGCCCAGCGACCGGTCGTTGATACCCAGGTTCCGGTGCGCCGTGAGCGACATCGAGTTGGTGTTGATACGAAGCGACATTGTTGAGGTGATCCTCCGTGAGTGGTGTTCCCCCGACCTCCGTGTCGGGACACCACTGCTACGGCCGAAGCTGCGAGTTCCTGGAGCGCGAAAGCACCGTTTCCCACCACATACGCAGGACTCCGGACCCAGGACCGAGGCGTGTTACCCAGGACCTCCGGGACCATCGACCCACCCGTCCCGGGATCTCCCGTGACCGGCGCCACCGCAGCGACGACAGCTGGCCCCGCTCGACCGCCGCTACATGACGGTCGTGGGGCCGGAACACGTCGAGGTGTTCGAGCTGCTGCCGTGAGCAGGTCCGGCGGGTTCAGACGGCGGCGTCGCGCTCGGAGCGCCACACGGCGTACTCGTCGGCGAAGCCCACGAGGACCAGCGGGAGCACGCCGCCGGTGAACACGCCGGCCGGGGTGACGGCCACCAGCAGCACGAACGTGTAGACGAGCGTCAGCGCGACCGACCACAGGCGCCAGCTGAGCACCCGGTGGACCGGTGGCTCCTTGAGCGTGACGGCGCCGCCGAGGGCGAACCCCACGGCGGCGCCGAGCACCGGACTGAGCAGGCCGAACGCCAGGCCCGCGACCAAGAGCAGGCCCATGGCGCCGATGACCCGGCGGGTGCCGCCGAAGTTGCCCGACACCAGCGCCAGGATCACGAACACGAACGGCGCGAGCGCCAGCCCGAAGCCGATGGCCGTCGGGTTGATGGCGTCGGGATCGTCCTCGGTCCCGGCGAAGCCGGCCGCGTAGGCGAAGTAGCTGACCATCATGACGAGCGTCGCGAAGGCGATCGCCATCCAGTTGCGCCGGCGCAGCTGCTCCGACCACGCCTCCTCGCCGACAGGGTCCACCCGGGGCGTCAGCCCTTCACCGAGCCGGCGGTCAGGCCACGGACGAAGAACGGCTGCAGCGCGAAGAACACGATGAGCGGCACGATCATCGTCACGAACGCGGCGGCGGGCAGCAGGTTGAGCGCACCCTCACCGCGGCCGGCCAGGTCAGCGAGCTCGACGGTCAGCACCCGCACGTCGGGTTCGATGCCGAGGAACACGTACGCCACCAGGTAGTCGTTCCAGGTCCACAGGAACTGGAAGATGGCGAACGAGGCCAGCGCCGGCACCGACAGGGGCAACATCAGCCGCATGAAGATCGAGAAGTGATCGGCCCCGTCGATCTTGGCCGACTCGATCATCGACGATGGCAACGAGCCCATGTAGTTGCGCAGCAGGTACACCGCCAGCGGCAGGCCGAAGCCGGTGTGGGCCAGCCACATGGCCGGGTAGGTGCCGTTGAGGTCGTAGGTCGTGTAGATGCGCAGGATGGGGATGAACGCCATCTGCAGCGGCACGACCATGAGCCCGACGATGCTCACGAACAGGATGTTGCGACCCGGGAAGTCCATCCATGCGAAGGCATAGGCGGCGAACGCCGCGATGGTGATCGGGATGATGGTCGCGGGCACGGCCACCGCGACCGTGTTGGCGAAGGCGTTGCTGAACCCCTCGTCGAGGACGCGCGAGTAGTTGTCGAGCGTCCACGTCCCCGACTGGAACAGGTCGCCGAAGACGGTCCACCAGCCGCTGCCGCGGATCGAGCCCGGCTCGCGGAACGAGTTGATGAGGAGCCCGATCGTCGGGATCATCCACAGGACCGTGATCAGGAGGATCGTCAGGTAGACCGGGAGCCGCGACGGGCCGTGGCGCAGGCCCTTGATGTTCGGGTCCGAGGACGCCAGCGGCGCCGTCGTGTCGGTGGTCTCGTCTGCCGTCGTGGCCGTCATCGCATGGCCTCCTGGGCCCGGAACCGGCGGATGTTGAGGACGAGGATCGGGACCACGGCGATGAACAGCAGCACCGCGAGCGCGGCGCCGATGCCGTCCTGGCCGAACAGGAAGAACTCCTGGACCATCTGTTGGGCCACGACCTGGGTGTTGTCACGCCCGCCGGTGGTGACCCAAACGATGTCGAACACCTTCCAGACCGTGATGAGCACGGTGGTCCACACCACGACGATGGTCGAGAAGATCGACGGGATGACAATGCGCCAGAACACCTGCCACTCGTTGGCGCCGTCGATGCGGGCCGCCTCCAGCAGGTCGTCGGGCACACCCTTGATGGCCGACGAGAGGATCACCATGGCGAAGCCGGTCTGGAGCCAGATCAGGATGACCATCAGGTAGAGGTTGTTCCACGGCGTCGACTCGAGCCACGACACCGGGTCCTGGCCGAAGATGCCGACCCAGATGCCGTTGAGCAGGCCGATCTGCTCGCCGAAGCCCTCGGGTCGGAAGCTGTAGACGAACGTCCAAACGACGACGGCGCCGACGAACGAGATGGCCATCGGCAGGAAGATGAGCGACTTCGCCACCGACTCGGCCCGGGCCCGGAGCTTGTCGGCCATGGTCGCGAACGCAAGGCCGATGGCGACGGCCATGAACGGCACGACGAGCACCCAGATGATGCTGTTGCGAATGCCGATCAGGTACTGGCTCTCGGTGAACAGCCGCTCGTAGTTGTCGAACCCGACCCAGTTCTCGCTGTTGTTGTCCTGGAAGCTCAGGAACAGCGTGTTGATGGCCGGGTAGACGAGGAAGAAGCCCAGCAGCGCCAGGGCGGGCCCGACGAACACGAACGGGCGCACCGCGGCGGCGATCCCCTTCGGGAACAGGTCGACGAGGCGGTCCATGCCCCAGAACAGGGCCCAGATGCCACCGCTGCCGACGATCACGGCCAGGAGCACCTGGAGCGCCTTGTTGCCGTCGTCGTCGGTCAGATAGCCGAACGAGAAGTAGACGACGAGGATGATCGCGGGGATGACCAGGGCGGAGAGGACGCGTAACAGCCAGGTCACCGGCCCACCCTGCGCGGCCTCCACGTCGTCTGGAACGGCCTTGTCTCGCGACTCGACGGTGTCCTCGTCGAGCACAGGCGGCATCGTCATCGGGCTCCTCCTCCCCCCGGGCGGCCCTCGCCGCTCACGGTAGTCCGGGGGATGGGGCGGCCGCCACGGCCGCCCCCACGTGCAGATACCACGCCACGACCGGCCCCGCCGAGGCGGGGCCGGTGCGACGAACGATCAGTGATCCGGTGCCGCTGACTGGTCAGCGGTCGCGACCACCGTCAGCAGATCACGGCCAGGAGCTCTCGACCGTGGCGGTGACCTCCTCGGCCGGTGCGCCACCGCTCCAGTCGATCATGGCCGTCCAGAAGGTGCCCTGGCCGACCGCGGCCGGCATCAGGTCGGAGGCGTCGAAGACGAAGGTGTTCGAGCCCAGCGCCTCGGTGATGGTCTCGGCGAACGTGCGGGACGCATCGGTCTCGTAGCACGCCGGATCGACGTTGGCGTTGCCGGGAAGGCGCTCGACGCCCTCGACGCCGTGGCCGCCGTAGGGGGCGACGCCGCCACCGGAGGCCGAGGCGAGCGTGCACTGCCACTCGGGGGTGATCCAGTCCATGACGGCCTGGACGTTGGCCTCGGCGTCATCGAACACGATCAGGGTGTCGCCGCCGCCCATGGCGCCGCCGTTGCCGTCGATGGTCGGGAACGAGAAGACCTCGATCTCCGACTCCTCGCCGTCCTCGTAGTCCGGCTGGTCGCCGAAGACGTTGGAGATGAACGAGCCCTGCTTGAGCATCAGGCAGCCGGGGGGATCCTGGAACAGGGGCCCGGGCGAGTCGTTGAAGTTGACGCCGCTGACGCCGTCGGGGCCACCGAGCACGAAGCCCTCACCGAAGAAGATCTCGCCCATCGTGTCGAACGCGCTCACGACGCTCGGGTCATCGAAGGGGATCTCGTGCTGGTACCACTGGCTGTACATGTCCGCGCCGTTCAGGCGCAGGTAGATGTCCTCGATCCAGTCGGTGCCGGGCCAGCCGGTCGCACCGCCGCTCTCGAAGCCGAAGCACCACGGGGTCATGCCGTCGTCGACGATGGTCTGCGACAGGCTGACCATGTCCTCGTAGGTCTCGGGGACCTCGTAGCCCATCTCCTCGAACGTCGGCGCGTGGTAGAAGACGACCGACTTGAAGTTCGGGAACCACGGGATGCCGTAGTGGTTGCCGTCCTCGCAGAGGCCGAGGTTCATCCAGAACTCGGAGTGGTCGGCCTCCATCTGGGCGATGTCGAAGCCCATGTCCTCGAGCGAGACGAGTGCGCCCTCGTCCGCGAACGCGCAGATCGACGCCGGCTGGGGCGTGAACGCGACGGCCGGCGGATCGCCGCCGTCGACGCGGATGCGCAGCTGCGACTCGAAGTCGTCGGACCCGGTGAACTCGATGCTCGAGCCGGTCGCCTCGTTGTAGACGTCGATGAACCCGCTCATGGCGTCGCCCTCGACGCCGGTCGGTGCACCGAAGAGCGTGAAGTCGGCGCCGACCTCTTCGGCCTCGGCGTCGCCGCCCTCGTCACCGCCGTCCTCGTCACCACCGCCCTCGTCGCCGCCGTCGGCGTCGTCGGTGGTCTCGGTGTCCTCGCCGCCCGCGTCATCGTCGTCGTCGTCGCCGCAGGCGGCCGCCACGAGCGTGAACGCGAACAACAGGCAGAGCACCTTGCCCCATCGTGATCGCATGTCTTCCTCCCCTGGGAGCCGATCGCTCCAGAACGTCACCTGACTCAGCGCCACACCGGCGGAGCCGAGTGCACCCGGAGCGGCACGAACGTGCCCCCGAGCGCCCGGTGAACCGGACTGTAAGCGCTTTCAGCGACCCTACTCAGCGCTATGACGGGGGTCAACGCGCCCCCCGTGGGATGACCTACCCAGGTGACCTTGGCCGCAGGAGTTCAGGCCGTTGGTCCCCGGACGCGCCGACGGCGCACCCCCGGGAGGGGTGCGCCCCGGCAACCGACCATCACCGAACTAGGCCTCACTTCCGGCCACCAGATGGCAGATCTGGGGTCCGGAACGAACCTGTCGCCGAACTGGCCCCGCATCCGACCGCCAGATGGCAGATCTGGGGTCCGGAACGGGTTGGGGTGGGGGTGTCGTCGGGGCTAGCGGCCGACGAAGTCCATGAGCGAGGGCATCTCGAGGCGGGCCGCGGCGGCGAGGGCGGCCTCGTACGCGGTCTGGGCCTGGGCCAGCTCGAGGGCGCTCTCGGCGAAGTCCACGTCCTCGAGCGCCGAGCGCTGGCTGACCGCGTCGAACCGGCGCTGCTCGGTGCCCTCGCGGACGTGGTCGACCTGGCTCTGCAACGCACCGACCGTGCCGAGCGAGTCGAGCACGTCCTGGTGACGGGCCTTGATGTTGTCGATCTCGGCGCCGCTGGCGGCCGCGTCGCCCGCCCTGACGGCATCGATGGAACGGCCGAGCACGGCGAACACGTCGTCGCCCGAGGCGAACCCGAAGGCGTCCTCGGCGCTGACGGTCACGTCGACGTCCACGCCGGGGGCGAGCCGGCGCTGGACCGTGAAGTTGTCGCCGGTGAAGCTCACGGTGCCATCACCGGCGGTGACCACCGCCTCGGAGGTCGAGCCGGCGAACACCGCCCGTCCGCTCACCCGGGTGTTGGCGAGGTCGGCGAGCTGAGTGCGGATGTTCTCGAGCTCGGCGGCGTGAGCCTCCCGGCTGGCGGGGCTCTCGACGCTGTTCGACGCCTGGGTCACGAGGTCGCGAGCCCGCTGGATCAGGTTCGACGCCTGCTGGAGGGCGTTGTCCTGGCTGCCGAGGAGCATCTGGGCGTCGTCGGCCGCCCGCAGGTGGACGTCGAGGCGCCGTTCGGTCGTGCGCAGCCGGGCGGCGGCCACCGCCTCGCCCGGGCCGTCGGAGAGCTTCGAGAGCCGCTTGCCCGACGACACCCGGCGCTGCGCCTCGGCGAAGCGTCCGTAGGTTCGCTCGACATCCTGTTGGACGGTGCGGTGGACCGCACCGAAGGTGGTCCGCATCGTTCAGTTCCTCTCGGGGCGGTCGTACATCGGTGGGGGTTCCGGGACGGCGTGCCGGGGCGGGCCGGACGCCGGCTCGTCGCTACAGGCCGACGCGGCCCGTGGCGTTGATCAGGCGGTCGAGGAGCTCGTCGACCGTGGAGACGACCCGGGCCGACGCCTCGTAGGCCCGCTGGAGCTTGATCAGCTCCGCCATCTCCTCGTCGAGCGAGACACCCGTCGTCTCCATGCGACGGGTCTCGGCCCGCTCCAGGTACTCGGCCGCGGGGGCGCGGGCCTCGTCCGCTGCGGCGGCCGACGAGCCGAGCTGGCCGGCCAGCGACAGCAGCTCCTCGCTCACCGACAGCCCACCCGAGGTGTCGTCGCCGACGTCGGCGAGGACGAGGGCGTGGGCGCCGTCGTCGGGGTTGCCGGTCGACGATGCCGCGATGCCGTCGGGCGTGAGCCCGGCGGCGACCGCGATGGTCTCCGCGGTGCTTCCGCTGAAGAAGGCCCCGCCGGGCAGGCCGTTGAGGTCGAAGCCGAGCGCGTGCGTGTCGTTGACCGAGGTCTCGAGCGTGGACGCCACGTTGTCGAGCGTCGCCTCGATGCTCGGCAGCGTCAGCTCCCGGGCCTCGATGAGGGCGCCGAGCTCGCCGCCGACCACCGCGGGACGGCCGTTGGAGGCCCACACCGGGGTGCCCGAGTCGAGCTGGATGGCGTCGACCTCGGTGCCCCGCACGAGCGGCATGCCCCCGACGAACACGTCGGTGATGGTGTCGCGCTTGCGAATCGTGACCGCGGTCAGCCGGGAGAGCTCGTCGAGGAGCTTGTCGCGCTGGTCGAGCAGGGTGAGCGGCTGCTCACCGAGCACCGCGGCCTGCATGAGGTGGCCGTTGACCACGGCGATCTGGTCGCCGAGCGAGTCGATCCGGTTCACGACCTGCACGACGCGGCCGTCGATGTCGACCCGCACCGCCTGGGTGCGCTGGGCCGCGTCGTTCAGCGACCGGGTCAGCTGCTCGGCCGCGGCCAGCACCCGCTGGCGGCTCGTCTGGTCGGACGGGTCGAGGGCGAGCTCCTCGAAGCTCGTGAAGAAGTCGCCCATGCTGTCGACCGTGCCGCCCTCGAGCGGACCGAGGATGTTCTCGGCCCGGGCCGCGATCTCGGCCCGCACGTCCGCGGCGCCGCTCTGGGTGGCGGCGGCCCGGAACGCCCGGTCCTCGATGTCGTCGCGGATGCGGGACGTGCCCTCGACCTCGATCCCGCCGGGGCGGTAGGTCGGGTTGGACGGCAGCGTGGGGTGGCCCCACGACACGTCCGCCACCTCGACCCGGCGCCGCGTGTAACCCTCGGTGCCGGCGTTGGCCAGGTTCTGGCCCGTGATCTCGATGCCACGCTGCGCAGCCGTGAGTCCGGACACGCCGATCCTCAGGCCGTCGAAGCTACCCATCGCTCAAAGCCTCCCTTCGATGCCTGTCGACGCGGTGGTCGATCGGAGCTCCGCGGTCGGGGTGTAGACGGTCAGCTCCGGGGCCGGCCGACCGAGCTGGTCGCCGATCAGGCTCCGGAACTCCTGGAGCGCCTGGTGGACGGCCGCCCGGTTCCTCGACCCGGTGCGCTCGATCTCGTCGGTCAGCACGATGAAGTCGTGCTGGAGCCCGGCGAGGGTCGAGCGGTGGGGCTCGGGGGCGAAGGCGACCAGGCGGCCGAGCGTGACCTCACCGGCGGGGATGCCGCTGGCCTCGGCCAGGCGGGCCACACAGCGGGCGCGCTCGGCCTCCGAACGCCGGATGCGCTCGGTCAGCTCGTCCACCTCCTGCGATGCCCGGGTCAGGTACTTCGCCTGGCCGGTCAGCAGGATGCCGAGCTGCGCGGCGAGCCGGTACACCAGCTCCTCCAGCAGCGCCCGCTCGTGGCGGAGCACCTCGATCAACTCGTCCATCGGAATCTCTCCAAAAGGTCCTCGGCGAGTGCCCTTTCGTCCCCTACGGGAGAAACCTGTAGGGGTGGAACCGCCCGACGACCGGGATTCCACAAGGTGGACGTGCCCACGTGGACCGACGTTGCGCGTACCCGGCCCTCAGCGCTGAGCAGGCCGGAAGACCCACCTCATCGAGCCGACGGGTCGGCGCCCTCCGCCGTGGCCGACGGGCGCGGCGGGTCCTCGCCGTCCGCCTGAGCGTCGGACGCCTCGGGCCCGTCGGCCGCCGATCCGGCCTCGTCTGCGGGCGGCGTGCCGAACAACCCGCCCACGTCGGCGCCGAACCGGGACGACGCGGCGTTCTGCCGGGTCACCTCGTTGAGCAGCTCACTGCGGTGGATGGCGACCTCACGGGGCGCGGTGATGCCCAGCCTGACCTGGTCACCCCGGACCTCGAGCACGGTGACGGTGATCGAGGTGCCGATGACGAGGCCCTCGTGAGGACGGCGTGTGAGCACGAGCACACCGTCGAGCCTAGGGGACGCATCACATTGCGTGTCGACTGCACTACAGATTGTGACGAACTGGGTCGATGGTCCCGATGCGAAGAACGGGGAGCGAGGGTGGAACCACTCGGCATCAGCGGCATCCAACAGCGCATCGGCAACATCCAGGCCCGCTTCGGCATGATCACCCTGCCGCGCGCCACCGACTCGACGGCGGCCGCCGACGCCGACTTCGCGTCCCAGCTCGCCGCCGCGATGGGCGAGGACGAGACGCTGCTCGGCCCTGCCTCGCTGGGAGGCGGTGCCAACACGGGGCTCGCCTCGATCCTCGGTCGGGCGCTGCCCGGCGCCGGGGCCGTCACCTCCGCGTACGGCGCGGTGCTCGGCGCGCAGCAGGCGCTGCCCGGCCTGAGCGGCACCGGCGGGGTCGGTGGGGTCGGCGGCATCGGTGGGGTCGGCGGCATCGGTGGGGTCGGCGGCATCGGGGGGGTCGGCGGCATCGGGGGACCGGCTGCGGCCGCGTCGTACCGGCCGGCGTACTCGAAGGGCGACGTGCCCATCCCCGACGACTTCCGCAGCTTCGGCAACGGCAAGGTCCCGGCCGATCGGCTGGCGCCCATCGGCCACGGGAACCACCGCCACGCCCCCGAGGCGGCCGCCGGCTTCCGGGCGATGGAGGCCGCGGCCCGCGCCGCCGGCGTGGAGATCGGCGTCACCGACTCGTACCGCTCGTACGAGGCCCAGGTCGACGTCGCGCGGCGAAAGGGCATCTACGGTCAGGGGGGTTGGGCCGCGGTGCCGGGTACGAGCAACCACGGATGGGGCTTCGCGACCGACCTCGATCTCGACAGCTCGGCGTTGGCATGGATGCGCGACAACGCCTGGCGATACGGCTTCGTGGAGGACACACCCCGTGAGCCCTGGCACTGGACCTACCGTCCGGCCTGATGGCACCGTGACCGACCCCGCTGCACCCGGCGCGATCCCCGACGCGGTCGAGACGACGCGCTTCGGCCGCCTGGCGGTGGACCCGGAGACGGTGATCCGCTTCCCGGACGGCATCCCCGGCTTCGCCGAGCTGCGCGCCGCCATCATCGTGCCGAGCGGCGCCCGCGAGGACGTCGTCTGGCTCCAATCGGTGGAGCGGGGCGACCTCGCGTTCCTCGCCGCGCTCGCCGGTTCGATGTTCCTCGGCTACGCCCCGGTCGTCGAGGACGAGGACTGTGAGCAGCTCCACCTCACCTCTGCCGATGACGCCATGGTGCTGTGCCTGCTGTCGGTCGACGGCGACGCCGGCGCCGTGACCGGCAACCTCCGGGCCCCGATCATCGTCAACACGGTCGAGCGCCTCGGCCGCCAGGTGATCCTCACCGACGAGGACCTCCCCATCCGCGCCCCCGTCGGCGCCGGAGCCTGACCCCCTACCACACGCGAACCGGGTTCCACCCCGCTCACCACCAGCCCTCCGGGGAACCCGGAACCGTCAGCCGACCGGGTTGAACCAGCGGACCTCGGAGAAGCGGGCAAAGTCCGCGTCCGCCGAGCACACCGCGATCCCGTGCTCGATGGCGAGCGCCGCGAGATGTGCGTCCGGGATGTCGTTCGCCCGGAGCCGGTAGCGCCGGACGAGATCGCCGAGCACGACTGCGTGGCCGGCAGTCGGCTCGGGGATCCATGCGGCGGGCGCGGCGAGCCAATCGTCCACGTGGCCCCAGGCCTCCTCCCCGCTCAACGGCTCTGCGTAGGCACCCGGGTGGGTGCGGATGCGCACGAAGGCCAGCAACGACGGCCACGGCAGGGCGATGCGCGTCGCGCCGTTCAAGGCGTCGGTCAACCAGCGCACGGCCGCGGGATGGAACGGGCTCGACTCGTCCTGTGCGAACAGCAGGACGTTCGCGTCGACCAGCATCAGTGGCGGCCGGGCCCCTCGAGCGCGTCGAGGGCTGCGGCCACATCGTTGACATCGATCCGGGCATGGCCGGCCGAGGTCCGCTGGACGAACGTCGGCCGTGGACCGGACCCGAGCAGCGCCTCCCGCACGAGATCGTTGACGACCGTGCTCACTCCGACGCCCCGTTCACGGCGGAGCTTCTCGATCGCAGCCGCCGTGTCGTCGTCGAACGTGACCGTCGTGCGCATGTCCTCGCTCCTCGTTCTCGTGCGCGTCGTTTCCCGTGCACATCCGTGCCGCACTCCGGTGGAGCATCATGATGCAGCACCTGGATGCATCACTGCGATGCTACTGCGAGGCAGGCAGGCGCACACGCAAACTGGCCACCGCCACGGCCACGTCTCGACCGTGGTGGTGGCCAGAACGGTCAGCCGACCATGAGGTCGCCGAGGCGGAGGCCGGCGTCGACGAGGCGCTCGGCGAAGGGGCCGGCGTAGCTGAACACCAGGCCCATCGTCGCCAACGCCACCGCCGCCTTCACCGGCAGGCCGAGGATGAACACGTTGGCCTGCGGGGCGAAGCGGGCCGCAGCCGACAGCGCGACCTCGGTGAGCAGGACGGCCCCGACCACCGGCATCGCCATCCGGGTGGCGATGACCAGCATGTCGCCGAGCGCGGACGCCGCCACCATGGCGTCGAGGTCGAGCCCGCTCGTCGCCGCGGCCGGCACCGCCTCGAACGAGGCCAGGAACCCGGCGACGACCTGGAGGTAGCCGCCGGTGGCGAAGAGCAGGGCGACGAACGTGGCCTGGCTGAGACGGGCGAAGGGCGCGGCGATGTCGTTGGTCGCCGGGTTGAACACCGCGGCGAGCGAGAACCCGGCGAACAGGTCGACCATGGCGCCGGCCACGTCGAACGCGGTCACCATCAGGGCGAGCAGCCAGCCGAGCACCAGCCCGATGCCGATCTGGACCACGAAGGCGGTCACGAACCCGGCGACGTCGGTCGGCATCGGCGCACGCGCCACCTCGAGCGGCGCCACCGCCCACGCCAGCGTCACCGCCAACGAGACCCGCACCGTCATCGCCACCGCCCGGTTGGCGGTGAGCGGCACGACGAGGGTCCACGCCGCGGACCGGCCGAGGGCCAGGCAGAACGCGGTGACGAGGTCGAGGTCGAGCTGCACCGGCCTCAGCCCCAATGTTTCATATCGCTGCGTTCTGGCTGGTCAGAACGTTGTCGGCCACGAACGAGCGGGTTCGCATCCGTGCAGGTCATCGGTGCCTTTCGGTGTGCCCATGAAACATCAGGGCTAGATCGCGCCGGGCACGCTCTCGTACAGCCGTTGGGTGAACTCCACGAGCTGGTTGAGCATCCAGCCGCCGAGGATCAGAATCACCGCGGCGATCGCCACGAGCTTCGGCACGAACGTCAGCGTCATCTCCTGCACCTGGGTGAGCGCCTGGAGCAGGCTGATGATGGTGCCGACCGCGATCGACACGCCGAGGATCGGCCCCGACACCATCAGCCCGACCCACAGCGCGTCGCGCAGGATGTCGATCACGTAGGCGTCGAGCACGGCGCCACCTCCTCCGGGCAGTGCGGGCGGTGCGGGGGCGCGACGGGGCGCGACGAACCGGCGGTCACGACAGGAAGCTCTCGACCAGGGTCTGGACCGTGAGCGCCCAGCCGTCGACGAGCACGAACAGCAGCAGCTTGAACGGCAGGGAGATGACGACGGGCGGGACCATGACCATGCCCATCGACATCAGCGCCGCCGAGGTCACGAGGTCGATGACGACGAACGGGACGAACACCACGAACCCGATCAGGAACCCCGCGCGCAGCTCGCTCAGTGCGAACGCGGGCACGAGCGTCGCCGTGCCGATGTCGTCCTCGTTGACCGGGCGATCGTCGTCGGCGAGGCGGGCGAAGAGGGCGAGGTCCTGCTCGCGCACCTGGGAGAACATGAAGTCGCGCAGCGGCTCCATGCCCTCGTCGTAGGCGGTGGCCTGGTCGATGTCGCCGGCCAGGTACGGCTGGATCGCCTCGTCGTTCACCTCGCCCAGGGTCGGGCCCATGATGAACAGGGTCAGGAACAGCGACAGCCCGATCAGCACCTGGTTGGGCGGCACCCCCTGGAGCCCGATGGCGTTGCGGGTGAGGCCGAGCACGATGATGATCCGGGTGAACGAGGTCATCAGCATCAACATCGCCGGGGCGAGCGCGATGACCGTGAGCAGGATGATGATGGTCAGCGGCTGGGTCGCCGAGCCGTCCTCGTCGGTGGGGATGTCGAGCCGCAGAACGGGGTCCGCCGGGTCGGCCGGCTCGGGCGGGTCCGTCTCGACCTGCTGAGGCGTCTGGGGCACCGCGGGGACACCGGGCACCGCGTCGGCCGGCGTCTCGTTCGGGGCGACCGTCGTCGCCGTCGGGTCGTCGGGCTCCTGGGCGCCGGCATCGGTGGCCGTCGCGGCCACGAAGACCATCGCGCCGACGGCGAGGCCCACGAGGACCAGCGGCCCCCGCCACCACGGCGCCGAGGAGGAGGAGCGGGAGGAGGGGGAGGGGGAGGGTCGGCGCTGACGATGGGTCGCCGGCTGGCCCCGTCGGGCCCACGCCTCGGCGAGCGCCGCGCCGAACGGCATCGTCGCCGGGCGCTCGCGGCCACCGGTCGCGGCCGGCGCGACCACGTCCCCGCCGGAACCGTCGGAACCCGCGGCGTCGTCGTCCGCCGCAGGGCCCCGGTCATCGTCCGACCCGGCACTGCCAGCTGACCCGGCACTGCCAGCTGACCCGGCACTGCCATCTGACCCGACACCGTCGTCGCCCGCAGCCGGGCCGCGGCCTTCGCTTCCGGCCCCGGGACCGTCGCCCACCCCGTCTCGCGCGCCATCGATCCCGTCGCGCAGGTCCAGACCGTCGAGACCAGCGAGACCGTCCGGACCGGCGAGACGATCCCGACCACCCAGCTCGTCGGGGGCGAGCTCGCCGACGACCTCGATGCGCTCGCCGTTCACGGCGAGCGCCACGAACCGGGGGCCGATCCGCACGAGCACGACCGACGCCGACCGGCTGAGCGCGACCCGCTCCACGATCTCGAGGCGGGACGGCGGGCCCGGCCGGCGACGCAGCGCGAGCAGGCCGAACAGCCCGCCGGGATGGCGCCCCATGGCCCGCAGGGTGACGACCAGCGCGCCGAGCACGAGCGCGACGGTCACGAGCGTTCGCAGGATGTCCAGCACCGGACCGTCACCTCCTTCGTGGCGCGCCGGCGGTCGGTCCCGTCGCTCGGGCGCGCGTCCCCGGGGTCACTCGTCGGCGCCGGGCGTGACGATCTCGTCCACCCGAACGCCGAAGTCGTCGCCCACCGTCACGATCCGGCCCCGGGCGACCACGGTGCCGTTGACCAGGATCTCGGCCGGTTCGTCGACCGTCCGGTCCAGTTCGATGATCGCCCCCGGCCCGAGCGCCAGCAGGTGGCGCAACGGCACCCGGGCACGTCCGAGCTCGACGCTGAGCTCGAGCTCGATGTCGGACAGATGGCGCAGGTCACGGGGCTCGACGGTGCCGGATGAGCCCGCGCCGAGGTCCGGGTACGCGGCCTCCGACACGGGCACGGACGGGCCCGCGTCCCCCTCACCCTCGGTCGCGTCGACCCCGGCGGTCGCCGCGCTCTGCTTGTAGGCGTCGCGGGCGGCCTCCTCCCGCGCGTCACCGCCGGCGTCGGCGGCGTCGGCGGGTGTGGCGTCCTCGGCGGCGTCATCGCTCACGAACGACTCCCCACCTTGCCGAGGAGGAGGTTCTCGACCTCGACCGCGATCCGCCCACCGGACGAGCCGGAGCGCACGACCAGCATCGGCTTGCCCTCGACCTCCCCGATCAGCGGGTGGTCGTGGCGGTGATCGAGGCGCACGACGTCGCCCGCCTGCAGTGAGGCGAGCTCGCCGGCGGTGATCGGGGTGGCGGCGAAACGGACGCTCATCATGATCGGTACGTCCTGGAGGGCCACGGCCATCGACACCGACTCGCCGGGGCGACCGCCGAGCATCTGGTGGAGCACGATCGCCGCCTCGAGCCGCTTCCCGCAGACGGCGACCACGATCCCGACGACCAGCGCGCGGGTCGTCGCCCGGGCCTCGGCCGCGGGCTCGGCCACGACGATCTCCGAGTCGTCGTCGGCGCCGAGCGCAACCCACACG
The DNA here is from genome assembly GCA_034211175.1 of Actinomycetota bacterium. Taxonomy (GTDB): domain Bacteria; phylum Actinomycetota; class Acidimicrobiia; order Acidimicrobiales; family CAIXPF01; genus JAXHUH01. Next base: position 16,337 of record JAXHUH010000268.1, read on the forward strand.
TCGACCAAGGCGCCGGTGAGCCGCCGGGCGACGAGGCGCTGCTCGAACGCACTCGGCACGCGCTCCTCGATGATGGCCCGCCCTCCCATGAACAGGTCACCGAGCGCGACGATCGTCGAGGGCGCCATCAGCACCCCGCCCATCGTGCGGTGGATTCCCTCGTGTCCGATGCTCCTGATCTCCATCGCGAGCCTGTCCGCGGTCGGTTGGAGCTCCGGATCGACGACGTCGAACGACTCGAGCTCGATCTCGACGTCCCGCCCGGTCGTCGACGACAGGCGGACCGCCGAGGAGGCGAGTCCCCGCACGAGCGCATCGCGCGCACGCTGCTGCTCGACAGGCGGCGGATCTGCGTCTCGTCGGAGGTCGTATTCGCGCAGCTCTCCCACGGGACCTGAATCAGCCGACCGACGGTTCCCGGCCGGCGAGGACCTTCGTCCCGACGACCGGTGTCACGGGGCTCGGCCGGTGCTGCTGCATCCCATCACTCCGCTCGTCGGACCTGTTCGCCAGAGCAGAGCATCGGCACGTGCACCGCCCCCCTTTACGGGCACCGACCCCCGCGGGGGACCGTTTCGTCGTCCGCGACGGGCGGCCGAGGACAACGAACACCTGTTCGCCAGAGGCTCGTGGGTGCGGGTACCATCGGGCCATGGCCCGGGCCCCGGTCAACCCGCCGAACGTCCTGTCGAAGACCGCCGCGACGCCGATCCGCCGGGGGCTGGCGCTCGTCCGCCAACCATCGTTGCTCGGTGGTGGGCCGCCATCGCCCGACCGCTCGTTCACCTCGATGCGGCGGACGACGCTGGCCGGCGGCGCGTGGGTCGATCACCAGGATGGATGGCTGGCGGGTGACGACACGCTGTTCACCGATCTGGTGTCCCGCACCTCGTGGAACGAGCACCGTCGCCCGATGTACGACAGGGTGGTGGACGTGCCCCGGCTCACGGCCACCCATCCGGGGGACACCGGCGGCCACGAGCTCCTCGACCACCTCGCCGACCTGCTCTCGGCCCGCTACGGGCTGCCGCTCGACCGCGTGAGCCTGGCCCTCTACCGCGACGGCGCCGACAGCGTCGCCCCCCACGGGGACCGCATCGGCCGCGACGCCGAGCGGGCGGTGGTCGCCTCCGTGTCCCTCGGGGAGCGGCGCCGGTTCCTGCTGCGGCCGGCCGACGGGGGCGGGCGCACCCTCACGTGGAACCTCGGCGGCGGCGACCTCATCGTCATGGGCGGGACCTGCCAGCGGACCTGGCGGCACGCCGTGCCCAAGGCGGCGGGCGCGGGACCTCGCATCTGCGTGATGTTCCGCCACGGTCCCGACGCGATCATCCCCGGGGAGGACCCGGGCTAGCGCGGGCCGACGAGCGAGGAGACCTCAGTGATGGAGCGAGCAGGAGCGGTCGTGATCGGCGGTGGCATCGCCGGCGTGTCGGCCGCCCACCACCTGGCGACCCGCACCGACGTGGTGCTCCTCGAGGCCCACCCGACGCTCGCCCATCACACGACCGGCCGCTCCGCGGCGATGTATCTGGAGAACTACGGCACCGACGCCGTCCGCCACCTAACGCTGGCCAGCAAGCCGTTCCTCGAGCAGCCGCCGGCGGGCACGACCGACGCCCCGCTGCTCGAGCCCCGCGGCATGCTCTCGGCCGGCGGGCCCGATCAGGTCGCGGCGCTCGAGGCCCTGGCCGAGCGGGGGCGGTCGCTCGTCGAGTCGATCCGCTTCGTCGACGGCGCCGAGGCGGTGGCGATCTGCCCACTCCTGCGCCTCGAGTGGGTCGCGGCCGCCGTCTGGGAGCCCGACGCCCGGAGCATGGACGTCGGCGCGCTCCACCAGGCGTTCGTGCGGGGCCTGCGGGCGGCCAACGGGCGCATCATCACCGACGCTCCGGTCCGCTCCCTCGTCCGGGGCGACGACGGTTGGCACGTCGAGGCCGGCGAGCACCGCGTCGTGGCCGGACTGGTCGTGAACGCGGCCGGCGCCTGGGCCGACGAGATGGCGACCATGGCGGGCCTGCGCCCGGTCGGGCTCCGGCCGCTGCGCCGCACCGCGTTCACGGTCGCCGCGCCCGACGGGCTCGACGTGGCCGCGCTCCCCCTGGTCCACGCGGCCGACGACAGCTTCTACGTGAAGCCCGAGGGTCCGCAGCTGCTGTGCTCGCCGGCCGACGAGACGCCGTCCGAGCCGTGCGACGCGAAGCCGGAGGAGCTCGACGTCGCCCGGGCGATCGACGCCATCGGGGCGGCCACGACCCTCGCCATCCGCTCGGTGCGGCGGTCGTGGGCCGGTCTGCGCACCTTCGCCCCCGACCGCGAGCCGGTCCTCGGCCCCGACCCGGACGACGAGACGTTCGTGTGGTGCGCCGGCCAGGGCGGCACCGGCATCCAGACCGCACCGGCCGCCGGCGCCCTGACCGCGGCGCTGGCCCTCGGCGTGGGCGACGGCGAGCTGGCTGACGGCACGACGGTCGACCTCACCACCGTGCTCCCCGACCGCCTCCGTTGACGGCACCCGCCACCGCGTCGACCACCGCTCGACCGCGAGAGGCATGGCAACGCGAACCGCGGCGAGGTACGGTCATGCAAGCGCTTACATCGGTCCGCCCTCGTGCGGGCGGACCTCCTCATCTGCGGCATCCGGGAGCGATGGCGGAGCAGCCATGAAGCCTGGTCGACGAGTATCCCGAGCCACGATCGAGGATGTCGCCGCGGCGGCCGGTGTCTCCGTGGCCACCGTGAGCCGGGCGCTGCGCGGCATGTCCAACGTGGCACCCCACACCCGCGACCGGGTGTTCGCCGTCGCCGACCAGCTCAAGTACCGGGCCGACCCCCACGCGTCCCGCCTCGCCCGGGGCCGGACCAACACCGTGGCCATGGCCGTCCCCGCGTTGAGCGGCTGGTACTTCTCCCGGGTCGTCGCCGGCGCCGAGCGCGTCCTGTCGGGCGAGGGCTACGACCTCCTCCTCTACGGCGTCTCGAGCGCCGAGGAGCGCGAGGGCCGCATCTCCGGTGGCGTGCCGCTCCACGAGCGCGCCGACGGGCTGATCCTGGTCGACCTCCGCCTGCCCGTCGACGATCTCCGCCACCTCGCCGGCACCGGCGGCCAGGTGGTCACGATCGGGTTCACGACCGGCTACTTCCCGGCCGTCAAGATCGACAACGTCGAGGCGGCCCGCCGGGCCACCCGCCACCTGATCGAGTCCGGCCACACCGACCTCGGCCTGGTCTCCGGCGTCCCCGACGTCCTGGAGTTCACGGTCCCCGAGGACCGCCGGACCGGCTTCCTGTCCGCGCTCGACGACGCCGGGATCACCTACCACCCGGAGTGGGACGTCCCCGGCGACTTCACAATCGACGGCGGGCGCCGGGCCTTCGAGCAGCTCCTGGCGGCCGACGAGCGCCCGACGGCGGTGTTCGTCCAGTCGGACGAGATGGCGTTCGGCGCCATGCAGGCGGCGCGCGAGCACGGGGTGCGCATCCCCGAGGACCTGTCGCTCATCGGGTTCGACGACCACGACGTGTCCGCGGCCGTGGGCCTCACCACGATCCGCCAGCCGATCGTCGCCCAGGGCGCGGCGGCGGCCCGGGCGCTGCTCGACCGGATCGACGGCCGCGAGGGCGACGGGACCGTCATCTCGTTCCCCACCGAGCTCGTCACCCGCAGCACCGTCGCACCACCCGCCCGCTGAGCAGGCACCCCCCGACCCGACCACCCCAACCCGAACTGGACCCCACGGAGTGCCACCGGTGGCATTCTGCGCGGGCCAGAACGGGTTGGTCAGGGCCGGCGCGAGTCGGGACGGTGGCGGCGGCCGGCGGCGACGGCACGGGCGAGGACGTCGTGCGGGCTCGCCGTGTCGTCGGTGTGCTGGGTCGTGGGCCACGATGACGGGCCGAGATCACGCGCTCGACATCGCAGCCCGACATCGCCGCCCGAGGAGCCACGCCGTGACCGACGAAGCCCGCACCGATGCTCCCGGGGCGACCGCCGACCTGCTCGTCCGGGACGCGCTCACCGTCGTGACGATGGACGAGCAGCGGCGCGAGATCGCCGGCGGCTGGGTGGCCGTGCGGGACGGGTTCGTCGTCGGCGTCGGCGAACCGGGAACCGAGCCGCCGGCGACGCGCACGATGTCGGCCGCCGGCTGCCTGGTCACGCCGGGCCTGGTCAACACCCACCATCACCTGTACCAGAACCTGACCCGGGCCTACGCGCCGGCGCTGGGCGGCAAGCTGTTCCGCTGGCTCGTCGAGCTCTACCCCCGGTGGCGCCACATCGACGAGGAGGCGGTGCACATCTCCACGTGGATCGGCCTCGCCGAGCTCGCCCTCGGCGGGTGCACGACCACGACCGACCACCTCTACGTCCACCCCCACGGCGCCGGCGACCTCATGGCGGCCGAGATCGGCGCGGCGGCCGACCTCGGCCTGCGGTTCCACCCGACCCGGGGCTCGATGAGCCTCTCCGAGAAGGACGGCGGGTTGCCGCCCGACGACTGCGTCGAGGACGACGACACGATCCTGGCCGAGTCGGAGCGGGTGGTCCGGACGTTCCACGACCCCTCCCCCGGCGCCATGTGCCGCATCGCGCTGGCGCCGTGCTCGCCGTTCTCGGTGACGCCGGAGCTGATGGCGCAGACCGCGGAGCTGGCCGAACGACTCGACGTCCGGCTCCACACCCACCTGGCCGAGGACCCGGGTGAGGACGACTTCTGCCTGTCGCAGTTCGGGCGGCGACCGGTGGAGCACCTCGAGGCGCTCGGCTGGATCACCGACCGCACGTGGGTCGCCCACTGCGTGCACCCCAACCCCGCGGAGATCGTCCGGCTGGGCGCCGCCGGCGTCGGTGCCGCCCACTGCCCGAGCTCGAACATGATCCTCGGCGCCGGGATGGCGCCGGTGCGCGAGCTGGTCGCCGCCGGCGCGCCGGTCGGCATCGGCTGCGACGGCTCGGCCTCGGCCGACGCGGCGTCGCTGTGGGGCGAGGCCCGCAACGCCATGCTCGTCGCCCGCCTGCGGGCCGCGCAGGCCGGGGAGGAGGAGCTGCCCGGCGCCCGCGACACCCTGGAGCTGGCCACCCTCGGTGGCGCGGCGTGCCTCGGCCGCACCGGCGAGCTGGGCACCCTGGCCCCGGGCGCGGTGGGCGACCTCGTGGCGTGGAAGCTCGACGGCGTCGCCTTCGCCGGGGCGCTCAGCGACCCGGTCGAGGCGTGGCTGCGGTGCGGGCCGGTGGCCGCCCACCACACCGTGGTCGCCGGCCGGCCGATCGTGGAGTCGGGCATGCTGCGGCGCGACGACCTGGACGAGAAGCTCCGGCACCACGAGGTCGTGGCCCGTCGCATTCAGGGGCTGGGCGAGCGCCCGTGATCAACGGGGCGGCGCGGGCGCCGTCCACCCGATGACGCCACCGGCCGGGCCCTGGGGCCCGGCCGGTGCTGGTTGCCTGGTCGATTCGTCTCGTCGATGGCCGCTGCTCAGGCGCTCACCGTCGTCGAGCACTCACTGCAGTACGGCGCGGCCCGGAGACCTTCTGCCGTCTGGTACTGCACCGCGGGCCTGCCGCAGGTGCAGCGCCGCCCGACCGGGCGGGGAGCGTGGGGGCGAGTGGTCGCTGTGTTCTCAGCCATGCTGATGACTCCTCGTCGAGGCATCCCGTTGACTCAGGCTACCGGGCTCGTGAATGTGAGCACAAGTGCTTACTCATGTGTCGACCGGCACGATCCGTCGGTGACCGCCGTCTCGTCAGCAGCCGTCGATACCAGTGCTATCGCCGGCGCGGCCGTGTCCGGCCATCGGTTTCGAGCGTCACGGCGGGACCGATCGCTCACCTGCCAACCCCGGGCCGCATTGCAACACGAACGTCATCGTGACGGTCGGTCTGAGCGACGCCACGCGGGCGCTCAAGTCGGTGGCGGTGACCGTCGATCCCGCGTCCAGTGGCACGCAGCGACCGCGACCGGGCACGGCCGGAGCCCGGGCTCCGCACCGCCACCGACCACGACCGCACCCTGGCGGGACGGGCGGGCGGCGCGTTCTTCGCCGCTGCCGGCGTGCTCGGGCTCGTCGCCTCACCGTTCCTCGGCACGTGGGACGCCCCCCAGTTCGTTGCGTCCAACGCGGTGCTCGCCGTGATCTCGGTGTCGCTCCTCGTGGCGCCGTGGGCGCGGCTCCCGCCGCAGACACTGTTCGTCATCCCGGTGATCGGCCACGCCTTCTTCTGGACGGCCGACGCCCTCCTCCCCGGGAACGCCCAGCACTTCGCCCCGTTCCTGATGCTGCCCCACGTCTACGCGGGCACGTTCCTGCGTCGCGGATCGAGCCTGGCGCTCGCTCCGCTCAGCGCGCTCGCCGTGAGCACGATCCCGCCCATCCGCAACCTCGACACGGCCCTGTTCATCGCCCTGTGCGTGCTCGTCGGCGAGCTGCTGGCCCACGTGGCGCACCGCGCCCGCCAGAGCCGCTACCGCGTCGATGCCGTGTTGCGCGCGACCCGGGAGCTGGCCGATGCACCGGACACCGCTCACGCCGTGGAGTTCCTCCGCCACCACGCCGGACGTCTCCTCGGCGGCGACGTCGTGAGCGTGCACCTCGCCGACCCCACCACGCCTGGCGTGCTCGACAAGAACGGGACCGAGGAGCGCTGGAGGATGCACGCCGACGGCGAGCCCAGCGGCGTCGGCGAGGTCATGGACAGCGGCTCCACGCTGTTCGTCCCCCATGCGCTCCGGTCCCCCGTCGTCTCCCTGCGCCACCTCCGCGCGTCCGGCTGCCGATCCGTCCTCTACGTCCCGCTTCCCGGGGCCCGGGCGCCGATCGGTGCGCTCGTCATCGCGTGGCGGCGCACCCGGCGGCGCGTGAGCGAGCTCGACCTGGAGGTCGTCGAGCTGCTGTCCGCCGATGCCGGCCGCGTGTTCGAGCGGATCGCCCGCGCCGAGGAGATGGAGACGAGAAGCCTCAGCGACCCGCTGTGCGGGACCGGCAACCGACGCCGCTGGGAGCAGCGGATCGACCGCCTCGAACCCGACGACGTCGTCGTCATCGTCGACGTCGACCACTTCAAGACGGTCAACGACACCAAGGGTCACCCCTACGGCGACGCCGTCCTGCAGGCACTGGCCGCCGTGCTCACCGCAGCCGCCCGCACGGGCGACGACGTCTGCCGGATCGGTGGCGACGAGTTCGGTGTCGTCCTCGCCGCGTGCGGTGCCGCCGGTGCCCGACGGTACCTGGACCGGGTCACCACCCTCTGGCAGGGGACCGGCGAGAACACCGGCTTCAGCCACGGGCACGCGGTCGTGACGGAGGGGGCAGCGGCGGTCGAGACCGTGCGCGCGGCCGACCAGGCGCTGTACCGGGCCAAGGCGACCCGCGAGCGCCAACCGGCGACGGCGACAGCCGAGCCCCGGCAGCCCTCGCGGCCCGCTCAGTGACGGGGCGAGCGGTCGGCCGTCCGGCGGCGACTGCCGGTCCGGCTGCTCGACGGCGCCCGCCAACGCATGGCGTCACCCCGATCAGGGCGGCGGTCACCGCCGCGGGTCCGACACCCGTTCGTCGCGTGCCGATCCTCGGCGTTCGGGTCGTTGATGGTCATGATGCGCTCCCGAACTCGGCCTCGAACACGTCGATGAGGTCGGCGGCGTAGACGTCTGCCACCTTGGCGGCGCCGCCGTCACTCAGGTGGAGCCCGCCGTCGATCCAGTCACCGTCGGCGAGCGGCGCCGCGTTGCCGTCGGTGAACCAGACGTGGTCGCGGGACTCGGCGATGGCGGGTACGCCGGCGTTGAACCCGGCGGCGAACGAGCCGCTGAACTCGACGGGCAGCAGGCTCGACACCACGACGACGGTGTCGGGGCTGGCGGCGCGGATCTGGTCGACCAGATCGGCGAGCCGCCCGGGGCCGTCGACGTCGGGCTGGTAGCCGGGGTCGTCGTCGCCGTCGAAGTCGTTGCCGTCGTTGTTGATGTTGAAGTAGTCGTTCACGCCGATGAGCAGGAGGACCACGTCGGGGTCCGCCTCGGCGAGCCAGCCCTCGACGTTGGCGGCGACGTTGCCGTTGCCCGCGCCGACGAACTTGTCGAGGTAGCTCGGGCCCGGGCCGATCGTGTAGCCGCCGTGGCCCTCGTGGTCGGGATCGCCGCCGGCGGCCGTGGTCGACGACTGGGAGCCGACGAAGTCGACGTCCCAACCGGCGTCGATCAGGTCCGCGTACAGGTGGCCCCGGTAGCTCTGGTCGCCGGTGGCGCCGTTGCCGGCCGTGATCGAGTCGCCGAGCGGCATGAGCCGGATCGCCCCGTCGGGGGCGGGCACCGGGCCGGCGGGCCCGGTGGTCGTCGTGGGCGCCGCGGTCGTGGAGGTGGTCGGCGCCGCCGTGGTGGGGGTGGGCGCCGCGGTCGTGGAGGTCGGGGCCGCCGTCGTGGTCGGCGCACCGGTGGTGCTGGTGACATCACCGGGTTCCGGCGCGGGCACCGAGCTCGTCGGCGCCTTCGTGGGCGGGGCGGGCACCGAGACCTCGCCGTCGGTGACGGCGATGCTGCACCCGGAGGACGCAAGGGCGACGGTCACCAACGCCGCCGGGATACCGAAGCCGTGCCTGGACCGCTGACGCATCGTTGCCGCCTTCCGCCGTCGACCACGTCGAACGACAAAGACCGTAACGATCTCGTCATGCTGTTACAACGCGGTGACGAGAATCCCGCGATCACGCCCCGGACCGCGTCCGCCGGACGCCTACCCCTCGAGTTCGGAGGGCGGAGCCGTTGCGGTCGGCGAGACGGTCACCGTCGCCGACACCTCGGGCTCGATCGTCGTCGACGGCGCGGCGTCCATCGGGTCGGGCGGCGAGATCTCGCCATCCACCTCGGCGCACGCGACGAGCGTCAGCCCACCCACGACACCGCCGACCACGCGGGCCATCGTCCTTCGACTGCGAACCACGTTCGCTCCTCCCGACGTTCGCGCCCGGCGGCCACGGCGGTGTCCGCCCTCGGAACAGGCACGTGTCGATCACATGACAAACGGCCCGGTGTACCGAGTGGGCACGCAGCGAACGTAGACCAGGTGTCACCAAACCGCAATGGTCGGGTCCGCCGGGGCCGGGCGACCCCATGCCGACGGCGGCCCACCGCCCGGAGGACCGGGCTGGGCAGATCTGCCCGCCTCGTGACGCGAGGTATCGCGTGATCGATACGCTCCGCGGTCTCCGGAAGGACGCGAGCCCGGGCAGGAGCAGTGGACGTCACCCGTTCCGAAGCGGTCGTGGTGGAGGTCGACGTCGACGCCGCCGAGCTCGACGAGGCCACCGGCGAGCTGTGGGCCCGCGGCGCCCTGGCCATCGAGGAGCGGGAGCGTCCCGACGGCGGTGTCCGGCTGGTCACGTCGTGCGCCGACCCCGCGGCCTGCCGTGCCCTCGCCAGCCAGCTCGGCCATCGGTGGACGGTCGCGGTGACCGACGTCGACGACTCGGTCTACGACACGTGGCGGGACCACGCCCGCCCGGCCCGCGCCGGCCACCGGATCGTCCTGTGCCCACCCTGGTATCCGGTCGGGTTCGACGCGCCGGACGTCCTCGGCAACGACATCGTCGTGACCATCGACCCCGGCCGGGCGTTCGGGTCCGGCGCCCACCCCACGACGCGGCTCGTCCTCGGCGAGCTCGAACGGCTGGTCGCGCCCGACACCCGGGTGCTCGACGTCGGCTGCGGCGGGGGCGCGCTCGCGGTGACCGCCGCGCTGCTCGGCGCCCGGACCGTTGCCATCGACATCGACCCCGCAGCCACCGACGCCACCCGGGCCAACGCCGAGCGCAACGGCGTGACCGACCGGGTCCTCGTCTCCGGCGACCCGCTCGGCAGCGTCGGCGGCGACCACGACGTCGTCGTCGCCAACATCGGCGGGCTCGAGCTGATCACGCTCGCACCCGCCCTCGCCGAGCGGGTGCGGCCCGGCGGCGCGCTGGTCACCAGCGGGATCCTGGCCGACCGCTGGCGCGACCACGTCGCCGCGTTCACCGAGCGCGCGCCCGGGCTGCGGCTGGAGGGCGTCGGGGCGAGCGAGTCGTGGGCGTGCCTCACCTACCGGCGGGTCGACGACGCGCCTCCGGGGCGACCCGTCGGAGGAACACGCCCGACCTGACCTTCGGGTCGAAGTAGGTCGACTTCGGCGGCATCACCCCACCGGCGTCGGCCACGGCGACGACCTCGTCGACCGTGGTCGCGGCCAGCGCGAACCCGATCCCGCCCGCGTCGTCGGCCCGCCGACCCAGCTCCTCGACCGGCGTGGTACCTGCCACCACCTCGAGGCGCGGGTCGCGGCCCGGGTCGGCGATGCCGAGCAGCGGGCCGAGGATGTCCTGCTGGAGGCGCACCGCGTCGAGCCGGTCGACCACGTCGGGCGAGGTCGGTACCGGGCCGAGCTCGACCAGCCGCCACCGCTCGCCGACGCGGACACCGATCGTCCCGGCGGCGGGTGCCGGTGGGTCACTGTCGACCGGGCGCACCACGAACCGCTCCGCCAGCGCGGACTCGAACGCCGCCACCTCCCCGGCCGAGCGGCGAGCGACGACGAGGCGGTGGTAGGGCAGCACCCGGAGCTGCTCCGCCGGGAACGCCGCCACCAGCATCCCCGCATCGCCGGACACCGATCGCGCCCGCTCGGTCGACCATGCGTCCGCCCGGTGGTGCCCGTCGACGATGTACGCCGGCTGATCGGCGAGGACGGCGGCGAGCTCGGCCGACGCCACCTCGTCGTCGACCCGCCACACCCGCTGGGTGAGCCCGTCCGGGAGGGCGAAGTCCCGCTCGGGCGGCCGCTCGGCGACGAGCCGGTCGACGAGCGGGGCGAGCCCCGATCCCCGGGCGATGGCGGCCGCGATCGGGCTCGACTCGATCCCGAGGCGCTCGACGTGGCGGGCGAGCACGTCGACGCGTCGTGGCCGGGTGCGCTCGTGGCGGCGCAGCCAGCCGTCGTTCGCAGCGGCGACGTCGAGCTCGCCGACGACCGCGATCTGGCGGTGCTCACCGACCCGCAGCTCGTAGAGGTGGTAGGCCGGGCCCGACGGCGGTTCCCAGGCGTCGGCGGCCAGCAGGCGGGCGAGCGCCTCCTCCCCCGCCGCCAGCGCAGCCTCGACCTCGGCGTCGCTCGACTCGTCGTGGGGCGAGACCGTCACCGCCAGGAACGAGTCGCGGTTCGACCGGACGTGGGCGTCGCGCTCGTCCGGCGTGATGGCGTCGTACGCCGGTGAGACGACCCGCTCGGCCCACGCCGGACGGACGACGGCAGCGGGGATCGGACGGAGCACGGACCGGTCACCGACGCCCGTACGAGCTGGTCATCGCCACAGTCTCGCGTCCTCGTCGGTCAGGGCCGAGATCCGGGCGGGGCGGGGTGGGCCGGATGGCCGGCGCCGGTGGCGACGAGTGACGAACAGCACACGGGGGCGAGTTACGCTCGTCACAGCGGCGCACGTGCACCGAACCGCACGAACCGCACGAGACGTAGACGACTCGCACGAATCCACCGCATCGAGCGATGCGAACGCCTGCCCCCAACGGAGGTGCACCCGTGGTCCCCAGCACGATGATGGACTACCCCCTCAGCATTCGGCACCTGTTCGAGTACGGGCGCCGGATCTTCGCCGACAGCGAGGTGCTGACCTACGGCGGCCCCGGCGACATCCGCCGCGCCACCTACGCCGAGGTCGGCGACCGCGCCGACCGCCTCGCCGCCGCCCTGGCCCGTCTCGGCGTCCGGGAGGGCGACCGGGTCGGCACGTTCTGCTGGAACAACCAGCACCACCTCGAGGCCTACTTCGCCATCCCGTGCATGGGCGCGGTGCTGCACACGCTGAACATCCGCCTGTTCCCCGAGCAGCTCGCCTACGTCGTCAACCACGCGCAGGACAAGGTCATCATCGTCGACGCCTCGATCGCGCCCCTGCTCGGCCGGGTGCGCGACCAGCTCGAGACCGTCGAGCACATCATCACCGTCGGCGAGGGCGACACCGCCAGCCTCGGCGAGACGCTCGACTACGAGACCCTCCTCGCCGCCGAGGAGCCGGGCTTCGCCTACCCCGACGTGGACGAGCGCGCCGCCGCGGCCATGTGCTACACGAGCGGCACCACCGGCAACCCCAAGGGCGTGACCTACAGCCACCGCTCGACGTTCCTGCACTCGTTCGCGGTCAACCAGGCCGCCAACATCGGGTTCACCCAGGACGACCGGTGCCTGGTCATCGTCCCGATGTTCCACGCCAACGCCTGGGGCATGCCCTATGCCTGCTGGATCGCCGGCTCCGACTACGTGATGCCCCAGCAGTTCCTCCAGGCCAAGCCGCTCGCCGAGATCATCGAAGCGACCCGGCCGACCGTCTCGGGCGCGGTGCCGACGATCCTCAACGACGTGCTCCACAACGCCTCCGACGCCGACCTGTCGTCGCTGCGCATGGTCGTGTGCGGCGGTTCGGCCGTGCCCCGGTCGCTGATCGAGGCCTACGAGAAGTCCTTCGGCGTGCGCGTCGTCCAGGGCTGGGGCATGACCGAGACCAGCCCGCTGGCCGCGCTCTCCCACCCGCCCCGCTCCGCACCGCCCGAGGAGGACCTCGACTGGCTCGCCCGCACCGGGCGGGTGCTGCCCGGCGTCGACCTGCGCATCACCGGCAGCGAGGGCGAGGTGCTCCCGTGGGACGGCGTCGCCCAGGGCGAGATCGAGGTGCGGGGCCCGTGGATCACCGCCTCGTACTACGAGGTGGAGGACCCCGAGAAGTTCCACGACGGCTGGCTGCGCACCGGCGACGTCGGCACCGTCCTGCCCAACGGGTTCGTGCAGATCTCGGACCGGGCCAAGGACGTCATAAAGTCGGGTGGGGAGTGGATCAGCTCCGTGGACCTCGAGAACGCGATCATGGGCCACGCCGACGTCGTCGAGGCCGCGGTCATCGGCATCCCCGACGATCGCTGGGACGAGCGCCCGCTGGCCGCCGTGGTCGTCGCCGAGGGCGCGTCGCTCACCCCCCAGCAGCTGTCCGAGTACCTCCAGGGCAAGGTCGCGAAGTGGTGGATGCCCGAGCGCTGGACCTTCATCGACGAGGTCCCGAAGACGAGCGTCGGCAAGTTCGACAAGAAGGTGCTGCGCACCGCGTTCGCCAAGGGCGACCTCGAGGTGCAGCAGGTCGGCTGAGGGCCGGTCGTGTCCTGCGCCGGATCGTCCCGGCGGTGCTCGTCACCGCCGGGATGGTCCTCGGCGCCTGCAGCCGCGATCGTCTCGACGAGCCCGACGCAGCGTTCGGCGCCACCACCACCACGGAAGACCCCTCCGCCGGCGACTCGGAGCGCGTCGGCAGCGAGGAGCTGAGCGACGTCGAACCGGTGCCCGTGCCGACCACCGAGGCCCCCGAGCCCGGCGGCCCGGCCCCCGAGGCGACGATCCTGACCACGCCGACCACGACCGCGCCGCCCGCCGGGTCGCGCCTCACCGTCGAGCTCGTCCTCGACGAGGTCCGGGTCGAGGACACGGCCGACCTGTGGCCGGCGCAGCACGACGAGGTGGCGATCGGGGTCATCGCCACCGACGCGACCGGCGCGTCGAGGACGAGCGTCGTCGACGTCGGCAAGCTCGAGGCCGGCGAGGAGGTCGAGCCGCAGCTCACCCTCGCCACCTTCGCGACCGAGGTGCCGTCGGACGCCGAGCAGATCGTCGACGTCCAGCTCATCGCCATCGAGCTCGACAGCGACGGCTTCGACGGTGTCGTCGACGAGCTCGAGCGGGTCGCCCGATCGCTCACCGGCGGCTCCGACCCGCAGAGCCGGCCCCGACTGTCGTCGGAGTCACTCGACGCCCTCACACGCGACGACGGGCTCCTCGTCAACGACCACGACCTGATCGGCGCCTGCTGGGTGCGGGCCGCGCTGGCCCCCGGCGCCGACGAGATGGTCACCTCGGCCGGCGTCACCCGGGGTTGCGTCGCCGAGGACACCCACCCGAGCGCGCTGCTGTTCTTCAACGGCGAGGGCGGCGCCTGGGGCGCCGAGGTGACGTGGTTGGTGACCGACCGCTCGCCGCTGCCGCAACCGGCGCCGACCACGGCCCCGCCGACGACGGCCCCGCCGACCACTCGGGCCCCGACCACCACGACCCCGCCCCCGGCGCCGCCGACCACCGCCGACACCGGCCGCGCCTGACCCCGCCCCACCCCGAACCGATCGGGTCGTTCGGGGGTGGCGGGTCGTCGCTCTCGGGCGCTGACCGGCGGGAACGGGCCGGCGCCGTTAGCCTGGTGGCGCCATGCGCCGCAAGAGCTTCGCCGACATGAACTGCTCGGTGGCCCAGGCCCTCGAGGTCGTGGGTGATCCGTGGACGCTCCTGATCGTGCGCGACGCGCTCTTCGGGGTCCGCCGGTTCGACACCTTCCAGGAGCGGCTCGGCATCCCCCGCAACACGCTGGCCAACCGGCTCGACCTGCTCGTCCGCCACGGGGTGCTCGAGCGGCGCCAGTACCAGGACCGTCCCGCCCGCCACGAGTACGTGCCGACGGCCAAGGGCCGCGACCTCCAACCGGTGCTGCTCATGCTCGTCCGCTGGGGCGACCGGTGGGGCTGCCTCGACGAGGCACCCCTGCGCTTCGTCGACCGCACGACCGGCGAGCCCGTCGAGCCCGAGCTCGTCGACAACGTGTCCGGCCGCCCGCTGTCCGAGCTCACGATCCGGCCCGTCGTGCGTGCCTCCGAGCCCGACGCACCGGACGGGCCCGCCGCAACCGGCGAACCCGAGGATCACCCGGCCCCGACCCCGGACCACGTGGGATAGTCGCAGAGGTACCGCCGCCAGGGGCCGAGGGGAGGATCCGGTGGCAGCGATCACGGTCAACGGCGTCACGCTCGCCCACGGCGACGACCTCGTTCTCGACCACGTCGACCTCGACGTCCCCGACGGCGAGCTGCTCGGCATCGTCGGCCCGTCGGGCAGCGGCAAGACCGCCCTCGTCCGCATCATCACCGGGCTCGAACGCCCGACCGCCGGCAGGGTCCTGATCGACGGCCTCCCACCACACCGGATGCGCCGCCGCGACCCCGGGATCACCCTCGTCGCCCAGCAAGCGGCCCTCGCCGCCGCGACCGGGCGGGCCTACATCGAGATGACGACCCACCGGTCGCGCCCCGACCACCTCGCCGAGCAGATGGCGGCGACCTCGACCCACCTGCGGCTCGGCCACCTGCTCGACACCCCGACGAGGAACCTGTCCGCCGGCGAGGCCCAGGTCGTGCGCGTCGCCCGCGCCTTCCTCGCCCGGCCCGGGCTGCTCGTGCTCGACGAGCCGCTCGCCCACCTCGACCATCCCCTCCGGCTCGCCCTGCGCGCCGACCTCGCCGCGCTCCACCGCGAGCACCGGGTGACGACGGTCCTGGCCACGGGCGACCACGCCGACGCGATGGCGCTGGCCGACCGCATCGCCGTGATCTCGGGAGGCCGGGTCCACCAGGTCGGCACCGGGCGGGAGCTGCTCGACCGGCCGATCGACCTCGACGTGGCCGGGCTGATCGGCGACCCCCAGATGAACCTGATCGACGCCGTCGTCGCCGGCGAGCCGGGTGAGCTGTGGTTCGACGTCGCCAGCTGCCGGGTGCGGGCGTGGTCGCCGGTGTTCGAGCCGTACCGGGGCCTGCCCGTCGTGCTCGGCATCCGGGCGGACGACGTCACGGCCGCGTCGGGCGGTCGTGGGCTCGACGCGCTCGAGGGTCGGGTCCGCGTGTCGGTGCCGGCGGGCGACCGCTCGTTGGCGTGGGTCGCGGTCGAGGGCGCCGGCGAGCTCGCCGTCCGGGAGCCCTCCGCCCGCCCACCGGGCACGACGTTGCGCCTGCGCCTGCCGGCGGACCGACTGCACGTGTTCGACCCGTTGACGGGTCGGGCGTTGCACCATCCCGTGAGGTAGTACGACCGCCGCCGCCAGGCGCTGACGCGTCACCAGCCGTGGGGAGCCTGCCGCCGTGGGCTCCAGCGTGGAGCCGGTCGATGCCGATGTGCCGACCGTGAGCACGGCCGGATGGACGCGAGCGGCGCTGCAGGACCTGGTCCGCGGGCGCATCGTGTACCTCCGAGACGAGCACGGTGCCGCCGTGGCCGTGCCACCGTGGCTGCGAGATGCGGCGGCGGAGATCGGCGAGGCCGGCTCCCAGGCGGCGGTGGACTCGGTCCACCCCGAGGACCGCACCGCGATCGTGCGCGTCTTCCTCGAGTGCATCAACCAGCCGGGCGAACTGCACACGAGCCAGGGCCGCATGAACCTCGGGGGTTCCTGGGGCCACTACCGCTGCGCGTGGCTGAACCGGCTCGACGACCCCGACGTCGGCGGGGTGCTCTGCGTGCTGGAGCTGGTCGACGGACCACCGATCACACCGCCGGAGCTCGGTGACCCCGGTGAGCACGACGCGGTGAACTGGATGATCCTCGCACTCGACGACAACGGTCTCATCACGGACGTGAACGGGCGGTCGACCGAGATGCTGGGCTACTCCCGGGAGGAGCTCGTCGGCCGAGCCCCCGTCGAGCTCCTCCACCCCGACTCCGTCGGTGACTCGATCGGGCTCTGGATCCGCCTCCGCCAGGCGCCTGGCACGACCGCGAGCTCCAGGCGCCGGTGGCTGCGCCGCGACGGCGAGGAGATCTGGCTCGAGTCCTCCTACCTCGTGCAACCGGCGGCCGACGGCGGCACCAGCGTCCTGGTGGTCGTGTGGGACATCACCCAGCGCCTGGCCGAGGAGCGCGAGCTCGAGGAGAGCCGCAGCCGGTTCCGCCGTCTGGCCCACGAGAACGAGGCCCTCGCCGCCGACTTCAGGCTCCTGGCCGACGAGCTGCCCGCTGCCGTGTTCCGCTGCGACGAGGCCGGGAGGGTGTTGTTCCACAACGCACATTGGGGCGACCTCATCACTGGCGGGGACGAGGACCGGCTCCATGACGTCGTGCACCCCGGGGACCGGGCGGCAATCGACGCCGCGCTCGTCGCTGCCACGAGCGAGGGCCGGGACCGGCACGCGGTCGAGGTCCGCAGCCTCGACGGCTCCCGCGTCTGGCGGGTCACGCTGCGGTCCGTGTCCGCTGCGACGTCCGACCATCGCAGCGTCGTCGGGTCGATCGACGACCTGACCGACACAGTCGCGCTTCGCGTGCGCGCCGAGCACGATCCCCTCACCGACCTCCTCAACCGGGCCTCGATCGAGGAACGGCTCGGGGCGGCGATCGCCGAGGACCCGTCCGGGACGTGCGTCCTGTTCTGCGATCTCGATGGGTTCAAGGGCGTGAACGACCGGCACGGCCACGAGGCGGGCGACCGCGTACTGGTCGAGATCAGCCGGCGCCTTCGTCGGGTGGTCCGGCCGGAGGACGCCGTCGGGCGCTTCGGCGGTGACGAGTTCGTCCTCGTCTGCCGCAACATCTCCGACGTCGACGCGGTCGCCGCCCGCGTCGACCGCGCGATCGCCGCGCCGATCAGCTTCGACGGCGGGCACTGGCGGCCCGCGGTCAGCATCGGTGCTGTGCGGCCGGACCCGGGAGAGTCCGTCGCCGACGTCCTGCGGCGTGCCGACCTCCGGATGTTCGACGAGAAGCGCGCCCGCCACCGATCGGGCGGACACAACCGGGCCCGGTCCGACGCCCGAGGCCGGGTCAGCGGCTCAGGATCGTGATGCCGTCGCCGAGGACCTTGGCACCGAGGACCAGGAACAGCACGGCCATCACCGTGGCGTTGTTGGCCATCAGCCACTCCTTCATCGTGTTCAGCACCGGCGTCATCGCACGCTTCGCCACGAGGTAGCCGACGACCGGCACGATCACGGTGATCGACGCCAGCACCACGAACACCGCGACCGCGACCGCCTCCTCGCCGGTGTCGAGCCCGACCGCACCGATCGACGCCGCCGCCGCGATCGTCAGGCCCAGGTTCTTCGGGTTGACCGCGGACAGCAGCACGGCCATCCCGAACGCCTTCGGCGGGGTGAAGTCGTCGATCGTGGCCATCCAACCGGGCATCGCCGGCTCCTCGCCCTGCCCCGGCCGGCTCCGCCACTGCTTCACCGCCAGGAACAGGAACAGCAGCCCGACCACGATCTTCACGAACCCGCCGCTGTCGGCATCGCCGTCCGAGCCTTCCAGCCCGATGGCGAGCACGACGACCGACACGACGGTCAGACCGAGGAGCCAACCCACGAGGAACGACACGCTGTTCACCGCCGCCGACCGCGAGAACAGCATCAGGATCAGCGCGATGACCGGCACCGGACTGATCGCCACACCCACCGCCAGGCCGAGCACCTCGCCGATCGCCTCGCCCATCCCCATCCCTTCCACCCGTGCGACCTGGTCGATCGACCCGGCCGCCACACCGGCAACGGCGCCACGTTCACCCGGGCGGACGCACCGGGCGTCACCCGGGCCAGGTGATTCGGAACGGTGGTAGCGACCCGGAGACGCGGTGCCCTTCGGTCACCGGGCGAACTCCCAGCGGGTCGAACGGGGGGCGTGGGCCTCGTCAGTGCCGAGGCCGTACACCGTGACCGGCTCGATGGCGAAGACCACGTACGGCGGCGGGCCCGCGGTCGGGGCAGCGAACGGCGCGTGGAGGCCGGCATCGGCGCCGGCCACGTCGACCGGCCAGCCGTACTTGTCGCGGTAGGCCGCCGCGACCCGATCGAGCCGGTCGCGGTCGTCGACCCGGGCGGCGATGCCCTCGTAGACCAGGTCCATGCCGTCGGCCGACGTCGCGAACGTGCACCTCGGCTCGGTCAGCAGGAGCTGCGTCTTCCGGGCGGTCGCCGAGGTCGTCGTGCACAGCACCCCGTCGGCCACCACGGCGAACACGGGCCGCACGTGCGGAGCGTCCCCGCCGGTCACCGTGACGTTCCAGTACAGCTCCGGAGCACTGAGTCGCTCGAGCCCGAGCTCCCACGGGAGCACCGCGTCCGGGTCGCGGGGCTGGAGTCGGTCGTCGTCCCACTGGCGGACGATGTTGACCGCCCTGACGGGCAGTGGATGGTGGTCGCGTGGATCGGTCATCGGCCTCCCCTTTCGAGTTCCCTCAGGAGACTAACCCACTCGGTCTCTCGAGGGAACTAACGTCGCCGCGCATGCAACGCACCGACTTCGGGGCGATGGCCTGCTCGATCGCCCGCACGCTCCACGTGGCCGGCGAGCCCTGGTCGCCGCTGATCATGCGGGACGTCTACGTCGGGATCGCACGCTTCGACGACCTGCTGGCCGACCTCGGCATCTCCCGCAAGGTCCTGACCCAGCGACTCGCCTGGCTCGTCGACCAGCGCATGCTCGAGCGCCGGCGGTACTCGGAGCGGCCACCGCGATCGGAGTACGTCCTCACCGAGAAGGGCCTCGCGTTCTGCGACGTCCTCATCGTGATGACGGCGTGGGGCGACCGGTGGGCGGCCGGCGACGACGGCCCTCCGGTCCTGCACCGCCACCGGGCCTGCGGTCAGGTCACCCACGCGCAGCTGTGCTGCGACCGGTGCGGCCGGCCGCTGACCGCGGCCGACATCGACATCGAGCCGGGGCCGGGCGCCCGGAGCTGACACCCCGACGCCGCGGTCTCGCTCGTGTCGTTCGAGGACGGCGTCGAGAACATCGAGGCCACCGTCGAGGAGTTGATCGAGCATCTCGACGAGCCGAGGGGCCCGTTCTGGCTCACCGTCGAGGGTGGCACGATCGTCGGCGTCTGCGAGCAGCACACACCCTGACGACACCCCGGCCGTCGGGGCCGTCAACCCATCTCAGCCGGCGGCAGCCACCACGCCGTGGGTGGTGAGGTGGTCACGTAGCCACGGGGCCGGGTGGTGCTCGGCGGTCCACCGGGCGGCGACCCCGTGGGCGACGTCGGCCTCGCCCCGCGACTCGAGTGCATGGACGAGGGCGTGCATCGCCGTGCCCGAGCCCGGGTCGAGCTCGAGGGCGGCGAGGGCCAGGGACGCGGCGTCGGGGCGGCCCCGTCCGGCGGCGGCGAGCGCGGCGAGCCCGGCGTGGGCGCCGACCAGGCGCGGCGACGACGATGCGGCCACGTACGGCGCGGCCGCCCGGAGGAGCCCCTCCACGGTCGACCACACCCGGTCGTCACCCTCGATCTCGGCGGCGCGCCCGAGGAGCAGGCACACCACGATGTCGTCGGGGAAGTCCGCGGCGTGCTCCCGGGCGACGAGGCCGGCGCGGTCCGCGGTTCCGCCGGCGACCGCGCACACCACCTCGACGAGCTGGCGGTCGCGTCGACGCGGCACCCGGGCGGCGGTGCGGGCGGCCAGGCTCAGCGACTCGACGGCGCCGACGAGGTCTCCGTCGAGCCATCGCGCGGCCCCGACCAGGGCGTGGGCCCGCACGTGGCGGGGATCCGCGGCGAGGACCGCCCGGGTGCCGACGACGGCACCCGCACGTCCGGTGGCGAGCCGCCACGCCGCGTCCTCCAGGGCCGATGCGGTCTCACGGCCGGCACTGCTCGGGCTCGTTCGTGGCTGGCGGGCGTGCTGGGGCTGGGGCACCGGTTCTCCGATCCGGGTCGACCCGGGTGTCGTTCACCCGGGGTCGTGGGGCGGGCGGTCGCTGCGTGGGGTCCACCTACGAGCCTGCCTCACGCGTCGACCGATGGATACAGGCAAGGCCATCTGTCACACCGATCGGTGTCCGGGCCCGCCCGTCCCCGAGGGGTTCGGGGGCGGGACGGACGGACCCGGACCGACCGCCGGCGGGGGTGACGACGATCAGGCGAGGACGCGCTCGGGCTCGTCCTCGGAGCCGGGCACCGCCGCCGGCGACGACGGCGCCTCGTGGAGGCCGAACCGGTCGTGGAACCGCCGCAGCGGGGCCGGGGCCCACCAGTTCCACTCCCCGAGCAGGCGCATCGTGGCCGGCACCAGGAGTGAGCGGACGATGGTGGCGTCGACGATCACCGCGATGGCCAGGCCGACGCCGAGCTGCTTGATCGACAGCACCTCACCGGCGCCGAAGCCGGCGAACACCACGACGATCAGCAGGGCGGCGGAGGTGATGATCCGGCCGGTGCGCTGGAGCCCGATGGCGACGGACTCGTCGTTGTCGCCGGTGCGGTCGTGGATCTCCTTGATCCGGCTGAGCAGGAACACCTCGTAGTCCATGCTCAGGCCGAAGGCGAAGATGAAGATCAGGGTCGGCATCCACAGGTCGAGGGCGCCGATCGGGTCGAAGCCGAGGATCCCCGACAGGTTGCCGTCCTGGAAGATCCACACGAGCGCCCCGAAGCTGGCGCCGAGGGACAGCACGTTCATCACCACCGCCTTCGCCGGCACCGCCAGCGAGCCGGTCATGAGGAACAGCAGCACGAACGTGGCGGCCACGATCATGGTGAGCGCCCACGGGAGGCGGCTCGAGATCATGTCGCCGGCGTCCATGAGCTGGGCCGCCATGCCGCCGACCTGGACGTCGAAGCCGGGCGCCGCGGCCCGCAGCTCGTCGACGAGGTCCTGTGCGATCTCGCCCTGGCTCTCGCCGAGCGGGACCGCGTCGATGACGGTGACGTCGCCCTCGAACCCGGGACGGAGGCCGACCGCGGCGACCAGGTCGGACGCGGCGATCTCGTCGACGAACGCGACGAGCGCCGGATCGTCGGCCGGGGCGTCGGCCACGACCACGACCGGGTCGGCGCCGTGGGAGGGGAAGCGCTCGGCCAACGTCAGCGCGACCTCCCGGGCCTCGGAGGAGCGGGGCAGGGAGCGGGCGTCGCCGCCGCGGAACTCGGCGCCGAGGAACGGCACGGCCAACAGGGCGAGGCCGAGGCCGACGATGACCACGACGGGCACGGCTCGGCGTTGGACGAACCGGGCGAGGCGGGCGAAGCCGCCGTCGTCGGCCGACGACGCCTTCGCGGGCCGGATCCGCGCACCGAAGCGGGCGAGTGCGGCGGGAAGCAGGGTGATGGCGGCGGCCATGCAGGCGATCACGACACCGGCGCCGGCGATGCCGAAGCTGGTGAACATCGGGTCGCCGAAGGCGAACAGCCCGGCCATGGCGACCGCGACGGTCAGACCCGAGAACATGACGGTGGTGCCGGCGGTGGCGACCGTCTCGACGACGGCGTCGTCCACGGTGCGGCCCGCGGCGCGCTCCTCCCGGAAGCGGCTGACGACGAGCAGGCCGTAGTCGATGCCGAGGCCGATGCCGAGCATCGTGACCACGTTGACGGCGAAGATCGACACCGAGGTGACGCCGGTCGCGACGAACAGCACGATCATGGCGGTGAGGACACCGGTGGCCGCCACGACCAGCGGCATGAACGCGGCACGCAGGCCGCCGAAGATGAACACCATGGCGACGAACGCGATGGGCAGGGCGATCATCTCGCCCCGCTGGAGGTCGCGCTCGGCGGCCTCACGGAACTCCTCGTCGATGATGATCTGGCCCCCGACGTTCACCTCGGGTGCGTCGATCTCGCCGGCGAGGTGGGTGATCTCCTCGGCCAGCTCGATCTCGTCCGAGTCCTCGAGGCCGCCGGCGATGGTGACGACGATCAGCCCGGCCTCCCCGTCGGTCGAGCGCAGCCCGGGCTCGGGCACCGACCACGGGTCGACCACGGCGACGACGCCGTCGATGGCCCGGATGTCGTCGAGCACCGCGGTCGCGTCGGCGGTCAGCGCCGGGTCGTCCACGGCGACGCCGTCGGTGACGACGGCGATCTCACCGCCGGTCACGGCCAGCTCGTCGAGCCGGGTCAGGACCTGCGTCGACTCGTAGCGGTCGGCGCCGACGAACTGGGTCTCCAGGCGGGACATGAGCGATCCGCCGACGACACCGCCGACGACCACCACCGCCAACCACACGAGGGCGACGACACCTCGTCGTCGCACCACGACCTCTCCGATCCTGCGGAACACGGTCCTCTCCTCTGCATCCGGCGGGCCTCGCGGGGGACGGGCCCCAGGGGCTCGACGGGCCGGCGTCGTCGTTCGTGACAGCGTCCGGCCCGACTCCCGCGGACACCGTGGCGGGGCGCTCTGATCGGGCGCTGACGATGCGCTGACGGCCCGCTGACGACACGCTGACCCTGCCGCCGATCGAGCCGCGACCGGGCACGGCCGACCGGCACGGCGAGACCGTTGCGCCACCGAACGCGTCGCGACGGCGGCGGCGCGCCCGGATAGCGTCGGGACGATGCAGGTGCGCCTCCTGGGCCCCGTCGAGATCGCCGGTCCCCACGCCGTCGTGGTGGTCCGGGGCTCGACCGCGCAGGCCGTGCTCGCGCTGATCGCCGTCGGCGCTCCCGACGCGATCACCGCCGATCGCCTGGTCGACGAGGTGTGGGGCGACGACCCGCCGGCGAACGCCGCCAACGCCCTGCAGGCGCGGGTGTCCGCACTGCGACGCGCCTTCCGCGAGGCCGGCGGCTCCGGCGACGAGCTGGTGCGCACCGGTGCCGGCTACGGCCTCCACCCCGAGGTCGAGGTCGATGCCGTCCGCTTCACCCGCCTGGCCGACCTCACCTCCGCGAACGGGGCGGCCCACGAGCCCGATCCGGCGCTGCGCCGGCGACTCGTCGACGCGCTGGCGCTGTGGCGGGGCGCACCCATGGTCGGGTTGGAGGACATCGGCGCCATCGCCGCCCGAGCCCGTCGACTCGACGAGCTCCGCCTGCTCGCGACCGAGCGCCGCATCACCATCGACCTCGCGCTCGGCCATCACGCCGACGTCGTCGCGGAGCTCGACGAGCTCGTCGAGCGCCATCCCCTGAGGGAGCGGTTGTGGGCGCTGCGGATCGACGCGCTGGCCGGCTCCGGCCGCGCGGCCGATGCGCTGCGCGCCTACGAGGAGGTCCGGGGCCTGCTCGCCGAGGAGCTCGGCATCGAACCGGGCGTCGACCTGCGCGCCGCGGAGCGGCGGGCGCTCGACCCGTCGGCCCACGCCGTGACCGGCCCGCAGCCGCCGGGGCCGCCGGACCACACGACGACGGTCGCACCACCAGACGAACGAGACGCGGCGCC